>JAWSUF010000001.1 GCA_033549365.1 Acidobacteriota bacterium
CCACAATATATTGTTGTTAGTATCAATATGCCACAACTTAGAGTTAGGTGCTACGCTGGCGTCTGCGTATGTTCCTGATTTTGCTTAAGTTATAGGAGGCTCATAGAATAATGGCGAAAGTCGGGTTTGAGGCCGTTGAAAAGGGCGAGGCCTTCATTCCGGCAGCTGTGAAAGCGCAGGCCGGCCGGGCGATCGAAAAAGCAGAAAGAGGGATCGAATGAGCGGCGGTATTTCTCTTTCAATCCGCATTAATGAAGCGCCGACCCCTTCGGTCATTTATCCGAGAATGACCAAAGCGGAGGATGTCGCGGCCGTACTCAAGCCGATTGTCCGGGCCGGGAGGGAATTATTCCTTATCGTTCATTTGAACAGCAAGAACGATATCCTTGACATTGAAGCCCACACAATCGGCGACTCAAGCAGCGCCAGCGTGTTTCTCCGGGAGGTTTTCCGGTCCCTGCTGCATCGGGGAGCAGATCGGTTTATCTGTGTTCACAATCACCCGAGCGGAGATCCCGGACCAAGTCCGGCCGACTCCGAGATTACAAGGACGGTCTACGATGGCGCCCAAGTCCTGGGCCTTGATTTCCTCGATCATATCATCCTGGGGAAAAATGGCTATTACAGTTTCGCGGAACAAGGCCTGATGCCGACGACATGGCGGACCAGGTCTAATCAAGTCAGACAGTGAAAGGATACGATTCTATTTCTCTTGCGGATCTTTCACGGATTCCGCTTGTCATAATCCCCCACTATTGCAATAATAATTCCTACTCAGAGAGCAACCGCGGGATATCGCCCAAGGCAAAGCGAGGATGAAAGCAGTCATCGGAGATCGGGATAAGAAGGCAAGAAGCTAATGAGCACCCGTCACGCTATTGATCCAGAAAGGCGAAGGGCCGCGATTAAGGAAAGCCGGGGCTTAAGAGTCGCCCTGGACGTCATCATGGCATGCGAAGAAATCGAAATGAATACAGCGCTTGCGATTTGCGATGAAATAATCGCCCGGTATGTTGAAAACGATCTCCCGGGCATGGCTTAAACTCTTGTCGCCAATCACTTTTTATCATTGCTAAGGATTCCGCTCAATCCATCAAGTCGCTTTCCTGAATTACTGCTTCTGCCGGCCAACATAAGCTTCCTAATGCCCATTGTGCCACCCTCGTCCGTTTTGCCGTCCTGGGCGCTCCCAGCGCTGCTCTCGTGCATCAGGGCCCGGAATGAGGGGCAGCGGATCACTATCGCCCAGGGTGGCTGTTTACAGCGCTCCGTACACCGCGCACATATTGGTTTACTCATTTTCCTTTGACCTTCTGGAACACATTACATTGTGTCTGAACAATGACCGCTTTCTGCCAGAAGTAAAGTTGGATATTTTAGTGGACATTTCGCCACTGGCCGGAACGGTTTTCCCCATATAGAGCATCTGACTCCCAATCAAAAGGCCGGGGCAGGAATTGGACAGCATCTCGGGCCCCTGTGGGTCGAAATCTGTGAGTACTTTTCCGGCCCTGAGCTGTTCTAAACGTCTAGAATAGGTCGACCCCTTCAGCACCCCTAAAAAGGTGCCTTTTCGGCTATCCTGTTCTAAGCCCCTAGAACAGGTCCACCTGGGGAAAACCTTGACCTGTTTTTGCTATTCTTGAGTTGTTCTATCTGTTCTAGAACAACGGTGATGTAACCTGTTCTGTTCTCTCTCTCTATAAGAGAGAACAGGTACAGGATCACGGTCAACTGATCGGCTCATAAAATCGTGCTCCCTTAAATCCTTTGTGTGATCGCCACCACTTCCCTTCGCCGCGATTGAGAAGCGTGATGAATGATCCGCGCATCTTCGGCCCGATGCCGGTGGCCTTGGCCCATTCTATGATCTCGCTCTGATTCTTGCCGGCGCCATCCCCGGCAATAAATTTGGCGATGGCGTCGATGGCTGAAACGTTGGGATCTTCCGCGATGGTGAAGCCGCCCGCGTCGGGGTCGAGTGTCAGGAACATGCGGAAAGGCTCGTACCGCGTCTTCTTGCCGGTGCCTAGGCTCAGGAGCGCGTGCGGGTCAAAGCAGCCATCCTCAATCTCCTCGAGGGTGCACTTCTTGACTTTGTAGAAGCTGAGAACGTGATCGGCCAGGTCACTCCAGGCCGTGCTGCCCTTGGAGGCTCGCTCGTTTAGTTTGGTGGTGTGGTGAAGCAGGAGTACGTCGTTATCAAGCTCCCGGATCTCCTTGAGGCGCCCCATAAACAGGCTCACATCTTGAGAGCTGTTCTCGTCGCCGTCGTGCGCTGCCCGTGTTGTGTCGAAGATGAGAAGGCTTTCCGCTGGGAGCTTCTTGTAGAGCTCCCAATCTCGCGAGTCGAGCTTAGGCGGCCGTGGGTTGAAACTGAGATGCCAGAATAGCACATCCCGGATGTTGAGCTTCTTAACGCGCTCAATGAGTTGCGGCCAGGGATTCTCGAAGTCGACATAGATAACCCGGCGCTGCATGGTGGTGAGGCCGAGAAACGGAACACCCCCGGAGACGGCCTTGGCAAGACACAAAGCAAGCCATGTTTTCCCCAGGCCGCCGGGACCATGGAGCAGCGTCAGTGCCCTTCGTGGAATCAACTTCTCGGCCGTCCATTCAACCTTTGTTTCGATTGACTGAAGGGTGGATCCTGGAATGAGAACATCGGAAGGATCTAGCACGTGGCCGTGTTGGATGGCGTCGTATTTATCAAGATCCGGCAAGATCTCATTAATATCAAGCACCCCACTCTTTGCCTGATCATTGATCTCCATGAAGATCCTGAGCGTGATTTGGTGTTTCCGCATGTCAAACACGCGCCGGCAGAAATCTCCGGCATCGAGCTTGATCTGTCCACTGTAAAGACTCGAAACGAATGAGGAATCTCCATCCTTCCCCCCTAGCCTTCGGGCGAGTAGAAGCGGGTCGATTTCCTTGGGTCGACCTTCTTCCCACAGCTCGCTGATCGCCTGGAAGGTTGAGCGGAGGCGGCCAGCCGGAAAATCGGAATCCGTGAGATCGCAGCTTTCAATGAGTGTCGGTTGAATCACCAGGGCGCCAAGTACAGCAAGCTCGAGGTCGGTATTCATCGGATGACCTATTTCCCCTCGAGACGCTGTCCATACTCCCTTGGCCCGATGCTCTCGCGCTCAAGAAGTGCATCGAGCGCCCGCTTGTCGATCCGTAGGCCTATGCCGGCAACCTTAGCGTGGGGTAGCTTCCGTTGATGGCAAGACCTGTATATGCTCTTCTTGTTGAGGTTGAGATATGAGGCCGCCTCCGATGCCGTGAGCCATCTTCTTTCAATGCCCATGATCACCTCCTTAATTTTCCCTTTCGTTCATAGGTCGTCCTGCATACTTGGGATAAGCCAATACTCTTCTACCTCCAGCGCGTGCGCCAAGCGCTCAGATTGCTCTTTTGAAGGCCGCTGATATCCACACTCAATGCGGCTGATTGAACTGTAATGGATGCCAGCCTCAGGCCGTAACCGACATTGAGTTTTACTCGCAAATAATCTTGCTTCCCGCAACCGATTTTTCTTTCTCATTTTTACCTCAGGACATTATTAATTTTTCTGATGCTCTGAAGACAGGATAGGATAGAAAAGAATTGTCTGTAATGATGAAAGTAAAGCTGAGATGTGTTTTCCCTAGGGAAAACCAAGGAGGCGTTTAATTTCCCCCTTTTTTAGGTGGGTTTCAAGGGTTGCCGACGGGCACCGAGAGCTTTGATTTTTCTGTCAATGTTCCGAATGGATTTTTTAATCAGATCTTTGAATGGCGAATGATCGCCAGCTAAATATGCTTCTCGATCAGCTTCAAAAAATTCGGGGGGATTATTCGGCTTTCTTGAAAGCTCGTCAATCATTTCTGGAAAGAGTTCTTCCCATATCTTGGCGATCTTCCCCGGACTCAATCCAGCGGCCTTGAGATCATACCAGCACAAATCTCGAGCAAAGGTCTTGAATTTCTCAGGCTGCTTTTCGTAGATGTTCTTCTGCATTTCTTCGACTTCATCCCAAACCTTGGCGATGTCGTTCTTCCTAGTCCATGGTCCGATGCAGATATAGATCGGGAAAGCAGGGTCACGGAGTAATCGAAAGCCGATTCGATCCTGAATCAATTTCACCGGAGGATCAAGATGTTTTTTAAAATTATCTAGTTTCCCATTCCATGACGGTTGTAAGTGCCATTTTCGGCAGAACTCAGTCCATTTTTTTTCATATCTTTTGTATACAAAGATGTGCATCTGCAATAAAATTTCTTCAGCCTCGCAATCTACATCATCGGGAACAAGAACAGTATTAAGGTCGGGCTCCGAAAAAAAATATGAATCCCTTTCAATCATACAGACATCACACTCATTCTTTTTACATCGCCCATCATAATTGCGCCGGATATTACATCTCATCTGTCTATTATCATTATAATCATCAATAATGTTGAAAGGCGGATAAGCTTTCTTTAAGCGAGAAAATATGGCAGATTCTTTTTCTGCAACCTTGAGGCTAGGCTTGTAAATACTCATATCACGCTGTGGATCTAAAAATTTAATTTCAGGAAGCTCGATGATTTCTTCTTCATTACACACGCTGAAAAATCCATCCCCCAACCTATTCTTGATTCCCTCAAGCTCTTCGAGAAAATCGTTTTTGCGCTTCAGTAATTCAGCCTGCTGCTCTGATGGGCTATATGGATCTGTGCGCGCCTTGTATTCTTCGATCCGTTGGATGGCTGCGTCGGGCGGCGGCGCTTTCTTGGTCCTCATATCTACCTCCCTGGTGTAGATGCCCTGAAAGAAAGATCCGGGCCAGGCGGTAGGGATTCCGCTTTTCGGGAGCTACCCTAGACCCGGGTTTATCTATCGATGACAACGTAAGCCGGAGATGCTAGCCTGTCAAGCTCACTTTCCAACTGTCCACTAAAATGTCCACTATTAGGTTGAATTATGCGGAAATCTAGGGATTCCGGTTGAAAGTGGGAATAGACAGAGACCAGCCCTAAGTCGCTGATTTTCTTGGGGAATATGGGTGGCGCGCCCGGCACGACTTGAACGTGCGACCTTCTGATTCGTAGTCAGGCGCTCTATCCAACTGAGCTACGGGCGCGCCCGGCGGAAAAGCCCGCCGAATTCAGGCTTAATATAGCTTATCCCCGAACAATTTTCAACGGCCCGGTTTTCCGGCTTTTTTCATCTTGCCGCGGATGCGGGCGACCCGCCGCTCAAAGTCCCTGCGCCAGGCTTCGGAGCCCTTCTCGATGGCCAGGGCCCACCCCTCCTCCGCGATGCGGAGAGCGTCTTCGTAATTCTTTTCCCGGTGCTCGAAATGCATGGACAGCTCCCGGAATCCGGAGATATCATCGGCCGCAACCGCTTCCTGCCAGAGCGGCAGGGCCTTGTCCCAAGACCGCATTTTCTTGAAATGATTCGAGAGATATTTCCGGGCCAGAAGCGAGACATCCGGAGACAGCCGTCCGGCCAGAGCTTTTTCCAAAAGTTGGGCCGAACGTCCTTTTTCGCCCGCCCTGCCGAGCATCCGGGCCACGCCGAAAACATCCATGGCGTCGGCGTCCTCCGCGCCGTCCTCCCCCGCCCGAGACACCAGAACCGCCCCGGCGACAAGAAGGCCCAGAAGCGAGAGAATGTCCTCCTCGTTGTGATAAATGATGGGCTCAATCAGGGAAGAGTCGCCCGTTCTCAAATACTGAAAATATCGCCCGGGGATTTCCGCCGAGGGGATGTCTTCATCCCGGCCGGCCTGAACGATCTCTCGGGCCAGGTGACAGAGGCGGCAGTTTTCATACTTATGTTTCCAGAGCTGGCGGGCCGAAATGAGAAAGTCGAGATGAGGCAGCCCGTTGAGACGGCAGGACGTTCTCTGAAGCGCGAAACGGGTTTCCAGGATCGGAAGATCGAAGGCCTTGCCGTTATAACTCACGACGGAACGGAAGCCCATGTCGCCGAAGAATTCGCCGAGTTCCCTGATCATCCGGCCTTCCTCGCCAATGTCTCCAAGGAAATATTGACGGACCTTGAACCCCCCGTCACGAAAATATCCCAGCCCGACAAGAAAGGGAACCGTGCCCGTTCCTCCGGAAAGGCCGGTCGTTTCCAGGTCGATCATGACGGATGTCGAAAGATCCAACCCGCCGAATTCCGGATCTCGGCTGAGGAAACTCAGAATCTCACCGGGGACCTGGAGGCTCAAAGCCAGGGGGATTTTTCCGTAGCTGGTTTCCAGACGATAGGGATTCTCGATGACCCGAAGAGGCTCGCGTCCGGCCGCCAAAGGCGCCGACTCGCGGGGCCGGACGGCTTTTCCTCCGTCTTTTCGGGTCAGGGTGACAAGCCGTTCGAGCTTTTCCTTGACGGACAGATCTTCATCCCGCCCGATTTTTTTCCAGGTTTCCTCAATGACCTGGGACCGATTGCGTCCCGAACGCCGGTTCCGGAGCCAATTCAGTTTGTCTTCGGCCTTCATGTCTCCTGCTCCGTTTCCGCCTTTCGTCTCCCGCTTATTCCCCCATGAATTGCAGGGCCACGGTCCGCGTGCGGGACCGGTTGTCGAAATCGACACAGACGATCTGCTGCCACGTTCCAAGACGGAGCCGCCCGCCGGTGAAAGGCACGGTCAACGACGGTCCCACCAGAGAAGCCCGGACATGGGAAAACCCGTTGCCGTCCCCCCATCTTTTGTCGTGTTCGTATGAGGCGCCGGCCGGAGCGAGCCGTTCCATCAGCCGGGCGAAATCAGACTCCAGACCCGGCTCATACTCGATGGTGGTCACGGCCGCGGTCGATCCCGTGGCGAAAACAACGACGATGCCGTCTTTCAATCCGGACCGCTCGAGGCTCTCCTGCACAAGACCGGTGATATCCTTCATATCGCCGTTTCCGCGAGTGGCGAAGCTCAATGTGTCGGCTTTTATGGTCATGCTCGCATCTCCCCGGCCATCATAAGTCAAAACCCCGGTTTTTTCAAAGACCGGGTTGCCGACGGGCGGACTTTGCCCGATAATGGTCTTCCGAATGAGCAGTTCCGGATATCTGGCTTTCGACCTCGGCGCCGGCAGCGGCCGGGCCGTCTACGGCCGCCTGGACCGGGAGCGCCTCAAAATCCGGGAGATCCACCGGTTTCTCAACACGCCCCTTGAAAAACAGGGGCATATCCACTGGGATGTTTTCCGGACCTTCGACGAAATGAAACGAGCCATGCGTGTCTGTGCTGAGGACGACTCCCTTCCCGTGTCAAGCCTGGGCATTGACACATGGGGGGTGGATTTCGGTCTGTTGGCCGAAGACGGAAGCCTCCTCGGCCTTCCTTTCTGTTACCGGGATAAAAGGACGGAAGGCGCCATGGAGGACTATTTCCGGCTGGTTCCCAGGGACATCCTCTATGAAAAAACAGGCATCCAGTTCCTGCCCTTCAACAGCCTCTTCCAGATCTACGCCATGGTCCGCTCCCGGTCTCCCCTCCTGGGAAAGGCCTCCGACCTGTTGTTCATGCCCGATCTTTTCAACTACCTTTTTACGGGAAAAAAGGCGACCGAGCCCACCATCGCCTCGACCTCCCAGATGCTCGATCCCCGGACAAAAATGTGGATTCCCGGACTTTTCCAGGCCATGGGATATTCACGGAAAATCCTGCCTGAAATCATCCCGTCCGGAACCGATCTCGGTCCGCTCTCCCGGGATATTGCCGCGGAAACGGGGTTGCGGAATGCATCCGTCATCGCAACCGCCGGCCATGACACGGCGGCCGCCGTCGCCGCCGTCCCGGCAGAGGGAGACGGTTGGGCCTACATCAGCTCGGGAACATGGTCGCTCGTCGGCATCGAACTTCCCGAACCGGTCGTTTCTTCTCAAGCTCTTTCAGAAAATTTCACGAATGAAGCGGGCCTCGGAGGAAAAATCCGGTTCCTGAAAAATGTGACAGGGCTATGGTTGCTCCAGAAGTGCCGGGAAAGCTGGGGCGGAGAGAACGCCCTTTCCTATGAAGAACTGGATCGCCTGGCCGAAGCATCGATTCCCTTTCCTTTTTTTGTGGATCCGGACAGCCCTGAGTTCATGAATCCTCCGGACATGCCCCAGGCCATCGCCGCCTTCTGCCGCCGCACGGAACAACGCGTTCCAGAAGGCATCGGTCCGACCGTTCGCGGCATCCTGGAAAGCCTGGCCTTCAAATCAAGGTTCGTTCTCGAGCAGATAACCCGGGTCACCGGTCGTCCGATCGAAAGAATTCACATGATCGGCGGGGGCGCGAAAAACAGTCTTCTCGGCCGATTCACGGCTTCGGCCGCCGGAATTCCCGTTGTTTCCGGTCCCGTCGAGGCCGCGGCGATCGGGAATCTTCTCTGCCAAGCCATGGCCTTGGGACATATCGACGGTCTTGAAACGCTTCGTTCCATCGTCCGGAACTCCTTCGCCTGCAATCTCCATGAACCCGTTGAGAAATCCTCCTGGAGCATCGCCTACGCCGATTTTCTGGAGATTACGGCGATGTCGCCGAAACGGCCGGCTTGACAGAAGAGCGTGTTTCTGAGATAAGATAGCTTGCTTTGTAGGGGTTGAAAAATGACAAGTGATAAAGACGACCGCGCTTATCTTGTTTCCAAGGACCGTTACGCGGAATTCGGCGTCGATACGGAAAAGGCGCTTAAAATCCTCGATACGGTCGCCCTCTCCATCCACTGCTGGCAGGGAGACGACGTCCGGGGATTCGAACAGGATCCGTCCGGGCCGGCAAATTCGGGATTGCATGTCTCAGGCGGGTTCCCCGGCAAACCCCGAACCATCGATGAACTCCGCCGGGATCTCCAAGCCGCCTACGCCCTGATTCCGGGACATCATCGGTTGAATCTTCACGCCATCTATGCCGATACCAACGGCCGTTCCATCGAACGCAACGCGATCGAACCGTCCCATTTTCGAAGCTGGGTGGAATGGGCCAAACACGAAAACCTGAAAATCGATTTCAACGCCACCTGTTTCGCCCATCCTCTCGCCGAATCGGGGTTCACCCTGAGCCATCCCGACAAGACCGTCCGAAAATTCTGGATCGAGCACGTCAAGTGTTCCCGGAAAATCGCCGCCTCCATCGGCCGGGAACTTCAGTCCCCCTGCATTCACAATCTCTGGATACCCGACGGCTGCCGCGACATCCCGGCCGATCGCTGGAAATCCCGCGTCCTCCTGAAAAACGCCCTGGACGACATTTTCTCCGTGGAACATAGTTTGTCCCAGATCAAAGACGCTCTGGAAAGCAAGCTGTTCGGCATCGGCAGCGAATCGTTCGTCGTCGGTTCCCACGAATTTTATCTCGGTTACGCCTTGACGGCGGGAAAAATGATCTGCCTCGATCTCGGGCATTTTCATCCGACCGAATCCGTCGCCGATAAAATCTCCGCTATCCTTCAATACACACATGAATTGCTGATCCATGTCAGCCGGGGCATCCGCTGGGACAGCGATCATGTCGTCATCTTCGACGACGCGGTTCGATCGCTGGCCGAAGAGATCGTCGGCGGCCCGGGACTGGACAGAGTCCATCTGGCCTTGGATTATTTCGACGGAACCATGAACCGTATCGGGGCCTGGGTCCTGGGAGCCCGCGCGGTGCTGAAAGCCGTCTTGTCCGCGCTCCTTCTCCCCCGGGACCGGATCCTGGAAGCGGAACAAGCGGGCGATAATTTTCTCCGGCTGGCCCTTCGGGAGGAATCGAAGAGCCTGCCTTTCGCGGCGGTCTGGGACCGTCATTGCCGGAAGCACGGCGTTCCTCCCGGCGATCGTTGGATTCCAGACATCGCGGCCTACGAAAAACGCATTCTCGCCGATCGGGCATGACCATGGAGACCGGAGTTGACTCCGGCCGTGATTTCCATTAATTCTATTCGTATGACTGAAGCGTCACAACCCGATCCCGTCGTCCAGGAACCGGTTTCCCCCCGCCAATTTGAAAAAGTCAGGGAGGTCGTTCTCTGCCTGTCCAACGCGGTGTCTTCCCTGAAGGTCTTCCCGATGGATCACCAGACGGTCAAACAGTTCATCCAGGATCTGACCCGTAAAATGACCGCTTATCTCAAAGACCACCATCAACTTGACATCGCCGTCAAGGAATTTTCCTTTGTCTTTGCGGGAAAATCCGTTTACCGGGACACCACCGTCATCAAGAGCCTGCCGTTTTTCTTTTTCAAAGACGGCCTTCAGACGCTTTTTTTTTATGAGGGTCTCGATCGCGAGGAAATCCAGAGCTTCATCGAAATGATCCGTGAAGAATTTATCAAGCCGCCCGAGGATGCGGACGTCGTCGCGGCCATGTGGGAAAGGGATTTCGTCAACATTCAGTTCTATGCACCCGACGATTTTCTGGAAGCGAAAATCCTCGAGAAACAGGCCCGGCCTCTCGAAGGACCGTCGGCCAAGGAACTCCTCGAACCCAAGATCGACACGGCCCGAATGACGGAGGGGCGGATCGAAATGACGGACGAGGACAGAAGACGGGCGGAATACCACCCCGACGGTCGTGAGGAATTCACCGAACTTCCGGACCTGGATGTGCGCACGGGCGCGGAAACCGATGCCGACGAAGTCGACTCGATTCCCGATTCGGACGCCGATTGGGATGATGAGGAGCAGCATGCCGTCGAACAGCTCCTCCGAGAAAACCGGACGGAAAGCCAAGACGAGGAATTCATCGAACTCATGATGGAACTTCTCCATATGCAGACGGATCCCCAGGAGTTTCAATCCGCCCTCGACTCCCTGGTCCGATTCAACCTCGAACAGATTCAGAAACGCAATTTTCAGGCCGCGATTCTTCTCATCCGAAAAATCCGGAGTCTTTTCGACAATCTGGCCGACCGGGCTCCCGAAAAAACGGCCCGACTGAATGATTTTTTAAGAAAGATCACCTCGGAAAAAACCGTGGCGGCCATGAAGGATCTGGTCGACCGCCGAGTCCTCGACTCCTCCCTGGATGCCTTCATCAACTACATGATCATTCTCGGAGCTGACGCCCTCCCTCTGGCCGCGGATTTCTATGAATCGATCGCCTCCGAGGAGGTCCGCTGGCGGCTGGAAAACTATTTCATGACATCGGCTTCACGAGACCTGGGAACCCTGGTCGCCCTGGCCAATGACCGCCGGCCGGAATATTCCCGGGAGGTGATTCGTCTCCTGGGACGCCAGCCCGACAAACGGGCCATTCCCCAATTTGCGCTTTTCCTCGGTTTTCAAAACAGCGAAATCAAACGTGACGCCGTCAAAGCGCTGGGAGAGATCGACGACGAACTGGCGGAAAAGATTCTGGCGGGTTTTCTCAATGATGCCGACGAAGGCGTCCGAGTTCTGGCCGCCTGGAAAATGGCCTCTCTTTCCGATCCGATCCGCCTGGAAAAAATTCTCGGTCTTGTGAAATCCAAGCCTTTCCGCCTTGTGAGTCCGGAAGAAAAAACGGCCGTCCTGGCTCTGCTCGGCCGGACCGGAACCCGGGAATGCCTGGAAACCCTTCGGAAGCTTGTCAGGAAAAGAAGGTTTTTTCGCTCCCCCCGACAGATGGAAATCCGTTTGACCGCCATCGAAGCCTTGGGAAACTCGCCGGCGCCGGAGGCCGTCGAAATCCTGGAGACATTCGCCGAATCCGGGCATCGGAAAATCCGGGAGGCCTGCCGTCGCGCTCTGGATGCTCGAGAGGAGCGGTCATGACCCGGGACGAACATGCCGCCAACGCCATGAAAGGTTCGGCACGCCCGTCCGGGGATTCCCAAAAATACAACCGGAAGGGCATTGAGATTCTCTTTCATTTCCATTCCCTGATCAAAACCGCCAGGCTCTATCATCACAACAATATCGTCTTTCGCGAGCAGCTCTGGGACCTGTTCAAGGCCATCTCCTCCGTTCTGCAAACAGGCGAAAACGCCGTTTTCCGCCTGCGCCGGAACATGCTGTTCTTCAACGGCCACCGGATCCGTTTCGTGCTGTCCGGCTATCCGATTTTCAAGTTCGCCGTGGACCTCTTCCGCAGCCGGGAAATCGGTGTTCTGGGTTTTCAAAGAGGCCTGACGGTCGGTGAACTTGAAATCCTGGGCACCGTCCTGGCCGAACAAGGGAAAAAAGACCGCATTCCCTATGAGGACACCCTGCGCAAAATCGTTGAGGCCGGCCTGGAACACACTCTGCTCGAGAGGCTTTCACCGGACGATTCCGAGGGCCACTCCGAAAAAGCCGCCGTCCGAGTCTTTTTCCTGAGCCTTATCCACCTCAAGGAAGCGTTCTCCGGCAGGGAACGAGACGAGCCTTTCAGCGTCAACACCACGCGAAGGCTGATTCAGGCCATCTGCAACAATGTGGCCAACACCGAAGCCTTCATCCTCGGACTCACCAACATCAAGAATCACGACGAATACACCCTGAACCACTCGGTGAATGTCTGCATGCTGTCCATCGCCCTGGGCCGGCGGCTCGGTCTGTCCAAGCCGGAAATCGTCGATCTCGGGATCTCCGCGTTTTTTCACGACATCGGCAAGATGGCCACGCCGATCGAGATTCTCAACAAGCCGGCCCGCCTGGACGACAGGGAAAGAGAGATCATGGAACGCCATTCCTTCCAGGGTGTGGAAAAGCTCATGCATCTGCAGCGATTTCAAAATCTGCCGCTCAAAGCCTTTCATGTCGCCCTGGAACACCATATCCGGGAGGACCGCGGAGGCTATCCCCGATACTTCCAGAAAAACAACGTGAATCTGTTCAGCAAGATCGTCAAGGTCGTGGATTATTTCGACGCCATCACCACCAAGAGGGTTTACCGGAGCAAGGTGTTCACCCGCGCGGAAGCCTTGAGCAACATGGCCGAGCTCTCCGGCGCGGAGTTTCATCCTCTCATCCTGAAGACCTTTATCACCATGATGGGCACTTATCCCGTGGGATCCCTCGTTTCTCTGGATACGGGGGAAATCGGGATCGTCTTCGACCTCAACATGGAAAAGCCGTATATCCTTCGTCCCCGGGTGAAAATCATCGCCGATTCCGACGGCAACAAAATCGACGGGCCGATTGCCGACCTGTCCGAAAAAGATCCCGGGACCGGCCGATACCTGCGAACCATTCTCATGGACCTCGATCCCGACAAATACGGGATTCGGGTTCCGGACTATTTCCTGGCCCTCGCCCAAAATTGAAAAGCCGCTCAATCCAGAAGAAATTTCCTGAACAACGCCGCGGCACCGGCATAGGCCTCGACGGTTTTCCGGATTTGTCCGTTTCCATGAGCCGTGGAGACGGCGCCGCCGCCATGGACGATATGGACGTCCTGGATGAGGAGCGCCAGCTTGAGGATCTCCTCGCGGAGACGGACGTCCACAACGGCATCGTTCAAAAGGTCATCCGGGCTTTTCATCGTTTTTCCATCCCTTGGAAAATGGACCATGAACAGGGAGCTTCCCGGAACGACGGCGTTCCCCCATCCCGTGCACCGGACATCGAATCCCTCATCCGCAAAGGCTTTTTCGATTCCCGTCCGCAAAGAATCCCCCTTGCCGGACAGGCGTCCGTAGATACGCTCGGCATGTCCGGCCAGGTGGCCGAGCATCACGGCTCCGGCCTTGAGATAGGACGTGTGGCCCGAGAATGTTCCGCCTTCGAAAAGGACGCGGCGGCCTCCGGGAGCAGGCCTGTCGTCGCACCACTCCATGATCTCCGAACGTCCGATGACGGCGGCCACGGCATGGCCGCCGCCGATGAGCTTCCCGAAAAGCGACAGGTCGGGCCGGACATCGTAGAAGCTCTGGACGCCCGAAGGTCCGAAGCGGAACCCCGAAATGACCTCATCGAAAATCAGAACGACGCCGTGGCGCTCGGTCAATCGGCGCGCCGCCTGCAGATAGTCCCGTTCCGCGGGCATGAAGCCGCCGACGCCGAGGAAGGGTTCGACAATAAAACAGGCCAGTTTGTCGCCCCGGGTTTTAAAGACATGCTCCAGATCGTCAGGATCGTTGAAGCGGGTGACATGAGTCCGGCGGAGAAGATCGTCGGCCACTCCCGCAGACTCCGCAGAACCGAATTTTCGCGTCCGATGATGGCGGACTCCCTTGAGGAGATAGGGGGAGGCGCCGTGCCAGCCGCCTCCGATTTTGAGAATATGATCCCGCCCGGAGAAGGCCTTGGCCATCATGACGGCATACATGGCCGCCAAAGTTCCCGAGGTCGTGAAGCGGACCTTGTCGCCCGGCCATCCGGCCTGCCGAAGGAGAATTTCCGCCAGATCGATCTGCACGCGGCCTTCGAATCCCGTGTGCAGACCGCCGCTTTCGAGGAGACGCCGCATGGCCTTCAAAATGACCGGCGGGTTGTGGCCCAGGATATTGGCGTAATGGCCCTGCCAGTAATCCAGATAGACGTTGCCGTCGACGTCTTCAACTTCCGCCCCCGAGGCCGAAACCGGAAAAACCGGGTAGGGGCGCCAGAGTCGCATGGTGTGGCTGCCGCCGTGGACCAGGCTTTGTCCGGCCCGCCGGTAGAGTTTAAAACTTCCGGGCGTTTTTTTGCGGTAAAGGTCTTCCAAATGAGAGCGCAACCGTTCGATACGCATGATCCGTCGGTCTGATGTCTTCATGCCATTCCCCTGAGCCCGGCGATTCCGGGAAGCGCACGTTCCTGGTTTTCCGTAAGGCCCTTATTTAACAGCCCGAAGCCCGGAAAGTCAATCGGGCTCGGGGCGGCTCGGTTGCTTTCGGACCGTCAACCGGGTAAAATGCTTCTTCACCGCCATGAGCCTATTCAAGAAAAAAAAGCTCGACAACCGCGCCTGCGTCATCGGGCTGGACGGCGTTCCTTACGGACTCCTCCGGGATTTTATGGATCGGGGCGTGATGTCCGCGACCCGTCGTCTCATGGACGGAGGCCGGCTTCACCGGATGAAGGCCAGTCTTCCCGAAATATCGTCCGTCTCCTGGTCGAGCTTCATGACGGGAACCAACCCCGGAACGCACGGCATTTTCGGTTTCACGGACTTCAAGCCCGGAAGCTACGACATCCGGTTCCCCAATTATTCCGACCTGAAGGCGAAACCCCTCTGGGATATTCTTGGAGAAAAAGGCCGCCGCTCCATCGTCATCAACCAGCCGGCCACCTACCCGGCCCGGGAAATGAACGGCATCCTCGTTTCCGGATTCGTCGCGCTTGATCTGGCTCGGGCCGTCACTCCTCGAAGTTTACTCCAACCCCTGGAGCGGGCCGGATATCGCATCGATATCGATACGGTTAAATCCCGCGAAAATACGGAGTTTTTCTGGCGCGACCTGTCGAAAACTTTGTCCGGCCGGCAAAAAGCCCTGAATCTCTTCTGGAAGGAAGAGTGGGATTATTTTGAGTTCGTCATCACCGGAACCGACCGGCTGCATCACTATCTCTGGAACGCCGGCGCCGATCCCGACCATCCCCATCACAGGTCGTTTTTGGAATACTACAGACGGATCGACCAGTTGATCGATAAGATCGCCGTCTCCTTCCGGAAATCCACGGGAGGGTATGACGGTCTCTATCTGATGTCGGACCATGGTTTCTGCGGGATTGAAACCGAAGTTTATCTCAATGTCTGGTTGGAACGCGAAGGGTATCTGTCTTTTTCCAAGCCGAACCCGGACAGCCTGAACGATATCGCCATGGAAAGCCGGGCTTTCGCCCTTGACCCGAATCGGATTTATCTCCATCTCGAGAAGAAATTTCCCCGGGGATCCGTTGCCGCCTCGGAAAGGAAAGCCTTGATCCAGGAGATCGCCGGCCGCCTGGCGAAATTGGAGTGGAACGGCCGCAAGGTCGTGCGCAAGGCCTTTCCGGCCCGGGACATCTACTCCGGTCCTCTGACCGCCCAGGGACCCGACCTGATCGTTCTCGGAGAGAGGGGTTTCGACATGAAAGGTTCGGTCAAAAAGACCGAAATTTTCGGGAAGTCGGGCCTCCAGGGCATGCACACCTGGGACGATGCCTTTTTCTGGTCTGTGAACGATCATGGAGACGATCTGGCCATCGAAGATCTGGCCGGGATCATCCTCAAGAGATTTTAATGAACGGTTTTGACAAAAAAGCGCGTGCGATCACTGCTGCATTGCTCCTGCTGGCCATCGCACCTCTTTGCGAGGGCTATATCGGCCCGGGCGCCGGCTTTGCATTTCTGTCTTCTTTTCTGGTGCTTTTCCTGACATTTTTTCTGGCTCTTTTCTCCTTTCTGTCCTGGCCGTTTCGGTTTATCTGGCGCCTCCTGAAAGGTCAAAAAGCCTATAAAGGCGGCCGGGTCAACCGCGTCGTCATTCTGGGATTGGACGGAATGGAGCCCTCCCTGGCCGAAAAATTCATGGCCGAGGGAAAAATGCCCCATCTCTCGCGCCTGAAAAAAGAGGGAGGTTACGCCAGGCTGCAAACCACGACGCCGGCCATCTCGCCCGTGGCCTGGTCGTCGTTCATGACCGGCTCGGAACCCTCCAAGCACAACATCTTCGATTTTCTGAGCCGGGACCCGAGGACCTATCTTCCGGACCTGTCCTCGGCCAGAATCGGCGGGCCGAAACGCACCTTGTCCATCGGGAAATACAGGATCCCTCTTTCAAAACCCGAGATCCGCGGCATGCGCCGGAGCATTCCCTTTTGGAAAATCCTGGGCGATCGCGGCATTTTCTCGACCGTGATCCGGGTTCCCATCACCTTTCCGCCCGAGAAATTCCGCGGCCATCTTCTTTCGGGGATGTGTGCCCCCGACCTCAAGGGCAGTCAGGGAACGTTTTCCTTCTACTCGTCGGCGAAAACGGCCGCTGAAAATCCCGAGGGCGGACTGGTCATCCCCGTGGAAATCAAGAACGGCCTCATCACAACGTATATCTCCGGACCGGAAAACACCCTTCTGAAGACGCCCGAGGAGATCCGCCTGCCCATGACCATCACGCCGTCCGACGGCAACGGACCGGCCGTGATCGAGGTTTCCGATCAGAAAATCGAGCTTCCCGCCGGGCGATTCTCCCCCTGGATCCGCCTGTCTTTCCGTCCGGGGCTCGGCATGAAAATCCGGGCCGTCTGCCGCTTCTACATTTCCCGGATGGACCGCGGCGGCTTCTCGATGTACGTCACGCCCTTGAACATCGACCCCGAAAAACCCGCGCTTCCCATTTCCCATCCTTTCGTCTACTCGATCTACCTCGGCAAACTCCTGGGCAGCTATGTCACCCTGGGAGAAGCCAACGACACCTGGGCTCTCAACGAGGGGGCTCTCGCCGAACAGCCGTTTCTCGATCTGACCTATGCCCACCACGAGGAGTGGGAGGCCATGCTTTTCAATGCCCTGGAGAAAACGCGCAAGGGCGTCGTCATCTCCGTTTTCGAAACGACGGACAGCATCCAGCACATGTTCTGGAAATATCTGGACGCCAAACACCCGGCCCGCAAACGCGGGGAAAACCGGATGAGTGCCCGCGTCATCGAGGATCTCTATGTCCGCATGGATGGCCTGGTCGGCCGCGTCAGGGAAAAGCTTGACGGAAAAAGCGCCTTTTTCGTCATGTCCGATCACGGATTCGCGCCTTTCCGCAGAGGCGTCAACATCAACACCTGGCTTCATCAGAACGGATTCCTGGCGTTGAAGGACGGACGGGACGGATCCGGCGAATGGTTCAAGGACGTCGACTGGGATCGGACCCGGGCTTACGGTGTGGGGCTGGGAGGGATCTTCATCAATATGAAAGGCCGTGAAGCGCAGGGCCTTGTGGCTCCGGGAGAGGAAGCCCGGAAGGTCAAGGCCGCGATCATCTCGGGACTCGAAGCCCTGAATGACGGCCCGTCTCCCGCCGTCAACCGGGTCTTCGACCGCGACGTTATTTACTCCGGCCCCTATAAAGACAACGCCCCCGATCTTCTCGTCGGCTACAACAGGGGCTACCGCGTGTCCTGGGATTCCGTGACGGGAAAGATCGGCGCCGCCGTTTTCGAAGACAATATCAAGGCCTGGAGCGGTGACCACTGCATCGATCCGGCCCAAGTCCCCGGCGTTTTCTTTTCGAATCTCGGATTGACGTCGGACCAACCGTCCATCATGGACATCGCCCCCTCCGTCCTCCGGCTTTTCGGCGTTCCCGTGCCCGCTCATATGGACGGCCGCCCCATCATCGCGGACGGCCCGGAATCGGAGACGACAGACAAAGGACAACCCCAATGAAACGACGCGAGTTCATTCATATCGGGATGGGCGCCGCGGCCGCGCTGGCCGCGGGCGACATTCCCGCTCTCGCCGCCGGAAAACCCGGGAAAGCCGGGCGGCGGCCGAAAACCCTGGTGATCGGGATCGACGGTCTCGACCCTCATCTCACTCAAGTCTGGATGAAGCAGGGCCGCCTTCCGGCGCTGCAAAAACTGGTCGCCTCGGGCGGCATGCGCCGTCTGGGAACGAGTCTTCCACCGCAGAGCCCGGTGGCCTGGTCGGATTTCATCGCCGGCATGGGCCCCGGGGGCCACGGCATCTACGATTTCATCCACAGGGATCCCCAAACTTATATGCCGATTTTCTCGGCCACGGAAACCCAGGGCGGAGGTCGTACATTCCGACTTGGAAAATACGTCTTCCCGCTTTCGGGAGGACAGGTGGTCAACATGCGCGACGGACGGGCCTTCTGGCAGGTGCTGGAAGACCACGGCGTGCCGGCCGTGATCGTCCGCATGCCTTCGAATTATCCGCCCGTTCCGACGCGCCAGAGGACCTTTTCCGGCATGGGGACCCCCGACATCAAGGGATCCTACGGCATCTTCAATTATTACACCAACGCCTACCGGGAACTCGACCGCGAGGCCGGCGGAGGCGGCCGGGTTCATGAAGTTTACGTCATCGGCAACCGCGTGGAAGCCTCAATCCCGGGTCCGGTCAACACCTTTCTCAAAGACGCTCCGGAAGCCCGGGCGGATTTCCGGGTCTTCATCGACCGCGACCATCCCGTCGCCAAAATCGCCGTCCAGGGGCAGGAATTCATCCTGAAGGAAAAGGAATGGAGCGGCTGGATCCGGGTGAACTTCGACCTCATCCCGACCCAGAGCGTGAGCGGCATCTGCCGTTTCTATCTCAAGGAATTGAGGCCGAAATTCAAGCTTTACGTCAGCCCCGTCCATATCGACCCGGCCCGGCCGGCCCTCCCCCTTTCGACGCCGCCGTCCTATGCCCGCGAGTTGTCCGATCAGTTCGGGTCTTTCTTCACCAAAGGCCTTCCGGCCGACACGAGCGCCCTCGAAAACGGCGTTCTGGACGAAACCGAGTTTCTCGAACAGGACGAGGATATCCTCAGGGAAAGCCTGGAACTCTTCGAGTATGAGCTCAATCGGTTCAACGAGGGTCTCTTTTTCTATTATTTTTCGAACGCCGATCAGAGGCAGCACATGTTCTGGAGATTCCTCGACAGGAATCACCCCTCCTATGATCCGGACCTTGCGGAACGATACCACGACGTTATCGCCGATACCTATGTTCAGATGGATCGGGCCGTCGACACGGCTCTGCGCAAAGCGGACAAGGACACTGTGGTCATGGTCATGTCGGACCACGGTTTCAACCCCTTCCGCCGCGGCTTTAACCTAAACAGCTGGCTCCTCGATAGCGGGTATCACCGGTTGACCGACTCCCGCAAGCGTGCTGAAACCTCGCTGTTCATGGACACGGATTGGTCGAGAACGCAGGCCTACGGCGTCGGTCTCAACAGCCTTTACATCAACGAAAAGGGCCGGGAACGGGAAGGAACGGTTGCGCCGGGCGCCGATAAAGACCGGCTCATCCGCGAGATCGCGGACCGTCTCGAATCCATCGTGGATCCCGCCACGGGAGAACGGCCCATCCTTCGGGCCTATGTGTCGCGGGACGTCTATACGGGGAAGCACTTGGATTCGGCGCCGGACATCGTCGTCGGATTCAATCAGGGTTACCGGATCGCCTGGGAATCCCCTCTCGGCGGTTTCCCGGAAGAGGTTCTCACGGACAACCGGGAAAAATGGAGCGGCGATCATATGTCTTCGCCCGAGGTCATCCCCGGCATCCTGGCGATGAACCGCCCGATTCCGGCCGAGGCCCCGAAGCTCAAGGATGTCACGGTCTCCATTTTGGATCTCTACGGGATCGGTCCCGACGAGGACATGACGGGCCGGTCCGTTTTTCACAAGGAGTGATCGCATGGGCATGGCGAAAATCAAAATCGACAAGGACCTTTTCAACAAGGTGAAAACCTACGCGGAAATGTCCGGCTACTCGTCTCCCGAGGAATTCATCCGGCATTGTCTGGAGAAGGAAATCGGCAAAATCGAAGAGGCCGAATCCGAGGAAGAGATCAAGAAGAAACTCAAGGGATTGGGTTACATCTCCTGAGGCCGGCCATGCAGATGATCAACGCGGCCGCGGTTTCCATCTTCGATTTCGCCTTTCGGCCATTTCTGAAATTGTCTCCCTGGGCCGGACTGGCGGCCGCGGCTCTACTGACCGCCGTTTTCATGCTTTTCATTTTCCGCTGGACATCCAATCAAGCCGGCGTCAAGGCGGCCAAAAACCGGATCAAGGCCCACCTTCTCGAGATGCGGCTCTACAAGGAACAGCCGGCAGTCATTTTCCGGGCTCAGGGCCGGATTCTTCTGGCCAATCTGAAATACATGGGTCACAATATGCGGCCCCTGGCCGTCATGATCATTCCCCTGGTCTTCATCCTGGCCCACCTGAACACCCGGTTCGGCTACGAGGCGCTTGAAACCGGCGAGCCCTTTCTTATCAAGGTTCTGACGGCGGAGACGACCGCGTTGCCGTCCGCCATGGATCTTCGCCTCGATGTTCCGGAAGGGGTTGTCGTTGAGACACCTCCCGTGCGGATCGACGACGAACGGGAAGTCGTCTGGCGCCTGAAGGCCGGCAAACCCGGAAAATCAGCGATCACGGTTCGGGCGGGTTCGGCCTCCATCGAAAAGTCCCTGGCCGCGGGCGTCTCTCCCCTCTCGGGTATTTTCCCGCGAAAGATGAGAAAATCCATTCTCGACCAGTTTCTTTATCCGGGAGATCCTCCCCTGGATCGTGCGTCACCCGTCCGCCGCGTCGAGATCGCCTATCCGGCGGCCCGAATGAACCTTTTCGGCTGGAACATGCACTGGATCATTCCCTATTTCGTCTTATCGTTGATTTTCGGCTTTGCCCTGAAGGGGCCTTTCAAAGTCGAAATTTAAATACTCACATCCGAAAGCTTGTGTCGTCGAATCGGCTTCCGCTCTTCGGGCTCGGGTGAATCCCTTCACAAGACGTGTCCGGGCCCCGGCACCACCCGTCCACCCCAGCTCCGAAACTGTGCGTGAAAACTCCAAGATTTTTTTCTTTCTACTTATCTGGAGTTTTCACCCTTCGGGCAAGTCGATCTCACCATTCCGGCTTCGTCCCAGCCTGTTCGACGTAGCTGAACTACGCCTTCACAAACTGCATCCTTGCCGGAACGGCCACCTCGGCCTGCGCACAGTCCCGGTTCTCGGTTCTCGCTCTCCTCGATTTTTCCTTTACAGATCCCTGAAATTTAAGTCCTGAGGTATTTCAAAACACGAGGTAGCGGCCGTCCTGCATGACGGTTTCGGCCGGGCCTTCGGGATAAAACAGGACGATGGAGCGGACCCGGACCCGGGGCTGGACGGCGGGGATATAGATCCTATCGAGGTGGACAACCTCCGAGGGCGAAGAGAAATCTTTGGGGCCGATCCGGCCGCCGAAATGATCGCTTCTTCCGAAGGCGATGTGCAGACCCAGCTTCTCATCCAAAAGAATTTCCCCGACGGGTTTGATTCCGAAATCGCCCAGGACACCAAAGCCGAGTTCGGCCATATTGCCGTAGGCGGGTTCCCGGGTCAAACGATCCTGTTCCTCCCTGGCGGCGGGTCCTGCGCCTTCCGCGTCCATGGCTCTGTTGTTTTCAATCGTGAAATCAACGATTTCGCCGCCGATTTCGACGGGCAGGACTCCCGAGGTCCGGCTGGCCTCTCCGTGTTCGCCCTCATAGGGAACAATATAGGTTTCGCCGCTCGGGAGATTTCCCGCAGTGCCCTTTTCCGGAAAACGGCCCGAACTCATATGGGCGTTGCGGAAACGCAGATCGAAAAGAACGTGACACGATCCCGCCCCTTCGACATCGAACTCGACGGCAGCGCTTTCCGCCCGGTCGAGTTTCTTCTTGAGCAGAGCGACGCGCCGGCCGACTTCGCCGTAATCGATGCGAAGGGCCGGAATCATGACTTCGGAAAAGCCGGGCATCGTGGCCGCCCGGAATCCGTAACGGGCCGCGGCGTTTTTGAGCGGCGCCGTTGTCGAATATTCCGTGGGTGCAAGGAAGATCTGGGTTTCAGAGAAAATTGTGGATGTGGTTTTTCGCTCTCCGGCTGCGCCCAATCGCTCAGCCGAAGGCGGGAGTTCGCCTGTGACAACGATCAGTTCGTCCGGAAGATCGGCGTTGTTGGATCCGACATCGGGATAGGCCAGGAGCCGGACGGCCTCAAGAGGAATGTCGCTGACACCGGACTGAAATCGGCGGTGCCAATCAACGGCCATGGCTCTCCGTATCTTCCAATCGGGGTTGTCCCGATCGGGCGTTCGCGGCACATCGACAAGTATCCCCAGGACGCGATCGTCCTCGAATCTGGGAAAAACGGATTGAACAAGCTTGACAAGATCCTGTTGTGAAAGTCCGGCCATGACACGCCTCCTTCCGGGGATTGGGAATTCCACTATATCGGCGGCCCGACGGTCCTGTCAAATCCGAGATCCGCGATGTCGAACTTTTGATGTCACGAAGGATTTGATATAGTATTCCGCCCGAAGGAGATCGAAATGAGTTCGGATATCCCGCACGGTCGATACGACGAGAGGGACATCCCATTCTCGCGCATCCGGCTGCGGCCCGGAAGTCCCGAATACCGGGCTTATTACGCCATGCGCCCGGAGAAAAAAATCGTCGACGACGAAATCCGTGCGCTTCCGGGACTTCTCTCTCCTCATGCCTCTTTCGCCGATCCCTTTCTTTTCGCTTCGCCGGAAGGGAGCTTTTTCCTGACCGAAGCCCTGCGCGACGGCGTGGACGGCCCGGTTTCGGGAACGATCCGGAATTCCGGACCCGAGGCGATGACGAAGTACCTGAAATCCCTGGCGATTTATTACGGCGCCCGGGACGTCGGAATCGCGGGAATCCGCCCTTATCATGTCTATTCCCATGTCGGACGGGATTTCCAACGTTACGGCGAACTCATCCCCTTCGAGCCTGGTTTTGCCATCGTTTTCACCGTGGTCATGAACCGGCGGATGACGGCTGCGGCGCCTCATGCCCCGTCAATCATGGAATCGGCACGACAGTATGTCGAGGCCGCCCGCATCGCCGTGTCTCTGGCCGCCGCCCTGCGCAGCCTGGGACATCCCGCCCGGGCGCATATCGACGGCAACTACCGGGTCATCGCCCCGCTTGTCGCCCGCGATGCGGGACTTGGAGAGATCGGAAGGATGGGTCTTCTCATGACGCAGCGTCTCGGTCCCCGTGTTCGGATCGGCGTCGTGACGACGCCGCTCGAACTGGTTCCCGACCGGCCGACACGGGACGAAACAGTGATCGATTTCTGCGCCCGGTGCCTGAAATGCGCCGTCAACTGTCCGGCCCGGGCCATTCCCTCAGGCGGCCGGGTGGAAAAAGACGGCGTTCTCCGCTGGGCGATCGACGGCGATGCCTGTTTCCGATACTGGAATGTCATCGGAACGGACTGTGCGCGATGTCTGGCCGTCTGTCCTTATTCCCACCCCGACAACGTCTTTCACAATGCCGTGCGCTGGGGCATCCGGCGTTCGGGTCTTTTCCGAAGAGCGGCCGTCCGGCTCGACGACGTGTTTTACGGCCGGAAACCCCGTCCGGCCGAAGCGCCCGTTTGGACGAAGGTTCGCTATTGACGCTTCATCGCCGCTTCGATGTCGGCGACGGTTTTTGGAGCCGTGTTGGATAGCACCCTGTTTCCGGTCTCCGTAATGAGAACATCGTCTTCGATGCGGATGCCGATTCCGGCGTACTTCTCATAGACCGGTCTGACCTTTGCGGCAAACACATCCAGCTCCTCCGCCGAAGCCATGTCTCCGAACAATTCGTGCAGATGATCCAATCGGTCGGCCAGAAGATAGACGCCGGGTTCGATGGTCATGACCATCCCCGGGACGATTTCCCGTCCGCGCACCTTGGGGTCAAGAATGTAGGAATCCCGATCGGCCGGCTCCAGATCGCCGTAGCTTCCCACGTCGTGGACATTCAGGCCGATGTAATGGTTGTTGCGGTAGTGAATATAGAACCGCTTTTGCCACCAGGATTCGGAATCGGTAATCAACCCCATCTCGTGAAGCCCAGAAACGATGATCTGAGTCGCCCGGTGATGAGGGTCGAGAATCCGGTTTCCGGGAACCATCAGCGCGATGGCCTCTTCCTGGGCCCTGAGGACCAGGTCATAAAGCTCCCTTTGCGGCCCGCTGAACCGGCCGTTGACCGGAATGGTTCTCGTAACGTCGGCGATATAGCCCCGGCAAGAGGCGCCAATGTCCATGAGCAAAAGGTCGCCGTCTTCAAGCCTGCGGGTATTTCCGGGATAGTGGAGGACGGCGGCGTTGGGTCCGGAGCCCACGATGGATGAGAAGCCGACCGGAAGCCCGTTTTTTCGAAAGACATACTCGATTTCCGCCTGGATATCGTATTCCATCTTCCCCGGCGCCGCGGTTTGAAGCACGCGTCGGTGGGCCAGGGCGGTGACCTCTACGGCTTTCTCAAGCTGGGCGATCTCCCAGGTATCCTTGACGACCCGCATTTCGTGGAGAATCGGCGCAAGGTCGGCCTGAATCGTCCGATCCCGATTCCCGCCGGCCCAGGTTTCCAGGACATCGGCGACCCTTCTGTCTCCGTCATGATAGGAAACCGATCGCCGGCCCGCCAATATCCCGGGCAGCATTTTTTCGAATTCCCCGGCGGGGTAAGCGGCATCGGCGCCGAATGTTTCGACAGCCCCCTCAACTCCGGGTCTTTCCCCGTCCCACAGCGTCGCCATGGGTCTTCGGGGAAAGACAAAAAGAACGAAGGGATGTTCCGCCCCATGAACGAGAACGGCAGCGGCCTGCCGCTCGCCCGTCAATCCCGTCAGATAAAGAAAATCGTTTCCTGCCGCCGCGGTGATGACCGCGGCCTGCCCCGACATCTTTTCGAGAAGGTGCTGTCTTCTTGTTTCGAAGATCCGGACGTCGAAAGCCGGGGGTTCCAACCGGGAAATGAATTCGTGCGGCAGCGTGGAGGAAATTTCCGGCCCGGGTCGGCAGGCCCCGGAGATTCCGAAAAGGCTCGCCCCGGCGCAGAGAATGAGGCCGAAGGTGATGAGTCTGAACGCTTTCATCGAGGGTTTGTCTCCTTGGATTTCTATTTCGGACTCTCAGTATAGCCCAAAGCGGCGACGATGCTCAAAGACCCCGTTTCGATATCGCGGCGCGCGACTTCCCGAAGTCCCGCCTCACGAAGGAAGGACCTCAAACCGCCGAGTTCGAGAAAACGGCGGCTGTTTCGATAGTGGTCCCCGCCGGCAATCCGCTCGATCAGATCGACGCCGAAGGCTCCGAACCGGGATGTTCGATTCCAGGGGTTTTCAAAGTCGACACAAATCAATTTTCCGTCCGGCGTCATGACCCTGTGGGCTTCCTTCACGATCTCCAGCCTGTCTTCCGGCGTTTTTTCGTGAAGACCGAAAGATATCGAGACAGCCCGGAAGACTCCATTTCGGAAGGGCAGCCGCCGGGCATCCCCTTGGACAAAGGGTGCGCCGGGTGTTCGGGCGGCGGCATACCGGAGCATACCCGGATGGATGTCGAGCCCGATGACGGCGGCCTTGAGGTGGCCGTCAAAGGCACGAACCTGGCTTCCCGTGCCGCAACACACATCGAGACAGGGAAAAAGGTTCTCCCGGGCTATCCAGGCTGCGATTTTCCGTCGGACTCCCCGAAGCGGCAGACCGAGGACGATGTCATACAGCCGGCCCGGAAGATAGAACATGGTCGTCTTCATGCCGATCTCGGGTGCAGGAATTGTCAGGAATCCGGTTCCTTGATCACCGCATCCGTATCGACCACAAAAAACTTGTACTGATCATAAACGACTTCGGTTACGGCCCTGAGAAAACTGTGTTTTTTTCCGAGATATTCCTCCTTATAGACGAGACGGCTGGGGAAACGGATACGGTTTTTTTCGTAGGCGAATTCCGAGGAGATGGTGATCGAGGGTGTCATATCGAGTTTCCGTCCGGTCTCTTTAACCTGGGCATAGTTCCCGACGGATCGGGGATTCCATTCAATTTTGAGAATTCCGGCGTCCTCCGTCCTCACCCAGATCTTTCCGTAGAGATGGCCCAGGATCACGCCTTCCTTCGGAACGGCCTCGATGACCGTTGCAATTTGTCCGCCGATCTTTTCTTCTCCGATCACCGCATAGTCGTGAGAATCCTGATGGATCCAACTTAAAAGATCCAGCGGCCCCATGATGACATGGCCGAACCGGACGATATGAGTTTCCAGCTCCGCATCCTCCACCCGGACATTGATATTTCCCCTCTTGAGAAGGATTCTCCTTTCCCGGATGAGGCCCGAAGGTTCACGGATGAGTTGATAGTCATAAACCCAGCTGTTTATGAAAAGAATCGGACGGCGATCGGAAATATCAACCCTGCGGATGTCCTGACGGAGAGAGTAATAACTTTGCCGGATCCGTTCTCGGCAAATAAAATCGAGAAGAGCCCGGGACAAAAGGCTGCAGGTATCCGCCAACCGATCGAGAAGGACGGTGATTGCGGGTTCCTGCGCCTTCGACATCTCTTGCGGCAAGGTTTGCGAGGCCATCAAAATGCTGATCATCATCATCCCGGATATGACTACGGCTTTTTTCCTCATTCCCGGCGTCCTTCCTTCAGAACCTCATCCAATCAGGATCCGGAGCCCCGCTTTCTCTCCGCGGGTTGGATTTGCCCATTTTTCAACCCGCTGCAAATAACATACCATGCAATCGCTCTATCTCCAAAGCTCGATGTTGCTTTTTCGGGAGGACTCTTTGTCCCCTGGAGTAAACAGCGTCCTCATTAAAAGACTATTGCGATTTTAATGCAAACGGCTTCTCTGTCTCTAATGACGGAGCGAGAGGCAGCTGAGCCCGCCGTCCATCTTCCGGAATTCATGCATATCCAAAACGATGATATTATCGACCCCGTAATATCTTTCGGCAATTTCCGATACCCGGGGAAAACCGGCGGCGATCAGCAGGGTTTCATTGATCCTGACGAGATTGGCGGCATACGTGTCTTCGGGAGCCAAGATCAGGATCTCAGCGAAATCGAGATCCTGTTCCATTTGAAGGGCCGGGGCAAGCACCAAGACACCCGGCACGATTTCACTTAATCCCGATTTCAGGTGGAGCATCCCCCGGAAATGCACAAAATCGGCGCGGAGTCCGTCCTGAACGTCACGAAGCGAAGAGGCCAGTTGTTCGGCGCCCTCCCTATTTGTCCGTTCGGACAACCCGATAAGAACACGGTCGGCACAAAACAGAACATCGCCTCCGTCCAGCCGGCCCGTTTCACCTTGGATTCCCTTCACGTGGAGATGTTTCAAAAACTCCGCGATCTCCCGTCCTTCCGGTTCGCGCGCGGGCGCTCCGGACCGGCAGATGAAGGCCAGGTCCCGGAAGACGACGGCCGCATCCTCAACAAAATGTCCGTCCGGAAACCGTTCGTCCGGAGGCAGAACGGCCACCTCCAGGCCGCACGATCGGAGAGCATCGCAATAAGCCTCATGTTGCTTCAAAGTGACACCCGGATCCGGACGTCCGAGGTGAGACTGTGTGGTCAACCCTTGAGCCAGGGTGGATGCGGGTTGTCGAACGAGGGCCCGGGTGATGCGGGGATGAGTCATCCGGTCTTGAGCCGGGCCAGTTCTTCCCTGACTCCCCGGATTGTCGCGGGGTCTTCATCTCCCGGATCGGCCAGGAAGGCTTCCAGGGCGCGGACGGCTTTGTCCTCAAGGCCCGCGGCCAGGTAGGCCGCCGCAAGGCTCAGATGGATTCTCGGCGACGGACTCAAACGCAGGGCGGTTTCCAGGTTTTCGATGGCCCGGCCGAAGTCTTTTTTGATGCCGTAGGCGACGCCGAGGTTGTAGAAATAGGTCCCGTCTTCGGGATAATCGCGGGCCAGCGCCGTAAAGGCCCGGATGGCCTCGTCGGTTCGGCCGCTCCGTCCCAGGTTGCGGGCGTAGCTCAACCTCAGCGATTCATTTCCGGGTTCGATGTCCAAGGCCTTCTGCAGGAATCCGAGGGCGTCGACGATTTCGCCCCGACTTTCGTGAGCCAGAGCCGAAACCACAAGAGCATCGAAATTCGAGGCATTGAGAGCCAAGGCCTTCTGCATGGCTTCCAGGGCATCGGGAAGCTTTTGCATGACGAGATACGTGTGTCCCAGCCGGACAAGAAGGATCTCGGAATCCGGCACGGCCGCCAAACCCTGCCTGAGCGTCTCCGCCGCGTCCCCATATTTTTTTTGATGGCCCTGGGCCAAAGCGAGGTTGATGTAGTTGTCGGCGACATCGGGGGATTCCCCGATAAGTTCCCGGTAAATCCGTTCGGCTTCTTCGTATCGCCCCTCAGCTTCGAGAATGGTCGCCTGCTGAAAACGTTTCAAATCCTGCAGCCGATCCTTGGGATCCGGATAGGAATCGGCGGGGCCTCCGGAAAATTGAACATATCCGAGGGAACGCAGCCTTTCCTGCTCGGCCGGAGACATCGTCCGCTTGCCGGTCCCGGCGCCTGTCGAAGCCGCCAGCATCTTTTCCAGACGGGCTTTCAGTTCCCGCGCCCGAGGTCCTTGGGCATCTAAAAGATTGCGCTCCTCATCCGGATCCGAGTTCAGGTCGTAGAGCTCGGGCCGCGGCGCCTGAATGTATTTCCAGCCCCCCGAGACAAGTCCGACCAGCTCGGACCAGCCCCAGTTCTCCCGCGGATAAAACGTTTCCAGGTAAAGATCGGCCGGCTTCACTTTTTTCCCGTTGATGACCGGCACCAGGCTTTGACCGCAAAGTTCGCCGGGAGTTTCGATTTTCAGAAGATCGAGAACGGTGGGCATGATATCGATCAATCCGGCCGGAGCCTCCACGAACTTTCCTTCGGGAAGGCTGTCGAAAGAATGGAAAATCAGCGGCACCCGAACGACCATCTCGTAGAGGAAGATCCCATGGCCTTGTTCGACTTTTTCGCCGAACGCTTCACCGTGATCGCCGGCCACAACGACTAACGTGTTTTGCAGCCTGTTCCCGGCTTGAAGACGGTCGATCGCCTCGCCGACAAACTTGTCCATATAGGCGATCTCCCCGTCATAAGGCCTTCCCGGGAATTTTTCGCGATACTCCGGCGGCGGATCATAGGGCAGATGGGGATCGAAGAAATGGATCCAGGCGAAAAACGGTTCGGCCGCCTGATTGTCCAGCCAAGTCGAAAAAACCTGAAAGACCTCTTCGGCCCGGCGTTCGGCATGGACCTGCTTGAAGAGGGCGCCGCCCTCCAAATCGTCGTCATAGACGTCGAATCCCTGGTCCAATCCAAAACGGGAATCGACGGAAAACGATGCCGTGAAAGCGGCCGTTGTGTATCCCTTGGCCTTCAGAATTTCCGCCAGGGTGGTTTGATCAGGCGTCAGAACATAGGTTCCGTTGTTGTGGACGCCGTGCCGGAAGGGATTCAATCCGGTCATGATCGAGGCATGGGAGGGAAGGGTCAGCGGAGTCGGCGCGTAGGCGTTTCGAAAAAGAACCCCGCCGGAGGCCAGGCGATCGATGTTCGGGGTCTCGGCGCCGCCGTAGCCGTAGCAACCCAGCCGGTCGGCCCGGGTCGTATCCAGGGTTACGAGAAGAACATTCCGGCCTTCGCGGCGGGAAACGTCACGGCCGTTCCCGCTTTTCATCAAGAGGAAAACCGCACCGGTTACTAAAACGGCCGTTGCCGCAAATACAACGATATATGACCTTCTTGCCATTAAGAACCTAGATGACTTATCATACGGCTTTTTTAATCTTTCGTTTAATTGGACGTGATTCGGAATTTATTCTTCCATTTCTTTTCAAACTCCACCGCCCTCATCGAAAACATCTCCGGAATAATGGCGTTCTTATCGTTCCGGGCAATCACTTCGATATGGGCGGATACCTCAAAATCGGTTTCGGTCCGGAGATCGAAAAAATCAAGGACGGCCTGGCCCGCACCGCGGATTTTATTGACATTGCCCGCGGAAAAAATGTATAAATTCTCCGGGAAAAAAGACGGAGACCTTGAACCCTATGACGACGGGGACCGAGCCTGGGATATTTTATAATCGGGCGGTCTTTTGGATTTCGTCGTTGATGATCCTGATTTCCTCCTCCTGTAGCCGGATGTCGGACTATACCGGTGTGCCGTTCGAGAAAACCGACACGCCCGCCTGGCAAACCCAGACCATCGTCGAAATCAACCGGGAACCCGCCCGGGCCCACTTCATTCCCTACGCGACGGATGATCAGGCCCGTGAGGACGCCAAATGGACGTCTCCCTTTCTCCTCTCTCTGAACGGTCTCTGGAAATTTTACCTCGCCGACAAGCCCGCCGATCGTCCCTATTGGTTCTTCAAGGACGATTTCGACACCCGCGGGTGGGATGACATCCCCGTTCCCGCAAACTGGGAGCTTCACGGCTATAGCTATCCCATCTATCTCAACATTCGCTATCCCCACGAGGTCACCCCGCCGCGCATCCAGGACCACGACAACCCCGTCGGTTCCTACAAACGGACGTTTCGAATTCCGAAAACATGGCGCGGCAAGGAAATCTATCTTCACTTCGGGGCGGCCGGTTCGGCCCTCAACGTCTGGGTCAACGAACGCTATGTCGGCTACAGCGAGGACAGCAAGACCCCCGCCGAATTCCGCATCACGGATGCGCTCCGCAAAGGAAAAAACACGATCGCCGTCGAGGTTTTCCGCTGGTCCTCGGGCTCCTACCTGGAAGACCAGGACTTCTGGCGCATGAGCGGCATCACCCGCGACATTTTCCTGCAGGCCCGCGCTCCTCAGCATATCCGCGATTTCCGCGTTATCTCGGGACTCGATCCGGATTACCGAAACGGCCTTTTCGATTTGGACATCGAACTGGCCAACCCCGGCGGCCAACCCGCCTCTCTCCATGTCGAAGCCCGCCTCGAGCGGCACGGACGGACCGTGGAATCGTTTTCCCGTGCCGTCGACATCAAGAGCGGGCCGGCCCGGGTGTCTTTCGCGGCGACTCTGCCCGGCGTTGCCCTGTGGTCGGCCGAAACGCCCGAACTCTACGACTTGTTCATCACTCTCCTCTCCGGCGAAGGCGAAATTCTGGAAATTTTGAAACAGGATGTGGGATTCCGGACCGTCGAGATTCGTGACGGACATCTTCTGATCAACGGACGCTACGTCTATCTCAAGGGCGTCAATCTGCATGAGCACCACGACGTTACGGGACACGTCGTCGATGAAGACACGATGATCCGCGACATCCGCCTCATGAAGACCCACAATCTCAACGCCGTCCGCACGGCGCATTACCCCCAACCGGAGTTGTGGTACAAACTCTGCAACACATACGGGCTCTATCTTGTCGACGAGGCCAATATCGAATCCCACGGCATGGGTTACGGGGAAAAATCCCCGGCCAAGGACCCCTCCTGGAAAGACGCCCACCTGTTCCGGATCCGCAATATGTACGAACGGGACAAGAACCAGCCGTCCGTGATCATCTGGTCCATGGGCAACGAGGCCGGAAACGGCGTCAATTTCCATGCCGCCTATGATTATCTGAAAGGCGTCGATCCGACCCGGCCCGTTCAGTATGAACGCGCGCTCCTCGAACCCAACACGGACATCTACTGTCCGATGTATGCCCGCATCGAAGCCCTGGAAAAGTACGCCCTGACATCACCGTCGCGTCCTCTGATCCTGTGCGAATACGCCCACGCCATGGGCAACAGCGTCGGCAACCTCCAGGATTACTGGGATGTCATAGAGAAATACGACGCTCTCCAGGGAGGATTTATCTGGGACTGGGTGGACCAGGGATTGCTTTCCGAAACGCCGGAGGGAGAAAAATTCTGGGCCTACGGCGGGGACTTCGGACCCGAGGATGTCCCGTCGGACGGAAACTTCTGCATCAACGGCATCGTCAACCCCGACCGGGGCATCAAGCCGGCTCTGCACAAAGTCAAAAAAGTCTATCAGCACATCGCCTTTCTTCCCGAGAACCCGTCCGCCGGACACTTTGCGATTCGGAACAAGTACGCTTTCATCGACCTGTCGGATTTTCAATTCGAGTGGGAATTGACCGGGGACGGCCGGACCATCTCCGCCGGCATGCTGTCCGATGTGTCCGCCCCGCCCGGAGGCTCCGTATCGGTCGATGTCCCCTATCCGGACTTTGAACCGGAACCGGGAACGGAGTATTTCCTGAATCTCCGGGCCCGTCTCAAGGAAACCCGGGGTCTGATCGAGGCCGGTTGGATCGCGGCGGAAGACCAGTTTGAACTTCCGTTTCTTTTCCGAGTCCCGGCCGCCGCGACTCCGTCAATGCCTCCCATCTCCCTTCACCGGACCGAAGATCTCTTCGCTGTCACCGGCGAGGATTTCGCGGTTTTCTTCTATACGGACGCGGCCATGATGACAAGCTTTCAATATGACGGTGTGGAATTCATCCACCGGGGCTTCATTCCGAATTTCTGGCGGGCGCCGACGGACAACGATTTCGGTAGCAACCTCCATGTCCGAAGCCGCGTGTGGCGCAAGGCCGGAGAGAACCGCCGCATCCGGGACACGATTGTCGAACTCCTGTCGCCGGATGCGGCGCGGGCGGCCATAACCTACGATCTCATCGATGAAACCGGCGAGTCCGTCGCTCTGATGACAACCGTATACACGATATTCGGATCAGGCGACATCCGGGTGGACAACCGGTTTCGAATGACCCGCGACGGTCTTCCGGAAATCGTCCGTTTCGGCATGAACCTCGTCATGCCCCGATCGTTCGACCGCATGGCCTGGCTGGGACGCGGTCCGCACGAGAATTACGAAGACCGCAAAACGGGCGCTTTCGTCGGGCTCTATTCCGGACGTGTGGCCGATCAATATTGGCCCTATATCCGCCCTCAGGAAAACGGCAACAAGACGGATGTCCGCTGGGTCGCCGTCACCGATGCCGAGGGATGGGGACTGCTTTTCAAGGGTCACCCTCTACTTTCCGTGAGCGCCCACCACAACATCATGGAGGACTTCGAATCGCCCGAGAGGACGGACGGCCAACACGCCGACCGTTCGAAAGTCGTCAACCGCCATACGACCGACGTCAAACCCCGCAACCTGACATCCGTGAACATCGATTTCAAGCAGATGGGCGTCGGCGGCGACAACAGTTGGGGCGCCTGGACCCACCCGCAATACCGCCTGACGGAAAAGGCCTATGACTATTCCTTCCTGATCCGGCCGCTCAAGCCGGGAGATGATCCTTCGCGCACGGCCCGGATCCCGAACCCCGACTTCTAAACTCGAAGCCGGCGCACCCCCACCCCTCGATTTAGTCCGGGCTCTTGAATGTCACGCGGATTGCAACAACTTCGGACCGGCTGCCGGTTCGCACCGGCGGACCCCAGGTTCCCGCACCGCTCGAGATGTAAAACTGGGTCTTCCCTCTCCTGTGATATCCCCAGGATTGTTCGTAGATTCTTCTGTTGAGAAGGCTCAGGGGAAAAAGCTGCCCGGCGTGCGTATGACCGGAAAGCTGAAGATCGATTCCGGCCTCTTCCGCCTCTTCCAGGCGGAGCGGCTGATGGTCGAGAAGAATGAGCGGGAGATCCGTTGATATCCCGGACGTCTCCAGGATCTCGCCGATCGGAAGACGTTTGTCCCCCATGCGGACGGCCGTGGGGTCCTTGCGTCCGATCACGGCAAAAGCCCCCCCCACGATAACCGCCTCGTCCTGAAGCACGATCACTCCCGCCCGGCCCAGATAATCCAGGCTTTTCTCCAAACCGCTGTAGTATTCGTGGTTTCCGAGAACCGCATAGATCCCGAGCGGCGCCCGAACGGCCCGCAGGATATCGATCATCCGCTCTTCCTGATCCTCGGGAACGCTTTCATCGACGATGTCGCCCGGAAGAACCAAAATGTCGGGATTCAGGCCGTTGATGATTTCGACAAGCCGGGACAGCCGACCGCAGCGGTTGATCAGCCCGAGATGGATATCGGAAGCCAGAACGATATTCAGAGATTCCACTCCTGGTGCCGTCTTGTCGACGGTGATATCCAGGGTCCGAGCCGCCGGTCGGGCGGCGTTCACCGCGCCGCCGGCCACGATGAGAATGGCCGCTCCCAGGACAAAAAACCCGGCGATTTCACCGGCCTTGCCCGGATGACGAACGATCGCGGCCGGAAACCAGCGGAAGAGGGCATGGCCGAGCCTCAGAAGATCGATCCCCAGGGTGAAAAAAAAGAGATAGAGCATCAGGGCTATATAAAGCGAACCTATAAGCAGAAAAGGCAGAGCCGCACCGTGGCGACCCGATCCCTCAAAAATCCTTCCCAACGGATAAGCCAGGATGAGAACTCCGGCCGTTGCCATCAGAACGCCTCGCAGAGCCGGTCTTTCGGAAAACGCCTGCCAGCCCCGGCGGAGAAGATAGGCGTTGACCGATCCATAGACAAGCAGAACGGTGAGAAGGAACATCAGCATTTCCGAGCGCCTCATCGCGAAGCCGGCCCTCTACCCTTCCACTCTATTGAACCAGGCGATCTCCTCCATGGGCTTTCGTTTTGTATCCTTGGGAGGACGGCTGGCTGCATAACCCAGGGGCATCATGGCCACAGGCTTGTATTTTTTCGGAATGTCCAGGACCTTGGCGACGCCTGAGGCGTTGAACCAGCCGATCCAGCACGTCGAAAGGCCCAGCTCCTCGGCCTGAAGAACAAAATGTTCGCCCGCGATTCCCATGTCCAGGAGGTAGAACTGGGTTCCCTGGATCCACTTGGCGATTTTATTGGCGAAGAGATCCGGCCGGGCCAGAAGGACGACCAGAACGGGAGCCTGGGCGGAAAACTTCGAAATGGCATAAACTCCGGAAAACGCGGCTTTGGCCACCCGATCCTTGGTCTCCGGGTCGTCCACGACCAGAAATCTCCAGGGCTGGACATTGTCGGCGGAAGGAGCCAGGCGGGCCGCCTCGAGACACGTGAAAATCTTGTCCCGGTCCACGGGATCCGGAAGATATCTGCGGATGCTCCGGCGATTTCCGACAAGCTTCAGGAAATGTTTATCATCCATGTTCACTCCCGCAGTTTTATTTTTTTTTGAGAACAATCAGCCCGGCCTTCTCCAGAACCGTGAAAAAGTCGTGGACATCCTGAGTCTCCAAGGGGCCGTAAGACGCCGAAACAGCCTGGGCGATGTCGTGGACGCTCATCCGGCCGTCGACATGATTGAGGGCCTCGTAGGCGGAATTTCCCCGGACGCGGACCTGTGCGGCAGCCTCCGGACCCGCCTTTTCGATCAGAAAATCCATCTGCAAGGGTCCGATGAAGGTCTCGGCACGAACAGGAACAAGGCGCGACAGACGGCGCTCCGTATCGGTCATGGCCAGAGCCCGGGGCGGTAGGCCGGCCCGGGCGCAGAGGGCTCGATAGATCGTATGAGCTTCTTTGGGAAAAGCCAGTTGAAGCGCCTCAATCTGGGATGTATAGGGTTTCAGCGCGGACGGCCCGCCCCCGTCCATAAAGACCGCGGCGGAGAGAACCGCCCGGCTCTCCCGCTTTCCGGAATGGGAGACGACATTCAGAACATGACGGTAAGCCCGATAGAGGGCTTCGGCGTCGCCGGGCGCATAGAGGTCTTCCAAGGCATCGTAATAATCGCGGGCCATTCGGACAAGACCGTTTCGGGCCGTCAGCCGGGCCATGGCTTCGGCCTCTCCGCTCCCGGCCGTGGCCATATAATAGGCGGCCCCCAGAGTCAGGGCGGCGACCCGACGGAGCTGCGTGGCATCGACCTTGTCCATGGTGTCGAGGCTTGTGTGGTGGAAGGTGTCGCCGTGATTCAGCATCACGGACGGAACTTTGAGAGACCCGTCGTTGAAAACGACATGATCGCTTCCGCCGCTGTAAGGAGCGACTTTCCAGACGAAGGGGTGGCGGCTGCCGTTGAGGCTTGTCAGGTCCAGGCTTTCGACAAGTCCCGCGAAATTGCCCATGACGTCGTTGAGAAAACTGGGATTGGAATGGGGCGTGCTGAACACGGCGAATGTCCCCCCGGTTTTATGGAGGTCTTCTCCGATCATGTCGCAATTGACGGCGGCCAGGGTTCTTTTTGTCCGGTCCAGATGGGCCAGGATATAGGGCATAAGGCCGTTGAATTCGGGCACCCAAAGAAACCGGATGGTCCGCTTCGGCGGCGCGACAAGCCCGGCCTCCGTCATCCGCTTCAGGGCCCTCGCCATCTCCAGCATGCCGCCGCTGCCGCTGGCGTTGTCGTTGGCGCTCGGCATCGGGTGGCAGAGGTGTCCGACGATGAGGATTTCTTCCTCCGGTTTTTCCGTTCCGGGAAAAGAAGCCGTCAGGGTTTCGAGTTTCGTTTTGACGTACTCGGCGTCGACATCCGCCCTGACGATGACTTTTTGACCTTCCTCCAGCATGCGCTTGAGCACGGCGCCCTGGAGTTTGGTGATATTGAATCCGAAGCCCATCGATTCGCGGTCTTCCCAACGCGGCCAGAGGGCGGTGTAGCGGATCATGTTGGGGAAACCCGGCCGGACTTCCAAGGGAAAGTATGTCAAAACACCGAGAGCGCCGCGTTTGACCACGGCTTCCTGCATGACCTGGGCCGTGGCCGCCGTGGCCAGGACGACTTTCCCGCGGACATCCCGGCCTCGATAGGATTCCTCGCCGATTCCCGTTCCGACATCGATCAGTTCGGCTTCGACGTCGGCGGCATTCGAATGCTTGACCAGGGTCAGAGGAATTTCTTCGAACGAACACAGTCGCTCCCGCCGTGGAGACACCAGCCATAATTCGGCTTTTTGAACACGCCACCCGATGACGCTCCGGTAGGATCCGTAGCGGATCGTCCCATCCGAAGGCCAGCCTTCGATCTCGACGTCGGCATAGCCGAGTGACGCCAATTCATCCCGGATCCATTCGGCGGCCGCACGCCAGCCTTCGGAAGCCTGGACGCGGTCGAACTTCGAGATTCCGTCCGTGTAACGGTAGGCGATTTCTCCGGAAACTTCCTGGACCAGAGCCCGAATGAGGGCCTCCCCCGCCAGGGGTTTTTCCTGGGCCGCGGCTCCGGCGAAGGCCATTGAAAAAACCAGGCCGGCCACGGCCGTTTTGCGGATCCATGAGTGATGTGTCACCATGCGTTTACCTCCAAGCCGGAATTCAAGATACCACCTTAAAACGAACTCCGGCTTGAAATCAACCTGTTTTTTCCGATATATTGGATTGACAGGAAACACTGTGGGATGAATTTTCGTATATTCCAGTGTCGATCCTAAATTCGGAAGGAGATCCTATGAAAAAAAGCATTCTTATCGCCCTTGTGGTTTTTTTGGCCTTCACCGGACCGATCGCCTGTAAAAAAGCCGTCGGACCCGAAGCCGGCCCGGCCCGCGCCGAAGCCCTGCTCAATCTTCTGCCCCGGGAATCCCAGGGCGTTGTCGTTGCCGACATCCATCGGGGCATGGCCCTGGATGTCGTCCGCAAAGCCCTGATCGAAGACGATGCCGCCGATAAATACGCGGAATTCGTCGCCATGACCGGCATCGATCCCAAGGAGGACATTTTCGCCCTTGCTTTTGCCGTGATGGGCCCCCTGTCCGCCGATGACATGGAAGGGGCCGCCGTCATCGACATGAGGTTCGACCGGGACAAGATCCTAAGCAAACTCCGTGAAGAAGTTGCGGAACTCCGGGAAACATCTTATGAAGGCATCGCCCTCTACTCCTGGACTGAAAAGGAAGGCGACGGGAAGCCGGCCTTCGGCGCTATTCTTGATGAAAACCACATTGTGATCGGCAGCGAATCCGGCGTCAAGTCCGTGATCGACGTCTCCAGGAAAAAAGCCGAATCTCTCTCGAAAAACGCCGAGCTCACAGCCGTCATCAAAACCGTGAACAAAAACGCTCTTCTCTGGAGCGCATTCCTCATTCCGGCAGAGGCCATGGAAGACGCGACAGAGGGCAACCCCATGCTGGCCTCTCTCGAGGGCATCAAGTCCCTCAGCCTGCATTTCGATTATCAGAACAAGGCCATGAACGCCGAAATCAAGGCCATGGGCGGAACGGCCGACCAGAACAGGCAACTGGCCGACATGCTCGGCGGTTTCAAGGCCATGATCGGGATGGGCGCCTCCGCGGAGCCCGGAATCCCCGAGCTTCTGAATGCCATCGAAATCAGCTCGGGAGCCGACTTCATCAGGATCGCCGCCGCCATTCCCGATGAGCTCATGGACAAGCTCAGCAAGTCGGCCCAGGAAAAAGTCGGCGCCCTGACCGCTCCTAAAGACGACGACGAATACGATTTCTAAACATTAAAACGGCTGAGCCCCGTATCCTTTGACGGCGCCGAACAGTTTAAGGGTTTCCTTCCAGGGATACCGGTTCATGAACATCGAGGCTTGGGAAGTGATTTTGCCCTGCTTGTTCAGCCCCATGGCCTCGCGCCAGAGGTTGGCCGGGGAATCGGGATTGAAATCGACCTGTTCCGTATAGCCGGCGTTCAGGAAACCCTCAAGATAATCGGCGTTCACGGCTATTTTTGCGGGGATTTCTCTCTTATTCCCCTTGACCGAGGCAAACATCAGATCGCCGAATTGCTCGACGGCCAGATTGAGCTTGGTGTTGCTGGCCGGACTGTACTCCAGGTCGGCCTGCTTGTTGACGAAAAAGATGTTGTCCTCGATCTTCAGCCATTCGTCTTTGTTGAAACGTGTGTGGTCGATGCCGGCCAGGACGGATCCGCCGATGATATTGTGGTGGATGTGGTATTCGGCCTTGGTCATCACGCGGATGCCGTAGCCCATATCCCGAAGATCTTTCAGGCGGCTCCAGGTGAAAAGAATGGTGTTGTAGGCGATTTCCACTTTCCCGCAGTTGGACATCGTTCCGGGTCCGCCGGTGCTCGCGCACGTGCCGAAAATTTCAACGGCCGCCATCCGGTTGGCCACGAACACGTTGTTGAGAATCCGGAATGTGCCCGAGCGATGGCCGCCCTGGATGCCGAAGCTGGCCCCGTTGACGAACACGCAGTTCTGGATCGTGATGTCCCCTCCCTGGGCGGCGCTCACAACCTGAATGATGGGCTCCTCGACCGTGCTGTTTCCCGTTGCCGGTTTTTCCGTGGATCGGAGCAGACGGCCTTCCGTCCCCAAACCCTTCACGACGCCTTCTTTCGGACTGTAGGCATTGCGGAATCCCATGTCGAAGACCAGGCCGTCCACGACCGAGCCGTCGACGGCCTTGGTGAATTTGAGAAAGGCCTTGCGGGCCTTTCCCCCGGCGGAATTATCCGGCTGAAAAACGGTCGGCGTATTGACGATATCCCGTTTTGAAAAACCTTCGTCGTAGCTGCCGTAGATTTTCAGCGGTTTGTCGCTCTCCAGGAATCCGATGCCGAACGTCCCGGAATAGACGCCCCCGGCGATGAAAATCTCATCACCCGGCTTGGCCAGAGCGATGGCCCTGTCGATTTCCTGGACCGGGCTCTCCTTGGCCCCCGAATTCTGATTGCTGCCCTGAGCCTTCGAAACGTAGATCGCACCCTGAACCTGACCCGCGGCCAGAACCAGCATCGCGCCGCAGAGGCCCGCAGCCATGATTTTCGATAATCTCATGAGTCCTCCTTAATCGGTCTATTCTTCGGAGATGTATTCCTTGAAACGGAAAACCAGGCAGGCCAGGGCCAGAAAGACGGCGGTGATCAGAACAAGAGCGACCAGGGACATCCCGTCCGATGTGGGTTCCAGGCGGAACGTCAGAAGCGAAAAGCCCTGGGCCTTGGGGGTGAATGGCAGGAGCGATTTGAGGTAATGGGCGATCGAGAATCGCTGGGTCGAACCCGGGAAATATTGAAGAATCGATTCCCAGCCGAAACCGAAGGCCAGGCCGATAATGACCGCTTTCCTCAAGAGGACGCCCAGAAAAGCGAAAAAAGCCGTATAAGCCGCAATTCCCAGGAGGAGGACACCGCCGTATCTCAGGTATATCCCCGCCGCCTCCCCGGCCGAAAGGCGCCCGGCATTCATGACAAAGAAAGACAACGCCAGGCTGATCAGGACAATGGCCGCGGATAAAAGCGCATAAGCGGCGGTTTTTCCCAGGATGATGCCGGATTTGGATAGAGGACGCGTCGTCAGATACACCAGCGTCTTTCCCTCGATTTCTTCGGAACAGACCGATGTCCCGTAAAAAAGCGCCAGGATGATCAAAAGGAACTGGAGATAGAAAACGACCAGGATGTCGGAAAAAACACCCAGGACCTCGACCGAGCGGGTTGGGAAACTCAAGCGGAAGACCACGGCCAGTACTGCGGGGAGGAAGGTCAGCAGGGCAAAGGCTCTGGCCCGCGGGGCCCGAACGGCCGGCAGCAGGTAAAAACCGAAGACGGAACGAAACGTTCGACTCATTTTCCCACCAGATAATCGAAGACCGACTGGAGATTGTCGTCGGGAGACGTGATGGACTCGACGGCGATGCCGTTTTCGACGAACAGACGCGGGAGGCGGGAAAAGACCTTGTCCCGGGCATGCGTCTCGAAAACGACGGTTCGGCCGTCGGTGCCGAACTGGAGGCGGGTGATATCTACCTCACGGACGAGAATCCCGGCCAGGCGCCGGGGATCGCTGCATTCCACGGATATGACATGAGGATGGGCTTCAATGAGATCGCGGATATAGTGGATATCGCCCTCGGCCAAAATCCGGCCTTGATGAATGAGAACGATCCTCGAGGTCATGGCCTCGATTTCGGGAAGGACATGGCTCGAAACCAAGACGGTCCGCCCGGCCTTCGGAAAATCCTTGATCAGGCGGATGATCTTCCTCTTGCCCAGCGGATCGAGTCCGTTCAGAGGTTCGTCCAGGATCAGGAGGTCGGGATCGTGAGCGAGAGACTGAGCGATCTTCACCCGCTGGCGCATGCCGCGGCTGTAGCTCCGGATCCGCCTGTCCTTGTCGGACATCATCTCGACGAATTCAAGAGCCCGGGTGGCCCGATCGGCCGCCTCCCGGCTCGAAAAACCCTGGAGATCCAGAAGGCCTTTGACGAATTCCCAACCGGTCAAGCCTTCATGGAAGGCATCCTGTTCCGGGCAGAATCCGATGCGGCGGAAAATCGGAGGGTTGTTCCAGACCCGCTCCCCGAAAACGGACGCACGGCCTGAGCTCGGTTTCATTTGCCCCGTGACCAGTTTCATGAATGTCGATTTTCCCGCACCGTTGGGTCCGAGAAGACCCGTAATTCCCGGCTCAATGTCCAGGCTGACGTCATTCAAACCGAGGACGTTTCCGTACCACCGTGACAGGCTGTTCGTGCGGATGACGGCCGTCATCGGACAACCTCGACTTCCCGAACCCGGCGCAAAAGAACGGCAACCGCAAGAACGCAGATTCCGGCCAGAACCAGCAAAGACAGCGGCCAGGGAAAAGCGAAGGGCGTCGACTGTCCGAAAATCGCCGCTCCCGCCTGCTGGAGATTGGCCTTGAGGGACAGAAGAGCGAAATGAGGATTCCGAAATGTCCCGTAAAAGATGCCGAAGAGGATATCCGAGAACAAATAAACGGCGAATATGAGGATTGTGACATATCTGCGGTTTCGGCTGAGCGCCGAAAGAAGAAGCGTATAGGAGGCGAAAACAACCGCGTAGAGAACGGAACAGGCCATGATGGAGAGAGGAAGCCAGGGAGACTGAACCAGAAGGGCGAAACTCCCCGAAAAGACGAGTTTCATAAAGAGCAGAATCATGCCCGGGACAAACGTCAGGGCCAGAACGAAAAAGAAGACGACGGCCGCTTTTCCGAACAGGTAGTCGCGCTTCCGAAGCGGCCGGGAGAAATAGAGCTGCAGCGCATTGTGTTTCATGTCGTCGGCGATGAGGCCCGCTCCGGCGAAAACGAGGATCATGATCAACATGAAGAGCACGAAATCCGCCGTGAAATAGGTCTGGAAGTATTTCGGGTTGATGGCCAGGAAGGTCTCGGAACCCTGAGCCATGAACCGGAAATCTTCCAGCCGTTCGCTGATGTAGATGCCGACCAGAAAGAAAAACGCGGGCAGGTAGGAAAAGGCGACCAGGAATTTGAAATGCTTTCTCTGAAACGACAACCGGATGCCGTTCCGCATGACCGGCCACCAGGGGAATCGGAGTTCCTCGAGCCGCCCGTCCCAGTGATGATAGCCCTTATCCCTGACCGTGGCCATCAGTCGACCCCCACAACGCCGGCGAACAGGTCTTCGAGAGACGTGCGGCTCTTGATGAAATGGCGGATTTGGACCTGGGCCTCCACAGCGGCCCGAAAGACATCATTCGCATCCCGCTCCGGGGGCATGTAGAGCCTCATCAGACCGTCAGGCGTCTCCTCGATGCGGCATCCCGTGGGTTCAAGCGCCGCGGCGAAGGCGCTTCGGTCGCCTTTGATCCGGATTTCAAAGAGGCTGTAGCGGACGGATTTGAGGTCCTTCATCCGGCCCTGGGCGGCCACGGCACCTCTGTTGAGAATCACTACGGAAGAACAAACCGTCTCGATGTCCGACAGGATATGGGACGAAACGAGAACCTGGATGTCCTTGTCGGAAGCGATATCCCGAATGAGCTCGAGAATGTCCCGGCGGCCGTGGGGATCGAGGTTCGTGGTCGGTTCGTCGAGAAAAAGAAGTTTGGGATCATGGACAAGAGCCTGGGCCAGCTTGAGGCGTTGTTTCATGCCTGCGGAATAGGTGTCGAGAAGCCGGTAGCGGGATTCCCCGAGTCCGACATAAAAGAGAACCTCATGCGCCCGCTTCATGGCCTCGGCCCGAGGCATCCCCGAAAGCTCGCCGAAATAGGCCGTGAAGGATACGGCATCCAGTCCGGCCACGAAACAGTCATCTTCGGGCATATAGCCGATGGCCCGGCGAATGGAGTCCTGATCCTTGAGGATGTCGTAACCGAGAACTTTCCCTTCCCCCCTTTCCGGTTTCAAAAAACCGAGAAGAATACGGAGGAGCGTGCTTTTTCCGGCTCCGTTCGGCCCCAGGAGTCCCGCCGCCCCCCCGTCCAGGCTCAGGTTGACACCGTCGAGGGCCTTGACCTTCCCGTAACTGAAGTGGACGTCCCGGATTTCGATGCTCATGCGCGATTCTGATGACTCCTGAATAAAAGATACGTCCCGACCTGAAAAAAGTTCCTCGACATCATTCTGACTTTTTCGGTACCGCCACAGGGGTGCCGATTCCGCGAACCAACGCTCCGTATGTTTTCTCGATTCTGTCCCAGTGCTCCTCGCGGTCGAGCGACCAGAACCGCCCCATGACGGTGGCCACCCGGCCCGCGCCGAGCTCCCGGCACATTTCCTCAACGCTCTCGACATAGACGGCGCCGCTTTCCGGTCTTTCACCCCGCCGGCCGATAAAGGCGTGGATTTCGATGTTGGAAAGCCCAACGTTACGGGCCATTCTCATCAAGGCAAACAGGTGGTTGAGGGTGCCGTGAGAACTGTAATGGGAAACAATTCCCATGAGATGAAGCGTTCGTCCGGCCCCCATGGCGCGGCGCATGACGTCCAGCAGGACGGCATTGCGGCCGAAACTTCCGTCCTCAATGGCCTGGTCAATCCTCACTCGGTCGAGGGGGACGCGCCGGCCGGCGCCCATATGGAGATGGCCGGCCTCGGAGTTTCCAACGGAACCCGGCGGCATGCCCACCGCCTCGCCATGAGCCGTGAGAAGGGCCATGGGATAGCCGGTCGAAAGGCTGTCAAAGTGAGGCGTCGAGGCCTCTCCGATAAGATTGCCCCAAGCCTCTGCCCGAAGGCCCCAACCGTCCAAGATAAGAAGCAAAATCCGATCGCACGGCGCCGCATCCCTTTCGTCAATGAGGCTTTTTCCGGTCATTTCGACCGGAACCGGAAATCCGGCCAGTTGAAGAACGGTCGGAGCCACGTCGGCCAGCTCGCCGGTTTTCATCAGAGCGCCGGAGGATGAACCGGCCGCCGCCGCGGAAAAATCGGCCAGAATGAAAGGCACGGGGTTGGCGGTATGCCCGGTATTGGGCGTCCCGTCGGGGTAGAACCATTCCTCCACCGTTCCGTGATCGGCCGTGACGACAAGCGCGGCCCCGGCCCGGCGCGCGCCTTCGACGATGCGCCCCAGCGCGATATCCACAGCTTCGACGGCCGCGACGACGGACGATTTGTTCTCGATATGCCCGACGACATCGACATTGGCCAGATTGGCGATGACAACCCGATTTCCGGTTCCTTCGAGGGCGCGGACGGCGGCCACGGCCACCGCGTCGGCGCTCATGGCCGGCGTTGTGGAATAATCTTCGACGGCGGGAGAATCCACGACAAGGCGCTCTTCCCATGGCCGGCGGTCCTCATTTCTCCCATTGAAAAAATAATCGACATGAATGGCTTTTTCGGATTCGGCCACCTTGAGGACGCGGAATCCTCCCGATCCCAAAGCTTCGGACAGGGTGTTCTTGAGTCTTTCCAGAGGAGGAAAGGCCACCTGAACGTTCAAGCCGGAGGCATATTCGATCAACGTGACGAAATCCGGATTCAGGCCCGGAACGACGGGAAAATGCAGAAAATCCGGCTCGGTCAGACAGCGGGTGAGCTCGACCTCCCGCTCGCCGCGGACATCGTAGAAAATCACGGCATCGCCGGATCGGATGCGGCCGGCGGGCTCGCCGGTCTCATCCACGAGAACCATGGGCTCGAGGGCCTCGTCTTCCTGGCCGGACCGATAGGCCGCCCGGATCGCATCGGGCATCGATGTCAATTGAGAGGACGCCTTCTTTTTCATTGGACCACCTGAATTTTGGATAACATTCGGAAAGCCGCCGGTCAGTCCAAAGGCAACGCCGTCATGGAAATGGGATCGACGCGGCTGTCATAAATGCGAAAACCCCAGTGAAGATGCGGGCCGGTCGAACGCCCGGTCGAGCCGATCAGGCCGATGGCTTCTCCTTTGGCGACCATCTGCGTCCGCTTGACCAGAAGCTTTGAGAAATGGCAGTAGAGGCTGAAGACGCCCAGACCATGATCGATGATGACGGTCTTTCCGGAAAAATAGAGATTGCTGGCCATGACGACACGGCCGGCATTCGAGGCCCGGACCGGATCCCCCATCGGAGCCGCAATGTCCAGACCCGTATGAGGCGAACGGGGAACGTCGTTGAAAATGCGTCGTTCGCCGAAATTGTCGGCCGACCTCCCGCCATGAGGGAGAATAAAGGCGCCGTCGCCCATCCAGACGGGAGACGGCATGGAATAGATGGCGGCCAGAAGATCGGCTTCCCGGCGGATTCTCTCCTGAACCGAGGCCGGCGGCGTCACAAATTCCTGGGCCACGCGGAGTCGCCGAACGGAAAAATTCCCGGCTTCCACCATGACCCCCATCCGGGTCTCTTCCCAATGCCCCGATTCATTCTCGGTCCTGATCGTCCAGGGATAAATTCCGGGTTTCGCCGCAAGATCGATGCCCAGAAAGCCGATGGTTTTTTCCGTTGCGGGTTTGTTCAGTTCCAGCGTTTTATCGAGAAAAGAAACAACGATGCGTGTTTTCTCGGGAGCCTCCCGGACGGTGAACACCACGGCCTCGCCCTGCACAAAAGCGCGGGCCGAAGCTTCCACGGCAACACCCGAAAGCGTCGTCAAAACATGAGTATCTCGCGGTGCGGGTGTTCCCGGCAAAACAAGGATGGCGATGAGAAAACCCAATCCGAGAAAAATCCGGGATCGTCTTCGCTTCCGGAAATATCCGGTTTTGTTCGAGACATCCGTGTCGATCATCGTTTCCTCCCATAATGCGCCGTTTGCACGGCACGGATGAAACAGTATAGCGAACAACCCGTCAGATGACCATACCATTTTCTTAAAGGATTTGTCTTGACCCATGGGGCTCCTTTGCGTATGATGCGCGGACTATGAAAAAACATCTGAGCATTTTTTTGATGGCCGTCTTTCTCTTTTTCGCTTTTCCTCTGATCGCCCTTGAAAACACATCCGGCAATCCCCGGGTGAACCGCCGATTAGGAGTCGGGATTCAGTTGGGCGGCCCAACCTTGATTTGTTCCGCCCAAGTCGATTATTTCCTCACTCCCGCAATCAATTTCGAAGCCGGAGCCGGGTTGGTCGGACTTTATTCCGGAGTCAAGATCCACTTGAGTCAATCCAACTGGAGTCCTTATCTGGGAGTCAAAGTGACGTTCCTGCCTGAACTCAAACTGTTCGGTGGGGGGGAGTGGAATCCAGGCCTCTATGTACCTTTCGGAATGCAGTATTTGAGCCGCGATGGATTCACTTTTGCCTTCGAGGCCGCTCTGTTATTGACGGACGGTATCGGGTGGGGCTTGGAGCCGTTTTGGGCCGGGCTTAAGTTCGGATATCATTTCTAAAAACTTAAAGAAAAGAAAAATGCGGGGCTCCCCGCAACAAGAGTCAGTCCGGCGGACGTCTCGGTCCCATCTCCCGCCCGATTCCTGCGGCCTATCATTTTCGCCGATGCATAACCCAAAACAGCTCCGAAAAAAACGTCCGAAGCCCAATGCTTGTCCTTATGGATGCGGGCCAGGGAAACCATCGCGGCCGTCGAATAACAGATCACATCGACAACAGGACTTTCCGATCCATCGGCCACGGCTGCCGCGACAGCCCAGGCCGCCGACGTATGCCCCGAAGGAAAAGAGGTTCGGCGGGAAGCCGTGGAAAACGGACGGAAACGCAGATGTCCTTCCTCCGCCGGAGGACGTGACCGCCCGGCAATCGTCTTGATGCCTGTGGTAAACAGGCTGGAAATGACATAACTCTCAAAACCGAGAAGCGCGGTCCGCCGCCAGCCCGGTTTGTCCGCGATCAGCCCGGTGGTGTAAACTCCGGCCATGAGCGCCGTAAGCACCGCACCATCGCCGAAATGATCAAAAAAGGCGGCGGCATCCTTCGTTCCCGAGGTCCGGTTATTATGGACCGCTATCCGGATATCCTCGTCGACGGAGAATAGGAAAATTCCGGCACCGGCTGCGGCGCCGAAAAATGCGAGATCCCTCCCCTTCCACTTCAGCGGGGATTGAGCCACGGCACCCAGGTCCCTTCCGATCTGCTTCAAATAATCCCGTCCCAGGGTATCGGCAGCCCGAAAGTCTTCGGCACGAAGCGCCTCGACCGGGATCAAAACCGGCAAAACGGCAAAAACGAGGAAAGCGGCAAAGCACTTGGATGTCGCGCGCGCGGGTTGAATAGAACGGGTCATGTCCGGTGGGTGTGATCCGCAAAACCGTTGACGAGCCTTTCGACGTCGCCGATCGTTCTGTCCGTGGCCCCGGGCAAAGCGTCCAAACACGCTCTGGCCCGCCCGCCCATCTCGGCGGAATTCGGACTTCCCGCCGATCGGAACATGGCGGACAAGTCCTCCTCGTTTCGAACCACCCTGGCTCCGCCGCCCTTCAGGAAACATTCCGCCAAATGGGCGAAATTGCCCATGTGCGGACCGAAATAAACCGGCTTGGCATGGAATGCGGGTTCCAGAATATTGTGTCCGCCCCACTCCACCAGGCTTCCGCCGACAAACGCGGAATCCGACAGGGCGTAGAACCGGGCCAATTCTCCGAGCGTATCCAGGATCAGGACATCCCAAGCGCGGGCCGGAAGACGATCTTGAAGCATTTCGGTTCGGCAGAATGCCGTCAATCCGTCTTCCCGGGCCGCTTTGGCCAATTCCCCGGCTCTCTCGATTTGGCGCGGCGCCAAAATCAAACGGAGAAGGCCGTCCGGACGTCGTTCGGTCCGGAAGGCTCTTAGAATGATCTCCTCTTCGCCTTTACGGGTGCTTCCGGCGACGACGACACGGCCATGTTCCGGAATGCCCAGGCTTTCACGCAGAAATGCGCGCTGATCGGGCGCCAGAGGCGCGATGTGGACTTCCGACTTGAGATTACCGGCCACACCGATTTTGTCCCCGGGAACTCCCAGTTCCTCGAGCCGGATTCGGTCGAGGTCGGTCTGGACCAGAAACCGGTCGACATTTCGGAATATTTTCCGGATCAGCGGCCGGATTTTGCTGTAATTCTTATGAGAATTTTTCGAGATGCGGCCGTTGACGACGAGAACGCGTGTTCCCCGCCGAGCCGCTTCGCGGAGAAGATTCGGCCAGAATTCCGATTCGGCCAGAACGAGGACGCGGGGATCGACGGCCCGGAAGATCCGTCTGACGACCCAGGGAATGTCCAGGGGAACGAAAAAGATTTTGTCCGCGGAAACCAGCTTTTCCCGGGCGATGCGCATCCCGGAATTGGTGTGGGTCGAAACGAAGATGTCCCATTCGGGATGGCGCGCCCGAAGCCGCTCCACGAAGTTTTGAACGGAGAGGACCTCCCCGACACTGACGGCATGAATCCATATGCCGGGTCTGGCCGGATCCCGGGATATCGGATCGAAGCCCAGGCGCTCCTTCAGATAGAGACGCTCCCGCCTCAGGATTTTCATACGAACGGCATAGTAGGGACAATACAGAGCCAACGCGACAAAGAGAAAAAAGGTATACAATACATACACGGCCGTTAGACTATATCGAAATTGCGGCATTCGTGCAAGATCCGGGCGTTGCATGAATCGGGAAAATCTGTTAAGATGTCGGCTGAAATTGTCTGGATATAATCCCGAAAGGAACGTAAAATGGCAGACGACGCCAAGAAAGAAACAGCCGCTGAAAAAGAACCCCGCAGAAAGAAAGTCAAAGACTTGACCCTTAAGGACATAGAGACCCGCCTGGCTGAACTCAAGACATCCCAGGGAGGATGGAGGTCCCGTTACGCCCGCCATCTTCTGGACAGAAAAAAAGCCCTGACTTCCTGATAACAAGACATTTACATTTCCGCCCGTTTTGGGATATGATGTAGCGGAAAACCATAAGGAGACACATCGAGTGCTAGACACAGAAAACAAAACCCGTATTATCCGGGAGAGCCAGGTCCATGCGACCGATTCGGGTTCGCCCGAGGTTCAAATCGCCCTGATGACGGAACGCATCAATCTGCTCATCGGACATTTCAACACCCACAAGAAAGACCACCACTCCCGAACCGGGCTGTTGAAACTTGTCGGACAGCGGAAACGTCTTCTTGAGTATCTCAAGAAGAAAGACGTCGGCCGCTACGAAAAAACCATCAAACGCCTGGGCCTCAGAAAGTAGTCCGGGTCGAGGAAAAAAATGTCCAACAGCATTAGTCTTGATATCCAAGGACGCACCCTATCCATCGATATCGGCAAGGTGGCGCGCCAAGCCGATGGATCCGCCCTGATCCGATACGGGGATACCGTCATGCTTGTGACGGCGACATCCAAAAAAGACATGAAGGAAACCAAGCCGTTCCTTCCCCTGATCATCGACTACCGCGAGAACACCTACGCCGCAGGCAAAATCCCCGGCGGCTTTTTCAAACGCGAAGGCCGGATGACGGAAAGGGAAATCCTCATCGCCCGTATGATCGACCGTCCGGTCCGCAGCCTTTTCCCCGAGGGCTACTTTTTTGACACTCAGGTCGTCGGACTTCTTCTTTCCGCCGATTTGGAAAATGACCCGGATACCCTGGGGATCATCGGGGCTTCGGCCGCCCTTTATTTTTCCGACATTCCGTTCACGACGCCCATCGGCGCCGTCAAGATCGGCCTCGTCGACGGCCGGTTTGTGATCAATCCCAAGACCTCCGAACTCGAGGGCAGCCTCCTCAATATGGTTGTCGTCGGCACCGAACACGGCGTCGTGATGATCGAGGCCGCCGCCGTCGAAGTCGACGAGAACACGGTCATCGAAGCCATCGACCTGGCCATGGAACAGATCAAGCGGATCGTCCAGGCCCAAAAGGACGCCTACGCCCGGTCCGGCATCCAAAAACGCGAATTCACCCCTGCCGAAACCGATGAAGATCTTCTGACCCGCCTGAAAGAGGAAATCGGTGACGCGCTTCTCAAAGCCCTTCAAATTCCCAATAAGAAGGCCGGCGAACAGGCCGTCGTCAAGATCCGGCAGTTCCTGGTCGACCGGGTTCCGGAAGGAAATGAAAAAGAGATCGCCCACGTGCAGCGGCATTTCTATATTCTCCAGGAGCGCCTGGCCCGCGAGTTCATCCTGAACAATCGGGCCCGGACCGACGGCCGGCGATTCGACGAAATCCGGCCCATCAAGATCGAGGTCGGGTTTCTTCCGAGAACCCACGGTTCGGCTCTTTTTACCCGCGGGGAAACCCAATGCCAGGCGACCGTCACCCTGGGGACGGTGAGCGACATCCAGAGGCTCGACGGAATCGGCGCGGAATCGGAAAAACGGTTCATGCTCCATTACAATTTCATGCCTTTCTGCGTCGGCGAAGTGGGTTTTCTCCGGGGTCCGGGCCGCCGCGAGATCGGCCATGGAGCCCTGGCCGAAAAAGGCCTTGTGCCCGGCATTCCCGATTCCGAGGCGTTTCCCTATACCGTCCGCATCGTCGCCGACATCCTGGAATCGAACGGCTCCTCCTCCATGGCGACGGCCTGCGCCGGCGCCCTGGCCCTGATGGACGCCGGAGTTCCCCTGACACGGGTCGTGTCCGGAATCGCCATGGGTCTCGTCAAGGACGGCGATCGATACGCCGTTCTGACGGATATCGCCGGTGTCGAGGATCATTTCGGAGATATGGACTTCAAGGTCATCGGCAGCGAAAAAGGCATCACCGCCATTCAGATGGATCTGAAGATTTCCCATGTGACGCGTCAGATCCTCAGCGAAGCTCTTGAGCAGGCCCGGAACGCCCGGATCGAGATTCTGAACAAAATGAAGGCCGCGATCGCCCAGCCGCGTCCCGAAATCTCCATTTACGCGCCGAGGATCCTGACGCTCTTCATCAATCCCGAGAAAGTCGGAGACGTCATCGGTCCGGCCGGCAAAGTCATCAAGAGAATCACGGCGGCGACGGGCGTCAAGATCGATGTCGAGGAGAACGGAAAAATCATCATCGCCTCAACCGATGTGGAAGCGGCCGAGAGAGCCAAGGAGATGATCCACGAGATCACGATCGAGGCCGAAGTCGGAAAAACCTACACGGGAAAAGTCGTCCGTCTGGAGGATTACGGCGCTTTCGTTGAAATCCTGCCCAATATTTACGGACTTCTCCATATTTCCGAGGTCGCCAATTACCGGATCAACAGCATCCGGGACCACATCAAAATGGGACAGATGCTGACCGTCAAAGTGATCAGTATCGACGACGACAACAAGGTCCGCGTGAGCAAGAAGGCACTCGAAGAATCGGAATCTTCCGACGGGGAATCGACGCCATCGTCCGGAAACACCTATTCCGGACAGCAGCGGGATTCGAACCGCCCTCCCCGTCGGCACAACAGGAACAGATTCTGATCCCCGGCGAGGTGATGACAACACCGCGGAAAACAGCGGGAATCTTAAAAGGGCGCGGCGGCTTCACCCTGGTGGAGATGCTCGTCACGCTTTCCATTGTGGCCGTTCTGGCCGGGGCCGCCGTGCCGTTGGCCCGGACCGCGATCCAAAGGGAAAAAGAGATCGAATTGAGACGGAACCTGAGGATTCTCCGCGAAGCCATCGATGTCTACAAAAATATGGCCGACGAAAACCTGTTCTCCGTCGAAGCCGACAGCGAGGGCTATCCTCCCGACCTGAAAACCCTGGTCGAAGGTGTCGAAATCGTCGATAAATCCGAAGGCGCTTCCAGCGAAAAAAAAATCTTTCGTTTCCTTCGCCGGATTCCCCGCGACCCCATGACGGAATCCCCGGACTGGGGGCTTCGCTCCTTCCAGGACGATCCGGGTTCCGATTCCTGGGGAGGCGAAAACGTCTTCGATGTCTATACCCGAAGCACGGCCAAGGCTTTGGACGGCAGTCGATACAGGGAGTGGTGACCCAATGATCCGCCGATTTTGCAAATGGCACGCCTCTCCGGGGTTCACCCTCATCGAGTTGATTGTCGTCTTCGCCCTGATCGGCATCCTTGTCGGCCTCGGACTTCCGCAATATCGAACAGCCACTCAGCGGGCGCGCGAGGCCGTTCTGAAGGAAAACCTATTCATTATGAGAAAGCTCCTTGACCAGTATTATCAGGACAAGGGCCGCTACCCCCCGTCCCTCAACACACTGGTCGAAGACGGATACTTGAGAACCATCCCCGTCGATCCGATCACCCAGTCCGCCGACACCTGGATCCCTATCCCCTATTTCCCCGCGCCGGATGAGCCGGCCGCATCTCCCCTTCCGGGCATATGGGACGTCAAATCGGGTTCAGAGCGCACCGGCCTGAATGGGACGCTTTACAACACATGGTGAAATCCGCGCCGGACGGCTACATGCTGATCATGCTGATGATGGTCGTCTTTGTCCTTTCGATCGGTCTTCTTGTCGCCGTGCCCGTATGGCAAACTCAGATCCAGAGGGAAAAGGAAGAAGAACTGATCTTTCGGGGCCGTCAATATGTTGAGGCGGTCCGGGTTTTCACGCGGAAAAACCCCGGACGATTTCCCGCCAGTTTCAAGGAACTTGAGGAAAACGGATTTCTGCGCCGGGCTTATCCCGACCCCATGACCGAAAGCGGCGCCTGGGATATCATTCTTCAATCCGAGAGCCTTTCCGCTTCCGTGCCGGAAGGCGAAACCGGACAAACCATCCTCATCGCTCCTGAATCCGCCTTGGATTCGATTTCCAATCCGAGAATTCTCGGCGTTGTCAGCACATCGACCAAAAAAGCCTTCCGTGTCCTCAACGAAAAGGAAACTTACGACGCCTGGCTTTTTTATTACGGCCACGATCCCGAAAATCCCCCCCGAATCATCCGCCACGGAGAAACAAAGGACCGTCCTTGAAATCCTCCGTTCTGATCGTCGCCGGAGAGTCCAGCGGAGAAAAATACGGCGCCGCGCTCGTCCGGGAATACCGATCCCTGGATCCTTCCGCCTCTTTTTTCGGAATCGGCGGCCCGGAAATGGCCGCGGCGGGCGTGGACATCCTTCATCCGATGAACGATTTGGCGGTGGTCGGTTTGACCGAAGTGCTGATCCACATTCCCCGAATCCGCCGGATCCTGAAATCCCTGACCGGCACCGCCCGGGAGAAAAAACCTCGGGCCGCCGTCCTCATCGACGCTCCCGATTTCAACCTTCGCCTGGCCCGTTCGTTAAAAAGGGCGGGGATTCCCGTTCTTTATTATGTCAGCCCGACGGTCTGGGCCTGGCGTCACCGCCGTCTGAAAACGATCAAGGCCCGAATCGAGCGCATGTTGCTGATTTTTCCCTTCGAGGAAGAAATCTATCGCAAGGCTGGCATTCCTCACGCCTATGTCGGCCATCCGCTTCAGGATAAAATCCGAACGAGCCGGATCAAGGCGGATTTTTTCAGAATTCACGGACTGGATCCGACAAAATCCGTGGTCGCCGTTCTTCCGGGAAGCCGGGCCGGCGAAGTCCATCGCCATCTTCCGGTTTTATGGGAAACCGCAACTCATCTCGAGAAGATTCGGGATTGCCAGTGCCTTTTTGTCCGGGCGGCCAATCTGGAAGCCGATGTTTTGAGGGCTCCTCCGGGGCACAATCATGCCTTTCGCGTTCTGTCCGCATCGGAGGACGGATACAACGCCATGGCCTGGTCCGACCTTGTTCTGTCTTCTTGTGGCACGGCCAACCTGGAGACGGCTCTGCTCGGAACACCCTTCATCGCTTTCTATAAGATCTCACCCTTGACCTATGCACTAGCCAAAAGAATGATCACCCTCAAAAGCGTCAGCATTGTCAATATTCTGGCCGGAGAGCTTGTCGTTCCCGAACTCATCCAGCACGATTTCACATCGGAAAAGCTGACGGCCCAAGCCACGGCTCTTCTTGATTCGGAACCGGACCGGACCCGCATGAAAGCCCATTTCGACCGCATCCGGAAGATGATCCACGTGGACAACCCGTCGCAGCGGGCCGCCCGTGAACTGGCGGATCTCCTGAATCCGCCGGGCTGATCCAGGCTATAGGACTTTCAGGATTTCGAGGGCGATATCGGTTCGTCCGAATGCGGGGCTGATCTGCACACCCTGCACCAAATTTTTGACGGCGTTCAGAATCTCTTGGGCGATGGCCAGGCCTTCTTTTCGGGCCGCTTCAGGACCCTTGTCCTGGGCCTTTCTCATCCGCTCCATGACCTCATCAGGGACGCTCACACCGGGAACCTCGTTGTGCATGAACTCGGCATTCCGGAGGCTGGACAGAGGCCAGATCCCCGCCAAAACGGGAATTCGGCAATGGCGGATTTTCTCAAGAAAATCTTTGAGAACCCGGACATCGAAGACCGGCTGGGTGATTGCGAATTCGGCTCCGGCCTTCACCTTCCATTCGAACCGTGACAATTCGTAACCCAGATCGACGGCGGCTGGATTGGCGCCGACACCGATCAGGAAAGCCGTCGGGCGATCCAGCCTTCGGCCGCCGATATCCCGCCCGGAATTGAGTGCGTTCAGGACGTTCGTCAATCCGATGGAGTCAACGTCGAAGACGGCCGTCGCATCGGGATAATCGCCGAGTTTCGGCGGATCGCCGGTGACGGCGAGGATGTTTTTCACCCCGAGGGCATGGAGGCCGATGAGGTCGGATTGGATGCCCAGGAGATTCCGGTCCCGGCAGGTGTAATGAAGCACGGGCTCGATCTCCGACTCCCGCCGGATCAGGGCGGCCAAGGCCAGGGAGCTCATTCTGGCGCTGGCCCGGGGACCGTCGGGAATATTGACGAAGGCGATCCCCCTGTCGCGGAGTTTCCGGACGCTTTCGAGAGCCTGGATGCAATCGTAACCCCTCGGTGGAACAATTTCCAGGCTGACAATAAAACGTCCCTCTTCAAGCATACGTCCCATGTTGGATTTCTCGCTCCGGGGGACGGCCGGGGTTTCCCATCCGTTTTCGAGGCCTTCACGGACGGCGGAGGAGGCCGGTTGGGGCGGCTGAAGGGCCCGGACGGCGCGTTTCATGGCCCGGGTGTGGGTCGGCGTCGTGCCGCAACACCCTCCGACGATCCTGACTCCGTTCTGGATAAAAAGCTTTGTGTATTCGCCCAGATAATCGGGAGAACAGAGATAGATATTCCGTCCATCGACCTCGCGGGGCACGCCTGCGTTGGGCATGGCGCAAAGAGGCGTCTGCCCGGTCACACGGATCAATCGCTCGATACAAGTCAGCATCACCGCGGGGCCCACGCTGCAATTGACTCCCACGGCGTCGGCGCCCCACTCGGCCAGCTTGACGCCGAAAACCTCCGGGGTTGTCCCATACAGACTGTTGCCGTCTTCGCCGATGGTCATCAGAGCCATGACGGGGTGATTTGGAGCCGCCTGAGCCGCGGCCTTCAGGGCCTGCCGGATCTCGTTGATGTCGGCGAATGTTTCCAGGATGAAGAGGTCCACTCCCGCGCCGGCCAGGGCCTCGATCTGTTCGGAGAATGCCTGAACGGACTCTTCGGCCGAAGTCGGTCCCCAGGGTTCGATTTTCAAGCCCAAAGGCCCGACGGCCCCGGCCACCAGGATGTCCTCTCCCGATTCCCGTCGGGCGATCGCCGCCGCAGCCGCGTTGATCACGGAAACCTTATCGGACAGACCATGTTTTTTCAGCTTGAAGCGGTTGGCGCCGAAGGTGTTGGTTTCGATGAGTTCCGCTCCGGCGGCGATGTATTCGCGGTGCACGTCCCGAATGATTTCCGGCTGGAAGATATTCAGCCCGTCAAAACAGGTTTGGAGATAGATGCCCTTGGCGTAGAGCATGGTTCCCATGCCCCCGTCGCAAAGCAGAACGCCGTTTCGCAACCTTTCGGCAAATGCCGCTTTTGTGAGCTTCATTCGCGGACCCGTTGTTTCACCCAGTCGGGGAGAATGAATTCCAGGCGGTCGAACATCTTCAGGCCCCGGGTTTCCACACTGCCGGCTTTAAGCTCCAGCACATAGAGAGCCGGAATCCGGGGTCCGTAGGAAGGACAGGGTTCTTCGCGGCAGGGCGGGACATCGGTTTCGATATGGACGATACGTTTCCCCCGGTCCAGCCAGAGAATATCCAGAGGGATCCATGTGTTTTTCATCCAGAAGGAATAGAAAGCCTCCTCCTCGAAGACAAAAAGCATGCCCTGGTCCTCGTCCAGGGACTCCCGAAACATCAATCCCCGCTGCCTTTCCCGGTCGCTGACGGCGAGTTCGGCCCGAATGGATTCTCCGTCCGGAAGGATGATTTTAACAAATTGATCCCGGACCGACGGAGCACAACCGGCCTGAACGGCCGGCATCAGAAAAAGACCCGGAAGAAGAAAAACCGCTGCGAATCGGAAAAACGTTGGGTTCATGGATCATCCTCCGTCCGTGGCTTTCCAGGCTCCGGCGAGACTAAAGGCACAAAGCGTACGGCCAACAGATTGTCTCTCCGGAATCCCGTGTCCGTCCGGGCGATCCGCCGGAGATCCTGGTGATATCCGCCTCCGACGGGGATGATCATGCGTCCTCCGGGTTTCAACTGGTTTTCCAGCTTTTCCGGAATCCGGGCGGCGGCTGCGGTGACGATCACGGCATCAAAAGGAGCCTCGTCGGGCCAGCCTTCGGATCCGTCACCGACACGGTATTCAATATTGCGATAACCGAGGTCCTGAAGAATGCGGCGGGCCCGGCGGGACAGGCTTTCGATGACCTCGACGGTATAGATCCGGGCGGCGCATTCGGCCAGAACGGCCGCCTGATATCCGGATCCCGTCCCGATTTCCAGAACACGCTCGTCGCCTTTCAGTCCAAGAGCCTCGGTCATGAAGGCGACGATATAAGGTTGGGAGATTGTCTGGCCGAGTCCGATGGGCAGCGGTTCATCGGCGTAAGCGGAAGATCGGGCCTCTTCGGGAACGAAAAGATGGCGGGGAATTTTTTCCATGGCCCGCAGGACGCAGTCGTCTCGGACGCCCCTGGCCCGGATCTGATGTTCCACCATCAGGCGCCGTTCTTCGCTGTCATTCCCCATGCCGCCCTTTTCCCGTTTCTCTGTTCTCGGGCTTTCCCGTCAATAGGCCCGCGCGAAATAGGCCCGAACGCAGGATTCATGCCCGCAGACAACGCACCGGCCTTCGCGGTTTTCCTCTTCAGCGGGAATGACCCGGATCGTGGCCATGGTTTCCTTCTTGATTTTATCTTCGCAGGCTTCGGCTCCGCACCAGGCGGCCAGGACGAAACCCCGCATATTCTCCACGATGGAGACAAGTTCCTCGTAAGAGCCGGCTTCGCGGGTTTCGGCCTTGCGGAACTCGAGAGCTCGAGTGAAGAGCGTATTTTGAATGTCATCGAGAACGTTTTTCACGTTTTCGGCCAGCCCCTCCGCCGGAACAGCCTGCTTTCCGGCCCCGTCCCTGCGGACGAAAACCACCTGTCCCTGTTTGATATCCCGGGGGCCGATCTCCACTCTCAAGGGTACGCCTCTCATCTCCCACTCGGCGAATTTCCAGCCGGGCGTGAATTCCTCGCGGTCGTCAAGCCGCACCCGGATTCCGGCCGCTTCGAGCTCATCGCGGATTTTCTTCGCCCGGGGAAGAACGGTCTGTTTCCAATCGCCGACGGCGATGGGAACGATGACGACCTGAAGGGGGGCGATGCGCGGGGGAAAGACCAGCCCGTTTTCGTCGCCGTGGCACATGACCACGGCGCCGATCAGGCGCGTGGACACGCCCCAGGAGGTCTGCCAGCCGAATTGAAGATTCTGGGTTCTGTCTTCGTAACGAATATTGAAAACCTTCGCGAAATGCTGCCCGAGGTTGTGGGACGTTCCCATTTGCAGAGCCTTTCCGTCCGACATCAGGCCTTCGATGGCGTAGGTCATCTCGGCGCCGGCGAACTTTTCGCTTTCGCTCTTGCGGCCGGCCAGTACCGGAATCGCCAGTTCCGTTTCCACAAACTCCTTGTAGATTCCGAGAATCTTCAGGGTTTCTTCCTGGGCGTCCTCCGCCGTCTCGTGAACCGTGTGGCCCTCCTGCCAGAGAAACTCCGTCGTGCGGAGAAACGGACGGGTGACCTTTTCCCAGCGGACGACGTTGCACCACTGATTGATCAAGACCGGAAGATCCCGGTAAGATTTGATCCACTTGGCATACATGGGCCCGATGACCGCTTCCGAAGTCGGCCGGACGGCCAAACGCTCTTCAAGAGGATCGTTGCCGCCGTGCGTGACCCAGGCCACTTCGGGAGCGAATCCCTTGACATGCTCTGCCTCTTTTTTCAAGGCGCTTTCGGGAATGAAAAGCGGAAAATAGGCATTGGCATGCCCGGAGGCCTTGAATCGCGCATCGAGTCCGGCCTGGATGTTTTCCCAGACGGCATAGCCGTAAGGACGGATGACCATCATTCCTTTCATAGGCGCGTAATCAGCCAGTTCGGCGCGGCGGATGAGCTCGATATACCACCTGGAGAAATCCTCGCTTTTGGGGGTTATCCGTGTCACATTCCGTTCTCGTTCGCTCACACTATCTCCTTGAATTTTAAAGACTTCGGCCATTTTATCGCCCGTCCTTCCATTTGTCAAGAAAAGCGCGGCCGGGTGGAGTCCGGTCATAAACGGGGTGAGGAAAAATCCCCTGCCATTTCATCTTTAGGGGTGATTGACCGTTTCCGGTGTTAATAATAATCTTGATCGCGCCTAATAGGAAAAGGAAGGGATTATGGAAGATAAAGGCTCTTTTCGGACGTCCCAACCGGGCCAAACCCGACATGAAAACGGATTCAACATGTCTCTCCCCATGGTTGTGGAGGGCACGGACGCCCTCGGCACCGAGTTCAAAGAAGAGACCCTGTTATCTTTCATGAGCCATAAGATGGCCTCCTTCGACCTCAAAGCGCCTGTCCTCGCGGGCACGAAACTCAAACTCATCGTGGCGCTTCCTCCCCGGCTTTCGGAGGGAGACGATTTGAAGCTGGCCGTTCGCGGCGACATTTTCCTGGTCGAGTCGTCTCCCGAGAATAAAAAACTGCAGCGGGTCTTCCTGAACCTGGAGTCCCGGTACATCATATCCCCTTCATCCTGAATCGGAATCCCCGTCTGCTCCGGCAACCCGGACACAGGGGTTTCGGCATCGCCCCCTTCGGTGATGTTGCCGCCGTAAAAATCACCCCGGTTTTCATCGGCAAAAGGGATGGTGGCAGCCGTCATGCGCGATGAAAATAAAGACGTCATGTCCGGCCGCACCCTATCCGACAATTCTCGGAATGAGCGCATTTTCTCGCTCTCTCTTCCCGCCGCCGTATCCGGTATGGACGATCGGGGCCGGATGTTCCATGAAGAGACCCGGATCACGGCCATCAATGCCTGTGAAGCGCAGTGCGGACTCAAGGCCCGGGTTCCCGTGGGAACGGCCGTCCGGCTTTCCCTGGATGTCCCCGGAACCCTGCTTCTCGGCCCGCCTCTGAAGCTATTCCTTGCCGGAGAAATCTCCGCAACCCCGCGCCGAAAACAGATCCAATCCGGCCGTTCCGTCCGAATCAAACTCTTCGGCCGTTTCCGTCTCCAGCCGGCGGAGATGAAATCCCCTTCCTGATTTCTCTTGACAATCCCGAACATGATGACATATAGATAGATAAGTCATATGGTGTTTGGGATATCCGGAAAGGCAAACAGGACATGAAAAAGAAAGCCGCAATGCTTTCCGACAATAAACGGGTTTCCGTTCTTGTTTTTTGTCCTTCGGACATTATTTTGGGAGGCATCATCCGGGCTTTGGAATCGGATTCGGACCTCGAAATCGTCAATGTTGAAAAAAACACCCTGGAAACTTTCATGGCTTCGGTCCGGAAACTCCGGCCGCATGTCATCCTTTTCGTCAATCTTGACGCCATGCCCAATCTCCGGGAAATCTGCAAGGCGGTTCGAGAGGCGGCCGGTGACAAACGGACCTCGAAGCTCCTGTTGATGGGCAACATTCCTTCCCAGGAAGAAACCGTCAACCTCATCAACACGGGCGCCCGGGGATATTTCGATCTCAATGACACATCGGGACAACTCGCCGAAGCCGTCCGGGCCGTCCATAAGGGGGAGATCTGGCTTCCCCGCGACAAGATGTCCAGCATCATGGACAGGATCATCTCCGTTGTCGGCCGGGATATGAAGGAAAAGACTCTCGAGCATCTGACGCCGACGGAGTTTCAGGTCCTGAGGCTGATCGGACAGGGAAAAAGCAACGATGAAATCGCCAAAATGATGTTCATCAGCAAGAACACCGTCCGATCCCATATTAAAAGCATCTATTCGAAGCTCGACACCCACAGCCGTCTGCAGTTGGCGCTCTATGCCATAAACTCGGCGCTTTTCTAGCCTGATCTATGCATAAGAATGCCGGTATTTACGGGAACAGCTTCCGGGAATCCGATGAAAAGTCGACAAGCTGAAGATCTTACGGATATCACATGAGTTATGTAACACATCGGCATTCTTATGCATAGATCAGGCTAGCGAACGGCCGACGGGAGGAATGATATCGATCATGGCGAAATCGAACAAGCCCGCGGCCGCATCGAAAAGCCGAAAACCGGCCCGCCGAACCGGCTTGGATCTGGTCATCAACCGGCGCCGCGAAAAACGGTTTGGCCTCCCCTTGTCGGCCGTTGTCGAAGGGTGTTCACCCGACGGCACGCCCTTTTCCGAAAAGACGATGCTGGACAACATTTCGTCCACGGGAGCTTTTTTTCTCCTGGATGCGGCGATCGTGATCGGATCCAAAATCAAACTCCTCATCGATCTCCCGAAAAAGCTCACGGAAAACAAGAGCGCTCAACTTGAACTCGGCGGCGTCGTAACCCGTTTGGCGAAACCCGACTCAACGTCCAAAAAACAAGGTGTCGCCCTGCGATTCATGAGAACGGTCCGGTACTTCAAAACCGGAGAAAACCGATAGCGTGTTCACCGTCGGCTTGACGGGCGGAATCGCCTGTGGAAAGTCTTTGGTCGCCGCCGTCCTGGCCTCGAAGCCGGGATGTTTCGTCCGCTCGGCCGACCGGGCCGCCCGCAATCTCATGCGGCGGCGAAGTCCCGTCACCAACGCCCTGGTCGATCGATTCGGCGCCGGCATCCTCCGGCCGGACGGTGCCGTCGACCGCGCCGCTCTGGGCCGGATCGTCTTCCATGACGCCGGCCAGCGGGCCTGGGTCGAAAAACTCATCCATCCCCGCGTCCTGACCCGTATGAAGATCCAAATGACCCGCCTGAGGAACGAAGGCCGGACCCGCATTTATGTTTCCGAATCCGCGCTTCTCTACGAAGCCGGTCTGCCCGATCTTTTCGACCGCATCGTTGTCGTTTTCTGCTCCGAAAGCGAACAGATCCGCCGGCTGATGTCGAGAGACGGCATCGGACGCAGGGAGGCTCTGTCGAGAATCCGCGCTCAACTTCCCCAGAAGGAAAAAATCGGCCGGGCCGACTACCTGATCGATGCTTCCGGCAGGCCGGAAGACACCTTGGATCAGTCGGAAAGACTTTATGCCCAACTTTCGGCCGAAGCCGATATGCGGGAGGCCCTCAGGACCGGCATTTCAAAGCCGCCGCAAGCAGCGGAATCATGATTTCGTGATGTCCGACGAAATAGAAGCCGCGGCTTTTTTGTCCCAACGGGCGGCGGACAACATTCTGATCCGGCCGGTAAAGCTTCTGAAAGTCGAATACGGCCGACGTGAAGGTTTCAAGCTTGAAGCCGCGGTTTCTGGCCGCGGAAACGGCTTTGAGAAAAACCTCGGGTAAAATGACGGCGGAACCGACGGTCACGAAGACCCCTCCCCCATCCAGTCCCTCGACCAGCCGACAGAATATTTGAAAATCCCGGAGCGAGGCTCCGCCCAGGGCTTCCCCGCTGGTTCCGGGATGAGAATGGATGATATCCGTGCCCAGAGCGACATGAACCGTTACGGGAATTCCCAAATCAAAGGCCGTCGCGCACAGACTCAGACGTTTGTAAGGAAACCGGGACTTCGACAGCATGCGCCCGACCGACTCGCCCAATCCCCGGCCGTCCGCCGCGGCGTCATGAACGGCCCGGTTGAGCTCATCGCCCGTTTCCCGGACCATCCCGAAACGTCCCGTGCGGATCTGCGACTCAACCTCTTCGGAGGTCCGGCCGCAGAACGCAACTTCGAAGTCATGGATGATCCCGGCGCCGTTCAGGGCCAAACCCGAGATCCAACCCTCGCGCATCAGGTCGATGAAAACGGGGGAAAGCCCCGTCTTGATGATATGGGCGCCGCAGGCGAAGAGGATGGGTTTTTTCTCTTTCCGGGACGTCCTCATCCTGACCAGCAATTCCTTGAAATCCGCGGCGGCCAGAAATCCCGGCAGGGACTTGATAAAATCCGTCATGGACGACCCGCCCGGCACCGTCTTGGCAAATTGAGAGACTTGGACCTTGGCGGGTCTGGAAAGAAGCGAATATCGTTTGACGGTCTTCATGAATGCGTTCGGCGGGTCGAAACGGCGGGGAGCGTCAGGATTTTCCCGAGGTCAGGTTTTTCAATTCCTGTCCGGCCCGGAACTTGATCCGGCTTCCCTGTTCGATCGGAATCTGTTTTTTCCTTCGGATATCCCGTCCGTATCCGGTTTTCTTGGAGACGACCTTGAAACTGCCGAACCCCCGGATCTCCACTTTTTCCTTCCGGGCCAGCGCGTCCTTCAGGGCATCCAAAACGGCCTCGACGATGACCAAGGATCTGGCCCGTGTCAATTCGGATCGCTTTTCGATCTCGAGGCCTATGTCGTTCTTGATCATCGTCGGCTCCTTAGACGTTACGAATAGATAATAATTAGTTTAATGGGTCGGAAAAGTCAAGACCCTCAGTTGACTTGACCCGTTCGAGTTCCTATAATGGGAACAACATGAAAAAGATCCTGTCCTTGTTGATGGCGGGAGCGATCGCTCCGGCCCTGGCCTCGGCCTCCATCTTAACGCTCCGGATCGACGCCCCGATTCATCCCGTGACGTCCGAATATATCGTCAAGGCTCTCGAGAAAGCCGAGGCCGAAGGATACCGCCTGGTTATTTTGAACATGAACACGCCGGGCGGACTGGACTCCTCCATGCGCGAGATCATCGAGAAAATCGTCAACTCGCGCGTTCCCGTCGCCGCTTATGTCAGCCCGGGAGGCGCCCGGGCGGCATCGGCGGGATTTTTCATCGGCGTCGCCTGCGATGTTTTCGTTATGGCGCCGGGCACCAACACCGGAGCCGCCAGTCCGGTCGGCGTCAGCATCACCGGCCAGGCCATGGACAAAACCATGGAGGACAAGGTCACCCATGACGCCGCATCCTATATCAAAACCCTGGCTGAGAAAAGAGGCCGCAACGTCCAAATGGCTGAAGACGCCGTCCGAAAAGCCCACTCCTATACGGAAACGGAGGCATTGAAAGGCGGCCTGATCGATCTCGTCGCCGCATCCGAGCAGGATATCTTGGTCCATCTCCACGGCCGCGAACTGCGCCGTTTCGGAGGGGAAATGGAAACTCTTCTTCTCGAAGGGGAGTCGATCGTCCCCTATCCGATGACGAGCCGTCAAAAGTTTCTTTTGACCATTTCCAACCCCAACCTGGCTTATCTTCTCTTCATGCTCGGTCTTTTGGGATTGTATTTCGAATTCTCCAATCCGGGCGCCATTCTTCCGGGCGTCCTGGGGGGCATTTCCCTTCTCCTGGCCATCTTCGCCTTCCAGATTCTGCCCATCAATTACGTGGGACTTCTTCTGATTCTTCTGGCGGCCGGGTTGTTTATCCTGGAGCTCAAGGTCCAGAGTTACGGCATTTTATCTGTAGGAGGAATTGTGGCCATGGTCATTGGATCCCTGATGCTGATCGACGCGCCCATCCCCGAGCTTCGGCCCAGTCTGAAAATCGTCATTCCCGTTGCGGTGAGCATCTCCCTGATCATCATTTTTCTCCTTACCCTGATCATCCGCGCCCATGCCCGCCGGGCCGTAACCGGAGTGGAGGGCATGATTGGTGAAACCGGGCGGGCCATGACCGATCTCGCCCCCGAGGGGAAGGTTTTCGTTCACGGCGAAATCTGGGACGCCGAAGCCCAAGAGTCCGTTCCGAAAGGATCGCGGATCCGCGTCGTCGCATTCGCCGAAGGTTTGAAGATAAAAGTCACGAAGGTCTGAGGCGGCGCCGAGCCGCGGACCTGCGCCTTGAAAGGAGGGGCATATGATCACGTTTCCCGTCATCGTCATCGGACTCGTCGTCCTCTATATTCTCAATTCCATCAAGGTCCTGAGAGAATATGAGAGAGGCGTCATCTTTCGTCTCGGCCGCGTTTTACCCAAGGAAAAAGGACCCGGTATCATTCTTGTTTTTGCGCCCATTGACCGCATGGTTAAAGTAAGCCTGAGGCTTGTGACCATGGATGTGCCGCCCCAGGATGTGATCACCAAAGACAATGTTTCGGTCAAGGTCAATGCCGTTCTGTATTTTCGGGTCGTCGCCCCCTTGAAGGCCATTCTCGAGGTCCAGGATTTCCTTTACGCCACGTCTCAACTGGCCCAGACAACGCTTCGAAGCGTTCTCGGACAAGGTGACCTCGACGAACTCCTCTCGGAGAGAGAGAAACTCAACACCCGCCTCCAGGAAATCATCGACATGCACACGGATCCGTGGGGAATAAAGGTCCAGATCGTGGAAGTGAAACATGTCGATCTCCCCGAAAACATGGTCCGGGCCATCGCCCGCCAGGCCGAAGCCGAAAGAGAACGGCGGGCCAAGGTCATCCACGCCGCCGGCGAACTCGAAGCTTCCGACAAACTGACCCAAGCCGCCGACATTATCTCCCGCAATCCCCAAGCTCTGCAGCTCCGCTATCTCGGCACGCTGAGCGAAATCGCTTCGGAGAAGAACTCGACCATCGTCTTCCCCGTTCCCATCGAATTGCTTAAAGCGTTGGCTGGAACTCCCGCGGCGGAGACCAAACCCCGTTCATGAAAACCAGAGATTTCCGGGAAATACAGATCTCAAGCTCGCTTCTGGTGTTCATCTTTCTGGGTGTTCTGGCTCTCGGCGTCGTGATTTTCCTTCTCGGCATTTCCGTCGGTAAAAGCCAGTCCCGGATCATGGTCGAGACGGACACGCCGTCCCATACCGTCACGGAGGTTCTTCCCAAGGAAACGCCCATTCCCGTCGTAACCGCCGGGGAAAAACCCCGGGACGTGAAACCGGGGGAGCCCGCGCCCAAGCCTGCAGAGAAAACAGAAGCGGCTCCCCCGGCGGCGGAAACCGCGGCCCCTCCGACAACGAAACCCAAGGTTGAAACTTCGCCCAAACCGGCGGCCAAGAACGCCTTCGCCATCCAGGTCGGCGCCTACGATGACCGGGTTTCGGCCCGGCAAGTCGCCGATCGTTTCACAAAGCGAGGCTATACGGCCGTTGTTCTCGAACCTTTCCGCTCCGACAGAAAGCCCTATTTTCGGGTCTGGCTGAGAGGTTATCAAAACCGGGAGACCGCCCAGGCGGCTCTGGACGGATTGAACACAGCGGAAAAAAGAAAGACGGACTATTACCTCGTCAAGGACGACCGAGAGTAAAACATTACGGAAGAACCGATGCCAGAACTCAACCCCGAAATCCAATCCCTCATCACATCCAGCCTGAAACGATTCGAGGACCTTCGAGGTTTTCTTTGACCTGGATGCCAAAACCACGACTCTGAACACCGTCATCGAGGAGCTGAACGCCCCCGAGTCGTGGCGGGATCGAAAAAACGCCCAGTCTCTCCTGCAGAAAAAGAAAAGAATCGAGCGCGATCTGACCGTTTTCCGGCGCCTCGGCACTCTCAAGGACGATTTGGAAGTGCTTGCGGAACTTGCCGGCGAGGGCGAACAGGTCGAACAAGACATCCAGTCCACGGCGGAAAAATTGTCTTCGGGACTCGACGAGGCGGAACTTCAGGGGCTCTATTTCGAAGAAGACGACATTCGCAACGCTCTCATGACCATTCATCCCGGCGCGGGGGGAACGGAATCCCAGGATTGGGCCCAGATGCTTTTCCGGATGTACCTGCGCTATGCGGAACGCAAGGGATACCGCACGGAGATTCTCGACCAACTGCCGGGAGAGGAAGCCGGGCTCAAGAGCGCAACTTTCCGCATCCAGGGAGATTTCGCTTTCGGCAACCTGGCGGGTGAGTCGGGCGTCCACCGGTTGGTCCGGATTTCTCCCTTTGACGCCAACAAGAGACGCCACACATCTTTCGCCGCCGTTTTCGTCTATCCGGAAGTCGACGAGGACGTCGAGTTGGAGATCAATCCCGATGATCTGCGCATCGACACCTACCGGTCCTCGGGAAAAGGCGGCCAGCACGTCAACACCACGGATTCGGCCGTCCGCATCACGCACATTCCGACCAACATCGTCGTTCAATGCCAGAGCGAAAGATCGCAGCACAAAAACAAAGCGGCGGCCATGAAAGTCCTCACGGCCCAGCTCTATGAAATCGAACGACGGAAAAAGAATTCCAAACTCGAAAAACTGGAAGATTCGAAGTCCGAGATCGCCTGGGGTAACCAGATCCGGTCCTACGTCCTCCATCCTTACCGCATGGTCAAGGACACCCGGACCAAATGCGAAACGGGCGACACCGAGTCCGTCCTGGACGGCGATCTCGACGATTTCATCAAGGCGGTTTTGATTTTGAGAAGGACGCAACATGGATGAGAAAGAATTTCTGCCTCCCCTCGAGTTCAGTTCTCTGGTGTTCCCGTTTTATACCCAGGCCTTGATCAAGCTCGGCGCCATGGAGGTCCCCGCAAACGGCGAATTCGCCGCCAACCCGGAACTGGCCAAACGGCTCATCGATCTTCTGGATCTTCTCAGGGACAGGACCAAGGGCAATCTGGAGGAGGACGAGGAAAAATTCCTCGAAGCCTGTCTGTCCCAGCTGAAAATTCATTATCTCCAGAGCGTCGAACGTCTGAAGATGTAAGCCGTCATGCGCGTCTATCGCGGGTTTGACGCCTACCCCGCGCGCCCTTCCCCTGCGGCCGCGGCCATCGGCAATTTCGACGGGCTTCATCCGGGCCATGTCAAGATCCTGGAGCGTCTGAAATCCGCAGCCGCTCAAGGAGGTTGGCGATCGCTTGTCCTGACCTTCGATCCCCACCCGGCGCGGGTTTTCGGCCATCGAAAAAATTTCCGTTTGATTCAGACTCTCCCCCAGCGCCTGGAAGGATTGAAATCCCTGGGCATCCAAGCCGTCCTCATCGTGCCGTTCGAGTCATCGCTGCCCGCGCTCTCTCCGAAAGAATTCGTGGACGATATCCTGATCCGCAGGCTTCGGGCCCGGGCCGTCGTCGTCGGCCGCGGTTTCCGTTTCGGCCGCAGCCGCACGGGCGGCGCAGCCGATCTCACACGATACGCCCGGGGAAGCGATGCGTCCGTCGTCGTCGTGCCTCCCGTCATCCGGCAGGGTCGCATCGTCAGCTCCACGATCATTCGGGATGCTCTCGGACAGGGCCAAGTCGCCCGAGCCGCCGCCTGGCTCGGCCGTCCTTACGAGATCACCGGACGCGTCGTTCACGGCTGCGGACGGGGATCCGGACTGGGATTTCCCACAGCCAACATTCTTTCCGACAATGAAATTCTTCCGAAAGGCGTCTTTGTGTCCCAAGTTCTCGCCGGCCGTCGCACGTTGCCGTCCATGACGAGCATCGGCACCTGCCCGACGTTCGGGGGCGCCTCCCTTTCCATCGAAACCCATCTTTTCGGGTTTTCGGGAAATCTTTACGAGACGTTCCTTCGAATTCGATTTCTTGAGAAGATCCGTTCCCAGAGAACATTCCCGAATGCCGAGGCTCTGCGCAAACGGCTCGATCGAGACAGAAAGGACGCTTTGCAACATTTCCGCCGGCTTGACATTCGGACGGCGTGATGGCATTTTCGATACCAGGAGGACAGAACCGTATGAGCGACAAGATCAAAGCCAAGGTCATGGACGCCGCCAAGATCCGGCGCGCGGTCAACCGGATGGCGACCGAAATCATCGAGCGCAATCGCAATCTCAAGAACCTCGTGATCGTGGGAATCCGCACCCGCGGCATTTTCGTCGGCCGCAGAATCGCGGCGGCCGTCCGCGAACTCGAAAACATCAAGATTCCCGTCGGCGTTCTGGATATCACCCCCTATCGCGACGATTTTTCCTCACTTGAAAACCAGAACATGGCCGAAAAAACCAAAATCCATTTTCCCCTCGCCAAAAAAGACGTCATCCTGGTGGATGATGTCCTGATGACCGGGCGGACCATCCGGGCGGCCATGGACGGCGTGTTCGGCCTTGGCCGGCCCCAAACCGTCCAGCTTCTCGTTCTGATCGATCGGGGACACCGGGAACTGCCCATTCGGCCCGATTATGTCGGCAAGGTGCTTCCCACTTCAAAGCGGGAACTTGTCCAGGTGAAGTTCAAGGAGGCCGATGGAAGCGATGAAGTTCTGATCACGGAACCGATCGGGAAAAAACTCAAATCCAAGTGACGGGAAGACCGTGAAACTCCTGATTCAAAACGGGCGGATCGTCGATCCCGCGTCCCGGACAGAGGCCGTTCTGGACATTCTTATCGCCGAGGGCAGGATCGCCGGGATGGGATCCCGACTGGATTGCCGGGCCGATCGGACCGTCGACGCCTCCGGATGGGCCGTCTGCCCCGGATTCATCGACATGCATGTTCATCTGCGGGAGCCCGGATATGAACACAAGGAAACCATCCGAACAGGTTCCCGGGCCGCGGCCCGCGGGGGTTTCACGACGATCTGCTGCATGTCCAACACCCAACCGGTCAACGACAGCGTGGAGGTGACGTCCTTCATTCTGGACGAGGCGATGCGATCTTCCTCCGTCCGCATTCATCCCATTGCCTCCGTGACACGGGGCATGAAAGGTCTCGAACTCACGGATATGGCCGCTCTGGCTGACGCCGGGGCCGTCGCCTTTTCCGACGACGGCCGGCACGTCGGCGATTCCGGAGTCATGCGCCGGGCCCTGGAATGGGCCGATTCCCTCAACCGCCTGGTCATCGATCATTGCGAAGATCTCGCTCTTGCCGCCGGCGGCGCCATGCATGAAGGCTCGCAAAACCGGCGCCTGGGCCTCAAGGGCATCCCGTCGGAATCGGAGGCCGGGCCGGTCCGCAGGGATATCGCCCTGGCCCGCGAAACCCGATCGCGGGTCCATATCGCCCATTTGAGCGTCAAGGGCGCGGTCGAGGCCGTTCGCGAGGCCAAGGCCGAAGGCGTCCGCGTCTCGGCGGAAGCGACGCCACACCACCTTGTTCTGACCGATGAGGCGCTGGAGAGGCCGGATCCGAATCTCAAGATGAATCCTCCGCTCCGCGGCCGGGAGGACGTGGACGCGCTTGTCGAGGCCGTCCGCTCCGGTGTCGTCGACGCCGTAGCCACAGACCATGCTCCCCATGCCCCCGGGGAAAAAGCCGCGGATTTCGACGAGGCGCCCTTCGGCGTCATCGGGCTTGAAACGGCCGTCTCCATTCTTCTTGACCGGTTCGTCCACAAGAATGTTTTTCCGATGATGAGACTTGTCGAACTGCTCTCTTGGAACCCGGCCCGACTTCTCGGATTGGAAGGTGCGGGTTGCATCGCCGTGGGCGCAGCCGCCGATCTGACCTTGATCGACACGTCCGCCGAGATCGTTGTCGACGCCGCCGCCATGGAGTCCAAAAGCCGGAACACGCCTTTCCACGGCTGGACGCTTCGAGGATGTCCGGTGATGACCGTCGTCGGAGGCCGGATCGTTTTCCCTTTTGAGCCATGAAAGCCACGCGACTCGAAAAAAAAATCGGCTACATCTTCAAAAACCGGGACCTTCTGATCCAGGCACTGACACACAGCTCCTATGCCTATGAAAACCGTGATGCCCAATCCCGGGACAACGAACAGCTGGAATTTCTCGGCGATTCCGTGGTGGGGATCGCCGCGGCCGAGTTTCTCTTCTTCGCCCGTCCGGACCTCGACGAAGGCGAGCTTTCAAAAATCAAGGCGTCCGTCACGAGCACGGTGGCCCTGGCCCGCTTCTCCGAAATCATCCGGTTGGACAAGGCCGTTCTTCTCGGCCGCGGCGAAGAACGGTGCGGCGGGCGGAAGAAAGCCTCCATCCTGGCCGGAGTCTTTGAAGCGCTCATGGGGGCCGTGTATCTGGACGGAGGTCGTGACGCGGCCAAGCCCATCCTCGATCAATTGTTCCAGGATTCTCTGAAGCGCCTGAGAACCGGACATGTCGGGATCAACAACAGCAAGTCCGCTCTCCAGGAACATTTTCAAAAAGACAATCTGCCCCCTCCTGTGTATCGAACGCTCACCGAAAAAGGCCCGGATCATCAAAAGGTTTTCGTCGTCGAAGTCTGCCATGACGGACGGCCCCTGGCCAAAGCCAAGGGATTCTCAAAAAAATGCGCCGAACAGAATGCCGCGCAAGCCGCTTTGAAAAAGATTCTCGGAAGAAAAATGAAGGTCCTCTCGCCGGGCGCCTTCCTCATCAAATCATGACGCTCTGTTCACACTGCGGAAAACGAAAAGCCAAGCGGTCGTGTCCGGCCCTGAGGGATCGCATCTGCCAACTCTGTTGCGGGACCTTGCGGGGGAAAAAAGTGCCCTGTCCCGAAGACTGTGATCATTTCCGGAAGCACACGCCCTACCAAGATGCCAAAGCCCGCCCTGCGGAATCTTTCGAGGATGCCGATCGCGTTCTCCAGGACGATCGCCTGATGTGGCTGGTCTTTCACATCGAAACCGCTCTGCATCAAGTCGCTGCGGGCGACCTTTCTTTCGCCGACGGAGCGGCAATCCAGGCCCTTGAGTGGGCTTTGGCGGAAACCGGTAAAGACCGTCGCCTGGTTCTTCTTCCGGGGGAGTTCGATGGTCCTGTCGATCCGGCCGGACAAGCCCTTCTCGATGCCGTCGAGGCCTGCTGGTTCTCGAAGTCGGTGATCCTGGAGACCGAAGGCGAGGGGTACAGCCGGGAGGACAAGATTCTCTGCCTGAAGTTCCTGCTTCAGGGCGGCCGTCATCTCTCCAAAGGCCGGAGAGATGGACGGGCTTTTCTCGATTTTCTCGCCGACCGGATGGACCGCCTCAAAGATCCTCAGATCTGAAAACTCTCGGCTTTCCATATTTGAGGCCGACCGGGATGACCTTGTTCGCGCTCGGGTTTTCCACGCCGTTCATCGGCGCCCAAAATCCGGGGTCCCTTCCGAAACGGCTCATGAAGGTTAACCCTCCCATGGTCGTTGCGGATATCATCGCCCGACCTTTCTCCGACAACGATACTTTCAACCCGTATCGGGTTGATTGCGATGATCAAGGGCTATCTCGTAATGACGCGGCCGGCCCGGCGGCCCGTGATCGCACCGTTCTCGACGGCGAATTCGCCCCCGACCAGGACGTGAATGATACCCTCGGAATGGCGGTGGGGTTCGAAAAATGTGGCCGTGTCCCGAACGGTTTTCGGGTCGAAGACGACGATGTCCGCATGAAAACCCTCGCGGACCATGCCCCGGTCCCGAAGCCCGAGAATGACGGCTGGAAGCGACGTGGACGAGCGCACGGCGTTTTCCACGGACAGAACGCCCCGCTCCATGGCATAGCGGCGGATTTTTCTGGGAAACGTCCCATAGAAACGAGCATGGACCGGGCCGTCCGCGGGAAGGGCGATCGAGCCGTCAGAGGCCGTGGCCACCCAGGGTTGGGCATAGAAGGCTTCAATATCGACCTCGGAGAGAGAGAAGCCTCTGAGGCGGGCGCCGCCGGGACGATCCTCGTAGCCTTCAAGCTGAAGCCGAAGGACGGTCCCGACCTCGTCAAGGCCCCAGCCCGCGGCCAGGTCCGCCAGAGTTTTCCCGATCAGGCTCGGCTCCGGATGATCCATAACGACGATGTTTTCGACGCCGCCCCGCCAGTTGAGGGCCGCCCGGATATCCATTTCGAGCGCGGCAACGCGCTTCGGATCATTGAGAACGGACTGAAGCCCCCGGCGCGGACTTGTGCCAAGAGCCCACTGAGGGATGAGAACGATGCTGCCGTCGCTCCCTGATGTGTTGTAGGGATAGCAGTCGGCCCAGATGTCGAGACCCCGGGCCCGGGCCTCGTTGATGAGACGAATGAGAATTGTGCTCGCGCCCCAGAAATCCGCGCCCCTCGCCTTGATGTGGGAGGCGACGACACGGGCGCCCGTGGCCCCCGCGACTTCGATGAGTTCCTGAATGTTTTCGATCATGGTCGGAGGACCGGGCGGGTCCTGGCTGGGCGTGTACCACATCGGCGTCAGACCGGCGGAGCGTTCATGGGCCATGTAGACCGCATCGAAAGGAACAAGCTCCCGAACCAGTGCGCTGATTTCTTCCGTGGTGCTCCATCGGGCCGGAACATATTCGAGACCCGAGGACATGCCGAGGGCGCCGTCTTCCAGGGCCCGCCGCACAAGCCCGGCCATGGAACGGATTTCCTCCGCAGAGGCCGGTCTTCGGAAATCTCTTTTCATAACCTCCCTGCGGACGGCGTTGTGTCCGATGAGAAGAACGACATGGGGTCCGGTTCCCTTGTCTTCCAGGATGTGTCTTTGAACTCCGATTTCGACAGGGCCGTAGCCGCAGGAATTGGAGACGACGAGCGTCACGCCCTGGCTGAGGTAATTGGGGGCTCCGAAACGGGCCTCGTTTTCGCCGGTCCAGATCCCTTCGCGGGTGACGGCGTCATAAGCGTGGGTGTGGATGTCGATGAATCCCGGGGCGATGACCAGGCCTCGGACATCCACGGTCCGGCCGGCCGCAAGGCGCCCGGCGAGTTTTCCAACGGCGACGATCCGGCCGTCCCGAACCGCGACATCGCCGTGATAACCGGGATTTCCCGATCCGTCCATGATCGTTCCCCCGGTGAAAAGAATATCGCACGCGTCGCGTTCTTTTGCCGAATCGAATGCCGCGGCGAGCGAAAAAAGAACGCAGGCCGCAACCGCAAGAAACGATCTTCGCATTCCCCCTTTTTTCGATGCCATCCCCTCCTCCTTTACCCTTCTGTTTTTTGATCCGTCGATTTTTTCAACCGATTTCCGGCCGGCGGCGTTTTAGTCACTCCTTTCTCTTCGGAAAAGCGTCCGGACGGCATATCCCGCCAAAGCGGCCGCTCCGGCGGCGCCGGCCGCGACGAGGGCCGTTGCGGCCATCATGAAACCCGCTTTCCCGAGACCGATCATTTCGGCCATCCGCCCGGCGATGATCCGGCTTCCGAAAAGATAATGGAAACCCGCCGCCCCGAGCCACAGCAATCCGGCCGCCGCGAATCCTGTCCGGAAAGCCGCCCATCCGGAGCGCGCCGAAGAAGCGCCGAAGACAAAGGGAACGATCATCACCCACCACCAAAAAGGCGTCAGGAGTTGAAGAACAAGGATCACGGACAGGCAGATAAGAATCGCCGTCATTTTGCGCCTCTCAACACGGTTCGCTTCACGATTTGGGGATGGCCGTCGTCCGCGGATTTCAGAAAGAGAAGCTCATAGGGCTTCCCGTCCATCCAGTCGCCGATGAAATCGTCATAATGCCGGGAGCCCGGATTTCCGGATTGGCCGCCCGGATAAATCCCCCAGGCCCTGATCTCAGGCCCCATTTCGACGACCATGGTCCACGACGGGCCCCAGTTCGAGCCGACCGCACGGACCGCGGTTGAGTCCCCATCAACAATGAGGTTTTCCCGGCTGAGGCCCGGGATGCGGGCCAAGTGTCCGATCCGGGTTCCTTTCGCCCTTCCCCATTGCCAGGCCTCTCCGGGAGGTCCCCGCCTCTCTTCGAGTTTGCCGGCGGCATCCCGGAATGCGCGGCGCGCGATATCCGGAAGCGTTTCCTTTTCCGGAGTCGTCTTGTCATCGAAAAATCCCGACTCCGGGCGATTGAGAATGAGATCGATCGTGACATCGCTCGCCGGATGCGGCATCCGGTCCGTGCCGTCCGGCTTTTTGTTATCCCAGATCAGCCGGTTGAGGGAATTCCAGAATTCCCTGAAGATCGTCGGTGCCGGCGAATCCGAAAGGTATTCAAAGTTCCATTCCTGGAGCTTTTCCAAACACCAGACTTCGAGGTCCGATCCTTGTTCATTCTCAAGAAAACCGAGCAAAACGGGCAAAACCTTGCGGGGCCTCAGTCCGAGGACATCGTTCTGCATCCGGATCATGTCCTCAGGTGTGATGTCCGCTGATTCGGCAAGAATCTCATTGATCCGGGCCCCTCTCTCGAAAGAGACATAGTTCCACCCAAGATAATAGGGATAATCCGGTCCGGCGGGCGCCTGGTTGGCCGAACTGACGAATCCCCGCTCCGGATTTGTGATACGGGGCAAATGTTCCGTCGGAATCCAGCCGGCCCAATCGTGGGACGGGTCCGCCCCGTCGAGAATATATCGGCCCTGGCCCTTCCAGCGCAGCGGGAAGGCTCCGGCATGCACGATGGCGATTTGCCCCGCGGCATCGGCATAGACGATATTCTGGGCCGGATGGATCCAGGGTTCCTGGGCTTTCATGAAGTCCTCATAACTTTCCGCCCGGTTGAAGCGATGAAACGCCAGGATCAAGTTGGAAGGATCGTGGGCCAGCCAGCGGAGTGCGGCATCCGGCGGCACATCGGCAACATCGAACGCCGGCTCGCCCTGGAGGCGAACGACAGGCCCGTGGTGGGTGTAGAGGACCCGTTCGACGACGGGTTGAGCCCCGCGGACTTTGATCTCTTCTTCGCGGACGATGGTTTTCCGCCACTGCCCGCCGTAGAGATATTCCGAGCGGCTTTCGTCCCTGAAGGTGACGGCATACCAGTCGAGAACATCCGATCCGGCGTTTGTGTAGCCCCAAGCGAGATTTTCATTGAAACCGGCAACGACCGCCGGAGAGCCCGGAAAAGACACGCCGCGGACCCGGACACCCGGGGCGCTGAGCTGCAACTCATACCAGACAGCCGGCAGGGACAAACCGAGATGCATGTCGTTGCAGAGGAGGGGAAATCCGCTTTTCGTCAGGCGGCCCAAAACGGCCCAGTTGTTACTCCCGATACCGGGACCCGGGAGTGTGCCGAAAGGCCTCAGCGTCTGCGCCGCGGAGGCGGCGGCATCCGCGCTTATTTCCGAGGTCGGCGCATTCGGCCGGCCGTTTTCAGGAATCCGGGGAATCGGGACGGGCTCGAAATCCCACGGCATTCCGGGAGGAATGACCGGATCGGCCAAAGGAGAATGATAGGGAAAGAGAAGATCGACGGCGTCCTCCCCCAAAGAATCGCGAAGGGCGGTCATGGCCGGGTCCATGGACCCGCCGGCCAAAGTGTAGGACATGGACATAAGAAAAAGGCCGGTCTTGACGCCGCTCCAGGGTTCCGGTCGATAATCGAGAATCTTATATTCGAGCGGCAGGTCTTTCGTTTTCAGCCCGTCGATATGGGCATTGACGCCGGCGGCATAAGCATCGATGATCCGCCGTGTCTCGGAGTCATCCGCGAAGACCCGGTCCATTTTCTCGGCCGCCCCGAGCATGCCGAACCGGCGATGAAAACGATCCAGGGGGAGTGCCGAAGGCCCGATGATCTCCGCCAGCCGGCCTCCTGTATAAAGGACCTGGAATTCCATCTGCCAGAGCCGGAGAAGAGCCGCGACATAGCCTTGCGCGAAATAGAGGTCGGTGTCGTTATCAGCGAAGATATGGGGGACACGACGCATATCCCAGAGAATCCGAACCTCTCCATCCAGACCGTCGAGAACGAGTTCTTCGGGCAGCGCATCCATCCGTTCGCCGTTCTGCCAGAATCCGGCAAAGGGGTTCAGGAGCTTGCCGAGCGGAGGAATTCGGCCGTGGGAATTGTTGAGACCCCAGAATATGAAGGCGGCGACAAGAAGCGAAACCGCCGCACGGATGATCTTCATTTCGCCCTCCTTAGAGATCCGAACGCAAACCGTTGGAATCGGTACGGCCGCAATCGGGATGAGGATAGTCCAGGTCCACTCCCCCGTCAAGCTTTTCCCCGACACATCTTGACTCCCGGCACCGCCTGCATTAGGATGGGCGCCGCATGACCATCCGCGACCGCCTGCGCAATATCGGCCCCGCGGCGCTTGTGACGGCGGCCTTCATCGGCCCCGGAACCGTGACAACCTGCACGCTGGCCGGAGCAAAATTCGGCACTGCTCTTTTATGGGGTCTCCTCTTCTCCGTCATCGCCACCGTCGTTCTCCAGGACATGTCGGCCCGCCTGGGCATCATCGGACGCCGCAGCCTGGGCGAGGCCATCCGGGAATCGGCCCGAAGCCGCTGGGCCCGCCTCCCGGCCGTCATTCTCGTCCTGTCGGCCATCGTCGCCGGCAATGCGGCCTACGAAACGGGAAATGTCCTCGGGGGCGCCATGGGACTGGAAACTCTTTCGGGCTGGAGGGGATTTCCCGTCGGCGGATTCGACGTCAACGCCTGGGCCCTGATCATCGGCGCGGCCGCGTTCGGACTTCTTCTCTGGGGAAACTACCGGACAATCGAACGGTCTCTTGTCGCTCTGGTCGTTCTTATGAGCCTTGCTTTTCTGACCACGGCGGTCATGGTCGGCCCGAAACCCGGTGAGCTTTTAAATGGTTTGGCCGTACCGTCTCTTCCGCCGGGTTCTCTTCTGACCCTCGTCGGATTGATCGGAACGACTGTTGTCCCCTACAACCTGTTCCTTCATGCCTCGGCGGTTCGGGAACGCTGGAAGGATCCCCGGGACATCCGGGCGGCCCGGCTGGATATCGGAATCGCCATTCCCCTGGGCGGGATCGTGTCCATGGCCATCGTCGTCACCTCGGCCGCATCCTTTTATGGCGCCCCTGCCGAAATCGGGGGCGCGGCCGACATGGCCGTTCAACTCGAACCGCTGATGGGAGCCTGGGCCCGGATCTTCCTGTCCCTCGGGCTTTTCGCCGCCGGAATCACATCGGCCGTGACCGCTCCCCTGGCCGCCGCCTATGCCGCGGACGGCATTCTGGGCTGGAAGGCCGGACGCAAGGATCCGCGCTTCCGAATGGTCTGGATGGGCATCATCGCGATCGGCATGTTCTTTTCCCAAGCGGGTTCGAGTCCGGTCCAGGCCATCCTCTTCGCCCAGGCGGCGAATGGGATTCTCCTGCCTCTCGTCGTCGTCTACCTTCTTTGGGTGATGAACCGGGCGGCGATCATGGGACCGCGCTCCAACACGTGGGCGGCCAACCTGGCAGGCGCTTTCGTGCTTCTTATCACCATGATGCTCGGCCTGCGAAGCCTGCTTCACGTGCTGCGACTGATCTGACGGATTTGAAAAGCCGTATTGGTGACTTCCACCGGTTCATTTCCCCAGCCGTTATTCTCGTTGAAGATGCCGGTGGAATAACACTGTCGCGACCGTTCCATCATCGCCGGCACAAAAAACCCCCGGTGTATTTCCGCCCCGGCTCGGCCCAGGCATCTGGGCGTGCGCCAAGAGCCATTCCAAAATGGTTGGTAACTCCCGGGCGACGACAAGGGTGTGGCCGTATCCCGAAACCCTCCGGTAGGTGACCGGAAGCCCGCGCTCGGCCGCCTTTGCGGCCGGAGGCTCAATTCGAGACGGGGCAGCCAAGGGATCAAGTTCCGCGGCGATCACAAGAACAGGCGGTATGGCCGAAACGGCATCGCCGAATCCCTGAAAGCCGGACAGACAGGCCGCCGCCGCGATCCGGTCAGACCGCTCGGCGCAAAGCCGGTTGACGACACCGGGCGTGTCACTCGAACTTCAGGTAATCGAGACCGAAAAAGGCCCTGTCCTCGACGGGGCTTTTTCCGGTGATCGTGATGCGCAAAACGTTTTTGCCCGCAAGAAGCGCATGACGTCCGGCCCTGACGTCCGTCGTCGAAACCCCGGCTTGGTCCAGTCCGTCAAAGACCGGGATAAAGGGGCGTCCGTTCAAGGTCATGGATACCCGCCCGTAATCCGGAGCCCGGGTCAGGCGAGCCGTGACGTCGAACGTTCCGGCCTCGGGGGCCTCGAATGTTTTGACCAGGACGTCTCCGGGTTTTCCGTCGCGCCACCAGAGCTGAAGACCTCCACTCCAGTCCTCCCCGTACTGGTAGCTGATGCGGCCTCCGGATTCGGACTCCAGAACCATGTTTTCGCCTTCCATCAGGCCGCTCTCGATCCGGTCGGAGATGATGTGTCTTCGTTCGAGAGCAACCGGCTGACGGGCGCCTGTCTCGTCTTTTTCCAGGGTGCAGCGGGCGCCGGGTTTGAGGTAGAAGAACGCGGTCGGCGCGAAGTTGATGCGGGTCGTTCCCCAGTGCCACATCTCCATGTCCACCCGGAGTTCGGTCCGGAAGGGAATGTCGTCGAGCCCGCGGAATCTCATATTGACCGTGTATCCCGGCCAGAAATTGCCGCTTCCGTCCGGCTGGGAGATGAAGGGATGGTTGGTGAAGACTTCGGGGCGGCACCAGGCATAGCCGTAGTAGTCCTCGGTTCCCGTCCCGAAGTGGGAGGGGAAATCCTCGCCGTCGATATAGATCTTCTCGTCCCCTTCGCCCCACCAGGCATAGGTTGTATTAAAGAGCGTGAGGACGTCGCCGATGTAAACCCCGGCGCCCTCAAGATGGGTATAGTGGACATCGTAGGGATTACCGCCGCCTTCGTTGGTTTTGCGCTCGCCGGTGTCGATGTCGGTATATTGATGCCAGGAGGCGCCGAAATGCATGGACCGCTTGTCCCATGTCCAACCGCCTGCACGGACTTCCCCGTCCATGATCTCGACAGTCGCTTCGCCCAGGTTGATGAGGGCGATTTCGGCCCGGGTTTTGAATGGCATCACCCAATAGGCCGCCATCACCCCGTCCTCCCCCACCGTCGTATACCAGGTGTCCGAAGGACGGATTTGATAGCCGGTTCCAAAGAAATCGCCGACCGGACACCAGACCGTTTCCCGGCCGTCGAATGAAATTTTCAAAATCGTCGACCGCAGGGCCTGTTCGAGATTCTTTGATGCGAGCTTGAGGCCGATGCGCCGGATGGCCCGGCTTCCCTCGACGGACAGGGAGAGCGATTCCCCGGGAGCGATGGCGCCTTCGAACGGTGTCACCGTGTCGATGCGATCCCGCATTTCGGAATCCTTGTCTCTCAGGGCCAATTTGTTTTGAATTTCATCGAGCCGGGTCCGGTGCTTTTGGAGATCGTCAAGAGTGAATGTTTGAACTTTCGCGTTTTTACCGTATTCCCGATAATTGATGTTGTAGTAAACGGCCTCGCCTCCGGTCTTGGCTCCGGCGTCGCGTATGAATTCGCTCTCGTACGTGATCTTGCAGTGTGCGGCGAAGGGGAGCGGAAGATAGAGGTTGTGCCCGCGCATCTTATAGTCCGTTTCGGGGGAAACCGAGGACGAAAGGGGCTCTCCGGTCAGCATCCCGCCGCTTAAAATGTCGAGCGCCGTGCCCTCGAAGGAAGGCGTATCTTCCCGGTCAAAGTAAATCCGCAGAATCCCCTCCCCTGCATTTTCTCCGGCGAAGGTCATCCAGAACCGGACAACGGCGCCCGGCCCCTCGACGTCCATCATGACATATTCCCGGCGACCGTCACGCTCCTCCTCGCGAATGAACATGGACCGGTCCCAATTGGCGAACCAGGAGGGGTCTCCCGGAGCGACGGAAGCCCGGTCATAGCTGCTGAACTGGCGTGTCGTGTAGTATGGCTCGGGATAGAGGGCCCGCTCGTCACGCTCGACGATTTCGTCGAGCAGGGTCCCGAAGGTTATCGGCGGGGCCGTTTGGCAGGCGCCGGAAAGAAGCAGAAGAACCGGCAAAGCGGCCGGCAAGCCATATCGGATGCGCATCTTGATCATATCGAAGATCCTCCTTCCATCAACACGGAGAATAATTCAGGGACGGAATGTTGTCAATTTCTCCAGCTTGACATTTCGCCCGGCCGAAAAGCGGCTGTCATCACAATCGTCAATTGTGTGAGGATCCGGTTAGAAATCCGCAGGCCGGTCCAGAATGACCAGGGCGCCGCTGAAACCGATGGCGCCGTGCGCCATGGGCGTTCCGTTGGAATCCAGAAGTAAGTAGATACGGTCTTCCGTAAGATGCAGCCCCTCGGCGAATCCATAGCCGTGCCGCGATGTGTAAAGCCCGGCGACTTCGGAAGAAAAATCGAAAACCCCGGTCACCGTCATGTTTCCGGGATCCAGACGGAGGATGCGGTTTGCGATCCGGTGAAGGACATAGAGGGCGCCGCCGTCGAAACAGAGGTCGGAAATGTCGGGACTCCGGCCGCCGAGGACATCCTTCATCGGGACATGGCGCTCGGTTTCAAGAACAAGCGCGTCCGAAGTTTGGTGGAGCACGTAGATTATGGGGTCTTCCCGTTCGTTGGCGATGTAAACAATCCCTTGGGCCGGATCGATCGCAATGCCCTCGAAGGCTGCATTCGGATCCTTGGAAAACGCGATGCCGTGCTTCAAATTGTATTCGGGAATGTCGTGGCGCACCTGCTCGACGCCGCCGTTCAGATCGACGCGGTAAATGAACCGGTCGCGTTCGTCCACGACATAGAAATTCCCGTCCCAGAATTCGATGCCTTCAAGGTCAAGGGCATGGCGCTTGGGAATTCCCGCGAGATCCTCCAAATTCAAAGGAATGAAGACGGCGCTTCGGCACCCCTTCTCTTCTTTTTCACCGGGAAAGACCTCATAGATGGCGACATCCTGGCGGTTGTCGCTGACAAAGAGAAGCCGGCCCTCGAACTTCGTCAACCCCGAAGGCTCCAGCGGCGGAAGATCGGGCAGGCAGGCCATCGGAAGAATGTCGGCTTTGCCCGGAGGAACCGGAAGATCCGTGACAAGTCGAGGATCCGTGTTTTGCGAACAGGCGGCGACTCCCGACGAGGCAACCGCCGCAAGAAAAAGCGCCAGGGCTACAGACGCCGTTTTGTGGATCCGAGTGCCGTCAGAACGCATCAAGGCTTTGATTCCGTGTCAGTTTCTCCTAAAGAGGATACCCGGCTCAGACGCCCTCTGTCAATCATTTTGAATAGGCCGTTTTCCAGGCAAATCCTGAAATTTCTGAAGCCCGGATCGGAAACCGTCGGCTCAGAAGGACGGTTGATCCGTTCTGAATCTGCGATATAATACGAATATGGCCGTTCGACCCATACTCATCATCGGGCACCCGACCCTGGCGGAAAAGGCCTTGCCCATCGAGACCGTCGACGACGATGTTCGCAGGCTGGCCGAGGATATGGTCGAGACCATGCACGCCAAGCCCGGAATCGGTTTGGCCGCACCCCAGGTCGATTTCGGCCGGCGCCTGATCGTCGTCGACCTCTCCGTCGGCATGGATCGCGAGGCCCTCCATATCCTGATCAACCCCGAAATCGCGGAGTCCGAAGGCCATTGTCTGGGCGAGGAAGGCTGCCTGTCCGTCCCTGAAATCTACGAGGAGGTCGAACGCCCTGAAAGAGTCGTGGTGACGGCACTCGATCTTGAAGGCCGGCCGGTCCGGATCGAGGCCCGGGATCTCCTGGCCCGCGCCTTCTGTCACGAAATCGATCACCTCGACGGCAAGCTCTTCGTCGATCTCCTGTCCCCTCTCAAGCGGTCCCTGATCAAGAGAAAATTCCGGAAGGCCGCGGCCAAAGAAAGCCGCCCTTGACGACTCCATGAGAATCGTTTTCTTCGGCAGTCCCGAGGCGGCCCTCCCTTCTCTTCAGGCTCTCATCGAAGCCGGCCACGAAATCCCCCTGATTGTCACCCAACCGGACAAGCCGGCCGGAAGGGGCCGGAAAACAGCGGCCTGTCCGGTCAAGGCCTTCGCCGCCGAGCAGGGCTTTTCTGTGATCCAGCCGGAACGCATCCGCAAGGATGAAACCGTTTTGGACAGGCTTCGGGAGGCCCGTCCGGACATCCACGTCGTCATCGCCTACGGCCGGATCATTCCCGATCCGATTCTCTATCTTCCCCGCTGGAAGACACTGAACGTCCATTTTTCGCTCTTGCCGAAATACCGTGGCGCATCCCCTGTTCAGTGGGCTGTTTTGAATGGAGAGATCATGACGGGGGTCACCATCATCGAACTCAACGATAAAATGGACGAAGGCGACATGCTGGCCGCCGAAGGGACGGAGATCGGCCCCAATGAAACAGCGGGAATGCTGGAGGCGCGACTGGCCGACATCGGGGCCGCTCTGCTTGTGAAAACACTTGAGGGTATCTCCAGAGGATCGGTTGTGCGCCAACCTCAAAACCACACCGAGGCGACATATGCGCCGAAGATCGCCAAGAGCGACGGACTCATCGATTGGACGACTTCGGCGGAGTCCGTGGAACGCAAGGTCCGGGCTTTTCAGCCCTGGCCGACGGCCTTCACGTTTCTCGGCCCCACGCGGATCGTCGTCCGAAGCGGGCGCATCTCCATAGCTCCATCCGTTGAAACATCACATGGCCCGGCCGCCCGGGCATTCCATGATCCGGCATTCCCCCCGGACTCGCAAACGCCGCCCGCCGGATCAATCCTCTCGATCGAAAAAGACGGACTCGCCGTCTCCTGCGGCGGCGGCTCGGCCTATCTCATCGAGATCGTTCAACCCGAGGGCCGGACGGCCATGGCCGCCTACGCCTATGCCATCGGCGCCAGGATCGCGCCGGGCTCATCTCTGGGAAATCCCGACCCGCACGGATAGCCGGATTATTCGATAAATCGTTTACCGTCTTTCCCGGAGCAGATCCCGGATCTCGGCCGGCAGGATTTCCTCCTTGGACGGCGCAGGCGGCGCTGCGGGCGCTTCCGCCTGTTTCCGTTTCAGCTTGTTCAGACCCTTGACGGCGAACTCCCTGAATTCCTTCATCATGCTCATGACAAACCCTCCTTTCGGAATTTAGGAATAGCGGGCCGACCCACGGAAAACATTCATGCCGATTCGGAAAGCCGAAAAATCCGATTGCATTCCCGAATCGGAATATGATATACAGTCGCAGAACAAGCTCCAAAAGGAACCGAAGCCAACAAGGAGTGGAAAGGCCCATGCCCGTGACCCAAACCGTCGAAGTCCTGATCCGCCGAGGGGTCCGAATCATCTGTCCCGAATCCGTCGAGGTGGATGAGACTGTTTCTCCCGACCGCGTGGCGGCCGGCTCGATTCTCCATCCCGGAACCCGGCTTCGGGGCGCGGCGACATCCATCGGACCGGGCTGCCGGATCGGCGAGGAAGCCCCAACGACCGTTGAAAACTGCAACCTCGGCCACAATGTCGAATTGAAGGGCGGCACGTTTTCGGGCGCCGTTTTTCTGGATAAAGCCGGAATGGGAAGCAGCGCCCATGTGCGTCCGGGGACACTCCTCGAAGAGGAAGCCTCGGGAGGACATGCCGTCGGTTTCAAACAGACCATTTTCCTGTCTTTCGCCACAGCCGGAAGCCTGATCAATTTTTGCGACGCCCTCATGGCGGGCGGCACAAGCCGCCGCGATCACAGCGAAATCGGATCTTCCTACATCCATTTCAACTTCACTCCCCACCAGGACAAGGCCACGGCATCGCTCATCGGAGATGTTCCAAGGGGCGTCATGCTGGATCAGCCGCCGATTTTCCTGGGTGGACAGGGCGGCCTTGTCGGTCCCGTTCGGATCGAGTACGGGACGGTGATTCCGGCCGGCGTCATCTGCCGGCGCGATGTTTTTGAACCCAATCAGCTCTACAACCCCCCATCCGTCCGCGGCGGCCGGGCCCGGCCGTTTCTTGTCGGCGCCTACCGGACCGTGCGCCGCATCGTCGTCAACAACCTCGTTTATATCGGCAACCTTCAGGCCCTGAAGCTCTGGTACCGGCATGTTCGAAACCTCACGATGGGCGACGACATGTTCGCCGAATTCTGCCGGCAAGGGACTCTCGCCTTGATCGATGGAGCTCTCGACGAGCGCATCAAACGGCTCGACGATCTGGCCGGGCGGATGGAACGATCGATCGAGCTGTCCCGGACGGACGCCGCCTCGGCGCTGACTCCGGAACAGGAAGCCGACCAGAAGGCGTTCATGGCCGCCTGGCCGGGAATCGCGGAGCGCATCCGGAATGGACCATCGGACGGAGCGGGAGCGGCCGATCGAGATCGATTTCTCGAGACCCTGGAGAAATCCGATCTTTCGCCCGGCCATATCCGGGTGATCGGGATGTTGGATCCGGAAACCAAAAAAGCAGGCTCCGCCTGGCTGCAAGCCGTGGTGGACGAAACCGTAGCGGCCTGGAAATCGGATTAACTTCAGGAGAAGACGACATGGGCAGAATGTTCGGAACGGACGGAATTCGGGGTGTCGCCAACGAGCCCCCGATGACGGCGGAAACGGCCCTCGACATCGGGCGGGCCGCGGCCCATGTCTGTGCCAGACGGGACGGCCGGCGACGGATCGTCATCGGCAAAGACACCCGGGTCAGCGGCTACATGCTGGAAACCGCCATCACGGCCGGGATCTGTTCGATGGGCGCGGATGTCCTTCTGGTCGGGCCCATGCCCACCCCCGGGATCGCCTTCATCACCCGCAGCATGCGGGCGGACGCCGGAATCGTGATCTCGGCCTCCCATAATCCCTACCAGGATAACGGCATCAAGATTTTTTCCCGCGACGGTTACAAATTGCCCGACTCCGAAGAGGATCGCATCGAAGGCCTGATCACCTCGGGCGAAATCCGAAACATCCGTCCCTCGGCCGAGGAGATCGGAAAGGTCCGGCGCATCAACGACGCCGACGGACGCTACATCGTCTTCTGCAAGGACACCTTCCCCGAGGACCTCAGCATCGAGGGCATGAAGATCGTTCTCGACTGCGCCAACGGAGCCACCTACCGCATCGCCCCGACGATTTTCGAGGAGTTGGGCGCCCGGGTCACGGCCCTTCACTGCGAGCCGAACGGCATCAACATCAACGACCGCTGCGGGTCGCAGCACACCGAGGATTTATCCGCGGCCGTGCGCGAACAGGGCGCCGAGATCGGCCTGGCCTTCGACGGGGACGGCGACCGGTTGATCGCCATCGATGAAAACGGCCGGGAGATCACCGGAGACCACATTCTGGCCGTCTGCGGAAAAATGTTCAAGGAACGAGGTCTTTTGAAGAGCAACCTGGTCGTCTCCACGGTCATGAGCAATTTCGGTTTTCTGATCGCTCTCCGGGAGCTGGGGATCGATCATGCCGCCGCCAAAGTCGGCGACCGCTATGTGCTTGAAATGATGCAGGAGAAGGGCGCCGTTCTCGGCGGAGAGGCGTCCGGGCACATCATCTTCCTGAACCACCACACGACGGGAGACGGCCTCATTTCCGCGCTGCAATTGATTGCGGCCATGAAGCTTTACGGAAAACCGCTCTCCGAACTCAGCCGGCTGGTCGCAATGTCTCCGCAGAAGATCATCAACGTCGACGTCAAGTCCAAGCCGCCGCTCGAGGATCTCCCGGTTCTCCAAGAAATTGTCCGGACGGCCGAGGCCGAGTTGGGCGCCCGCGGCCGCGTCCTGATCCGCTATTCCGGAACCCAGGCCATGTGCCGGGTCATGGTCGAAGGGCCGACCGAAGAGATCACGGATCGGCTGGCCCGTGGGCTGGCCGCCGCCGTCACCGAGGCCATCGGCTGAGGCCGCCGCCGGACAGGAGGTCTCGCCGTGCCCATCCGCGTCATCATCGCCCGTGACTACGACCAGGCGAGTGAAATCGCCGCAATACACGCCGCCGAAGAGATTCGGAACATTTTGGCCGGCCATTGGACCTGCCTTCTTGGTTTGGCGACGGGGAAATCTCCTATGGGTTTCTATCAGCATCTGGCCCGGGCCGCCCGGGAAGGCCGGATCGACAGTTCCCGTCTCTCCAGTTACAACCTGGATGAATATATCGGCCTGCCGGGCCGAACCGCAAAAGAACGGAGTCGCCATCCCCAAAGCTATGAATCCTTCATGTTTCGGGAACTCTTCGAACTTTTGGACAAAAAATTCCGCGAGGTTCATTTTCCGGGCGCCCACCTCATCGAAAAAGAAAAGATGGAGGAAGAACTCCGCGCTCATCCCCAAGACTGGACCGAATCGGGAAAACGCTGCGGGCGGGCCGTTCTCATCCGTCCGGACGCGACATCCTCGTATTTGCGCTGGATTCGCGAAGCCGTGCTGGAGGCCTATGCAAAGAAAATCGAACGGGCGGGCGGCATCGATCTCCAAGTCGTTGGTGTCGGAGGCCGCGGCCATGTGGGCTTTCACGAATCGGGAATCCCCTTCGAAAACAGCCGTGTCCTTCTGGTCAGGCTTGACGATAATACCGTTGGAAACGCCGTCGCCGACGGCCATTTCTCACGCCGCGAAGAGGTGCCGCGCTTTGCCGTCACCATGGGCGCCGAGCTGATCTACAGGGCGCGCCGGGTCCTGCTTTTAGCCATGGGTTCGCGGAAGGCAAAACCCGTCGCCCTCTCCCTGGCCGAACATCCAACCGACGACGTCCCCATTTCCTATGGACAGATCTATTCCGACCGCGGCGGCGATCTTCTCTATGTGATCGACCGGGAGGCCGCGGCGGACGTCCTTCAGCGTCTGGACGAAATCCGCTCCCGCGGCGTCATCGTCGAAGCTCAATAAATTTCCTCTCCCTCTTCCCGGGTAAAGAACAGATGTTGATAGGCCTCATCGGTGTCGGAGTCCGTCATCTTCAGGAGTCCGTTTTCCGCCTCGTGTCGGCTTGCGACGGCCCGGGTTTCCAGCCGCGCCAGAAGGTCGGGGATGCCGCGATCCTGAAGAATCGACTTGATTTTTTCGAAAAGAGAAAGCCGGCCGTGAAGAAACCGTCCTTCGACCATGATTTTGCAGGCCACCTGGGACTCGAAGACATCGAAGGCCGCCTGGATACGAACCCTGTCCAGAGTCTTGATCAGATAGTCGATCTCTTCGCGATAATCGGGGTGGACGAGAAGGTAGTGTTTTTTATGATAAATCGCCTTGTCGAGCGCCGCAACGACCGAGGAGGGAAGATCGCTCTCGACGACGGCCACCATGTCGAGATCCGATCCCCGCACCATTCCGCCCGTACTTCTTTCCGGCCGTTTGACGCGATGTCCCATGTCGTAGACGACGTCGCCCGCAATGAAAAAACACGCCCGATCGGTCAGAAGATCCGCCGCCCCGGATTCGATGAAAACCTCGGCGGCGACCCGGCGGGCCAGGGCGATTTTTTCCCGGCTGACGGTTGCGGTCTCGCGCCGGAGTTCCGCGGCGGCTTCGGCCGGGCGGGAGCCGTGTTCCTCCAGGCCCAGGATCGTGTAGGTCAGAAATTCCCGCCGGATCGACGGTGAGAGGCGGGCAAAGCCCTCGACCGCCCGGTCAAGACGGAGAAACCGCCGGGCGACGCTCATCATGCGGATCCGATCCGACCGCCGGCAGATGCGCCAGAGCGGAAGGGGCGCGCAGCGGAGGCTTTCGATCAAACGCGCCCCCGTGGCCGGACCGTTCTCCCGAAGCCAGTCGACAACGGTGTGTTCCGTCATGCCCCGCTCCGGACTATCGAGACAACCGATCAGCCGTCCGTGTGTTTCCTCAGGACGGACCCCGGAAGACGTCCGGTGTGTTCTCCGCCCGCGATGACCGCTTCCCCGCCGACGATGACGTCGGCGATCCCTTCCGGATAAACGTGGGGATCGGTCCAGGTCGCCCTGTCGGACACGCGGTCGGGATCGAACACGACGATATCGGCGACGGATCCGGTTTCGAGAACGCCGCGCCGTCCCAGTCCGAATTTCCGGGCCGGGATCGAGGTCATTTTCATGATCATTTCCTCCAGCGGAACAATCTTTTTTTCGCGGACATAGTGTCCCAGCACTCTCGGAAATGTCCCGTAATTCCGGGGATGGGGTTTGCCCTGGGCCAGCAGGCCGTAAGGTGCGCGAACGGAGGCGTCGCAGCCGACTCCGACAAGCGGGTGAGCCAGGATGCGGGCCAGGTTTTCTTCCGTCATCATGAACAGGATCATGCCCACGCGGTTGCGTTCCTCGATGATGAGATCTCTCATCAAAGCGTATGGCGAGCGTTCGGATTTTTTGGCGGCCTCGAGGACGCTCAACCCTTCGACCCATTTGTTCTTTTGCGAAACGACCGAAGAAATCAGGACTTGATCCCAGGACCCCAGATTTTTTTCTCGTTCGGCAAGGTGGTCGGTTATCGAGGCTTCGAGGGAAGGATCGCGGAGCCGGGTCAGGAACTCATCCGTCGTTCCCTCTCTGGCCCAGAGAGGGAAATTGAAGCTCAGACCCGTGGCTCCCGCCGTATAAGGATACCTGTCGCAATACAGGGCAAGTCCCTCTTTTTCCGCAGCCTCGATCGCGGCCAGCGCGTCATCGATTTTGTTCCAATTGGCCGGGTAGGCCACCTTGAAGTGAGAGATCTGCAGGCTGACTCCGGATCTGCGGGAAACCTCGATCACCTCCTCCAGGGACTCGATAAGACGGTCACCCTCGTCTCTTATGTGCGTGGCATGGACGCCGCCGAAAGCGGCCGCGACACGGCAGAGCTCGGTCAACTCCTCGATGCGGGCGAAGCTTCCCGGTGTATACTCCAGACCGGTGGAAATCCCGAACGCCCCCCGGCGCATGTGATCCTCGGCCATGCGCTTCATGGCCGATATTTCTTCCGGTGAGGGATCGCGGTCGTTGAACCCCATGGCCGCACCTCGAATCGTTCCATGTCCGACCAGGGTGGCATAATTGACGGCCAGGCCTGATGTTTCGAGTCGGGCGAGAAAACCCCGGATATCCATCCAGTCGAGTTCAAGTCCGAACTCTTCCATAAGGCCGGCCTGCATTTCATCCCGGATCGCCTCGGCCACGGGGAACGGCGAAGACCCGCAGTTGCCGCTGATCAGCGTCGTGATCCCCTGGCGCACGTGGCTCTCAGCCCGGGGATTGACCAGAAGACCTGTGTCGGAGTGGTCGTGAAGATCAATAAAACCCGGAGCGACGACCCGTCCGGAGGCCTCGATCACGGAACGGCCCCTCTTTGCCTCGATCTTGCCGATGGATCGGATCGTTCGGCCGACGATTCCGAGGTCGGCCGGATAGGCCGGCCCCCCTCGGCCGTCCACGAGAAGTCCGCCGGTGACAACCAGATCGTAATCTTTTTTCGAGTCGCAACCTTGAAGAAGAACACCGCAGCTCCCGGCCGCGGCCAGAGCCCCGCCTTTCAGAGCTTTCCCAAGAAAGTTCCGCCGACTGATGGCCTTGTTCATCCCGATATCCTCCTTGCCTTTCTTCGTCCGTCTCACTATACAGGAAAAACCTCCCGGGGAACAAACCGACCGGCCTTGACACGACCCGGAATAATCCATAGCATGGATATACTATCCCGCATAAGGAGGGCGTCATGGAATACGCGCAACCCCAAACCGTATCCGGAAATTCGGGTATCGTCGGCGTCGGAGAATGGCTGATCACCTTGATTTTGACGGCCATTCCCATCGTCGGGATCATCATGCTGTTCGTCTGGGCTTTCGGTTCGAACGCCAAGCCGTCCAAGGCCAATTGGGCCAAGGCCACCCTGGTGTTCGTGGCCATCGCCGTCGTGTTTTACATCCTCGTGATCGTCGTCATCATCGGAGGCATGAGCGCCCTGTCGACGCAATTCTGACGAGCCCGTCCATACAGGATTTTTTCTACCGGTTCTTAAAATGAAAAATTGAGGATGGGCCGCGTCGTCCATAGACCCGGATATCCCAAGTCAACCGGCTTTTAACGGGAATCGCAAGGCTCAGGGCTTTGGCATGCCCGGGCATGACCTTTGCTTCCAGGATCCCTCGTGTCCCGGCATACGAAAGAATATCGTCCCGGGTGAGGGCAAGGCTTTGGACATCACGGATTTTTTGCTGCGACTCAAAACGGACACGAAAATGGGTGTCCGGATCTGTCGCTTCCCCTCTTCCCAGAAGGAGAACATGCCGGCCCGTTCGGGTTTCCCAAACGATAACCGCATTCTGTTCGTTCTCGATCGCTTCAAAAAAACCTTCCGGAATTTCCATATCATATAAAGCGGCTCGATACATGTCTTCGGCTTCCTGCTTTCGCCCATCCCTTCTGTAGGCCTCGGCTAAAAGCAGGCGGATGTCTTTTCGTTGGGGATCGAAATGGATTGCGCTTTCCCGGAGGCGGACGGAGTGCTCAAAGTATCCATCGGCCGCCGCTTTCGAAGCGAATCCCAGGATTCTGTTGACGATCCGTTCGGTGAAGGCATCTCCCATTTGAAAACACCGCTCATAGGCTTCTAGAGCTTTTTCCATTTCGCCGGTGTCGCCGTAGTGATTTCCGAAACGGAAAATCAGGCTTTGGATATCCGCCAGAATTTCGGATTCTCCGGCCGCCCGATAATCCTTGGTTTGGAGACCGAACACGGCATCGAAAAATCTGTTGACAAGGTGACGCCGGTCGCATTCCTCCTCGTCGCTCTCGACGCGAATATCCCGGAACTTGTCAAGCTGCTGATAGGCATCTTCGGCATCATAGACACTGAGAAACGCTTTTGCGGCCAAAAGGTGATAATGCCTCTTGCGACACGGTTCGACGGGAAGATCGACAAGCCATTCGGTTAAGCGGGCCATTTTCTCCCGAACGTTCATTTCGGGCGCGTTGAGACGAAGAACGGTCCATCTTTCAAGGCGAAAGATGTCACTCCCGCCTGCCTCCTCGGCTTTCTTGAGAAGTTGATCCGGATGGACTCCCTGAACGGGGAAAACAGCCCAAACATCCGCATGATGAACAGCAACATGATGATCGTAATCCAGCTTGAAGACGCGGTACAGAAGATACTCATGTTCGCCGTCCCCAATCCGGAAATCCGTGCGGATCGGCAGGGCCATCTCCTCCGGTCTCAAGCGCTTGTCGAGAGGATTAATGATGGATATCAGGTGCGATGCGGGAAAGACATCGAAATAGATCAGGGCATCGCTTTTCACATGGAGCTTCAAAAATTTTCGCATGCCTTTGTCGGGTTTAAAAACACCCAGTCTCCAATATTCGACATAATAATCCCTGAAAAAAGATCCGATGCCGACCGCCATGACGAGAGCTCCCAGAAGGGCAAACTTTTTTCGGACGGCTAAGGAATGCGGATTGATATCCGTCCTGCTCGATTTCCGGAAAGTGAGGACGAACGCCGCAAAGCCAATGCCTTGGGCCGCAAGCAGATAAACAATCGGCAGAAGGAAAATGAGATATCGATAAGCCGAAAGGGCATAATTTTCACTCGGGCGCATCAGGATAAAAATCCCATAAGGGACAATCGCATGACACAGGAGGAGAAGCGTTCCCTGGAGGGATTTCTTCAAACCTGCAGCCGCGCCGACGGCCGCAAGAACAAGAATGACGATATAGAATATTCCGGACTGCGATCCCCAAACGAGTTGTGTTCGAAGAAGATCGTCGATCGCTGAAAAGGTGACGGTCACATCGGGATCGCCAAGACGGGCTCTTCCAAGAATATACGACCGGAAATGAGGCACCGTCATATTCAACAAGAATGCGACCCCGGCCGCAGAACCCGTCCAAACGAGGGCTTTTCCAAGTTTATGAGAGAGATGAAACCTGCCTTTGATCCATTCCGCCGCAAGGTAAATCATCAGGGCCGCCAAGGAAAGAAACGCTGCGGAGTGCGTGAACGTCGCCGCCGCGGCCAGAACGAAAAATGCGGCCCACGGCTTTGTCTTGCCCGAATGAAGTCCGCGAAAAAAAGAAAGGGTCATCAGAACCCAAAGCAGGAGGAAAACGGCATAGGCCCGACTGTGTTGAGAATAAAAAATGAGGAGCGGCGAAAGTGCGGTGAATCCCGCCGCGAAAAGGCCCGACTGCCTGGAGAAAAGCTCGCACCCAAGAAGATAGACTGCAACGATGGTCAGAACTCCTGCGAAAACCGAGGGGAGGCGGGACATGAGTTCAAGATCGCCCAGCGGAAGGAGAAAGTGATTGAGAACGGAAAACAACAAAGAGCCTGTCTGGTGATGCCATACAAAGGAAAGGGGCTGAAAACAGATTCTGACTTGATTCAGAGGCTCATCGCCGAAAAACATGATTGTGTTGATGTGCGCCAAACGGATCGCTGCACCGACGCACAGGACAATACCAAACGGTACCATCTTCCGAAGAGAACGAGTTTGGCAAGAAGCATCCGACAACTCACCCACCGGGGACGATCTTGACATGGGAATTATGTTAGTGCACGCATCCGAGCGAAGTCAACACAGCTTGACAGGAATCGGCTTCCGTGTTATTTCTCTTTCCGAGTGATGAGTCCCCTATCAAGAAGAAACTTCCTTTTCGGAATGGGCGGCGGCGATGCGGGGATATGGCCGCGCCCGGGATACACCCATACGGATCGAGCATGTCCAGAGAAACGCCTCGGACACGCCGGCAACCCATTATTGCTGGAACATGTCTCCGGCCAACCGCTCAGCCGGAGAAAAAACCCGCACCCGCTTTTCCGTCGAGTTGCGGCCCCCAGCTCGGGATTAAGGAGCAACTCTGAAGATTTCAGACACATTGAAGACCAAGAACACGTTTGAAGGAGGAAGCCAAAATGACCGAATTGCCGTCCGGACAGGCTATGTCGCCCGCCGAAGAAAAGAACTGGGCCATGTTTTGTCATCTTGCCGCCCTGAGCGGATTTCTCATTCCCCTCGGCAACATTCTCGGTCCTCTGATTGTCTGGCTCATTAAGAAAGATGCCTCTCCTCTGGTCGACGCCGAAGGAAAGAAATCCCTCAATTTCCAGATCTCGATCTTGATCTATATGGTGATTTCCGCGCTTCTGATTTTTGTCCTGATCGGAATCCCCTTGATGATCGCCGTCGGAATCTTCGCTCTGGTGATGATCATTCTCGCCGCGATCAAGACCAGCAACGGGGAAGATTTCCGGTATCCGCTATCCATCCAGTTCCTGCGCTGAGTTTGGTCTCCTTGCCGAGATCCGACGACGGCTTGGTCATATCTCTTGACAATGGAGATAATATTCTTTTAATAATAGGCATGTGAAGGGAGGGGTCCCATAGCGACATCCGGGTCCTGCCGAGCCTTATGAACAAGCGGATTTATTCATTGTCGGCGGATGTTCCTGTTAAGCGCATGGCTTCCGTGGCTATCCTCTTGGGGGCTCTCAGTCTTTCTCCGGGACTCCTCTTCGCCGCCCAAGAAGAAGTGCCGTCCTCGCCTCTTCTCCATGTGCCTGTCGAATCTTTCACCCACGGTGAAAAGATTCCATTTTCCCTTCTGATCGAAGGGGAAGCCGAATATGTCCGATTGCTCTTTCGCCATCACGGAATTGAGGAATTCCAGGTACGCCCGATGGACAGAACAATGGGAGCCGGATATGTTTTTCACCTTGAAACGGCCGACCTTCCGCATTTGACCCTGGAATATTATCTCGAAGCCGGCATCGGCGGCGAAACGTTTCTGTTGCCGGTCGACGCCCCGAAATCCTGCTTTCAGGTCGAGGGCCAAAGCCTGGACGAAATCCCCGAAGTCCCCGAGAATCTCCCCGACCCGCAAGCGCAGAAAACAAAAATTGAATGGCCCTTGAATTTCACGGGCAGCACGGATTATCCCGTCTGGGAGGACGGACCCGTGGCCGATCCCGCCATGCAGAGTGCCGGCAATCTCGCCCTGGATCTGCGTCTTGGCCGCGATCCCAACAGTTATGTCATTTCCGCGAATACAAGCTATTCCAACCAGCCCATGCCGGGAGAAAACCCGTTCAACCTGTCCAACATGCTGGTGTCACTGGCCTCCAACCATCACTCGCTCAAGGCCGGAGACCTGTTCATCCAGGAAACAGAGTTCACGGCCACGGGTCTCGGGCGGCGGGGCGTCTCCTACGGATTCGACAACCGGAAGATTACTTTTAGTTTTTTCAGCGTCCAGTCACAACAAGTCAAAGGTTTTGACGGGTTCGGCATTCCGAAGGCCGGAGTCGGACTGATCGGGGGATCCCTGGGTTTCCGATTCTGGCGGGATCGCCTGTCCATGAAAGCCGTATTCGTCGACGGCAAGGACGATCCGCGGCTTGGAGCCAATGTCGGCGCTTCCTACTTCAATGCCACGGCCCGAAAGGGCCGGGTCGTGTCCCTGTCCCCGGAAGCGCGGTTGCTTCAGAACAAAATGACCTTGGGCGGAGAAATCGCCTTCAGCGAATTCGACGGGGATTTGTCCGACGAAGAGCCGGCACGCTCCGATCACGCCTGGCGACTCGGTGGAGGCATGAATTTCGGTAAAGTCCAGGTTCAAAGCACCGTCCGCCGCATCGGGAAGGAATTTCAGCCCATCGGCCAGCAGTTCTTCACAAAGGACCGGCTCGGCCATGACACCACGTTGTCCGCGACTCTGGGGCGTTTGAACCTCTTCGGATCCTTCTCGGTCATGAGAGACAACGTCGACAGGAATCCGCAAGCCGATACGACGGGAATTCAGGCCGGCAATGTCAATATCAACTGGACGCCGTTCCGCTGGTTGTCCATGACTCTCGGTTACCAGATGAACAGCCAGGACACCCGGCGGGATGACGGCTTCGTCCTTTTTCAGCAGGACAGCCGGATGAACGCCTTTTCCGGAGGGCTCAACCTAACCCTGGGATCGTCCATGGTCCTGACCTTCCAGGCTTCGGAAACCGAACAGTCCAGCCGCCACAACCCTTCGGCGGCCATGACCAGCCGGGCCATCAATCTGGGCGGAATGTTCCGGGGAGGTCAGGTCTTGACGCTCAATCCCACCGTCAGCTACACGCATTCCCAAAGTCCGTATTCGGGAAATGACATGCACATGCTGGGGTCATTCGTTCTCATGGATGTCCAGATCATCCGCGAAATCCTGTCGACGGCGGTCTCCGGGTCCTATTCACGGACAGAGACGGGCGGATTCGGAGTCTCGGAAAACATCAACGTCTCCGGCTTTTTAAACCTGAATCTCCGGAAACTGATCCGCATCGGAAATCTTGTCCTATCGGGACAAGGCAGCTATGGACAAATGGGCATGGGGGGGATGACGCAAACGACGAAAGCCGCCGCCCTCAAATGCGATTTTTCCTTTTAGGCGGAAAACCAAGATGAAGAACAATCAAAAATTCGTGCGAATCGGCCAGCGAGTCAGCGTCATTTTCCTGGCCGGCCTTCTGATCATCATCTCAGCTCAAGCTCAAAGCATCAGTCATCTCCCGACAAATCCCAACGTCGAGGAAAACATCACATTCACTTATGTCTCTTACACAACGAGTCCAAAAGTCTATTGGTCTTTTGGAAACGGTGACTTCATGGAATCCTACACGCCGGTTGTCTATGCCTACACACAGGCAGGCACCTATACGGTTGTGGCCAGTACGCAAGAATTCGAGTCCGTTCAAACAACGGTAACCGTCCAGGAAAGACGGAGGGTCGAGTTTTCCCCATCCAGTCCCCTGGCCGGAGCATCCGTGAACTTTCAGGCGGTGAACTTTCTTGGGACTCAGGTCCGGTGGGATTTCGGCGACGGTACGATCCGCATCGGATCCAAATTGGACACTCACACATACTCATCGCCGGGTCTCTATACTGTCAGAGCGGTGGATTTTGGAGGAAACTCCAACCACACCTTCTATGCCCAAGTCCAGGTTCAAATGCCTGCGACGACCATCACCTACACGCCGGCCCAACCCCGCATCAAGGAAAACGTGACTTTTCAAGCGGTGAATTTCCAGTCGAAAACGACCATCCGCTGGGATTTCGGCGACGGCACGGTCCAAAGCGCTCCGCCCGCTTCGATCACTCACGCTTATCAAAATCCCGGAACCTATCTTGTTCGGGCCTATGACGACGGCGGGACGACCGTGACGGCCTCCGTCCAAATCCGGGTTTACGGGCCGCCGAGCATCGGCTACGAACCGGAAAATCCCCGAACCGGGGAACTGGTGACTTTTCAAGCCCACGAATTTTTTTCCAAAACGACCATCCGCTGGGATTTCGGCGACGGCACGATCCAAAGCGGACCACCGCCCACGATGACTCATGTCTATAGAAACCCCGGAACCTATCTTGTCCGAGCCTACGACGACGGCGGTGCGGCCCTGACGGCTTCAATCAGTCTTCGTGTCCATCTTCCGGCCTCGCTGAGCTTCGATCCCGAGATGCCGCGCGCTGGAAAACCGGTCACCTTCCATGCCCAGGGATTCATTTCGGCGTCGATCCGCTGGGATTTCGGCGACGGCACGATCCAAACGGCCCCCACGCCCTCAGTCACCCATACTTACCAAAACGCCGGACAATATTTCGTCCAGGCTTATGACGGCGACAGACGAACCGTAACCGCCTCGATCTCCGTTCGCGTCCATCCGCCGGCATCCCTGGCTTTTCATCCCGAAGACCCAAGGCCGGATGAGCCCGTGACCTTCCGGGCAATCAACTTTTTTTCGACAATCCTGATCCGATGGGACTTCGGGGACGGAACCATCGTGAATGACATGCAACCGCCGGAAATCGCCCACACCTATCGGAATCCTGGGACCTACTTTGTCCGTGCCTATGACGGCGGGGGATCCGAAGAGACGGCTTCCCTGCCGGTTCAGATCCTTCCCGCCCGCATGATCGCCGTTTCTCCGCCTCAACCGCGGGTGGGGGAACCCACAATTCTCCGTGCGGTCAATTTCATTTCTCCACGAGTCCTCTGGGATTTGGGAGACGGGACGCTCCCTTTCGAGGCAGGACACGAAATTATCCATACATTCAACCGGGAAGGACCCATCCGGGTTGCGGCCTCCGATTCCCGGCGCGGCGTGATCGTGGAGACCACCGTCCCCCTGACCGTGTTTCCGCGCGAAGGACCGAGATCTCTTTTTAAGATTTCCTTCATCAGTCTGCGTTTTTCCGACGGCAAGCCCTACAAGGTCGTCCCCAAGAATGACCTGGGACTTCAGGCCTTCGCCGAAATCAAATATGAGGGAACAGGCATTCTGATCGCCCAATGGCTTATCAACGGTGCGCCGTTTCGAGCGGTCTCACAAGCCCTGTCGTTCGCTGAGTCCATCACCATCGATTCCGGGCCGATTCCCGGGCTGCCCGCTTTTCTCCCGGGACTTCACGAGGTCACTCTGGCCATTTTTCAGCCCGAAGTCGAATTTGAGATTCCGGCCATCCGCTATTTCGTCACGGTCGATCCCGCCTCCATCAAACCCCCGGAAATCGAATTGTCCCTGTCCGGCGCCAGAAAACTGGACGGAGAACTCCTCCCTGCGGATGCGGGACGCATCGACGCGCCGGCGGCGGAGCATCTCCTGTTGCAGGGAACCGTCCGAAACGACGACCCCGCCGACATCGCTTTTGCTCTCCTGCGGGTTCATCTGGAAGAAGAGTTGATCGATCAGAAGCTTCTGAAGGACTTGAAGTCCGGAGAACAAAGATCTTTCGAGTCGTCCGTTTTCAACGGCTCCGGAACAGCCAAATCGGTTTTTCTGACGCTTTATGATATTTCCTCAAGTCCGGCCCGAATTTTATCCATCCGGGAGATCAAAATCGTGCCGTTGGACAAATAACTCCTGAGACAAAAGAGTCCGATGCACGTTGTGTTGGTCTTGAAGAATTCCGAATCGAGGACTATTCCTCGAGGATGTAGTTGTAGGGGTTGACGGCTCGTCCGTCCACCTTGACTTCGTAATGGACATGGGGGCCGAGAGCTTTGCCCGTCTTCCCTATCGCACCGATCAGATCGCCTCTTTTGACTTTTTGCCCGGCTTTGACATTCATCCGGCTGAGGTGTCCGTAGGTCGTTGTGATGCCGCCCGTGTGGCTGAGGACGACATTGTTCCCCAACATCTTGTCAAAAGCCGCCCGGACGACGATGCCGTCGGCGGTCGCCACAACGGGATTGCCGTGATTGGTGGCGATATCGATTCCGTAGTGAAATGTGCGTTTGCCCGTGAACGGATCGGCGCGGTATCCAAAGGGCGAAGAGAGCCACCCGGCGGTGGGCCAGATGGTCGGGGTGGATGCCAGCCTTGCGGCCTGGCTTTCAAAAAAGTTGACCAGTGTCCCGAGATTGTTTTCGACGCTCGAGGCTTTCTGCGCCAGATTCTGGACGGCGGCCAGCGAAAGATTCTGCGCCGGAACGGGGTCGGGTTCGCCGAGGGAATCGGGGCCGCCGCCCCCCAGACCGGCCTCATCACCGATGATGTCGGGGGATTTCAGACCGGCCATGATATTCAGTTTTTTGGCATAGTTTTCGTAGCTGGCAATGGTCCCCTTGAGGTTCTTGACGTAGCTTTCGTAACTTTCCAGCCGGTCGCTCTGCTCGGCCATTTCGATATTCAACTGCTTGTGTCGGTTTCTGAGAGACGACATGGAAAAATAGTCGATCAAGACGGCGGATAAGACCACACCGAAGAGAATCGAGGCGCCGATCAACACTCTCAGCCGTCTTCTGGAAAAAGCCAGAGTCCGGCAGTTCGTTTTCGTATGAGGAACGATAATGATAGAAAGGTGTTTGTTTCCAGGCATAATCTCTTCAATTACTAACACAAGCGGAAAAAAGATGTCAAGCTCTTTTTTCCCGCCTCAACCGCCGCAGAGGACGGATCCTCCGTTGACGTTCAGGATCTCGCCCGTTATATGGACGGCCAGATCGGATGCCAGAAACAGAATGGGCCCTGCAATATCATCCGGATCAGGAATACGGCGCAGAGGAATGGAGAGACGGACTTTTTCGCGGAAATCATGATCGGAGAAGACGCCGGCGCTCATATCGGTGTCCACCCAGCCCGGAGCGACGCAGTTGACCCGGATGCCGTGAGGGGCCAGTTCCACGGCCAGAGATTTCGTCAAGGCATGGAGGGCGCCTTTGGAAGCCGCATAATGGGAGTGGAACGCCTCTCCCCGGACACCGGCCGTCGAGGTGACATTGATGATGGCGCCGCGGCGGGCCTTTTTCATGGACGGAACGACGGCGTTCACGGCATAGAAAACGCCGTCGAGGTTCGCGGCCATGGTCTCACGGTAAACCGCTTCGTCCATATCTCCCATTTCAAGATACGTCCAGATGCCGGCGTTGTTGACCAGGATATCCAGTCCCCCCCAGGATTCAAGCGTTCCTGCGACCGCACCTTCCAGTTCGGTTCGGGATGCGGTATCGGCTTTGAAAACGAGACCCCGGCGTCCGGTCTTTTCGATATCCCGGAGAACGCTCTCCGCAGCCTCCTGGTCCCGGAGGTATGTCAGGGCCACGTCGCAACCCGCCGCGGCGAAAAATCGGGCCGCCGAACGCCCGATGCCCCGTGAGCCGCCGGTGATCAGGACTTTGCGATCGTCAAGTCGAATCATGACCTGTTCTCCTTCACGGGATATAGCCGAGGTTGAAATCGCCCATTTTGTCGAACGATAGATACTGATAGATTTCGGCCTCATGCGGCTGTATTTTTTCCCGCATGACGGCGAAGTATTCCTCCGGAGTCGGCAGAACGCCCTTGAGGGCGGCCACGGCGGCCACTTCCGCCGATCCCAGATAAACCCCGGCCCCGTCGCCCATCCTGTCGTCGAAATTCCGGGTCGAAGTCGAAACCACGGTCGTTTTCGGGCGGACGCGCGCCTGGTTGCCCATGCAGAGAGAGCAGCCCGGGATTTCCGTCCGGGCTCCGGCCGCGGAAAATACGGAATAGAGGCCTTCGCGCATGAGCTGCGCGGCGTCCATCTTGGTCGGCGGCGTGATCCAGAGATTGACCGGGAGATATCCGGCCCTGTCGAAAATCCGGGCGGCCGCCCTGAAGTGTCCGATGTTGGTCATGCATGAACCGATAAAGACCTCGTCGACCTTGTTTCCGGCGACTTCGGACAGAAGTTTGACGTCGTCCGGATCGTTCGGACAGGCCAGGATGGGTTCCCGGATGTCGGCCAGGTCGATGTCCAAAACAGCGGCGTAGGAGGCGCTGTTGTCCCGCCGGAGAAGGGACGGTGCCTCCAACCAGCGGAGGCAGGCTTCGATCCGGCGCCGGAGCGTTCCGGCGTCACGGTAGCCCTCCGCAATCATCCGTTCCATGAGAGCGATGTTACTCCGCAGAAACTCGGCCGTTCGCGCTTCCGAAAGCGCAATTGTGCCCCCTGCGGCGGATCTCTCGGCCGTGGCATCGGTCAACTCATAGGTCTGCTCGACGGTCAGGTCTTCCAGACCTTCCATCTCGAGAACACGGCCGTTGAAAATGTTGGTCTTGCCTTTTTTGGCGACCGTGAGCAAACCCTTTTGTATCGCAAACCAGGGGATGGCGTTCACGACATCGCGAAGGGTGATCCCGGGGTTGAGGCGGCCCTTGAATCGGACGAGCACCGACTCCGGCATGTCGAGCGGCATGAATCCCAGGGCGCCGGCGAAGGCGACCAGCCCGGACCCGGCCGGGAAGCTGAGGCCCATCGGGAAACGTGTATGGGAATCGCCGCCCGTCCCGAGCGTGTCGGGAAGAATCAGGCGGTTGAGCCAGGAGTGAATGACCCCGTCTCCCGGTTTGAGGGCGACGCCTTTTCTCTCGATCACAAAAGCCGCGAGATGGCCGTGCATCCGGACATCGGCCGGTTTGGGATAGGCCGCCGTATGGCAGAAAGACTGCATGAACAGGTCCGCCTGAAATTCGAGACAGGCCAGTTCCTTGAGTTCATCGGCGGTCATGGGCCCGGTCGTGTCCTGGGATCCCACGGTCGTCATCCTGGGTTCGCAGGCCGTTCCGGGAAGGACGCCTTCGAGACCACAGGCCCGGCCGACAATCTTTTGGGCAAGGCTGTAGCCCTGTCCGGATGCGGGACGGGGGTTGTCGACGGGAATGAAGATATCCGAGGGATCGAGACCCAGCGCTTTGCGGGCCTCGTTCGTCAGCCGGCGCCCGATGATGAGGTTGAGCCGGCCGCCGGCCCGGAACTCATCGGGCAGGGTTGCGGGTTTGATTTCAAATTGCGCCCGCTCCGCCCCGGCGGCATCGCGAATCACTCTCGCATGGGTGTCGACGACAACGGCGTCTCCCGTTTTCAACCCCCCGGCCTTGCACATCAGGGGCAGACCGCCGGAATCCTCCGTCGTATTGAAAAAGATGGGGGCGATCAGGCCGCCCAGAACAACGCCTCCCCTCCTCTTGTTCGGGACAAAGGGGATGTCTTCACCGATATGCCACATCAGGGAGTTGCAGGCGGATTTTCGCGAGGACCCGGTCCCCACGACATCTCCGGCAAAAATGACGCGATGCCCTTCCTCACGGAACTTGCGGATGGTTTCGATCCCTTCGGGAAAACGCGTCTCGCCCATGGAGAGGGCATGAAGCGGGATATCCGGGCGGCTCCAGGCATGCCTGGCCGGAGAAAAATCATCGGTGTTGATTTCGCCTTCGACTTTGAAGATCCGGCCTTCGATTTGATCGGGAAGAGCCGGACGCGAAAGAAACCACTCTCCATCCGCCCAGGATTGGAGAACGCTTTTCGCCCGCGGGTTCGTCCGGGATTTTTCGACGACGGCGTCGAAGGCTCCGTAGACGAGAACGACGTTTTTCAGGGCCGCGGCCGCATCCTCTCCAAGCTCTTCATCGTCGAGAAGGGTGACAAGTGGTTCGACGTTTGTGCCGCCGAGCATGGTCCCGAGCAGAAAAACGGCCTCCTTTTTCGAGACCGCGGGCGAGTTCTTTTTCCCGCGGGCCACGGCAGCCAGCCATTCGGCCTTGACCTGTGCCGCCGGATCCACTCCGGGAGGGATCCTGTCCCGCAAAAGACCGAGGAGAAGACGTTCACTTGCCGGTTCGGGTTTTTCGAGCCCGCGGCAAACTTCAGCCGTCTGTTCCGGGTTCAGGGGAAGGGGGGGGATTCCCTGACGGAGGCGTTCGGCTTCATGTTGAAAATAGGCATCCAGCATCATGATCTCCTTTGAAGGCCGGACGCCGGGCAATTCTGAGCCGGAAACTCTCCGGCTCCGGCCGGACCACGGCGCCGAACCGGAAATTTCGTCCTCTGTGGACACTTCTCTGTATAAACCCATCTTCCCGATTTGTCAAAAACTCAGGCTCCGGGGTTGTACGTGACAACACTTTTTATGCCTCCCTTTTCACAACACCGGCGTTATCACGTAAAACCCCGGAGTTGATTTCGAGATGGGGTTCGTTATAGAATAAGTTTTCCAAAACAACGGCAACAAATCCCACGAAGGAGGTTCACGCATGAGAAAGAAAATCGCTCTCATCGGCGGAGGACAGATCGGCCAGATTCTGGCCATGCTGGCCGCCCAGAAGGAACTCGGAGACATCGTCGTTCTCGAGATTCCCGAATTTGAAAATCCTGCCAAGGGCAAGGCCCTTGACCTGATGGAAATGGCCCCCCACGGCAACTATGACGCCAACATCGTCGGCACATCCGACTACAAGGACGTCGCAGGGGCCGATGTCGTCATTGTGACGGCGGGGAAACCTCGTCAGGCTGGAATGACCCGTGAGGATCTTTTGGCCGTCAACCTGGACATCATCAAGACGGTGGCCGCAGGCGTCAAAGAACACGCCCCCAAAGCTTTCTGCATCGTCCTCACCAATCCTCTCGATGCCATGGTCTACGCTTTCTCCAAGCTGACCGGGTTCCCCCGCCACCAGGTCATCGGCATGGCTGGAACGCTGGACACGGCCCGCTGGCGCGCCTTCATCGGAATGGAGCTTGGAGTGTCGGTCTGCGACATCGCCGGCACGGTGCTCGGCGGCCACGGACCCGACATGGTTCCCCTGCCCCGGCTGACGACCGTCGGCGGCGTCCCGCTCAACGAGATCGCAACCCAGGAGCAGATCGACAAGCTCGTCACCCGGACTCGCGAGGCCGGAACCGAAATCGTCAAGCTCTTCGGCAAGGGCTCCGCATTCTTCAGTCCTGCCTGGAGCGCCATCGTCATCGCCGAGTCCTACCTCAAGGACAAAAAACGCATTCTCCCCTGCGCAGTCCTTTGCGAAGGCGAATACGGAGTCAAGGGCCTGTTCATCGGCGTACCGGCCTTGATCTCGGCCAAGGGCATGGAGAAGATCTACGAGATCAAGCTGACCGATGAAGAAAAGGCCATGCTCGAAAAGACGGTCAACGTCGTCACCAAGACCGTCGCGGAAACCAATCTTTAAGACAGAGGGGTTCCCCGGCCTGAACCGGGGAACCCCGTTTTTTCGCCTTTCCGCCTCTGTCTTATGAGCGGTCTTTACCGCTCCCGCACGGCACTTCGGATTTCGCGGGATGACACCGGTTGCATTGACAGCCGGCGTGTTCAAAAGGCATAATCTTCAGCGATGCCTGTCTGGTCCGTCGATACGCCGGTTCCATCGTCCCTGATGCTTTCTCTTCCCGATCCGATCTTTCCTTTATCGGGGTCCACGCCCCGAATATCCAATCCTGAATCTTGTCAAGGAGGTCTGGAAATGAAAATCCGTTTGACCGCATGGACCCTTGCGGCCGCGGTTCTTTTAATCGCCGTCGCATTTGGAATCGTATCTCAAATGCAGGCCGGTCAGGAAAGGCCGCAGATGCCGCCGGTCGCCGCGGAACAGATCCGGGACGGTCTCTATCTTGTCAGAGGGGGGTCCGGAGCCAATACCGCTTTTTACATCACGAAGACGGCCGTTTTCGCCGTCGACGCAAAGATGACCGCGGATTCGGCGGCCGCGATGCTGGCCGAGATCGCCGAGCTGACTTCCGCTCCGCTGACGACCGTCATCATCACCCACAGCGACGGCGATCACATCAACGGATTGCCCGGATTTCCCAAGGGACTGGACATCATCGCTCATGAAATCTGCAGGGCTGATATGGAAAAGGCCGCCGCAGATCTCCCGGCCCTCAGGGATTATATCCCGAATATCACCGTCGATCAGGATCTCCTGACCCTCTATCAAGAGGAAGACGGGCGGATCGACCTGGCCTATTTCGGACCGGCCCATACAAGCGGAGATCTCGTCGTCTGGTTTCCCCGGGAAGAGGCCGTCTTCGTCGGCGACCTGCTGTTTGTCGGCCGCGATCCTCTCATCCACAGGCACAAAAACGGAAATTCCTTCGGCTACGTCAAGACCCTTCGGGCCCTGCTCGATCTCTCCCCGACGGTTGAGATCTTTCTTTCGGGACACGCCGATCCTCTGGGGCGAACGGATGTTGTAGGCCTCATTTCCGCCATGGAAGAGAAGCAGGCCAAGGTGAAAGCCCTGGTCGATGAGGGACGGAGCCTCAACGAAGTCAAGACCGCCTTCGGCATCGAAGAAGCGCCCGGACGCCGCTGGCCGAGCCTGGTCGAAACCATTTATCTCGAGCTGACGGAAAAGTGAACGCCGCCTTTCCCAAGGTCTTCCTCGCCGCGGTTTTGATCTCTTCCGCTCTCACTTCTTCCGCCTGCCGGGATTTCGGAGACACGGGAACCGCCCATATTTCGGAACGGCGCGAAACCATCCGGACCTATCCTTTCGCCGATCCCGATCCCGTTCCCATCTTCGCCCGTTCGCCGATGTGGGGGCGGGGCGCCCGGCTCTATCCCTATTTCTTTTTCAACACGTTCACCGGAACCGCTACGGATTCCCCATGGACGGTCGTCCGCCTGGAAAATCCCCATATTGCGGTCTCCGTTCTCCCCGAAATCGGGGGCAAGGTCCGGGGCGCCGTGGATAAAAAAACGGGACTCGAATTTCTCTACACCAATCATGTCGTGAAATTCCGCGAAATCGCCCTCCGCGGCCCCTGGACATCGGGCGGCATCGAATTCAACTTCGGTATCGTCGGCCACGCTCCGTCGACGGCGACCCCGGTGGACTATCTCCTCCGTCGGGAGCCCGACGGAGGAGTATCCTGCGTGGTCGGAACCATGGATCTCCCATCCCGCACCCGCTGGAGCGTCACCATCTCTCTTCCTCCGGATAAGGCGTATTTCGAAACCCGCTCCTCGTGGTTCAACCCCACGCCCTACAACCAGTCGTATTACGCCTGGATGTGCGCCGCCGTCCGCACGGCCGACGACCTGAAATACGTTTTTCCCGGCCGCCGGCACATTGGACACGACTATGACGTTCCTCTCGAACCCTGGCCCGTCGATCGGGAAGGCCGCGACCTGTCCTGGTACCGGAACAACGCTTTCGGCGGCCCCAAGAGTTACTTCACCGTCGGCACCTACGAAGACTTCTTCGGGGGCTGGTATGAAAATTCGGATTTCGGCTTCGGCCGCTGGGCGCTTTACAATGATATGCCGGGGAAAAAAATCTGGATCTGGGATCATTCGCCGTCGGGAGAGATCTGGGTCGATCTCCTGACCGACAGCGACGGACAGTATACCGAGCCTCAATCCGGCCGCCTGCTCAACCAGTCCGACCATGAATTCTTCAAACCTCTGGTCGCCGACCGCTGGCGTGAAATCTGGTTTCCCTACCGGGGCATCGGTCCCCTGGCCAAAGCCTCGCCGCATGCCGTTCTTTCCGTTGAGGCCCGGGCCGGCGGCCTTCATCTCGGACTTTTCGCCCTTCAGGCGGTCAATGAGGATCTCGTCGTCACCAAAAGCGGCCGCACCGTCCACCGGGAACGCGTCCGTTTGAAGACGGCGGAAACCTGGATGAAAACCGTGTCCGGCGACTTCGGCACGGATACGGTCGTCTCGCTGGGCGACAAGCTGGTCTTCCACGGCGATCCGGCGGCATTGGATATCGGCCGCCCGCTGAAATTCAGCCTTCCCGGCGGCGTTACGGCCGAATCCCGATTCATGGAGGGGACGCGCCTTGAAAAAGAGCGGGACCCGGCCGGCGCTCTAAACGCCTATCTCTCCTGTCTCGATCGGGAACCCCATCATGTGCCCGCTTTGACCCGGATTGCCGAAATTTTCTGCCGAAGAGGGGAATACGAAAAGGCGCTCGGCTACGCGTCGAAGGCGCTCGAAATCAGCATGTATGATCCGGCGGCCAATTTCGCCTATGGGACGATCTCCCGGCGCGTCGGACACATCATTGACGCCAAGGAAACCTACGGATGGGCGGCCCGATCGATGGAATATCGCTCGGCCGCCTACAGCCGGCTGGCCGCCATCTCGCTTCTCGAAAGAAATTTGGATCTGTCCCGGGAATACGCGGAGCGGGCCATCGAATCCAACGCCCATAACAGCGCCGCCTGGGAGATTCTGGCCGCAGGGCGCCGGAAAGCGGCCGATATTGACGGGGCGCGCCGCGCCCAGCGCCGTCTGCTCGAAATCGAACCTCTCAATCACCAGGCCCGTTTCGAGCGTTATTTAATCGATCCCCGGGAGAGCCGGCTCGAGGAATTCCGGGACATGATCCGGAACGAATTCCCCCATGAAACCTACCTGGAAATGGCTGTCCAATACACGGACATGGGCTGTCCCGAAGACGCCGTCACTCTTCTTAAACTGGCGCCGAGACACCCCACCCTCCTTGTGTGGCTGTCCTGGCTTCTCAGGGATACGGATTCGGCGCAAAGCGCCGTTCTTCTTGAAAAAGCCTTTTCCCTTTCCCCTCAACTCGTCTTTCCTTTCCGCGAAGAGTCCATTCCCGTCTTCGAATGGGCGGCCGAACGCCGGCCGGACGACTGGAAGCCGCGTTATTATCTCGGTCTCATTCTCTGGGGAAAAGACCGTCTCGAAGAGGCCTCGCGCCTGTTCGATCTCTGTGATGCCTCGGATTACGCACCGCTTTTTGTATCCCGTGGCCAGTTGCGGGCCGATACGGATCCCGCCCGGGCTCTGGCCGACTTCGAAAAAGCCGTGAAACTGGACGAGGGGGCCTGGCGCAACCGGCAGGCCCTCATTCATCACCTCCGGTCATTCGGGCGTCACAGGGACGCTCTGGAAGCCGCCCGAACCGCCGTCGAGCGGTTTCCCGGCGTATCCCCTCTTCAGGCTGAACTCGTCAAGTCGCTCATGAATTTGGGCCGCTACGGCGAGGCCGCCGGAGTTCTTGAAACCCTCCACATCCTGCCATACGAGGGCGCCCGCGAAGTTCACAGCCTTTATGTCCGCACCTATATCCAGTTGGGTCTCGCAGCCATGCGGTCCGGCCGATGGGCGGAGGCGGTCGAGCGCCTGGATGCCTCCAAGGAATACCCGGAGCGTTTGGGAACAGGTGCGCCTTTCCATCCCGATGTCCGGCTTCAGGATTATCTGGCCGCCCTGTGTTTCGACAGGATGGGCTTGAAGGACAAAGCCGAGGAAAGGCGACGCGCCGTTTATGAATACACCCTCGCCCGGGGTCACGATCAGACAACCCACAATTATTTCGGGGCCCTTGTTCTCGAATATTACGGAGAAAGCGAAAATGCCGCGGCCCTTCCCCGCCGTTCCCCGCCGTCCGCCGACATCCTGTCCGTCCTCCGCCTCTTTTAGCGCGCTGCTCCGCTGCTCTGGCTGCTGGATATTATTGATTATAATATAATTAAGTAAAAGGAGACCTGCCATGCGTCGAATGAGACTCCCTCTTTTCCTCTTCGCGGCAGCGACCGTATTGGTCCTGTCGTTCCTTCAGGGCGCTCCGGATGCGGATGTCCATGAGGGCCGCTCCTTCGAATCCGAATCATGCACCAGCATCCTGGTTGGTCGTCTCGCTTCCGTCGACGGCTCAACCATGACCTCCCATTCCTGCGATTCCGGGACGGACCGGACCTGGATGGCCATCGTCCCCAACATGAAACACAAAGCGGGATCCGTGGCCAAGCTTTATGCGGATCCCAAGCGGACCAAGCGTCCCGACGACCCCGACCGCGTCGTCGCCGGAGAAATTCCCCAGGTTCAGGAAACCTATGCTTTTCTGGACGCGGCCTACCCCATCATGAACGAACACCAGCTTGCGATCGGGGAAACAACGATCGGAGGACGCCGTGAGCTCGTAAGCACCGAAGGGATCATCGACGCCCCTGAACTCTACCGCCTGATTCTCGAGCGGGCTAAGACGGCCCGCGAGGCCATCCGTATCGCCGACGAACTGACCAAGACTTTCGGCTACAACGACTGGGGGGAATGCTTCACATTCGCCGACACCCGGGAGGTCTGGCACTTCGAAATCTTCGGACCGGGGCGATTCAAAAAAGGCGCCGTCTGGGCGGCCCAACGCGTTCCGGACGACGAGATCGGCATGTCCGCAAACGCCGCAAGAATCCGGCAGATCGACCTTTCGAACCCGGAATTTTTCATGGCCTCGGACAATGTCTTTTCCCTGGCCGAGGAGTTGGGGTTCTGGTCCAAGAACAGCGGCGAACCGTTCGAGTTCTGTTACGCCTACGCCCCGGATTCCCGGACAAGCCTGGCCTGCCGCCGCCGCGAGTGGCGGGTTTTGAGCCTGCTTGCCCCCTCGCTCAAGCTCCACCCTGAATCCGAAAATTACCCCTTCTCCGTCAAGCCCGAAAAAAAAGTCGGCGTCGCCGACCTTCGGGCGATTTTCCGCGACACCTACGGCGGGACCGACTACGACATGACCCGGACCCTGACGGCCGTCAACCGCAAGGGCGAAACCGTCACGAGTCCGGTCGCCTCTCCCTTCATGAACAACGACCTGCGTGAGCTTCTCCGAGTCCGCCGGGAGCGGACGATCTGTTCGCCGGCCGCGACCTATCTCCAGATCACTCAGTCCCGGGAATGGCTGCCGGACCCGATCGGAGGCGTGGTCTGGATCGGTTACGACAATCCGGCGACGACACCGCACACGCCGTTTTACATCGGGATTTCCCAAATGCCCGCATCTTACATGGTCGACGGCCGGTGGGAGTACAACCGGAAGTGCGCCTGGTGGGCCTTCCGGACCGTAAGCAAGCTGGCCCTTTTCCGATACCAGGAAATGTCCAAGGATATTGAAAAAGTCTGGCGGGAGATCGAGGATGCCGCGTACGCCGGCCAGGCCGCCTTCGAAGAGAAGGCTCTGGACCTCTACAAAAAGGACCCGAAAAAAGCCCGCGAGCTTCTCACGCGATACTCCCAAGACCAGGCCGAAAAGGCCGTCGCCGCCTATTGGAAACTCTCCGGCGACCTCATGCTTAAATATTCGGGAAGGTTTTAATCCCGCGATCACAGCCTGATGGCCGGCGCCCGGGCAAAACAGGAGACGATCATGAAAAAAATTCTCGTAATCACATTCATCGCCATGTTCGGAGGAAGCCTTCTGATCCCCGCCGCGGCGGATTCCGCCGGAGGCCGGAACGGCTATTACCGATACCCCGCCGTGCACAAGAACACCGTCGTCTTCGTCTCGGAGGGCGATCTCTGGTCCGTCGACATTCAGGGCGGAGCGGCCCGCCGCCTGACCACCCACCACGGCCTGGAATCCCATCCCGCCGTTTCTCCCGACGGCGCCACACTGGCCTTCTCCGCCCAGTATGAAGGGCCGACCGAAGTCTATACCATGCCCCTGGCCGGGGGTCTTCCCGTCCGGCACACATTCGGCGGCCAGTCATCGACCGTAGTCGGGTGGACTCCGGACGGCAAAATCCTCTACGCGACGCAGCGATATTCGACTCTGCCCAACACCCGGCTCGTCATCCTCAACCCGAAGACGAACGCCGAGACCATCGTCCCCCTCGATCAGGCGGCAGACGGATCCTTCGAAACACCGGAGGGGCCGCTCTATTTCACGCGCCTCCCCTTCCAGGGAAGTTATACCAAGCGATACCAGGGTGGAACGGTCCAGAATCTCTGGAAATTCGATGCGGGGAACGAAGCCGTTCCCCTGACATCCGACTATCCCGGCACCAGCAAGAATCCCATGGTCTGGAACGGGCGGATTTATTTCGCAACGGACCGCGACGGCATCATGAATCTCTGGTCGATGGATCGAGGCGGCGAAAATCCCGAACAACTGACCTTTCACAAGGAATTCGACGTCAGCTCCCCGTCCCTCCACGACGGACGGATCGTCTATCAGCTCGTCTCCGACCTCCATGTCTACGACATCTCCTCCCGGACGGACCGGGAAATCGAGGTCGTCCTCCCCTCCGATTTCGACCAGATGCGGGAGCGCTGGGTCGCGAATCCCCTGGACTATCTGACATCGGCCCGGCTTTCGCCCACCGGAGACCGGGTGGCCCTGGTCTCGCGCGGCCATGTTTTCACGGCTCCGGTCGGGGACGGCCGCTTCGTCCGTGTCACCCGTTCGGACGGCATCCGGGCCCGCAGCGCCCGGTTCTTCCCGGATGGGAAAACCCTGATCGTTCTCTCCGACCAATCCGGAGAGTGGGAATTCCACCGCGCTCCGGCCGACGGCGTGGGACAAACGGAACAACTCACTTCGGGCGCCGAAGTTCTCAGATTCGACGGTCTTCCCTCGCCCGACGGACGCCGCCTGGCCTTCGCCGACAAGGACCAGCAGCTCTGGGTTTTCGACATCGCCTCCAAGCGCCTGGACAAAGCGGCCTTTTCTCCGAACGGCATGTTCCGCGACTTGGTCTGGTCACCGGACAGCCGCTGGCTTGCCTTCGTCCGGTCCGCCGGCAACCAATACTCCCAGATCATGCTTCTCCAGATCGAAACCGGGGAGATTACGGAACTCACGAACGACCGCGTGGATTCCTATTCTCCGGCCTGGCCGCCGGCGACAAGGTCCTCTTTTTCATCGACCGGGAGAGCCGGGCCGCCGGACAGGCCAAGCTCAAGGCCGTAGAGATCAAAAACACCCGCATCGAGGCCCGAACCGTCATGGAGGATGTCAGGGATTTCGAGCTGTCCCTCGACGGAAGCAAGATTCTGGTCCGCAAGGACCGGGATCTCTTCGTCATCGATGCCGCAACGGCCCCGCCCGCTCCGGCGATGCTGACCGAGCGGAAAATCGACCTCTCCAAGTGGACGTTTTCCGTCGATCCGCGCGCGGAATGGCGTCAGATGTTCGTCGACGCCTGGCGGATGGAGCGCGATTATTTCTATGACCGCAATCTCCACAGCGTCGACTACGACAGGCTCAGGGCCCGTTACAGTCCGTTTCTCGACCGTGTCAGCGACCGTTCGGAACTGAACGATCTCATCGCCCACCTCGTCGGCGAGTTGTCCGCCCTTCACACCTTTGTCCGGGGCGGTGACCTGCGCCGGGGCGCGGACAATATCTCGCCCGGTTCCCTGGGCGCCCGCCTCGTCCGGGACGACGCCCGCGGCGGTTTCCGGATCGAGCGGATCTACCGGTCCGATCCCGAGTATCCCGAACGAAGCTCTCCCCTGGCCGCCCCCTTGTTGGGAATCCGTGAGGGCGACATCATCACGTCCGTCAACGGTACGCCCACACTCGATGTCTCCGATCCGGCCGTCCTCCTCCGCAACACGGCGGAGACCCAGGTACTTCTCGAAATCCGCCCGGCCGCGGGCGGACCGGATTTCAAGGCCGTCGTCCGGCCCATCACGCCGGGCGCCGAATCCGACCTTCGTTACGCCGATTGGGAATATACGCGGCGCCTCGAAGTCGAAAAGGCGGGAGGCGGGGATATCGGATATGTCCACCTCAGAGCCATGGGCGGCGGAAACTACACGGAATGGGTCAAGAATTTCTACCCCGTTTTCAACCGCAAGGGGCTGATCATCGATGTCCGCCACAATCGCGGCGGCAATATCGACTCCTGGATTCTCGGCAAGCTCCTGCGGCGGGCTTGGTTCTACTGGCAGCCGCGGGTCGGAAACCCCACCTGGAACATGCAGTACGCCTTCCGGGGGCACATGGTCGTCCTGTGCAACGAATACACGGCCTCGGACGGCGAGGCCTTCGCCGAGGGATTCCGCCGCCTGGGGCTGGGGGAGATTATCGGAACGCGGACCTGGGGCGGCGAGATCTGGCTGAGCTCATCCAATGTGCTCGTCGACCGGGGGCTGGCTTCTGCGGCCGAGACCGGCGTCTACGGCCCGGAGGGCGAATGGCTCATCGAGGGCCACGGCGTCGACCCCGATATTATCGTCGACAATCCGCCCCACGACACGTTCAAGGGCCGCGACGCCCAGCTCGAAGCCGCAATCCAACATCTCCGAGAACTTATCGCCAAGGACCCCGTCGAAGTCCCCAAACACCCGCCCTATCCCGACAAAAAGCGATAGGTGCCGAACGGGATTATTTTCTGACAATATCGACCGAGACGGAAGCCGTGTCTCCCGTGTGTTTGTCCAAGGCCAGGAATTCCAGGATATATCGTCCTGAGTGCGGACTCCCTTCCAGTGCGATCTCGACAAGGAGATCCACTCCGCGCTCGTCCTGTTTCTTTTTGACGACGGAAACAGGGAGATCCGTCCACTCATAGGACACCGGGTCGCCGCGCGAAACGTCGATCTCGAGGTTGGCCGCCGACGAAAGCCCCGACAGGCGAACGACCGCATAAAGCGTATCCACATCTTCCGGAATATCTCCCAGCAATGGAGCATAAAGGTTCCGGTCGTACCCGAAAATTTCGGACGGCGATGACCCGGGGGTTGCCGCCATTTCCAGGGAATCGGCGGACGGAATGAGGAGGAAGGGCGCATCCATAACAAATCCGGAGGAGCCTGAGTCGGGGACAATCAGGGGAACAACACCCCTGGCTCCCCGCCCGGTTTCCTGGTTCCTGATGACCAGGCGGCAGCCGGCGGAGGCGGGCTTGACCGTCATCAGAAAAGACGGATACAGGGTTTTCGCGCCGGGCCCGGGAACGGCCAGCTTGAACTTCTCAATATTGGAAAAGCCGCCGTCCTCATTGAAAATGAGAAGATAGGCTTCGGAGTTGCCGCCCAGGACTTCCTCGGCGGCGTCGCGATCGAGCCGGCCGAAAACCAGGAGTTGCAGCCGCCCCTCGCTGAGAACCGGAATCCCGGCGACCGGGATCTCGAAGGGGACCTGGACCTGAGGGATATCGCTCAGGGCCAGATCAACGACATGAAGAAGTTTTTCGAAAGCCGAATAATCTAGGAAAGGCCTGGATGCGAAATACCCTCCCTGCGACACCACGCGGAGGCCTTTCCTCTTCACGTTGACCCGAATTTTGTGATATTTGCCGTCCCATGCGTTGTCCACATCATAGCCCAGCACATAGTAGGCGCCGGTCAATGTTTGGATGTCCGAGGCGATCCTCTGGTTCTCGACGGTGTTCGCAAAGAATTTGCCTCCCGTCGCCGAGGCAAACTGTTTCAGGGAATCCGCGCCTTCGAACTCCCGTGCCGTCGGATCGAACCCTTCCGGCGAGGAGATGTCCGAGTTCCGGATCGCCCGGGTGGCGTCGACTGCGAAAACCGGAGCGTTGGCGGCCGCGAAATCCTGGAGCATCTCCGAATAATCGGTTTGAAGTCCGGTGTCCGCCTGAGCTGCGTCATAGGCGCTCAACTCGGCGGCAAACTGCTCGGGCGTCTTCCAATGTCCAACCACGGCGCCGCCCCGTTTGCCGAAGATGAGCTGACTGTGAAAACCTCCGGAAAAAAGAATTATATTTTTGAATCCGGGAATCAGGCGGAAGACCCTGGCCAGCTCGCGCAGGGACAGGATGAATTCCCGGGCCCTGTTGACGTAACTTTCCCGGCGGCCGTCCTGAAGAGTTTGGCTGGTCTGACGGATGGCCTGTTTTAGATAAAATTCTGTATCGGGCATCTTCGGAGGAGCGCCTGAAGACCCGTCGCTCGGCTTCTTCTCCCTCTCCATGTCGTCGATATCGGTGTAGTAAATGAAATCCGTCAGACTTTCGGCCCGGCCGGTGTGATAGCTCAGACCGATGGATTCGACCAGACGGCGGATATGGTCATGATCCGTGGTCAGATATTCACGAAGAACGAGGCCGCGCGTCGCCGTATAGGTGACCATGCCGATCTCGTCGGTCGGGCGCATTTCGGTGTCGAGAAACTTGAGAGCGGCGTCCCTGGCTTTGAAAACGCCCCTCGGATCCATGAACGCAAAATCGAACACCAGGAAAAACTTCCTATTCGTCGGCAGAACGGCCGGAACACCGGCGGAAGGCCTTTGGATTTCTCGAAAATGCTTTTCGAAATGAACGATCTTCTGGAGCCGGCCGTTGTCCCGGAGTTCGAAATCCTCGATCGTCAAGTCGTCCACGGGTTCCCCATTTCGATGTGTGACGTAAACGTGGATGAGCTTGAAACTCACATCGACCTGATGTTGAAGCCCCTTGTCCTGCGGAAAACCGCCCCCCCCGCCGGCCGGGAGAGTCAGGATCATCCACAGGACCACAAACGCGGCCGCAGCGCCCGCGGATCGAGATCTTCGCCGCAACCGGGCCGGTCTTTCAACTCTCATATCAACCTCCCGAAAAATCATCTCATATTTTGTTTCTAATGCAACCTTTATGCCAATTCGTTCATACGATCAACAATGATCCGGAATACCACAAATTGAAACTTGCGTCCTCAATTTAGGACACGTGTCTCTTCCTATGGACGGAGATTTCGAGGGGCTTCTTGATTTCTCCATATCGAATGGGCACACTTCTTGCAAGGTTGTTTCATGTGTTGAATCTTATTCAAAGAGGTTGAGATGAGAATCGCCGTCATTTTGCCGTGCCTGGTCTTCGGTTTTTTGGCTTCTGGCCCCCCGGCCCGCGGGGAAACCTCACCCGGAACCTTCGGCATTCCGCGTCCCCTAAAAGCGGCATCAGGGATGACCGAGGACATCACCCTGGAGGCTATTCTTGAAAAGAGTGCGGCCTATTGTGAAAGGGTCAAGAAAATCGCCCTTTTCTATGTCTGTCAGGTGCATTTGAATGCCGTTCAATATAAATACAAAACTCGGCAGGTTCAACCCACCGCGTGGGGCAGACCGGCGGGATCCGGGGGGGATGTGGGAACCGGAGGAGAGGTGCCGGACAAGCTTCCCGCCGGTACGTCGCAGATCAAGTTCGATCCGCGCGGCCGGGCCCGAAATCGTCACCTCTACGACTATCAGCTCATCAACAAGGATGGGGAGCTGGCCGAGCAGTGGACTTTGCTCCAAGAGAACGGCCGCAAAAAAAACCAGGACCTGCCGTCACCCAAGGATATCCGTTTCACCAGCCGCTATCTCGTCATGGGCCCGGTCGGCTTTCTGGCCAAATCCTGGCAGGATCGGTTCCGATACAAAATCGTGGGCCGGGAAATTCTGGACGATCATGAGGCCCTCATCATCCATTGCGAACCCCGGATCCGCGGAGGCGACAACGACAACACGGGCCGCATCTGGGTGGATGCCCGGGATGGGACCATTCTCCAGATCGAATGGGAGCCGAGTTCGATCCAGGGCTACAGAGACACCGCTCCGCCGGGATACAGCTATCGCGTGACATGGACGGTGACCTACGGCGTGGAGCAGAACGGCATCCGCTTTCCGAGCCGCCAGTTCATCCGGGAATTCCTTATCGACGGCAGGGAGATCACCATCCCCCTGGAAGAGACGGAATTCGACTACCGGGACTACAAGTTTTTCACGGTTGGAGTCGAGGTTAAATTCACTCCCTGATTCAGGACCTCCCGGCGTCGCTGGCGGTCTTCAATACCATTTTTTATAAGGCGCCAGAGCTAGACTCCGGGGCTCGACGACGCGGAAAATGGTGAAAACATCACCGGGCTTGGGGACCAGCCTGTATTTCCAATAGCGGATGAGTCCGAACTCCGACTGCGGCTCGAGAAGCAGGGGGATGAGGTTGGCCCCGTCCTGGGCGCAAGAGACATAGAAGTCGCCCCGGCGGACAAGCGTCTGCCGAGCCTTTTTTTCGACCTCGATCTTCTCCGGAGCCAGGTAATCGGCCTCAGACGGGATCACGGCCACAGCCCTGTAATATTCGACATCGACTTCGGCGTCCTTTGTGAACATGCCGATTTCGATCCGGCGGGCGAGAAGGGCTTCGGCGATATCGGACCGTTCGGAGGGAATGATATAGCCGAGCGGCCGAGGGACGGAAAGCTGCGACTCGACACGGGGAAACCAGTTCTTGACGACTTCGGTCGTGATTTTGAGGTCCGGCGGCAAGGGATAGGGGGCGACGTCGGCGGCTGTCAGGGCCTCCCCCGCCTTCTTGTCTGTTTTGAGGATGCCGCGAACAGGCGATTCCGCTCTTTCGAAAGCCTGGATGACGAGTTCAGGCTGAGCCGGATCGCGGGCATAGGCGATTTGCAGATGGACGAGATCGTCCTTATCGAATGTCCGGGCTTTATCCACAAGATTCGTTCGGGCCTCCCGGATCATTTTCAGGATTTTCGGGCCATGAGCGGCCGTCGCATCGACGAATGACCGGATCCCGTAGTACTGCCAATCCGTCCGGGCCTCGAGCGTTTCGAGGTCGTGGCGCGATGCGCCCTCCTGGATGAAGGACAGCGTTTCATAGATCCCCAGGCTGTTCCTTCCGTCGTTGATGTCGGCCGTCGAAAACCGTTTCATCATCTCCCGGGGTCGGGCCTCTTCCCGGCCGTAGACGGCGCCCGCAGATGTATCCCGCCCGATCTCCGAGGTCACGAGATATTCATGGAAGGGGATGTTTTTCCGCTTCAAGACGGCCTCGACCTCGGCCAGGATGACACGCCGCGAAAAAGTTTCGATCTCCGGATGGATGTTGATGTTCGAGACGCAGCCGATCGAGACACGATAATAGTCGTCGCCTTTTTCATGGATGTCCATCGTCACTTCCGGCATCCAGGTCCGGAAAACGCGGTGGATGGTCCTGACGCCCAGCGATTCGAGCTTGATGTGGTCGCGGTTCATGTCCAGCCCGTCCTCGTTCACGCGCCTGTCGAGGCGGTTGCCGTGAGGGTTGACCTGAGGAAGAACGAGAAGATTGACTTTCGCAAGAAACGGCCGGAGTTCACCCGTCGCGACATCCCGGATGAACCTGAGAACGGCTTCCTTGGCGGACTGCTCGTTGCCGTGCTGCGCGGCGATGAGAAGGACGGTCAAGCGGGTCCTGTCGATTTTTTCCGGTGTTGCCGCGCCGTTTTCCGTCAAAATGCAGAGCGGGATATCCTCACCCTCATATCCGCGAACATCCCGCGTCCGGCCGGCATAGACGACTTTGAGAGCGGGAGACGCGTCGGCCAGAAGGCTCAGGAAACTGGCGACATCCTCGCTCTGGCTGTAGCGCGTATAGCGCGCCTCTTCGGCCGGCGTCGGGAGGGTTTGCGGCGACGGTGCGGCATTTGAGAGCCCGCCTGAAATCAGCAATACAAGAGCAACCCCAATAAACTTGTTCCTTGACATCACTCCTCCTCCTTTTCGACAGGCATTTCAAAATGCAGTGTCACATTTTCCACCCGGGCATTCCGGAGAACGCGGAAATGCGCCTCCTCACCCCAGTCGAAACGGGCCAGGTAGATCCGCAACTCGTTGATGTCGTTGAAAGTCAGTCCGTCGGCGTCGAGGATGACATCGCCCTTCACAAAAGCCGCGCCCCGGGCGACTCCCGAGGACGGTTGGGGATCGACGACCAAGTTGTCGAGGCCGTCGATTTTCCGAAGGGTCAAACCCACATCGGGATACGCCGGTCTTTTCTCGGCGGCGATTCCCCAGATGAAATCGGCCAGTCCCCGGGCGACCCGCACAGACGGCTGTCCATCCGGCACGGGGACACACACCACCGTTAAGAAGGGTTGTCCTGTTTTTTCGAAAGCTCTTCGATTGAGGCCGAGATTGTAGAGGAGATGGCCCGACCCGGCCAGAACGACCATTCTCCGGCCGTCCTTTTCCGCGGCCCGGACGGCGGCGGTGGCCATGACCTCATCCCAGGCCGCCTGGGACCGGTAGAGGCCCTCGAACACCATGTCCAGTCCCCCGCCCTTCATTTGCGGCGGCAGATCCAGGGACTCGAAGATCGCCCGGACGAGAGTTCTGTGATCTTCGTTCGAAAGATCGGGTTCCGGAACAAGGGCTTTTTCTTCATCTTCGAGGGAGGCCCAGCCTTTCATCCGGATCCGGCTGATGATTTCCCGGGGCGTGTTGATCCCGTGGACGGGAATCCCCTTCTCCAGGGCGAATGCGAAGATATCCCGGTAGTAACCGAAATTGAAGTTCCAGGTCTCGTACCAGCGGACGGCCCGTACAAACTCCTCCAGGTCGAATTCGCCCGCGTTGAAACGGTCGAGAACTGGCTGAAGCGTGGATGGGAACATTTCCAGTCCCAAGGCGATATGAGGATCCTGAGCATAAAGCCCCTGAAGAACACGGAGCTGGACTTCGTGCATGGGCAGGCTGTTATGCGTTTCGCCGACGTGGACGAACCGGCTGTCCGCCATGTCCCGGATCATGCTATCGAAATCCACGGCTCCCCCGGCCTTCGCCGAGATGATCTCTCCTGGGGCTGCGGAGACGAACTGTCCTCGAAACATGGGATCGCCCAACTCCAGCGTCAGAATCGGGTCTTCTCCCGGCTTCCCGGGATCTTGCTGTCCAGCGGGCACAGCATCCGAGAAAACCGGGATGATGACGAAGATGATGAAAGCAACAACGGCGATACGGTTCATGGCCACCTCCAAATGAGCATGCCGCCATGATATCCACCCTTTTCTCCGCCTGTCAACACGCTGAGGAGTTCGACGGATCTTTATTTTTTCTTTTCACCGAAAAATGATAGACTACGAGGCCAATGAAATCCGCGAAATTCCATCTTCAATGCCTTTTCTGTCAAGCCCGAACGGACTCCTTCCAGGCCTGGTTTCGCCACGGCCAGCAATGCCCGAAATGCGGCGGCGGGCAGGCCGACGTGATCTATCCCCGGAACGGAAGAACTCTCCAAAAGATTCTTCACAATCACACGGTGGCCATGCCCGGACTGTGGCGCTACATCGATGTGCTTCCGATCAACGACAAGCGGAATATCGTCTCCGCGGGCGAAGGCGTCGTGCCCATCGACCGGTGGCGGTTTTTTGAAAGAACGGCCAAGGAGGTTTTCGGAATCCGCTGTCGTGTCTACGCCCACCGCCACGACAACAACTATGCCACCGGAACATTCAAGGACCTGGCCGGTTCGGTCGTCGCCAGTGTTCTCAAGGAATCCGGCATTCCCGACTATGTCGTCGCCTCGACCGGCAATGTGGGCGTCGCCTATGCTCGCTACCTGGCCGGGGCCGGCACGACCCTCTATGCGTTCATTCCCAGAAATTCATCGGTCACCCAGGAAGCCGAGATATCCTGTTTCGGGCAAAAGGCTTTCCGCGTCGACGGCGATTACCAGAAAGCCAAGGAGTTCGCCGCATCGTTCGCCGCCGAGCACGGGATGGTCCTCGCCGCCGGAAATTTCGACCCGATGAGAATTGAGGCCAAGAAGACCATGGCCTACGAATGGCTGCGCCTGATGCCGGAATTCCCGACGGTCTACATCCAGGCCCTGAGCGGAGGCACGGGACCCCTGGCCGTCGCCAAGGCGTTCAGAGAGTTTGACGCGGCCGGCCTGAGTTTGACCCTTCCCCGGTTCCTTCTCGTCCAGAGCGACAAATGTCCGCCCATGGCCGAAGCCTGGAAAAAGGCCAAAGCCCAAGGATTTCCTGAAGGCTGGGAACGAAACTATCCGATTTACCACAATCCCCGGACGTCCATTCCCACCCTGGCCACGGGCTACCCCAAGACCTATCCCGTGCTCGCCCCGCTTGTCCGCCGGAGCGGCGGAGAGATCCTGGCGTTTTCCGAAAAGGGCGCCCTTGCCGTCACTCGGCTGACGGCTTTCGAATCGGCCGTCCGCATGGGGCCGGCCGCCGCCGTCGCCGTCGGCGGCTTTCTCAAGACCCTGGCCTCCGGACTCATCCGAAACGGAGACGTCGTCCTCCTGAATATCGGCGAAGGCATCCGCCGGGCTCCCGAGTTCATGAAAAGACTGGTTGCCGCCTCGTCCCCCGTCGCCTCGCTTGATGCCTGCCCGCTGATGGACCGCAAGGCTTACGAAAAGGAACTCTGGGAAAACGTCTCCCGGTTCCTGTAAATCCGCTCTCCTATTCGCGTGGGCGACGGTTGATCAGAAATCCTCCGATTCCCAAAGCCACAAAAATCAGGGCCTGGACAAAGACGCGGTACTTGACCACGGGACCTGAGACCGCCAGGAAAATATATCCGCCGCCCAGAACGACGATAAACATATAGACCCAGACCATGATCGACCGGGCCTTCAGCCGGGTTTCGGGAGTGTTTTCCGTAAAGCGTCTTGCAAAAAGATACAGGGCAAGAATGGCGAACATGTCGAGGATGGCGAAGAGTCCCCAAAAAAGAGTCGCCCGGCCGGCGGCCTGGGGTGTCCCGACAACAGGCGCCAGCATCCGGTCATAAAGCATGGCACCGATCGAAGACCCCAACAGAGATCCCACCACGCCATAGAGAAAGGCGTAACCCATGTAAACCGCCTTGCGGTCCTGGGGGGCGACCAGGCCGATAAACGAATAGTACTTGGGATGGGCGGTCATCTCTCCGATGGAAAAGACCGCGATTCCAAGAATGTAGATCCAGGCGCTTTTTGATAGGGCGAGAAGGATGAAGCCGGCGCCGCCGAGCATCATCCCGACCATCATGGTCGGCAGAGCTTTCCGGGCGGCAACGATGCGGCTGACAACGACCTGGAGAAGGATAATGGTTCCGGCGTTGATCGCCGTGACATGTTCGATATCGAATGTGAATGTCCATTTCAGACCGATCGCGATCAGCAGTGAGTTGCCGGCGGCGCTGACCGGTTCCCGGTCAATGAAATCCCGAAGATACCAGAGAACCGATCCAAAGGTCTGGAAATAGAGGATCCAGAAAACCGAGTAAACCATGACCATGAGCATGAACCGGGCATCGCCGAGGACTTCGGCCGCTCCCTTGAGGGTTTCCGAGAGAGACTTGGTACTCTTGGGACGCGGCGGCTCACGATAGAAAAAGGCCGTGGGAACAAGCATGGCGCCCGTGTAGAGCGCCGAGGCGATGAAAACGTATTTCCAGGCAAAGCCCTTGAGAACACTGACTACCAGCGGAGACAGGAACGCGCCGAGGTTGATCATCCAGTAATAGATGCCGAACCCGAAAGCCGACGTCTTTTCATCCGTCGTTCGGGCCACCGTGCCGGAGATAATGGGCTTGAAAAGACCCGCCCCCGTGGCCATGACGAGCAAAGCCAGGAAAACCAGTCCGTAGGTGGACATATGGCCGGCCGCAAAATACCCGGCCGAAAGCAGCGACAAGGCCACCATCAGCACACGGCGATAACCGTAGCGGTCGGCCAGGGCACCGCCCAGAATGGGAAGGATATACGTCATGGCATAGACGACGCTCTGAAGAAGACCGATCGCCTCACGGGTGAATCCCAATCCGCCGCTCTGAACACTGTCGGCGAGATAGACGGCGAGAACGGAGTTCATTCCATAATAGGCCCCGCGTTCGAACAACTCAAGGACATTGGCCACCCAGAACGTTCTAGGAAAATCCTTGAAAACATTGACTTTGCCCATTCAAGAGTCTCCTTCCCCAGAGAGGAATTTCGTCTTAGAGCGGGTATATACACGATTTCCGGGTGCACTGCAAGCGGATGATTTCGGCGCGGTTCAGCAACACCGATCTATTTGTATAATTTCAGTGGATCGCCTGAAAACTCCTGCGATATTGGGATCGTCGTGGAGGCTTCGCTCATCGGATAGGCCATCACGGCCCCCGAACGCCTCGGGTTGCCCTATCGGAGCATGGCCGGGATTCCCAGGGGAATTCTATTCCTCCTCAGGACGGATGCGGCCTTCCTTGACGGCGTCGGCGATGATTTTCTGCTGAATGTGGGCCGGGGCTTCTTCATAACTGGAGAATTCCATCAGGAACGACCCGCGGCCTCCGGTAATCGAGGTCAGGGTGGGTTCAAAGTCCAGCATTTCGGACATGGGAACCTGAGCCTTCAGGATACGCATGGTGCCTTTCTGTTCCATTCCCGACACCCGGCCGCGACGGCCGTTGAGGTTGCCCATGATATCGCCCATGTAGGCTTCCGGAGTGTAAACCTCAACCGACATGATCGGCTCGAGGATGGTCGGCCGGGCGTCCTTCATGGCCAGCTTGAAAGCCTTGGATGCGGCGATTTTGAAGGCGATGTCGGAAGAGTCGACATCGTGGTAGGATCCATCATAGAGAATGACCTTGAAATCGACCGCCGGATAACCGGCCAGAACGCCCTTCTTCCGGGCCTCCAGAACCCCCTTTTCGACCGAAGGGATGAAATTCTTGGGAATGGCGCCTCCGAAAATCTTGTCTTCGAATTCGAAGTCCTTGCCCCGCGGCAACGGTTCCATCTTGATCCAGACGTCGCCGAACTGGCCCCGGCCGCCCGTCTGTTTCTTGTGGCGACCCTGGACATCGGCCCGCCCTTTGATGGTTTCCTTGTAGGAAATTTTGGGCGGCTTGAGATCGACATCGACGTTGTAACGTTTCTTGAGTTTGTCGGTGATGATCCGGACGTGGAGTTCGCCGTTTCCCGAGATCAGGAGCTGGGCCGTATCCGGATCGCGCTCGATCCGCACCGTCGGGTCTTCCTCCGTGATGCGGTGGGTGGCCTGGGAGATGCGGTCCTCGTCCGCCCGAGTCTTGGGTTCGATGGCGAAAGAGATGGACGGTTCGGGAAACGTGATGGCCGGAAGAACGACGCCGGATCCCTTGGCGGCCAGAGTTTCACCGGTGGCCGTCGCCTTGAGTTTGGCCGTGGCGATGATGTCCCCCGCTTTGGCCTGGGCGACCGGCGTCTGATCCTTGCCCTGGAGAAAAAAGAACCCGCCTAGTTTTTCATCGACGTCCTTCGAGCTATTGGAGATCAGAGCGTCACCTGCTGTCTTCCCGGAAAAAACGCGCATCAGGGTGATGCGCCCCGTATAGGGGTCGGAAATGGTCTTGAAGACAAGCGCCGCGAAGGGTTGGTCGACCGAAGGAGCCAGGCTCTTGTCCTCATTTTTGATCCGAACCGGGATATCTCCTCTTTCCACGGGAGAAGGAAGGAACCGGACGATTCCGTCGAGAAGCGGTTGGATACCGATATTGGCCGTGGCCGAGGCGGCGAAGACGGGAAACAGCTGGCGGCGGAGAACACCCGTCCGAAGCCCCGAAAGAAGCTCCTCGGAGGAAAGCTCCCCTTTTTCAAAATAGGTTTCCATGAGCGTCTCGTCGCTTTCGGCCACCATTTCGACGAGCTCCTTGCGCCGGCGTTCCGCGGCCTCGCGGAGTGCATCGGGAATATCCTGTTCCTGGAATTTCCCGTTTTCGTCACGCTCGAAAAGGAACGCTTTCCCTGAAATGAGATCGACGACGCCTCGAAAATCTTTTTCTTCCCCGATGGGCAACTGGACCGGCACGGCTTCACGGCCGAAAAACTGCTGGACGGACTCGAGGGTCCTCTCGAAACCGGCATTCTCCCGATCGAGTTTGTTGATGACCAGGATACGCGGCAGATCGAGTTCCGCGACCATGTCCCAGACCTTTTCCGTGCCGACTTCGACCCCGGCGACTCCGCAGACCAAAACCGCGGCGGCATCGACGGCGCGGAGGGCCGTCCGGGCGTCCCAGAGGAAATTGCTGTATCCGGGGGTATCCACGACATTGATCCTGAGGTCGTTCCATTCGATCCCGCAAAGAGCACTGCTGATGGAGATCTTGCGGTCGATTTCCTCGGGCTCGAAGTCGGTGAGCGTGTTTCCCTTGTCGACCTTGGTCAACCTGTTGGTGACGCCGGTATCGAAGAGAAAGGCCGCCGCCAGCGACGTTTTCCCCGACGATCCGTGCCCGATAAGGGCCAGGTTCCTGATCTTGTCCGTCACGGTCTCATTCATCTCTGCGCCTCCTGATGCGGAAAATGTGTTTTCGTCCTCCAGGACCGTCGTTCTTGGAGAGGAGGAAAGAGGTATATCATAATAAAAAACGGCTCCGGGCTCAAGACAAATGGCGTTCTTCCCTCAGGATTTGTTCCAGATCGGCGGGGAGTTCCGAGATGAAGGTCATGGTCTCTCCCGAGCCGGGATGGACGAACGACAGCCTGTGGGCATGGAGAAAAAGCCGATGGCGCCGCCCCGGTGCTTTGCGTCGTCCGTAATGAACGTCACCTGCGATAGGATGGCCGATGGAAGACATATGAACGCGGATCTGGTGGGTCCGGCCCGTGACCGGAGCGATCTCGAGAAGGCTTGTCTCCTGAAACTCCTCGAGAACGACAAAGCGCGTCTCGGCGGACCGGGGCTTTCGGGTTTTCACGGACATGCGCTTCCCGTCCTTCCAGTGCCGTCCGAGAGGCCGATCGATGACACCGCCGCACTCCGGCATGCGGCCCATGACGAGCGCCAGGTAAATCTTGTGAACCTGACGATTTCTAAACTGGGCCTGAAGAGACAGATACGCCTCCCGGGTTCGGGCGACGACCAGCAGACCCGAGGTCTCCTTATCGAGGCGGTGGACGATGCCCGGCCGGTCCGGATCCCCCACTCCGGCCAGCTCGGGATACCTGTTGAGAAGTCCGTTGGCCAGAGTCCCATCCTTGACGCCCGCTCCCGGGTGGACGACCAGACCGGAAGGTTTTTCGACAACAAGGATCCAATCGTCGGAGTGACTGATCCCGAAATCGACATCCTGCGGACAAAGGCCGCTTTCCGGTTCATCGCACCAGAACAGGGACACTCTGTCCCCGGACCGGACCCGCCGGGCCGGGCGAACGGGCCGATCATTCACCCGAACCCGTCCGGCTGCGGCCATCTCGTGGATTTGGGATCGGGATAATTCCGGAAGCTTTCCGGCCAGAAAAACATCGACCCGGGCCGGGATGTCCGGCCCGGCCTCGACCCGAAACTCCTTCTCAGGCATCCACCCTGTTTTTTTTCAGGAAAAGAGACAGGATCAGCCCCCCGGCCAAACCGACGATCGAGAACACCTGGGAGTAAGACAGGCTCGTCAACGCCGACGCACCATGAATGAGGTAGGCCTTGTCCGGATGGTCGCCGCGGAAAAACTCGGTGACAAAACGGATGATGGAATAATTGATGATATAGAGAACGAAGACCTGGCCGTGGTAGGTTTTTCGTTTCAACGCCCAGAACAAGATGCCGAAATTCAGAAAATTCAGGGCCGCCTCGTAGAGTTGCACCGGGTGCAGGGGAATGTTGAGGGGAATTCCCGTCAATTGATGGCCGTAGGCGTTGTTGAAAACCGTTCCCCAGGGAAGAGCGCATTCGGTTCCGTAACAGCACCCCGCGCTGAAGCATCCGATCCGGCCGAAACCGTGACCGAGGGCCAGCGCCGGTCCGATGATATCCGCCGTTCGCCAGGTGGGGATTTTCTTTTTGTAAAAATACCAGAGAGCGAAGACCACGCCGAAGGTGAGGCCTCCCTGAAAAACGCCGCCGGACCGGGCCAGACTGAAGAGTTCGCGGGGATTCTCGAGATAAAACGACAGGCTGCCGAAGAACAGAATGAGCTTGGCGCCGATCAGAGAAACGATGATCGTGTAAAAAGCGGCATCCATGATTCTGGGAGCGTCGAGGCCCTGTTTGCGGGCTTGAACATAGAGAAACCACAATCCCAGTCCGACGCCGACGGCCAGCAGAAGGCCGTAGGTGTGGACGGTCAGCGGTCCGATGCGGACGAGGATGGGGAACATTCGGGTCTCCTCCTGAGATAAATCCAAACGAGAAGCAGGGCGCCCACCGTGATGCAGGAATCGGCGACATTGAAAAACGGCCAGTGGCGGCCCCGGATATGAAAGTCCAGAAAATCGATGACATATCCCCGGAACCATCTGTCGATCTGATTTCCCAACGCCCCGGCCGCAATCAGGGACAAACTGATCCGTGTTCCTTTTTCGGACGGCGGCGTTTTAAGAAAATAGACGACGACGAAAATCAGGGCCGCAATCGAAGCCGCCTTGAGCAGAAGAAAGACCAGGGGATTGTCCGAGCGGCCCAGAAATCCGAAAATCGCGCCCTTGTTGTGAATACGCGAAATATTGAAAAATCCCGGGATGACGGTGATCGAATCATAAAGAGCGACCGTTCGATCGACGATGTGTTTGGTGATCTGGTCCGCAGCCAGACAGACGGCGGCCAGGGCTAGATAAGGCCAGGTATCCTTCATGGGGCACAACTTCCGACGGCATCCGCACAGCGGGGGCACAGGGTCGGGGCGGCTTCCCGCAGGCCGACATGCGGGGAGTAATTCCAGCACCGTTCACATTTTGCCCCGGGGGCACGCTCGATGCGAACGGAAAATTCCCCGTTCTCCCCAGGTTCGACGGCGACATCCGAAACGATGAACATCTCCCTCAGCAGGCCGGCCCGCCTGTCGAGCAGCCCGGCCCGGGTGCCGGAAACCTTGAGAACCGCCCGGGCCTCGAGCGAATTTCCGATGTCTTTGGCCTCGCGGGCCTTTTCGATTTCCTTGAGGACGATCTCACGGATATCGAACAGTTCGCCGGCATCCCGGCCCTCCTCTTCGGACAGCCAGGTTCGCTGTTCTTTCGGAAACTCGCCGAGATGAACGGACGGCGCCTTGTCCGCGGACGCGGGGACGGCCTCCCAGGCTTCATCGGCCGTAAAGGGCAGGATGGGAGCCATGAGAATCAAGCTGTCCCTGAGGATCCGGAACATGGCCGTTTGAGCCGAGCGCCGGATGGGGTCGTCGGCGGCCGAACAATAAGATCTGTCTTTGACGACATCGAGATAGAGGGCGCTCAAATCGACGGTGAAGAACTGGAAAAGGGTATGGAAAACGATATGGAATTCGAAGTCCCGGTAAGCCGCCAGGACCTTTTTTTTCACGTCTTCCGCTTTCTGGAGAATCCAGCGGTCGAGAAACTGAAGGTTTTCGCCCGGAACGGCATCGCGGTCCGGATCGAAATCGAACAGGTTGCCGAGAAGAAACCGCCAGGTATTGCGAATCTTGCGATAGGCGTCGACAAGCCGCTGCTCCGTTTCTTTTCCGAAACGCGCGTCTTCCCGGTAATTCAGCATGGCCGCCCAAAGCCTCAGGATCTCCGCCCCGCTTCTCTGGATAATGGCGTTCGGCTCGATGACATTGCCGAGGGATTTGGACATCGCCCGGCCCTGTTCGTCGAGAACGAACCCGTGGGTGATGCAGGTTTTGAAGGGGGACGCGCCGTCGGCGCCCGTGCCGATGAACAGTGAACTGTTGAACCAGCCGCGATATTGGTCATGACCCTCGATATAGACATCGGCCGGCCAGCGGTGAAGGGGCCGGTCCTTAAGGATGGCGTGGCTGGCTCCCGATTCGAACCAGACGTCGAGAATATCGAAGGTCCTGGCAAAATCCCGGCCGCCGCATCCGCCGCAGGCCGTGTCCGGAGGCAGAAAATCGCTTTCGTTCCGGGTGTACCAGGCGTTCGAACCTTCAGCCGCAAAAACATCCGCCGTCCGGCGGACGACATCGGCGCTGACGAGCGGAGTGCCGCACTCCCGGCAACGGAAGGCCGGAATCGGAACGCCCCAGGATCTCTGGCGGGAAATGCACCAGTCGGGACGGTTGGCGACCATGCCGGAAATGCGCTCTTCCCCCCAGGAAGGAATCCAGCGGACGCGGCCGATCTGTTCCAGAGCGCGGTCTCTCAACCCCTGATTTTCCATGGAAATAAACCATTGTTCCGTGGCCCGGAAAATGACCGGCTTTTTGCAGCGCCAGCAGTGGGGATAACTGTGGGTGACGGCAGCTTCCCTCAGAAGGGTTCCGTCCCGAGCCATATCCGCCGTGATCAAAGGATTGGCCTCGAAGACGCTCAGACCTGCATATCGGGGAACTTCGGCGATAAAACGGCCGTCATCGTCGACGGGGGTGTAGATATCGAATCCGTAAGCCAGACCCGTCAGATAGTCGTCATGACCATGTCCGGGCGCCGTGTGCACACATCCCGTTCCATCCTCGAGGGTGACGTATTCGGCCAGAACCAGGCGGGAGGTGCGGTCGATGAAGGGGTGGCGGGTTTCCAGATTTTCCAGTTCGCGGCCGGTCAACACCGCCAGGATCTCGGGCTCGCCCCAGCCCAGTTCGGCGGCAACCGCCGGAAGAAGTTTCCGGGCCAGGAGGACGACTTCCTCACCGATTTCGACGGCCGCATATTCCGCTTCGGGATGGAGCGCGATGGCCAGGTTGCCCGGCAGCGTCCAGGGCGTCGTCGTCCAGATGAGAACCGAGACCCGCTTTCCCGCCAGAGCAGGCGCCTTTTCCGTCAAGTCGGAGGACAGAGGAAACTTGACATAGATCGACGGCGACGTTTTGTCGCGGTATTCGATCTCGGCTTCGGCCAAGGCCGTGCGGCAACTCATGCACCAGTGGACGGGGCGCTTCCCGAGGTAGACTTCACCCGATTCAAAAAAGGCGGCCAAGGCCCTGAGGACCCCGGCTTCATAGGACGGATCCATGGTCAGGTAGGGATTGTCCCAGTCCCCCATGACGCCCAGACGCTTGAATTCCTCCCTCTGAATGTCGATGAACTTCAGGGCATAGGCGCGGCATTCGCCGCGGATGTCCGTGACGCTCATGGTTTTCTTCTTCGGACCGAGCTGCTTGTCGACATGGATTTCTATGGGAAGCCCGTGGCAATCCCAACCGGGCACATAGGGCGCCAGGAACCCCTCCATGGAACGCGAACGGACAATGAAATCTTTCAGGATCTTGTTCAGGGCCGTCCCCAAATGGATATGGCCGTTGGCATAAGGCGGACCGTCGTGGAGAATAAAAAGCGGACGGCCCTCGCGGGCGGCGACAATTTTCTTGTAAAGACCGGCCTCTTCCCACTTGCGGATCATGGCAGGTTCCTTCTGGGCCAGCGAAGCCTTCATGGCGAAGGGGGTCTGCGGCAGGTTGAGCGTCGCCTTCATTGCGGTCTTCTCGGACATCGGTTTCTCCGGACTATAAATTATCCCGGTATTATAGACCAGGTTCCCCATTTACACCAAACGACAAGGATCCTCAATCCCAATTCCCGATCAGGCTTCCATGAGTTACCGGGGAATGCCCGGAACTCTACGATCCGTTGACGATATAGTGCGATCCCCGGCTGACCGGATTGCTCAATGCGGCATGGGTGACCATGAGGGCGACCTGGATGCCGTGCTTGAGTCCGACGACGGACGGTTCCATGCGGGCTTGACGGTAAAATTTCTCAATCCTGTGACGCAGGTACTCGAGGTCGGCCCGGGCTCTGTCGAGCCGCTTCCGGGTTCGGATGATGCCGGCATAGTTCCACATGGTGGAACGGATGGTCAGCCAATCCTGGTTGACCAAAGCGGGATCGACCTCCTCCTCTTTTTTCGGATAGTACCAGCGATGAATGCCTGAAGGCTTGACGGGAAGCGCGGCCGGGCTGTTTTCCGCGATGTGGCGTCCGGCCCGGATGCCCCAGACCAGACCTTCAAGAAGAGACGTCGAGGCCAGGCGGTTGGCGCCGTGGAGACCAGTGCAGGAAACCTCACCGACGGCGTAAAGGCCGGCCAGCGACGTTCGCCCCCATTCATCCGCCATGACGCCTCCGCAACAGTAGTGCGCCGCCGGAACAACAGGAATGGGTTCCCGGGTGATATCGATGCCGTATCTCCGGCAGGTTTTGTAAATATTGGGAAACCGCTTGCGGATGTCGACCCGGGCATAGGAATGGAGATCCAGCAGGACATAGGCCGAATCCGTATTGACCATTTCCTCGTAAATGGCCCGGGTGACTTCGTCGCGGGGAGCCAGTTCTTTCTGCTTAGTGTATTTTTCCATGAAGGTTTTGCCGTCACGGGTTTTCAGACGGGCTCCCTCGCCGCGGACGGTTTCGGAAATTAAAAATCCGTCGACATCGCGGTGGTAGAGGGATGTCGGGTGAAACTGGATGTATTCCATATTGACGATGCGCGCTCCGGCCCGAAGGGCCATGGCATACCCTCCGCCGTCGGCCGATCGCGGGTTGGACGTGTAAAGGAAAACACCCCCGCATCCGCCTGTGGCCAGAACCGTCCGGGGGGCGAAAAATCTCTTGACGCGGCCGGTGGCGTTCTCCAGAACATAGGCGCCCAAACAGACGGGATCGCGGTAATAGGCAATGGGATCCTGCGAATGGTGGGGAACGGACAGAAGATCCACGGCGGTGTGGCCGGGATAAAGACGGACATGGGGATTTGACCGAAGAGCCTGGATGAACTTTTCCTCAATGGTTTGACCGGTCGTGTCCTTGACATGCAGAATGCGGCGGCGGCTGTGACCGGCTTCCTGGGCATAGTCGAGCGTGCCCGGGGCGCTCCGCGAAAAGGGAATGGCCAATTCGCCGATCAGGATGTCCTCGACTTTCTTCTTTCCTTCCCGGGCCAGAAGGGCGACCGCATCGGGATTGTTAATGCCGTCGCCGGCCTCGATGATATCTTCCTGTAGAAGCTCGGGGAAGTCGTCCAGGCCGAGAGAGACAATGCCGCCCTGGGCATAGTAGGTGTTGGATTCCCGGAGTTCTCCGTTTTTGGCGATCACGGCGACATTCAGACCGGCACGGGAGGCTTCCAAAGCCGCACTCGCTCCGGCGATGCCGCAACCGATCACAAGAACATCGGCATGGATGTCTTCTCTGTTGTCTTTCATGTCTCATCCTCGAATTCCAGGCTGATGTCCACGGACCGATAAGAATGGGTCAGGGCCCCTACAGAGATGAAGTCGACACCCAGCCGGGCGACGTCCCGGGCTTTTTCCGGCGTTATTTTTCCGGAAACCTCGAGCGGCACACGTCCGGCGACAAATTCCACGGCCTCCCGGATGCGCTCCGGGGTCATATTATCCAGCATGATGACATCCGCACCGGCGGCCAGAGCTTCGCGGACTCCGGCCGGGTCCGTGACTTCGACCTCGATCCGCGTATCCCGCCCCGTCTTTTCCCGGACACGCCGGACGGCCTCGGAAATGCTTCCGGCAACCTGGAGATGATTGTCCTTTATCAGCGCCATGTCGGACAGGCTGAAACGGTGGTTGGCGCCGCCGCCCATCCGGACGGCGTATTTTTCAAGCAACCGGAGTCCCGGGGTCGTCTTTCGTGTGTCCAGAATCTTCGCTCCCGTCCCCTCGACGGCGCGGACATAGCGGCGTGTTTCCGTGGCTATTCCGGACAGCCTCTGGAGAAAATTCAGGGCCGTTCGTTCGGCTTTGAGAAGCGACAGCGAACGGCCGTCGACCCGGGCCAGGATGTCTCCGGACCGGAACGCGGCGCCGTCGGCCGCATGGTCCGTGAACAGGACTTCGGGATCGATCCGATCGAAGACTCTTCGGGCCACATCCAAACCGGCCAGAACACCGTCTTCCTTGGCCAGAAAAACGGCTTCGGCCCGGTCTTCCGGGGAAACAATGCTTTCGGAGGTGACATCGCCTTGGGGCAGGTCTTCCAGAAGAGCGGTCCGGATCACCGCATCGAAATCTTTGTTGTTGAGCTTCACGCCGACGATTATAGGTTGTCACCCGGCATGAGTCAACGCGGCTCTCTCACGGCGCGGGATAGACCCGACGCCTTAAGGCCGTCCGCGGCCGGGCCGGATCCCAAAAAAGTAGGCAGGACGGGCCGTTTCGAGTAAAATGGGTTCTGAAATGACATCCCGAACAAAAAAAATCATCACGCTGGCCGTTTCGGCCGTTGTCTCGATTCTGCTGATCGGCATCCTCATCTCCCGCATTGAAACCCGGGATCTGGTCCGGACCATCCGGGACATTCATCGTCCGGCCCTGGCCGCCTATATTGCGGCCGCCCTGGCCGGCGCCGGCCTCCGGGCCTGGCGTTATAAGATCCTCCTCCATCCGCGCACGATCTCCTGGCCCGACATCCTGATGGTCACCTTCATCCGAAACAGCTTTGTCGATCTTCTGCCGGCACGCATCGGTTCCCTGTCGTTCATCCTGATCATGAACCGCCGCTTGGGGTTTCCTTTCGAATCCGCGACATCGGCGTTTCTCGCCTCCCTTGTTCTGGATTTCATCACACTCGGACCTTTTGTCATCCTGGCCGCAGCCGTTGTCGGCCTGGGCACCTCGCCGCTGGCCTCCCCTATTCTGGCGGGGCTGGGTGCGGCTTTTTCGGCCGTTTTCATCATCATTCTGATCGAACTTCCCCGATTCATCGACCTCTTCACATCTGTTTTCGGCAAAGTCCTTTCCCTATTCCGCCTCGATGCGCGGGCCTGGGCCGTCATGTTCCGGGAAAAGCTCCGGGCCACCTCTCTTTCGCTCAAGGATCTGAAAAAACGGCGCATCGACATCCCCCTCTTCGGCCTGTCGTTTCTGATTCGGGGCGCCAAGTACGCGGCGCTGTCTTTTCTGGTCCTGGCCTTGCTCCATTCCCACGGCGTGTCCTTCGCCGAATTCGGGTTTTTCAAACTCATCCTGGGCGTCACGGGCGCGGAACTGACCTCCGTCCTTCCCGTCAAAGGATTGGCCGGATTCGGCACCTGGGAGGCCGCCTGGGCCCTGACGTTCAGTCTCATGGGCATCGACGAAGGCCTGGCCATCATCAGCGGCCTGGGCGTCCATCTTCTGACCAATGTTTTCGAATACTCCCTCGGCATCGCCAGTTTGATCATCCTCCTTTTTCCCTGGCTGAGGCGATCCGCCCGCCGCAAACCCGAAGAGACATGAAGCGGACGGACCATCTTTCCTGGGTGGATCATTTCGGTCTTTCGCGGAAAGACATGTCTTCCATCCTGGAAACCGCCCTGTCCAAAGGCGCCCTGTTCGCCGAAATCTTCTGTGAACACCGTTTCCGGACGTCCATTCACATGGAAGAAGACATCATCAAAGAGACGGGGGAATCGATCAGCCGGGGCCTCGGCATCCGGGTGATTTCCGGCGATCGAACGGGATACGGCTATACCAACGATCCGACCCCGGAACGGATCCGGGCGGCCGCCCTGACCGCGGCTGCGGTTGCTTCAGGGCGCCTCAACCCCGGTCCTCCCGCGCCCCTCCGCCGAGTCCGGACTCGACCGGGAATCTACGGTGCCGGCCGGCCGGCCCACGCGTCCTCCCTGAGCGCTAAAATCGGGCTTGTCCGGATCGTCCACGATGCCGCCCGTTTCTGTTCTTCCAAGATCCAAAAAGTGTCCGTGAGCTTCCAGAACAGTCTCCAATATGTTTCGATCGCCAATTCGGAAGGCCTCGAGGCCCGGGATGTCCGTCCGCTCGTCAGACTCACCTGCACGGCCATCGCGGAAAAAAACGGCCGCCGGGAAATCGGCTTTTCCGGAGGGGGCGGGCGCATGGGGCTGGAGGCTTTCGGTTCCGGCGGTCGGGAGGCGGCCGGAATCGGCCGTGACGCCGCCCGGGAAGCCCTCATTCTACTCGACGCCGTCGATGCCCCGGCCGGAGATATGCCGGTCGTTCTGTCCCCGGGACACAGCGGCGTTCTCATTCACGAAGCCGTCGGGCATCTCCTCGAAGCCGACTTCAACCGCAAGAAAACCTCGGTCTTCTGGAACAAGCTGGGAAAATCCGTCGCCCCGGCCGCCGTCACCATCCGCGACGATCCGACCATTCCATTTTTCCGGGGATCTTATGCCGTCGACGACGAGGGCACGATCCCCCGGCGGACGACTCTGATCGAAAAAGGCGTCGTCGTCGGTTTCCTCCAGGACAGGCTCTCGGCCCGCCTCATGAAGCGTCCGCCGACCGGACACGGCCGGAGACAGGACTACGGCTGTTTTCCCCTGCCCCGGATGGCCAACTCCTACATCGAGCGCGGCGAGTATGCCCCCGAGGAAATCCTGAAATCCGTCGGCCGGGGTTTTTATGTCGATAAAATCCAGGGCGGCCAGGTTGAGGATTCCGGAAAATTCACATTTTCCGTCAGTCTGGGATATCTTATCGAAAACGGCCGGCTCGGCGCCCCCGTCCGGCAGGCGACGCTCATCGGATCGAATCTCGATGTGCTCAAGGGCCTCGTTATGGTCGGTTCCGATCTCGAGTTCGGACTTCCGACGGGAACCTGCAGCAAGGAAGGCCAGGATGTTCCCGTAACCGACGGCTGTCCGACGTTGAAAATCTCCTCGATCACCGTGGGGGGGCGATGATCCGCCCTCCCCGGCCTCAGGATCTCGCCGGGTTGGCCGAGGATCTCGTCGACTACGGCGGGAGCCGGGGCGCCGACGAAATCGAAGTTTCGATCTCCGACGGCCGTGAATTCCAGGTCGATCTCCGCAGAGGGCGCATCGAGAATCTTGTCGAGGCCGATTCGACATCCCTGGGGCTTCGCGTCATCAAGGACAAGCGAACGGCCGGGGCCGGATCCTCGGATCTTTCGCCGGATGTTCTGCGGGCCCTTGTCCGCGGCGCCGTCCGGAGAGCCGGGTTGTCGGAGCCTGATGGATGTTCCGGCCTCGCCCCTTGTGAAGGTTTGAAAATCGACATTTCGTCTCTTGACCTTCACGACCCTGTTGTGGAGAATCTCGATGCCGAAACAAAGATCGGACTGGCCCGTCGAACCGAACGGATCGCCCTGGCCGACAAACGGATTGTCAATTCCTACGGGGCCGGCTGCGCCACCCAGGCCATCACCACGATTCTGGCCAACTCCAGAGGTTTTTCCGGAAGTTTCCGGCAGACATTTTGCAGTTTGAGCGTCGGACTCCAGGCCGGGAGCGGAAACGCCCTCGTTGAAGACTTCTGGTTCTCCGCCCGCCGCCGTTTCCGGGATCTCGATCCCCCCGAAACCGTGGCCCGAATCGCCGTCGAACGGACCCTGCGCCAGCTCCATCCCCGAAAGATCCCCACCTGTTCGGTGCCCGTGATTTTTGAACCGATGGAGACATCCTGGCTTCTCGGTTTTCTTTTTTCCTGTGTTTCGGGAACAGCCGTTTATCAGAAGGCGAGCTTTCTCTCCGACCGGCTCGGCACACGCATCGGAAACGCCCGTGTGACCGTGATCGACGACGGGTTGAGACCCGGAGGTCCGGGAACGCGGCCGTTCGATGCCGACGGCCTTCCCTGCCGGCGGACGGTCGTCGTGGACAAGGGGATTTTAAAATCTTTTCTCTGCAACACCTACGCGGCCCGGAAACTCAAACTGGCGTCCACGGGGAATTCCGACGGTTCAGGGGTGAGTCCGGGGAATTTTTACCTCAAGCCCGGCAAACGGGATCCGCGGGACATCGCGGCTTCGCTCGACCGGGGACTCATCCTCACCCGAACCCTCGGACACGGACTCAATCCGGTGACCGGTGACATCTCCCGCGGCGCTTTCGGACTCTGGGTTGAGAAAGGGGAAATCGTCCACCCGGTGGCCGGGATCACCATTGCCGGGAATCTCGAAGGTTTGCTCAGAAATCTCGCGGCCGTGGGGAACGACCTGGATTTCCTCAGTCCGTTTTCCGGACCGACCGTCATGGTCGGCGAGATGACCGTAGGCGGCGCCGCCCCCTGAGATTTCGAGATCTATCGGTCCGGAATTTTCCGGAACCCGTTTTCGTGGAAAATATCGCGGAGCCGCCTTTTCGGCACGTGGAGGCGGCCTTCGATATCTTTCCAGTAGCGGGGGGAATCCGTCATCTCTTCGGCGACGGGATCCTCCCCGGGCCGGCCCAGGGCCAGGACGGAATCCACCCGGTAATCCTGTGGAACGCCCAGGATGTCCCGAATCCGGTCTCTGTCGATGCTCAGAAGCCAACAGCTTCCGTAGCCCAGGGACAAAGCCGCCAAGGTCATATTCTGCACGGCCGCCCCGACGTCGTATTCGAACATATCGACCCTGACAGCCGTGTTGACGAGGGTGACGATATAGGCCGCCGGTTCGAGCCCCGGAGTCGGATTTCCGGCCGGCGCGATATAGGCCGCCCACTTCAGACAGGAAAACAGACGCGGTTTAAGATCTTCTCCGTCCACGGCGACAAATTCCAGAGGCTGGAGATTGGCCGCCGACGGCGCCAGGCGGCCGGCATTCACAATGGTCTCCAGGTGGACCTTCGACACCGGTTCCTGTTCGAAACGGCGGATCGTCCTCCTTCCGAAAATCAGGTCGAGACATGACTCACCGCACATATCGGACCTCCCTTCAATGAATTTTTAATTCTCTTTGATTTCCGTTGCGGGAGCCTTCCGCATGAAGATCGCGGTGGCCAGGACGAGAAGTCCGGCGGCCGCAAGGTACATGGTTCTGTACCCGGCCCTGTCCGACACCCAGCCGAAGAACGGCGATCCCAAGCCCATCCCGACATCAAAGAATGACAGATAAAGGCTGATGGCCAACCCCTTGTTGTTCCGGCCCAGAAAATCGATGATGTACGTGCTCAAGGCCGGAAAGATGAGCCCCTGGCCGAGGCCTCCGAAAAATCCCGCCGCCGCGAAAGCGGCGGGGCTTCGGACCTGGGACAGAAACACCAGGTTTGCGGCAACCAGGACGGCGGCCGGGAAAATCACCTTCTTCCGGCCGTAGCGATCCGAAAGATCCGACAGGCCGAAACGTGTGATGATGGCGGCCAGGGAAAAAAGCACGAAAAACAGACCGATGCGCTGAACGCCGACCGAGCGTCCGAAGAGGGCGATGAAGTTGATCATGGCGCCGCGGACGGCGCCGTGAAACACAGGCATGGCCGCAACAACAATCAGGATGATCGGTCCTATGCGCCGAAGTCCCCGCAGGTCGGAAGGCCGGCGGTCTTGATCCATCCGGAGGCCGTCGCGCGTCAATGCGACACACAGAAAAGAGGCGACCAGAAAAACCAGACTGACGTTAAACAGAGCACCGAACCCGAATCGGGCGATCAGGGACTCGGCCAGCAGAGGGCCCGCGGCGCTGGCCACGAGGCCGGCGATGCCGATGACGCCCATGGACCGGGCCAGCCTGTCGACGGGCGCCATGTCGGAACAGATCGAGATCGTGGCCGTCATGGCGATGCCCCAACCGAAGCCTGTCCCGGCCCGGAGCAGAAGGGGCAGCCACCCGGCATCCTTCACGAGATGGAACATCGGAAGGACAAGGATCAGAAAGGCCAGTCCCGCAAGAGAAATCTTCCGTCCTCCCCGCACATCAATGCGGCGCCCGAACAGGGGCCGGATCAAAATCGCCATGACGCTGTGGACACCCATGATCAATCCGACCCGGCTTTTCGACGGTTGGAACTGTTCAAGAAAGAGAGGAAAGAGAAAAAAAAGCGTCACGCTCATGAACAGAAAAAAGTATCCCGCCAGGGCGACGAGAAAATCCCTGTTCCAGAAGTCCTGAGCACGTCCGTCGTTTTGAGTCGTCATGATCGATTAAAACAAGGATTGTACGCCCCGTAAAAAGGGGAAGTCAAATCTTCGGCCGCTTGACCTCTCATCTCCCGTGTGATAAGCATGAAGTCACAAGGAGGTGAGATGCTTCAATTCGATCAAACATTCATGGATTTTCTTCTCGATCATCAGGAGCGGCATCGACGGACTTATCATTTTCTCATTCTCATGAATGCGATTCTCAATGCGGCCAAGAGAATCCAGCACTACTATCTGACCGGCGCCCTGCGGGGCAATCTCGGCCTGGCCGGTTCCGTGAATGTTCAGGGGGAACAGGTCCTTCAAATGGACCAGATCGCCGACGAAGTCGTGATGCACTATCTCCGGAGGTCGGGACGCGTCATCCAGGCCGTAAGCGAAGAGGACGAGGATGTCATCCCGATGAACGTCGAGGGCGGGCGCTACTTCGTCTATTACGACCCGATGGACGGGTCATCCAACGTCCCTCACAACCTGCCCATCGGTTTTCTTTTCGGGATCGCCAAGCGCAATCTGGAGGGAAAAGAAGACTGCCATCTTCGCGCAGGGAACGAATTCCGGGCCGCCGGGATGTTCGTCATTCCCACCGGAACGTTCACCATCGCTTTGAAGGACGCCGGTTGCTGGCGTTTTCACATCGACGAAACCATGAACTATGTCCGCCCCACGCGGATGATGCTTCCCGAAAACCCCAAGACCTGGGAACTGTCCTTCAATACAGCCAACCGGGACACCTTCTCTCCGAAGATCCTCCGTTGGATCGAGGCCAACGAGAAACGATTCGCCTTCCGCTATCTCGGTGCGCTGGCCGGAGACTTTCACCGCATCCTGACCAACGGCGGGTTGTTCATGTATCCGGCCATCGTCAATCACCCCGACCCCAAGAAAAACCGGCCGCAGGGCAAACTCCGCCTGATGTACGAAGGCGCGGTGGCGGCGTTCATGTGCTGCGAAGCCGGAGGAGACGCCGTGGATGAAACGGGCCGGTCCATTCTGGATATCCAACCCGGCCACCATCACCAGAGGACGGCCCTTTATCTCGGAAACAAGACCCTCGTCCGGGAGATCGCCGGAATTCTATCCTGAACCGGGTCGAAATATTCAGGTCTTGATAATCATGCGTCCGAAGAGGACGGTCAGTACGGAAACCGCTCCACCCAGAACGGTTCCCCAGATCAAGTCCACAACGGTCACCTTGAGCGGCCAGTCTTTGAGCGTGGCCAGGTTGGTCAGATCATAGGTCGCATAGGCGATCAGACCGAACAGCGCGCCCTTGACAAAAACGGCTCCCGGGCTTTTAAAGAATCCCGGCTCGATGACAAAGACGAGCAACCCGACAATAAAGAGCAGATAGAAGAGGATGGCCGCCGTCCAGTTGACCTTCGGACTCAGCAGAGAACCCAGTTGATTGCGGTAGAAACCTTTGGCCGCAAAACCCAGCCAGATCATGTCGATGACGAAAAATACGGCCAGCGCCAAAACATAGAGGACAAGAAGATTCTTGAATGTCATGGGATCTCCTTATTGTAATCTCATCGCATCCTTGATGCGGGCGATCCAGCCGGCGGCGGCGGTGTAATTTCCCTGCCCATAGGCCTCTTCGAGCCGGGCCAAAAGACCGGCGATCGTCCAGGCCTGTTCTCCCGTCCAGCCGGATTCACCGGGCAGCCGGCCCCGGGCGGGCGGCCGGATTCCGAGAAACCTTTCGAAATATTCCGAGGCGCCTTCCCGGGAATCTTGGATCAGGGCCTGGGCGGAATGCGTGGAGAGAAAATCCCTGAGGCGGAAAAAAGCCAGATCCCTGAGGACATCTTGAGCCAAGCGCCTTTCGATGTCCGATCCTCCGGCGGCCGCCGCCGTCAATTCGACCGGAAGATCGAAATCACGAAAAGACCGGATGGCCTCCAGAATGATTCCGTTTTCCGCAAGCGTTTCGGGAAGAGCCTCCGCCCGGTAAAAAAGCACCGCCTCTTCGAGATCGGAACCGAGCCGCCGGACCTTTTCATCCTGAACGGATGCCGAAAAAATCGGGCGGGCTCGTCCCGGAAGATGAAATTCCCAACGGTCGAAGAATCCATTGCCGTCGGTGTCGTACATCCGGATTTCCCCCGTATCCCCAAGTCCCGCGAAATGCCCAACCCGTATCCAACCCTCCTCGGCACCGACAAGATGGATTTTCCGATCGACGCCGCTGTAATAGTACTCCCTGTGTTCGGACGGACGTCCGCTCCATTCCCGCCGGATATTCCAGTCCCTTCGGGATATTCCGGCCCCTTTCAGGGAGCGGCGTTCGCAGGTCCAGAACAGATCGTCCCAGAGCTCGGCCGATATCGTGCCGGACGCCGTCTCCGCCCCGGACACTCGGGCATCGGGCCCTTCCCGCCAGGAAAATCCGGTTTCCCCGGCCGGAAATCCGGCCGAGGTTTCGGCCAGCGTTTCTGGAAGAATGGCGACGGTTTCCTGAGGAGGCCGCCGCTTCGGATGGAAAACGGCCGTGGCGGCGGCCTCGAATAACGTTTGTCCGGACATCGCCAAACCCGCTTGCAACGTCCCGCTTTCCGGCTCCCCGAAAAGGAAGCCGATCTGGATGTCGCGAATCGAAACTCCTCCCTGTCCGTCAAGGTCGTTGTCGGGATCCGGCTTAACAGGGTCAACATGGATGCGATAGACGGTCCTCGGTCCGGCACCCGGCTCGATCTCCGAAGCGGTCAAAGGACAAAGCCCGGCGGCGATCCAGCGGCCGCCGTCCGGGTCAAACAGATTCCGGTAAAGAACGGCGTTTTCCGGAAAAGAAGCGTTCCGGTCGATGACAAGATCGTATCCGGAGAATCTCCAGGGCCCGTCTTCCTTAAGATCGCCCCTCAGAACAAGAACGCTTTTCAGGGCTCCGTTTTCGAATTCGCGGATTTCGACTTCGTTCGGTGATCCGTTTTCGTCCCCCTCGATATAGTCGACGATCCGATCCACAATGCCGTCGCAGTCGAAATCGACGACATAACAGTCATTCAGGAAATCCCCGCCTGCCGAAAGGCTGCCGTCCTCGCCGTCGTCGATCACCCAGACGATGGCTTCGATCGGATCGTCCGGATCGAGGGCCACCGTCTCCTTTCGGATGAGGATCCGATCTTTCGGAATTCCCCTCTCATCCACAAAAAAGCTTTCTCCCGGAAGAAGATCCAGGGCTTTTTTCCAAAGAGTCCTGTTTTTCAGGCCGAGGAAATGTCCCTCGGAAGAAAGAGCCGTCGGTCTCATCCACCAGGGACCCGAGGCTTCCTGACCGACGGCCAACGGTCTTTCGACCGGTTTTTCCGAAGACGGAAGGACTTGAGGGATGACACCCGCGAGGATTCCGGCCAAGGCCAGGGCCAGACGAAGTCCTCTTGTCATGGAACGGCGGCGGCCTCTAACTGCCCGACGGCCTCTCCAGTCCGTAATTCTGTTTCACGTCGGCCCGCTTGAGCTGGAAGGCCAGGAAAATGGAAATGACCCCCAAGCCGACAAGCATCAGGATGGGAACCGTGTAGTTGTAGACCGGGATTTCTCCGATGGCCCGCATCTCTTCGATTCTCGCGGCGATGGCCACTTCATCCAAACCCTGGGCGATCAGGCCTTCCCGGGTGGATTGGATTTTGGCCAGGACTTCGGGATTCGAAAGATCCAGGACCTTGCCGATTCCCCAGTAAAAGGCCGAAAGGCCGTAGTTCTGAATCGTGAACATGGTGGCATAAGCCGTTCCCAACCGTTTTTCGGCCACGATCTTGGCCACGGACGGCCACATGGCTGCCGGCACCAGCGAGAAGGCGACGCCCAGCGCGAAGAGACCGGTGTAGCCGAGAATCACGCTGTTGAGAAGGGACAATGTGATGTGGGCGTAGATGAGAAGAAACGAACCCAGGACCATGAGCGACGCCGCTTTCCCTTTTTTATCCACAAGACGCCCGAAAATCGGGGTAAAAAGAATGGTGCCCAGCGGGATGAGGCCGCTGACCTTGGGCCCATTCTGGAGATAGGCGCCGATCTTTTCCCAAAGGGTCATCCCGCCGAGGTCCGGCATGCTGAAGGTGAAGCCGAACTTGTTGACGAGAAGATCCGGAGCATACTGGAGGAAGGGAAAGACGGCCGAATAGAAAGCGACGCAAAGGAGGGAGATGAAAATGAAGGAGCGGTCGGTCAGCAGCTCGACCAGGTCCTTGAACTTGAACTTGTCCTCCTCGGAGGCCTCGGCCCTCGCGCCCATCTGCTTGTCCAGCTTAATGTCGAAAATGAGGTAAGCCAGGAAAAGAAGCGTGCCCACGCCGATGATCGAGGCCGCGGTCACGAGGGCCGTGCTGATCCGGCCTCCGGCGATGTCCAAACCGAAGGAAATGGCGAAAAAGCTGCCCAGCCGGCCGACAACGACGTTCAACCCCATGGCGAAGGCCAGTTCCTTGCCCTTGAACCATTTGACGATGGTCCTCTGGATCAGGACGCAGGTCGTCTCGAGCCCGACGCCGAAGAGAATCCGGCCGCCGATCATGGAGATCAGCATGGAGTTCTTGGTCGATCCGAAAACGCCCATGCTGCCGAGAGCGACCATGAAAGCGCCGACGGTGGCAATCAAGGCCAGGACGATCCCGGTCTTGCGGATGCCCCAGCGGTCCAGGGCGATGCCGCCGACGATGATCATCAGGGCCAGGTTGGCCCAGGTGGCCGAACTGATGAGCAGCCCGAACTGCGAACTGGTGAAGCCCAACTGACTCTCGAATAACCCCTTCAAGGGTCCGAGGGCATCCTGGAACCAGTACGTGCCGAACATCAGCACGCTGATCATGCCCAGGACCGTGAACCGGGCGGGAGCCGAATCCTTGAGGATTTTTTTGGCTTTATCGACCGCCTTGACCATTTCCGCCGACTTTTCCATGCAAAGCCTCCGTTCGCTCAAATTGATGGATTGAGGGATCATTCTATAAAAAAAAACATCTCCTGCCTAGCTTTTTTTTGCTGTGCTATAATCCCCTGCAGGTTTTCAAAGAACCAAGTCATGATGCGCGATACATGCCCGGAACGAAACGGACGCCTCCCGGACATTCTGGACATCGTCCCGAAAATCCTCCCGCCCCTGGATCCCGGATTTCGTCCTCCGGTTCTCGCCTGGCGGACCTATCGAGAGGAAGTCCGCGCTTCGCGATCCACTGTCCAGTCCCGAATCGCCATCGAACGGGAAAACGAACTCACCGCGGTCTTCGAATGGTCTGTTTTTCCCGAAGACCTCCACAAGGAGGCCACGTGCCGGCTGGTCGAAAGAACGGCCAAGTTCCTTCTCTGGTCGCGGGGCGGTTGGAAAATCGTCTTTCACGGGACTCAGGCGGCCGCCGGGATTCTCGGTCAGGCTTACGCAGCGGAAGGGCCGCGCGCTTTCGACGCAGGGCTGATGGCCCGCGTCTACAGCCGCCCCTTCGAAGTCCATGCGGCCGAAAGCCACGATTTTCCACGGGAAACGTCCGACCCGTTTCATATCGGCGGGTATACGGACGGCTGCCGGATCGGGTTCGACCTCGGTGCGAGCGATTACAAGATCGCCGCCGTTCAGGACGGAAAGGCCGTTTTCAGCGAAGAAATTCCCTGGAATCCCGGCGAGCAGTCCGACCCGGCCTACCACGAAACCCATATTCGTTCGGGTCTTCAAAAGGCGGCCGCGGCCCTGCCCCGGGTCGATGCCGTCGGCGGCAGCGCCGCCGGAATTTATATCGACAGCCGGCCGCGCGTCGCCTCCCTCTTCCGATCGGTCGGCGAGGCGGATTTTGAAAATAAAATCCGCCCGATGTTTCACAACATCCGCAGAGACCTGAACGTTCCCCTGGTCGTTGTCAACGACGGCGAAGTCACGGCCCTGGCCGGCCGCATGGCCCTGGGAGAGGCGGGCGTTCTGGGTTGCGCCATGGGATCCAGCCTGGCCGGCGGCTATGTCGATCCCGGAGGCCGGCTGACCGGCTGGCTCAATGAGCTGGCCTTCGCACCGGTCGATCTGAATCCCGAGGCCCCCAGGGACGAATGGTCGGGCGACCGGGGCGTCGGCGTCAATTACTTTTCCCAGCAGGCCGTCGACCGGCTGGCCCGCCGTGCGGAACTGGTCTTCCCGTCCGAAATGCGTCTCCCGGAGAGATTGGTCCAAGTCCAGAAGATGGCCGAAAAAGGCGGGGAGCAGGCGGATCTGGTCTTTTCGACGATCGGCGTCTATCTCGGCTATACTCTCCCCTATTATCGGGAGTTTTATGACTTCCGGAACCTGCTCCTTCTCGGGCGGGTGATGTCCGGAAAAGGCGGGGAGATCATTCTCGCCCGGGCCAGGGATATCCTGGCCGCGGAATTTCCGGAAACAAACCGGAATATCCGGCTTCATCTGCTTGACGACAAGACCCGCCGCGTCGGACAGGCCGTGGCGGCAGCCGGCCTGCCAAGTCTATCCCGCGACGCGGACGGCAAGGGAGACGGATCATGATTTTTCAATGGCCCGAAACCAAAGTTTTCGATCCCGACGGGCTGTCCGATGACGCGGCGTTTTCCAGGATTACCCATCTGGGAATCGGCGCTCACCAGGACGATCTGGAGATCATGGCATTCCATGGGATCCTGGAATGTTTCGCGAGCCCGGATCTTCGATTCGGCGGCGTAACCTGCACCGACGGGCGGGGCAGTCCCCGCGACGGCCTCTATCGCAACTTTACAGATGAAGAGATGGCCGCCGTCAGAAGGCGAGAACAGGAAAAGGCCGCGGTCATCGGCGAATACGGCCTTCTTGTCCAACTTCCCTATCCGAGCGCCGCCGTCAAGGGAAACGGCCGGACGGCTCTTCGAAAGGATTTGGCCGCCGTCCTCTCCGCCTGCCGTCCCCGCATCCTCTACACCCACAACCTCGCCGACAAGCACGACACTCATGTCGCGGTCGGTCTGGTGGCGCTCGAAGCCGTTCGAAGCCTTGCCCCATCCGACCGGCCCCGCGCCGTCTATGGTTGCGAGGTCTGGCGCGGCCTGGACTGGCTGTCCGACGAGGACAAGATCGCCCTGGACGTCGACGGGCACCCCGGTCTTGGGGCGGCCCTCATCGGTGTTTACGATTCCCAGGTGGCCGGCGGCAAACGATACGATCTGGCGACAATCGGCCGTCGGACGGCGAACGCCACCTATTTTCAAACGCATGCCGTCGACGCATCGGGTCAAATGATCTTCGCCATGGATCTGACGCCTCTGGCCGAGGACGACTCTCTCGATATCGCCGTCTTCATGGAACGTCACATCGAAAATTTCCGGGTCGATGTCGTCAAGAGAATCCGCCGTATGACGACAACCGGCAAACCGGAATGAATTTCGGAGACTTCTCATGAACCTGACTTCCATCGACGCCCTGATCATCGCCCTTTCCCTCGCCGTCTGTTTCCTTCCGGCTATCTTCTTCGCCCGCAGGGCCGGAAAAAACACAACAGAGTTTTTCACCTCGGGGCGGGCGGTGCCGTGGTGGCTGATCGGCATCTCCATGGTGGCCACAACCTTCAGTACCGACACTCCCAATCTGGTCACCAACATCGTCCGGCAGGACGGCGTCGCCGGCAATTGGGTCTGGTGGGCGTTTCTTCTGACCGGTATGATGACGGTTTTCTTTTACGCCCGGATGTGGCGCCGCTCCGGAGTGTTGACGGACCTCGAGTTTTACGAGATCCGTTACTCCGGACGTCCGGCCGGGTTTGTCCGGGGCTTCCGGGCCATCTACCTGGGGCTCATTTTCAACTGCGTCATCATGGCCACCGTCAATCTGGCCGCCGTCAAGATCGCCAATGTGCTGCTGGGCTGGCCCATGGCGCAGACCCTCATCATCTGCGGCATCCTCAACATTTTCTTCGCCGCGACCTCGGGCCTGTGGGGCGTCCTGGTCATCGACATGATCCAGTTCGGCATCGCCATGACCGGCGCCATCGCCGCCGCCGTCTTCGCCCTGAAACAGCCTCAGGTGGGCGGTCTTGCTGGCCTGATGGAAAGGCTCGATCCCCAGACTCTCCGGCTGTTGCCCGACTTCGGCGACTGGGGAACGGCCGTCGGCATCTTCATCATTCCGATCGCCGTCCAGTGGTGGTCCGTCTGGTATCCCGGGGCCGAGCCCGGCGGAGGAAGCTATATCGCCCAGAGGATGCTTGCGGCCCGGACGGAAAAGGATGCTCTTTCGGGCACGCTGCTCTTCAACGCCGCCCATTACGCCCTCCGGCCCTGGCCATGGATCCTTGTTGGATTGGCCTCCCTGCTGGTTTATCCGGAGCTTTCCGATATCCGGGCCGCTTTCCCCGGTGTCTCGGAGCGGCTCATCGGACACGACATGGCCTACCCGGCCATGTTGAGATTTCTCCCGGCCGGCCTTATGGGTCTCATGGTGGCCGGCCTTCTTGCGGCCTACGTCTCCACCCTCGTCACCCATCTGAACTGGGGCGCGTCCTACCTTGTCCATGACTTTTATCGCAGATTCCTCCGCCCCGGGGCTTCGGAAAAACACTACGTCTTCATCGGACGCGTCGCGACCGGAAGCCTCATGATTCTGGCCGGACTTCTGACCTATGTGCTGGATTCGGCCAAGGAAAGCTTCGATCTCATGCTTTCGGTGGGAGCGGGAACGGGACTGATTTATCTTCTCCGCTGGTTCTGGTGGCGCATCAACGCCTGGAGTGAAATCGCCGCCATGTCCAGTTCATTTCTGGCCGCAACGGCGTTTTTCGTTCTCCGGAAAACGGGAACGGCCGTCCCGACTCACATTTCCCTGCTGGGGACCATCGCCTTGACAACGGCGGTATGGATGACCGTGACATTCCTGACGAAGCCGGCCGATCGGGAAACGCTCGTCAACTTCTACAGAATCGTCCGGCCGGCCGGGCCTGGTTGGAAGCCCGTCCGGGCCGCCGCGGGCGTCGGCCCATCGCCGGACAGCCTGGCCCATTCCATCTTCGGCTGGTTCACCGGCTGTCTCTTCGTCTATTCGGGGTTGTTTGGAACGGGAAGTTTTCTGACAGGGAAACCCGGAATGGGTGTTGTCTGGCTGGTCCTCTTCGCCCTCAGCGGATGGGGTTTGTCGAAAACCCTCCGGCGTTTCAAGACAAGCGAAACCGGCGGTTGATCTCCGGAAGAGGCCTCAGTTCCGGCCCTCCGCGCAGCCGGTTTCGTACATGGCAACAATGTTCTCGGGAGGGGTCATGGCCTGAATATTGTGGCAGGGGGCCAGAATATAGCCTCCCCCCTCTCCGAGGATGCGCAGATTGTCCCGGACTTCCCGCCGGACATCCTCGACGGTCCCAAAAGGAAGAGTCGACTGATTGTCGACCCCCCCGTGAAAGATCAGCCGCGAGCCGAAATCCCGTTTCAAACCCTCTCTGTCCATTCCCGGACATCGCCACTGCACGGGGTTGAGAATATCGATGCCCAGCTCGATCATATCCGGAAGGATCCGCCGGCAATTTCCATCGTTGTGATGAAAAATGAAGGCGCCGGCCTCGCGGGCCTGGTCGATGACTCTCTTCATTCCCGGCAGGAGAAATTCCCGGATATGCTTGACCGACATCATGAGGTCTTCCTGCCCTCCCATATCCTCGGCGACATAGCTCAGCAGGATTTTCCCGGGGAGGGCCTCATAGACGCGGCGGCTTTTTTCCAGGGACAGGCCGAACAGCCGGTCCAGACAGAAGTGGACAATCTCGGGATTTTCGATCAAATCGATGAACGCCTGTTCCGGACCGCGCAGATCCTTGTAGATCAGGAACGGTTCGGAGCCGCCGCCGCGGATGGGATACTCCGCCCACTCTTCGATCTTTTCGGCCAGACCATCGACACTCCACCAGTCCGGGCTCGGCCAGGTATAGTTTTTTTCGATTTCCCCGGGCGAGTCGAAATTCGCCAGGGGATGAAAAACGCACTCCTCATAGACACCGCCCGCGGTTTCGACATAGCGAAAAACCCGGCCGAAAGCGTCCGTTCCGGAAGGGAGCGGCGGACCGACATAGCGCGGCTCCGCTCTGACCACAAGATCGATGTGGAGTTTTTCAACAAGATCGCGAAGCCGGGGGCATCCAAGATGCCGCTTGAGCATCTCCGTCGTCTCGTCCGTGCCCCAGTAATCCATGGGCACGCGATCCGGCTTTTCCCGCCGCAGGACGGCCAGCCAGCGTTCGCGCGGACTCATCGCGTCGGCGGACATGAAGTTCCGATCAGTGCTTGTGAAGATCCTTGTGCATGATGCGCCGCGATTCATGGAGACGGTCGTCCGCCGGAAGGCCGGCCAGGCGGCTGTTCATAAATTCGTCGTCCTCGGCGGCCAGCATGCGGGCGACATAATCGATGACGCTCGGGGGGAAAACGCCGTCGCGTTCGTAGAGGCTGCGCTTCTCGAGAAGAATCCGGCCCGACGCCGTGCAGCTTGAAGGCAGGGACGGCAGCTTGGCCAGAATTTCCTTGTTTTTGTGAATATTGCCCTTGACGTAGAGCCGCTCGGCAAGATCCAAAGGACCGTTCCCTTCGGAGGCAAGCGGCGGATTTCGAAACGCCCAATCGGCGGACATGACGATTCCGGCCAGCACGAGATGGATGAGCGCGCTGCCGTCCGGGCTTCGAAGTTCGATTGTCTGCCGGCTGTCCTTTTCGATTGCAGCTCCCTTTTCCCGGGGATTGACTTTGCGGGCGATGTCGCCGACTCCGGACCAGCCCAGCGGGACGCGGATGAGCGCGCTGCGATTGAGATCGCTCCAGCAGATGCTCGTCGGAGCCTCCTGATGGGGAACGAGCCGGAGATAGGCGGAGGAGACGGTGTTCCCGAAGGCGGTCAGAGAATCCGCATAGGCGCACAGCCCGCCGATGAGTTTCCGGGCTTCTTCCGTCAAGCGGCCGTCGGGGCCGGCGATGATATTCCGGCCGTTTTTACGGAGATCCATGTGGAAATGAAGGCCGTTTCCGGCCACGCCTTCCTCGATTTTGGGCGTGAAGGTGGCCGTGCAGCCGTTTCGGAAAGCGATGTTCCGGATCAGCCACCGTCCTACGATGAGGGCGTCGGCGGCTTCCTCCACGGGAAGGGGCAGAAACTCCACCTCCATCTGTTCCGCCTGGCGGCCCTGGATTTCCGGGATGTCGCTGCGCACGCTTTCGATATAGCCGACCTCGCTGTGTCCGTACTTGACGGCGCCGGTGATCCGGGCGATGTTCCTCAGAATTTCATCGAGAATCGGTCCGCCCTTGATGAACGGGGCTGCGGCATGATATCCGGTCTGCTTTTGGGCGGGATAGAGCGACATCTCCTTTTCCCGGAGAAGGAAGAATTCCAGCTCTCCAAGAGCCCGGATTTCCAAACCTGAATTTTTCCGGAAAAGCGCCGCCGCGGCGGCCAGGATATTATCGGGGGTGAAGGCGGCCGGAACGCCGTCGGCGCCGATGTAGCGGCAGATGACATGCAGACAGTTTTCTCCGAATGGATCCAGAAACGCCGATTTGTAAACAGGAATGACATAGAGATCGGAGAGCCCGGTGTCGACCATGCCCTTGAAAAGCGAGGAGCCGTCGACCCGTTCCCCCTCGGCCAGAATGGCATCGGTCTGTCGCCGGTCGGTCAACGGGATTTTCAATTCCTTGATCTTTCCGTCCAGGGCCGTGTAATGGAAATTCAAACGTTCGATCCCCTTGTCCTCGATGACCTTGAGAAGATCGGCTCTCTGGAATTCGGCCGCGGGTTTATCCAGGATCATGGACATCGGATTGGCCAGGGCAAAGGCGAAATCACGGGATGACATGTCTTCGGTCTCCTTGTTTTTCAGGTATTCTCCGATTCGCGGAACACCTATTTTATGGGAAAAGTGCCGTTTCGGCAACCCAATGGCACTTTCCCGCCGTGATCACTCGTCATACAGTAGGTAAGGCCGGCGAAGAACGGAAAAGGCGGCGATCTCGGATTCAAGCCCTCTCAGAATCTCCTCAGCCGTCCGGCCGGCTTCCAGATCTTTTCTGACGCGGGACGTGCCCATGATCTTGTCGAAATACTCCTCATGGAAGTGAAACTGTTCGGGATGGAGATCGATGAGGACCCTGAGGATATGAAGAGTTGCGGCAAACGGACGGAAAGTTTCCCGATCCAGGACATGGATTTGCGCCCCGCCGCAGAGCTCTCCCTGGAATTTGGAAAATGTCGGCGTGAACCAGGCTTCGCGGAACTTCACTCCGGGCAACCCCAGCCCGTTCAGGGAGTCGGCCAGAATGCGCCCGTCGATCCAGGGGGCTCCGAACAACTCAAAAGGACGCGTCGTGCCCCGGCCCTCGGAAACGTTGGCTCCTTCGAGGAAGACCTGGCCGGGATAGACGGTCGCCGTGTCGAGCGTCGGCATATTGGGCGAGGGCATGACCCAGGGCAGGCCGGTTTTGTCGTAGGCCATCCCCCGGCGCCAGCCCTTCATGGGAACAACCGTGAGTTTCGTTTTTTTGTCGAAAAACTCCCCGTTGAACAAAAGGGCGAGTTCCCCGGCGGTCATGCCGTGGCGAACGGGAACGGGATAGAGGCCGACAAAGGAGCTATAGGCCGGATAATCCAGAACCGGCCCTTCCATGACCGAACCATTGAGCGGATTCGGCCGGTCCAGGACGATGAACTCGAGGCCCGTTTCGGCGGCGGCCTGCATGGCATAGGCCATGGTCGCGATATAGGTGTAGATCCGGGTTCCGGCGTCCTGGATGTCGAATACGAGAACATCGACATCCTCGATCATCCCCTCTTCCGGAAGTTTGCCTTCATCGCTCGTATCGAAGGTCCGCATGAAAGCGTCGATGTCCTTGAACATGCCCGGCGGCGGCCTGAGGGACTGACCGTAAAGGCTGAAAACCGGCAGGCCGAGGACCTCGTCCATGACAAACGGCACATATTCCCCAGCCTGGGCATTTCCGCGGACGCCGTGTTCCGGTCCGTAGAGAGCGACAAGATCGATGCGCGGTTCGCCGGAAAAGAGGCCGGGGAGGGGCCGGAAATCCCGGGTCAGACCGGTGGGGTTGGTGATGAGACCGACGCGCTTGCCCTCGACAAGGTCGAGTCGGCTTTCCAGGAAAACCTCGAGTCCGGTTTTGACGCCCTTTGAATGAAGATTGTCCCCCGCTCCGTCAAGAGGGCCCCGGCAACCGGCCAGAATCGGGAACAGTCCTGTCAGGACAAGAACATAAAGGATATTTTTGGCTTTCATGAACATAGATTAACACACTTTTTCCTCATATCCGTTTTGACTATTATTTAGAATTTGTTAATATATAATGAATTGGGGAGAGAGTTATGAAAAAAGCCTTGTTTGGGTTATTCGTCTTTTCTCTTCTTCTATCGGCTCTTCCGACCGCAGCCGACGAGACGTCCATCCCCTGCACGTGGACCGGAGTCCGAAACATCGTCGCCGTCGGCGACATCCACGGCGACTACAACAACTTCGTCGTCATTCTGCGGGAAACGGGTCTCGTCGACAGCGATCTCCGCTGGACTGCGGGCGAAACCCACTTTGTCCAGATGGGGGACATCATGGACCGGGGACCGGACCCCAGAAAAATCTTCGACCTTCTGATCCGCCTGGAACAAGAGGCCGAGGCCGCCGGCGGGAAAGTCCACGTCCTGATCGGAAACCATGAGGAAATGAACATCACCGGGATCGCCTTCGGTTATCCCGAATATATCGACGTCGATCAGTTCCTCTCGTTTCTGCCGGAGAGCTACATCCAAGACCGGCAGCGCGCTTTTCTGGCGACGCAGCCGCCGAAAATCCGGGCCGAGTATGACGGCCGTCCCGTCGACTACCGAAATGATCTTTTTTTAAGAGCTTTCTGGACACACATTCTCCGGACGGATCAATCAGCCCATCGCGTTTATGTCGAAAATTTTCTCAGCGTTTACGGTCCCTGGCTCCTCCGGAAGAACATCGTGATCCGGATCAACGACATTCTCTTCGTCCACGGCGGAATCAGCGGGGAATACGCCGAATGGACACTCGAGGAGATCAATGATACCGCCCGCCGGGAGCTCGAACTCTATCAAGGACTCGGCGTCGGGATGAATGGAGGCAAAACCCTCCCCCCTCCCACTCTTGTCTACCAGTCCCACGGCCCCCTTTGGCATCGGGACTTCGCCCTGAAAGACGAAGAGGAGTTCGAAGACGAACTCCTGCGGGTTCTGGAGGCCTTCGACGCCCGCCGCATGGTCATCGCTCATACTCCCTTCGGCGGCCGCGGATTGAGTCCCGTCGTCTCCCCTCAGGCCCTGGCCCGATTCGAGGGACGCGTCTGGATTATCGACACGGGAATATCGGCCTATTACGGCGGCGCCTTGAGCGCCCTCATTATCGAAGATGACTGGTTCTCGTTCTGGTCGGCGCCTCCGGATTATGCAGAGATTCAAGCCAAGAAAGACATATCCGCAACTCCCGCCCAGGAACGCAGGGAAATCGAAACCTTTTTAAGGGAGGCCGAGATCGTCGACATCGAACGCACCGAGGTCCTCGGCCGCACCGGCCCCTGGATTGTCTGGCTGAGCGACGAAACACGGCAATCCCGGGCCTTTTTCAAGCATTTGGACCGGAAACGCCCCGCTCTGATGGCCCAGAGCTATCAGTATGAGCTCGCAGCCTATGCCCTGAGCACCCTTCTGGGTCTGGACATCGTCCCCCCCGTTGTTTACCGGACGATCGACGATCTTCCCGGTTCCCTTCAGATCTATGTGACGGGCGCCATGTCCGAAGCCTCCCGAAGGCGAAAAAACATCGAGCCGCCCGATCCGGCCGCCTTCGAGAAAGCCCTTGCGGAAAACCGGGTTTTCGAAGCTCTGGTTCACACCCCTCTCTGCGAACCCGACGACACGCTGATCGTCGAGGAAAACTGGAAGGTGTTCCGGGTGGACTTCGGCGATGCCTTCGCGCCGGTCAAAGAGCTTCCCGAAGACTGCGGCATCGAACGCTGTTCCTTCCGCCTTTACCAGGCGCTCAGGAATCTTGACAAGGCCTCTCTGAAAAATGCCCTCGAACCCTTCCTTTCTCCGGAAGAGATCGAGGCTCTGCTCGCCCGCCGGGATCTTCTTGTCCGGCACCTTCAAAATCTGATCGCCGAGCGAGGGGAAGGCGCAGTCCTTTTTAATTGAAAGATGAGGGAGTCAATGCGACGGATTCAATTCGGCTTTGTGATTCTTTTGACGGCCTGCCTCCAAAGCGCGGCCCCGGCCGGCTTTCGGGCGGGCCAGTTCACGGGCGAGGAGATCTCCCGGCGCGAATTCCAGGAAAACTTCCTGCAAACGGCTGAGATCGTCGATGAGAAAGAGATCGGAGAAGGGGTCACTCGGCCTTTGAGACTGACGCTCGCCCGGAACGGCATGGAGATGCGCGGCGTCTGGAAAAATCCGAGAGGCGAGATGCACGGATTCAAGGAGGGGTGGAATTACGAGATCGCGGCCTATCGGATGGATAAGCTTCTCGGCCTGGGCATGGTTCCGCCCACGGTGGAGCGCCGATGCCGGAGGCGTGCGGGATCGCTTCAATTATGGATCGATGACGTTCAAAGCCTCCTCCATGTCATGGAAGAGGGCATCGCCATACCGTCATGGGCGATCGACAACAACGAAGACGCCAAGTATCTGTCGCGGGCCTTCGACAGCCTCATCGCCAACGATGACCGGACGCAGCAGAACATTCTCTATACCCAAGACTGGCGGACGATTCTCATCGACCACTCCCGGTCCTTCCGATCCGGCAACGAACACGAAAGGAACCTCATGTACGGGGCCTCCGGACTCAAGATGTCGGCCGACGGGCACCCCTTTCTTTTCCGCCGATTGCCTCGGGACTTCGTCGAGAATCTGCAGCGGCTCACCTTCGACACGATCCGCGAAGCCGTTGGATCCTATTTGAAGAAAAACGAGATCGCCGCCGTTCTCGCCCGGCGCGATCTTCTAATCCAGGAGATTCAGGACATGATCCAAGCCCGGGGCGAATCCGAAGTTCTCTATGAAAGGAGAGACGACAAATGACGAATCTGCTTTCCCTCAGAAGAGCCGGCGCATTGCTCCTCATGGTTGGTTTGGCCGGTTTCGGCCCTCTCGGTTCCCAGTTTACACCGGAGGAAATCGACCAGCGGCCGCAATGGGAGGAATTTCTGGCCGCCGCAACCGTGACGGATGCGGAACAGATGGGAGGGCGCGAAGCCGTCACCCAGCCCTGGAAACTGACTCTGGAAAAAGACGGCCTCGTCCGCAACGGACTCTGGAAAAACCCCGAGGGCCGCATGGGCGGCTATATCGAGGGCTGGCGTTATGAAATCGCCGCATACCTCATGGACAAGCATCTCGAATTGAACATGGTGCCGCCGACGGTTGAATTCCGTTTCCGGGGAGACCGGGGGTCCTGCCAGCTCTGGATCGATGACGTCATGAGCCTGAAGTACAAGGAAGACAACAATATTCCTGTGCCGGGCGGACTCACTCTCGTCAAATGGAACCGGGCGACCTATCTCCTGAGGGCTTTCGACAACCTCATCGCCAATGAAGACCGGCACCAGAACCAGATCCTCATCACCAAGGATTGGCGTATCCTTCTTATCGACCACTCGCGGTCATTCCGCTCCACAAAAAAGTTCCGGACAAGCCTGATCAACAAAGACAAGCCGATGAGCGCTCTTCCCCGGGCCTTCGTCGAACGGCTCAAGGAGCTTGATGCCGAAGGCATCGCGGCCGCAACAGCGGGTTACATCACAGACGTGGAGATCGCCGCGATCCTGGACCGGAGAGACCTGATTCTGGCCGAAATCGAAAAGCTCATCGCCCGGGATGGAGAAATCCAGGTCCTTTACTGACCGGGGGTATCATCCCGGCGAGCTTCGGGGAATTTCTTGGAAAGGAGGAGAATGTTTTCGTCGTTCTCCCTCCGGTAATCGAAGCCGTCCATCAACGACCGCGTCAGATAAATCCCCCAACCGCCCATCCGGGCCGACCGGACTTTTTCCCGGATGTCCGGATCGGCCGCGCTCCGGGGATCGAAGGGAACGCCCCGATCGCGGATCTCGATCCACATGCCGTGGTCGTCCATCCAGGTTTTCAGGCGAATGAAGCCCTTTTCATTCGGATAGGCATAGAGGGCGATATTGACGCAGATTTCGTGGACGGCGAGGCTGATCGACCCCCGTTCGTCATCGGAAAACGGCATGTCATCGAGAGCCCCGCGCATGAAATCGCGGATCTCGTCCACGGCTTTGAGGTCGGCTTTGATCCGGATTGTTTTTTTTGAGGGATGTTCGCTCGGCCGGGAGATGATGACGCACGTCTTGTCGTCGTCATGATCCTTGACATCCGCAAAATCCTCGACGGCCTTGAAAACCGTCTCGAGAATCCGGGACGACTCGGCGCCGGCCTGGGCGTTCAAGAGTTCAATCAGGCGGTCTTCACCGAATTCCTCGCCTTTTTCGTTTCTGGCTTCGGTAATGCCGTCCGTATACAGGCAGAGAACCGAGCCCGGCCCGATATCACGGCGTTCCAGCGTATACACTTCCTCGGCAAACATGCCCAAGCAAAGACCTGTTCCTTCGAAACGCCAAACCTTCCCCCCAGGCTCGATCAGAATCGGGGGATTGTGCCCGGCGTTGATGAAAGACATGCCGGTCGCGTCCAGAATTCCGAAAAAGAAACTGATGTAACAATGGGTTTCCGAACTGCGGTGAACGAAACGGTTGAGTTTGGCCGCCGCCTCCGCCGGATCGAAACCCGGCCGAGCCTCGGCATGGAGAGAGGCCCTCAACGAGGCCATCAGGAGCGAAGCGCTGACGCCCGATCCTGAAACATCGGCCACGGCGAGGCCGAGCCCGGTTTCTCCGAGCGCAATGTAATCGAAATAGTCGCCGCCGACATGGAAACTGGCCTTGGTTGCGCCGGCGATATCATACGGCGGGAAGGACGGCGCCCCTGACGGAAGAAGGTTGCGCTGGATCTGGGCGGCCAGTTCCAATTCCCTCTCCATGCGGCTCTTTTCCAGAGATTCCTCGAACAGCCTGGCGTTTTCGATTTTCACCGCGGCCAGGTTACCGAGAAAAGTCAGGAGCCGGAGATCGGAATCGTCGAAGGGCGTACCGTAAGTGGAACGGTCGGCATAGATAACACCGACGATATCGCGGTTTGTCCACAGGGGAACGCACATGGCCGAATGGATTTTCGAGAGGATGATGCTGTCCCGGTTGCGGAAGGCCGTATCCGATGCCACGTCGGAAATGAGAATCGAGGCGTTTCTGGCCAGGGCCGTATCCAGGATCCCCCGGCTGAGACGGAGCGTTTCGGCGGCCGGAACTCCCTTACGGACCCGGACGGTTTTGGGCACCAGTTGTTCCGGGCAACCTTCTTTGAGAATGAGGACGCCGCGATCCATGGGGATGGCCTGAAAAATGAGGTCCATGATATGGTCGATCAGGTTGTCCAGGGGCATGTGATAGATGAGCGCCTGGCTGACCCGGCTGAGAACGGACAAGATCTCCTGCTCCCTCTCACCTGTGGGCGGCTCATGAGGAACGGTCCTGGCCGTCGCCTTATCGATCACGGGACGCCCCAGGATCTCCTTGACCTGGATGATGGACCCTCCCTGGGTGTGAAAAGGCAGATCGACGATATCCACGTTCGAAGCGTATTCCTTGTCGAAAACGATGCGGGTTTCCCCGGCGAGAATGACGTCGCCCTTTTTGAGTTCCACGGGGGCTCCGACTCTTTTTCCGTTGAGAAAAACACCGTTTTTGCTCTGACAGTCCTGAATGACCCAGCCGTTGTCGACCGGACGAATCAGAGCGTGGCGGCCGGAGCAGAAGGCATCGGACAACACGATATCGTTTTCCGAGGAACGCCCGATGGCCAGGGATTTGTCGGATAACGCCAGGGTATGGGCTTCCCCCGCTTTCGGATAGATATAAAGATCAGGCATGTGTTTGCCTCCCTGTGATTCTATCGACCTGTCTCCCGTTCGGCAAGATCATGTCGCGATGCCTCCGCGGTCCATGGTTCGGGAAAGGCGGCGCAGGATCCGGAGACGCTCTTCCGGGGCCAGATCCTCTATCAGGACGAAGAGAGACTTTTTGAGGTCCTGGGGAAGAATGCCGTCCAGCATTTCCAGCGAAAAATCGGTCGACTTTTTCGTCCCCTTGAGGATGTTCTGATATGCCTTGACGATATCCTCGGCGGGAAAGATCAGGCTTAACAATTCGAAGATCAGGCGGATGCGCGGCCTCAGGTCCGGATCGGCCTCATTCCCGGACTCATGATACTCTTTGAGATACTCCCGAAACGTACGGCGGAGCTGTTTCAGGATCTCCTCCATGACCCTCTCCCGGGAAAACGGAATGGACCCATCCCGGAGACGGATCTCATGAAGGGCATGAATGATGTCTTCCTGATAGGCCTCCGCTTGTGCGGCAAGCGCCGACATCAGGACATCGGCCGCCTCCCGGTTTCCGATGCCCGCCAGAACATCGGGCAGCGATTTTTTAACAGCCACGGGCGTATCGGGCCTTTGGAGCCGCTCTCCAAGAAAGGGAACAGCCGACGGCCCAAAGGTCTTCAGGGCTTCCTGGGCCGCCCGGCAGACCATCGGATTTTCCAGATGCCCGATCATGCGCGGCAGCAGTTCCGGCCGGCCCAGGCGAGCTGCGCCGGCCAGAGCATAGTTCAGGACCTCGGAGGAATCGTCTTCGAGAAGGCGGCCGATGACTTCGATCGTTTCCGGGCCGGGCGCCATCATTCCGGCGATTTTTGCCGCCTCCATGCGGGCGATTTCCGGGCTTTTCTCATTCGTCACCTTATCCAGATATTCGGTCATCAGACTCCGGTAGGATTCCAACCCCAGAATTTCCTCGATTTCGGAATTCAGGGATTCATCGCTCAGCGCTTCTTCGAAATCCGGGAAGGCGCATCGGTCTCCGGCATCAAGAATCGCATCCATGGAGCGGATCCGGCACCCCTCGGGCTCCTGAAACAGAAGCTTTTTAACGTCGGGACCGAGACGATTCCTTCTGTAAAGATCAAAGATATTCATGGCAAACAGATCGCGGCTTCTGTCCCGGCTCTGGAGGGTATCAAAAACCAGGCGGGTGGCATTGACATCCACCTTTTCTTCAACAAGTCTTCGTCCGTCCTGCCATTTCCTTTTCAAATCTCCGGTCACGGCGTCCAAGTACCCGGAGGCCGCGGCCCGGGCCTGGAAGATCCAGCCGATCGCCAGGACCGCAGCAAGCCAACCGACCTGCCGGACGGAAATATGAAGCCCGGAAAAAAAGACCAGGATCAGAACCGCGGCGGCACCGGTCGCCGATCTGACGATAAACATGTCGATAAAAATCTTGGCCTTGGCCCTGATGACCGGAGGAACGGGCATATACAGGATTTCCCGGGCCGACTGGCTGAGCGTTGAGTCCAGGGCTTTTTCAGTCCCGCGGGCGAAACAGGCCCAGAACAGGAGAGCGGAGGCCGGAATCAGGATGACGGCCAGGGACGCGGACATCAGAAGAACCGGAGCGGTCAGAAGCGCCGCGGCGATTCCGAATCGCCTCAGAAAGCGGCTCGTCAAGGCCAGGTTTCCCACAAAAGACAGGGCCATCAATCCGGCCAGAAAAATTCCCAGAAAGGACGTTCGGACGTCCTCCAGAGGGAAAAATTCCTGGACAATGGTATTGAATTGAAAGTCGATCAATGTCCCGATCAAAACACCGACGGCCATGAGTGCGGCCAGATTCCGAAGGTAGCGGTCTCCCCGGACCAGGCGGAGACCGTCGGAAAAGGCCACCTTCATTCCCCTGGCTTCCCCTCCCTTGTCAAGCCGGGGTTCCGGGAAAGCCCGGGGGTAGATGGTTCGGACAACCGCCAGTGTGCCCAAAAGAACAACCGGACACACAAGGAGAAGGTTGACCGTGCCGATCACCGGGGCCAGATGAGATGCCGCCAAAGCGCCGATAAAACCGCCCAGGAGGCCTCCTCCGACCATGAATCCGACCAATCTTTTGGCCTGATGAGGAAAAAAGAAATCGTTGACCCCGATCCAGAACTGGGTGACCAGAGTTACGATGAACAGATCTCCCCAAAACCAATAGAGCATCGACAGGATCGGCCAATGAAATTCCAGAAGAATTCGGAAAACAATCAACCCGGCCGTGAAAAACACCAGGCTGCCGCTGAGACAACGGCGCCGCGGCAGGCGATTGAGGAGATCGGCGTTCAGCGATCCGGCGAACCCCATCAGAACGGCGGACAGGAGATAGGCATAGGCGAAACGGCTCGGATCGTGATCGCTCAGAAGCAAGGAGACGCGGACGGGTTTGATAATATATGCGGGAAGAGTGATCAGAAAAAAATATGCGGAGAAAAGAAGAAGCAGGCGGATCTCGCCGCGGCGAACATCCACCACCCGGCCTAAAATCTTGACCCAACGATTTTCCGTCAACGGCAAACCTGTCGAAGGAGTCGAACCGGGACGGGCGGAATCAGAGGAACCGTCGGAGAGCTTCTTCCTCCGTGTCATGGATTTCCAGGACTTTGGTCAGCCCGGTCACCTGGAAAACAACATAAATCTTCCGCGACAGCCCGGCGATCTTGAAATACCCCCCGATGTTCTGTGTCGAGATATAGCTGGCCAGGATCTCGCCGACTCCGAAACTGTCGATGAAATCCACTTTGGCCAAGTTGAACAGGATCCCCCTTTCCCCTTGATCCAGACGCTTTTTGACAAGGTGGTGAAGAGTGGATTCCTGATTTTCCGATCTCCGAATCTCGCCTTCGATGTCAAAGACGGTCACACCGTTGTGTTCGCGGGTTTCGATAATCATATCCTGTCTTTTTCTCCACCCATTTCTATCAGAAGCCGCCGAGGATGTCAACGCCGCAAACATGTTCACTGTCTTGACAGGAGGAACGCCGATCGGTATTCTCGATTTTGTGAGAAAATATGCGGCGGTTTTCGTGTGTGTGGCTTTGGCGGTCGCCCTGCACCCGGTTCTTCCGGAGGCCGTGGATCTCCTCGGACCTCTGACCCGGAACAAGATTCTCGAAACTTTTCCGGACTGGCGCGGGGATATCGATGCCTATACCCCCCTCTGGGCGCCCCTGGACCGTCTCCGATCGGCCGCCGTTCCCGTCCGGATCGAACTTTTCCTCTCGACGTCCGACACCGAATCCCGGACCTTGGCCGGCCGGATCTTCAAGATCCTGGACCAAACCGGCAATCCCAATATCAGCGCCTGGGTCATGGGGCTGCCCGGCCGCAACAAGCCCCTGGGGCTTCAAGCCGCCGCGAAGCGCGTGGAAAAGACCCCGACGCTCATCGTTCTTGTCGAAGGCCGCGAATCCGGACGCATTGTGGGCCTGCCGGCTCTTCGGATCGAAGAGAAACTGGCCTCGTTATTCCCGGAACCTCGGCCGACCGAAGATGTCGAAGACGACCTGATCTTCGATATGGACTTTTTCCGGTTTACGCCTCACACCCATCTCAATATCGATTGCACGGAATGCCATTCGCCCCGGCCGCGGGGCGGCTCGAGTCCCGGCCGCTGATTCCGCTCAGTTCCAGTCCAGGGAGCGGATGTTGTCCATCAGGCGTTCGAGGGTTTTCGCTCCCGCCGCTTCAAGCTGTTCCGAAAGCCTCGACACCCCGCAAAGAACGTGATCGACCCGGCTTAAAAACATGATCTGTCCATATCTGTTTTTCAGTCGAACCCAGCCTCCTTCGGAGGGTTCCGGCTCGGCGCCGTCCTTTTCATAAAAAGCGAGAAGCCCGCGGAACATCTCTTCGGCTTCGGCTTCCCCGGCCGCCGGAACAAGGAAGGCGTCGTATTCCCGACCTTCCGCCTTGTAACCGGCCAAATAGCCGTTTTCGAGGAATGCGAATCCCAGAAAATTGCTCTTGATGTATTTTTCGCTGTTTTGAACCTGACCGTCTTCAGGAAAGGCCTGCAAAGCTTGGGGAAGTTCCCCGGATGCCGGCATTCCCTCCGCTGTTGCCGCGGCGAAAGCTTGAAGAACGCTTTCCGTGTCGTCGGCACCGTAGACCAGCAATTTGACATAGTACCGGCCGGAGATGAAGTTCAGAACCTCGCCGTCGATATAGCCGAGAGTCCCGATTTCGATGGGGGGATTGTCCGGATAGCGTTCCGCGCCGTAAATGCCGAAAGCATTGAGGTCCGATCCCATATCATAAATCTCCACGGTGACGGAGGCCTTTTTGTCTCCGCTCTCGTACTGGCCGACCGCCAACTCCAGAAAATCATAACTGAGATAGCTTTCCGCCGCTCCGTTGATGTACTCGAAAAGGCTTTCCGGCCTGAAGATGCCGGGTTCCTCGGAAAACGTCCAATCCGACGGTTTCGGAAGCATCCGGATCAGGGACGTCTCGGGATTTTCCGTTCGATCCGCAACGTCCCCGGAAAAACCCGAGGCGCAGACGGCTGCGGCCATTCCCAGACAGGCGGCGGTTTTAAAAATCCATTGCGACATGCATTGTCTCCTTTCATTTCACGGTTTTTGCGGATCCGAATCAAGCATGAGTCCGCATCTATATTTATATCAAAGAGTTAAGTACGAGACATCCCGCCGCACTTGATTTCTTTTATCAATATTATAGAGGAAACATCCATGACAGGCAATCCACCGGATAAATCGAGAGACCGCAACGTTCATTCAGGCCGCGGATTTATATATAATGAGAGAGTGAAAACCGCCGTGGATGATTCAAAAAGGATCCGCTTGCCCGACAGGACCGCCGGTCTTTTGGCGGCAGGCCTGTCTCTCGCGGTTCACATCGTCCTCATTTTCGTTGTCGCCCGGACCACCATCGTCATTCATACTCTGCCCCGTGTCTTCCAGGTTCAGACCGTCGTCATTCCGGCCTCAAAAAAAATCAGCCTCCCTCCGAAGGTCGATTGGGCCGAACTGCCTCCGCCGACAATCCTGGATTGGACTTTTGAAAGGACCGGACGGGTTTCCGCAAGAATCCGGGAAACTCCCGCCGCTCCGGAAGGACCGTCCATCGGAAGCATCGGAGGGCTTTCCGAAACCGGCGAAGTGGGAACATACGGTCTGTATTCTCCGGACGAGATTTTCGAAGGCTTTGCCGGTCACCTGACATCGAGGTTCACACTCTCGTCCAAGTCGGATTCCGAGCTGACGATTTCCCTGACCCCCGGAAAGCCGGGCGTTCGGACGGGATCCGTCGGACCGGTCGGCGACTTGAGGGCCCGAGCCGGCGCCGTGGGATCCGGAACCCGGTCCGAGACGGGTTCGGCCGGACGCGGAGCGGCCGGCACACGCCGGCAGACCCGCGGCAAAGCCAGCGTCTTCATCAGCCGTCAGACCGTAGACATGGGACCCTGGGCTGAAGCCATGATGACCCGCATTCTTTCCAAATGGACCCTTCCGGAGGCTCATCAGATCGTTCGACGCAGTCAGGTCGCCATCTCGGCCGTCATCGAGAAAAGCGGAGAGATTTCCCGGCTGGACGTTCTGAGCGGAACTTCATCGAGCTTCCTCGATATCGCGGCCCTGGAAGCTCTCAAGCTCAGTTCGCCTCTCCTCCGGCTTCCGGAGGGCTTTCCGGACGCCAATCTGGAAGCCCTGTTTCTATTCACTTATGAAAATTAAACGGATTCTCGTCATTCTCCTGATCGCCGGCACGGCCCCGGCGGGGTTTTCCGAATCGGAAGCCGATTGGAAAACAGAGCTGGCCGTGATGTTGGAAGAGACGGGAGACCATGCCGCGGCGCTGGACCGGCTTCAAAACATCCTGACGGAAACCGAGGGAGAGGATCGGATGACGGCGGAAGCCCTTGCAGCCTGGCTGTTTTGGAAAACGGGCGACGCCGCATCGGAACGCAGGGGCATTGTCACTTTTTTTGAGACCTATGGGGACACCACCCCATTTTTTGGTTTTCTCGGGACTTCCGCGCGAAGGGATTTTCTGAATTTCTGGACACGATGGGCCGGCCGATATCCCCTCATCACCGACATCCACCTCCTCATTCCCGTGGATCAAATCGACACCGGTCCTCCGGGAGAGCTTGAAATCGGGATTGAAATCGCCAATGAAGCCTTGTACAAAATCTCCTCGGAAGGCGTCGCCCGCGGCGGCGGGCTCTGGAAACCGGGGTTCCGCATTCTGAGAGTCGTTCTTCCCAAGCCGTTTCGGGTACCATTTGCCGCCGAATATCTTTTGGAACTCAAAACCGGCGACCTCACGATTCTCCGGACCATCCGGATCGAGGCCGATATCCTTTCCCGGACCCCTTTGGAAACTCCGCCGGTTTCCGATTTTGACGCCCCCGCCGAAAAATCCTTGACGCCCGCCGCCGGTGAACTTGCCCTCTATGTCGGCGATGAACTGATCCTGATCGTTCGAAAAACGGCGCCGCGGACCGCATCCCTGAAATTTCCGCTCCCCGGTCCGTCCATGCCGGGCCAGAAACCCTATCTCCCCCCTCCCAAGGACGATCCCATGGCCATGGGGGTCTCCATTCTCGACGCCATCGGGGCGGCCGCCAAGGCGGTCGGCGATCTGACCCGAAAAAAGCCCTTGCCTCCCTCCCGCCCGACATACCTGAAATCCGACGAACACACGGTGACCTTCATCCAGCGGGAAGACGGAACATCCGTCTACCGGGTTCTGGCCGGAATCCGGCTCCACACGGAAAAAGCCCGAATCAGCAATCAGGGATTTTGACATTTTTCCAATTTCCGCATATAAAGAAAGACTAAAGATTTGTGAGGTTCAATATGGACGCAGCGCATATTTTCAGGCGAACGGCCCGGCGCTTCGAAATCCCCGGCGCCATCCTGACTTATGACTTCGACAACACTTCGGCTCCGGAAGCGTCTTCGGAAAAGACGACCTGTCCTCTTATCGATATCAGCCGGGGCGGACTGAGATTTATAAGCCGTCAAAAACTGGAAATCACATCCCCGATCCAAGTCAAAGTCACCATCCCCGGGGGTCACGTGCCTCTGATTTTCAAAGGCCGAGTGCGATGGTCCTCTCCTCAGAACGGAGACCAGCTCCTCTACCAGACCGGCGTGGAGTTCAACTCCTATGGGGAAGACCAGGATCAGAATTTTCCAGGAACCCTGGTCAAGGTTGTCGCCCTGGAACAAAGATATCGAAGCACCGACGACATGGACGGCTATAAGGAAGGCGGCGGCTTCGGCATCTGACCGGTTCCCGCCGCCCCCGAAGCGGCGACTCAGTCGACAACGATCAACGCATAATCCGCGACCTTTTCGAGAAGATCGCGGATGGACTTCAGTAGACCCAGACGGTTGCGCCGGATATTTTTATCCTCGGCCATGATGAGCACCTTGTCGAAAAAGGCCGTCAAACAGGGCTGGAGCTTGAAGATGATGTTCTGGGCCCGGCCGTAATCTCCCTTGGCGATCATGGGGAGGGCGTTGTTCAAGACGGCGAGAAAGGCCGCCTGAAGGTCCCGCTCTTCCTTTTCGGAAAACAGGTCGGGATTGGGTTTGGCCGTAATCTGATCGCGCAGGATGTTGTTGATCCTTTTCACCATGAGAATGAACGGTTCGAATTGTGATCCGGACCGCAGTCCATCCAGAGCCTTGACCCTGAGATACGCGTCATAGATCCCGTCGATCCCGGGAGCCAGGGCCGCGTTGACGAGATCGTAGCGGTATCCCATGAGTTCGAAGAGATGGCGGAGGCGTCCGGTAAAAAATTCCAGGCACCGGGCCTTGATCTCCTTGCGATCGAGCGTCATCCTGTCTCCATAGACCGACAGGGCCTTATCGATAAGGCGGTTGAAGGAGAAACGGAGTTTTTTATCCAGAATGATCCGGCAGACGCCGTGGGCATTCCGTCTCAATCCGTAAGGATCGCTCGAACCCGTGACCTGAACGCCGATGCCGACCGCTCCGACCAGGGCATCCAACTTGTCGGCCAGAGAAAGAACGGCCCCGGGAAGCGAGGCGGGAGATTCGTCGGCCGGCCCGACCGGCTGATAATGCTCGAATACGGCTTGGGCCACGGGACCGGGCCGGCCCTCGTTTCGGGCATAGAGACCTCCCATCCGTCCCTGGAGCGAGGGAAATTCCTTGACCATTTCCGTCAGAAGATCGGCCTTGCACAAAGCGGCGGCCTCAAGCACATGATCACGGCCGGAATCGGGTCCGACCTTGTCCCAGAGGTAGACAACGATTTTTTTCAGCCGCTGCGTCTTGTCCTCATAACTCCCGAGCTTCTCCTGGTAAACAACGTTTTTCAATTCCACGGCTCTTCGGGCCAGGGGGACTTTCCTGTCCTGTTCCCAGAAAAACCGGGCATCCTCCAAACGCGCCTTGAGGACTCTCTCGTTGCCCTTGCGGATCAGGTTTTTCCCGTCCTTGAGGGCATCGGCCACGGCGACAAAATGGGGCAGCTGCTTCTTTCCGCGAACGACGGAAAAGACGTTCTGTCCCTCTCTCATGGCCGTGGAAAGAACGTCCAGAGGGAGCTTGAGGAAAGCTTCGGGAAAACCCCCGATGACCATACAGGGATATTCGACGCCGTAGACCAGCTTTTCGAGAAGTTCGGGATCGGGATGAATTTTGGCATCCAGAGGGGAAAGGTGTTCTTCAATCTGATTGAGAATCATCTTCCGCCGTTCGTCGGGATCGACGATGACGCCGTGCTCTTTGAGAAGATCGAAATATTCGGCGATCGTCTTCGGCGTGACGCGGCGGCGGTCGAAAATGCGATGACCGGACGTGAAAGGCTTCGACTCGGTTCCCTCCGGCAGCCGAATCGGAAGGTGTCGTCCATCCAGAAGGCCGAGCAGGCCGTGAATGGGCCGCGAAAATCGGAAGGATCCGCCGGCCCAGCGCATGGTTTTGGGGAAAGCCAGCGATCCCACGATTCGAGGAACGATATCCTGCAGGATCTCGGCTGTCGACCGGCCTTTTCTGACGCGTTTGAAGCCGAGGTATTCACCCCGGGCCGTGGTTGTGACTTCCAGGATTTCCGGGGCGATCCCCTGGGATCGGGCGAAACCGAGAGCGGCCGGCGAATAAGTTCCGTCAGGGCGCAGGCCGACGGACTTGGGCGGCCCCGTCACCCATTCCTCGGCGTCTTCCTGACCGGCCTTGATTTCCACCGCCACGGCAAGACGCCGCGACGTTCCGAAAACATCCAGCCGGGCCGATTGGATTCCGGCCGCAGCCAGTTCCTTCCCCATCCGCTCTTTCATCTGATCCACGGCCGAAGTCACATGGGACGCCGGCATTTCCTCGGTCATGATTTCGAGAAGAAATTCCATCAGGCCTCTCCCCGAGGCGCAACCGTGCGGCCGGCGATGTCCGTCACCAGGGCCCGGATTCGGGCGATCATTTTGACCCTTTCGGTGACGCTGACGGCCCGCCGCGCGTCCAGGAGATTGAAATTGTGGGAGCACTTGAGGCACATATCATACGCGGGAAGCAGGAGATTCCGTTGAATGAGCGCAGCCGCTTCTCTCTCCGCGGCGTCAAACGCCTGCCTGAGTTGAGCCGTATCGGCCCGTTCGAAATTGTACTCGGAGAATTGTTTTTCCTCGTCCAGTCGGAGGTCGCGGTAGGAGACGTCGTTCGACCAATCGAGGTCGTAGATATCGTCCTTTTCCTCGAGGAACATCTCGAGCCTTTCGAGACCATAGGTGATCTCGGCCGATACGGGGGACAGATCGATGCCGCCCGCCTGCTGGAAATACGTGAATTGCGTGATTTCCAGCCCGTCCAGAAGAACCTGCCAGCCCACGCCCCAGGCGCCGATGGTCGGCGACTCCCAGTTGTCCTCGTCAAAGCGGAGATCGTGGTCTTCGAGACGTATGCCCAGGGCGACAAGGCTGTCGATGTAGAGTTGCTGGATGTCCATGGGCGAAGGCTTGATGATGACCTGGTACTGGTGGTGTTTCTGGACGCGGTTGGGGTTTTCGCCGTAACGGCCGTCCGTCGGACGGCGGGACGGCTGGACGTAGGCGACTTTCCAAGGTTTCGGCCCCAACACCCGGAAGAAGGTGTCCGGCGTCATGGTTCCGGCGCCGACTTCGACATCGTAACTCGGAGCCAGGTAACAACCCCGGTCCGCCCAATAATGGTGCAGGTTCAGGATGAGATTTTGAAGCGACATGTCAGGGGTTTTTCTCCCACCGGAGAACGGGGTTGCGGGCCGCTCCCGTTTCGTCCAGCCTCCGGACATAGGTGATATGGGGGGCGGAACGAAGGACCTCAGGGTCCTTTTCGGCTTCCCCGGCGATCTTGACCATGGCCTCGATGAAGAGATCCAGATCGCGGCGGCTTTCCGTCTCCGTCGGCTCGATCATCAGGGCGCCGTGGACGATCAAGGGGAAAGACATCGTCGGCGGATGAACCCCGGTATCGATCAGCCGCTTGGCGATGTCCAGATTGGAAACGCCGTGCTCCTTCTGCCGCTTGTCGGAAAAAACGCATTCGTGGAGAGTCGGCGCGTCGTATTTCAGGTGATACAAGCCTTCAAGGCTTTTACGGATGTAGTTGGCGTTCAGGACGGCCGTCTCCGCGATTTCGCGCATCCCCCGGGGCCCAAGACTCAAAATGTAGCAGAGAGCCCGGACGACGACCAGATAATTGGCGAAGAAGCTTCTCATCCGGCCGATCGACTTGGGCCGATCGGTGTCGATGGCGAACCGCCCCTCTTTTTCGACCACAACCGGGACGGGAAGATACGGCTCGAGGATTTTCTTGACTCCGACCGGACCCGAACCCGGCCCTCCCCCGCCGTGAGGTGTGGAAAAAGTCTTATGCAGGTTCAAATGGAGAACATCGACGCCCATGTCGCCCGGCCGGACGATCCCGGTCAGAGCATTCATGTTGGCGCCGTCCATGTAAACCAGCCCGCCCTTGTCGTGAACGATCCGGGTGGCCTCGAGGATTTCCGATTCGAAAACGCCGAGAGTGTTGGGATTCGTCACCATGAGGGCGGCGACCTCGTCCGACATGGCCTCGGCCAGATTGCCGAGGTCGATCATTCCGGCGGCGTTGGACTTGATTTCCTTGACGGTGTATCCGCAGATATGGGCCGAAGACGGGTTGGTGCCGTGGGCGGAATCGGGAATGAGGACGAATTTGCGCGGGTCTCCCCTGTCCTCGAGAAGGGCCCGGATGAGCATCATCCCGGCAAGTTCCCCATGGGCGCCGGCGGCCGGCTGCAGGGAAAAGGCGTCCATCCCCGTGATTTCGGAAAGAAGCTTTTCCGTCAGCTTGAGGACTTCCAGGTTTCCCTGGATGTCCTCCTCCGGCGCCTGGGGATGGGACTCCGTAAAGGCCGGAAGGGACGAAAGCTTCTCGTTGATCTTCGGATTGTATTTCATGGTGCAGGACCCCAGGGGGTAGATGCCCATGTCCACACAATAATTCTTTTGGGACAACCGCGTGAAATGACGGGTGACTTCGGTTTCGGAGACTTCGGGAAATCCCTCAATGGTTTCCCTCAGAGCGACCCCGGAAAGCGTCTCGGCGCTTTCGGGAACGTCCAGAGGCGCCAGGTAAGAACATCCCTTGCCTTCGGCACTGATTTCAAAAAGGAGCGGTTCGCGGATTTCGCGGATCATCGGAGCACCTCCTCGAGTCCGGCGGCCAGGCGGTCGATGTCCTCTCCGGCATGGAGTTCGGTGATACAGACCAGGACACAGCGTTCGAATCCGGGACCCGACTTGTCCAGCCCGATCCCGCCCCGGATGCCCTTCTTCCGGAGCGCCTTGTCGACGTCGAGCCAGGGTTTGGGAAGTTGGATGACGAATTCGTTGAACACAGGCCCGGAAAATCGTCTTTCAACGCCGCGGACGGCAAGAAGTTTTTCCAGGGCATAGGCTGTTTTCGCGACGTTGTGCCGGGCGGCCCTCCGGAGACCTTCCCGGCCCATCGCGGCCAGGTAGATCGTCGCCCTCAAGGCGCAGAGGGCCTGGTTCGTGCAAATGTTCGACGTGGCCTTTTCCCTGCGAATGTGTTGTTCGCGGGTGGACAGCGTGAGAACGTATCCTCTTTGCCCCTCGACGTCGGTCGTTTGTCCGCAGATGCGCCCCGGAAGCTGCCTCAGGTATTCCTTGCGGGCGGCCATGAACCCGAGATAAGGGCCGCCGAATCCGAGCGGAATCCCGAAGGATTGCGCTTCGCCGGCGACGATATCGGCCCCCAGCTTGCCCGGCGCTTCCAAAAGAGCCAGGGACAGGGCTTCCGCGACCATGGCGACGGACAGAGCGCCTTTGGTTTTGGCGGCCGTGGAGATCGAACGGACATCTTCGCAGACACCGAAATAGTTGGGCGACTGGAAAAGCACGGCGGCCGTGCCGTCATCCAGGGCCTTGTCCAGGGCCGCGGCATCCACGGTTCCCCGTTCGGTGAAGGGAACCTCCTCAACAGTCAGATCGAGGTTGCGGACATAGGTCCGGATGACCTCCCGGTATTGAGGATGAAGGGATGCGGCGACCAGAACCTTGGCCTTTCCCGTCACTCTTTGGGCCATAAGAACGGCCTCGGCGGCGGCCGTCGCTCCCTCATAAAGGGACGCGTTGGCAATGTCCAGACCGGTCAATTGGCAGATCAGGGTTTGGAATTCGAAGATAACCTGAAGCGTCCCCTGACTGACCTCGGGCTGATAGGGGGTGTAGGGACTGACGAATTCGCCCCGCGAACTCAGATAATCGACGACCGAAGGGATGAAATGGGGGTAAGCGCCGCCGCCCATGAAAGAGAGGATCCCGGCCGGAGCATTCCGGCCGGCGATCGCCTGGATTTCGGCCGCAAGCTCCATTTCCGAGAGCGGCCCCGGCAGATCGAGGTCTTTCTTCAGATGAATGGCCTCGGGAATGCAGCAGAAAAGATCATCGACCGAGGAGACGCCGATCCTTTCCAGCATCTCCTTTCTGTCCCTTTCGCTTAATGAGAGATAGCTCATATCGGCAGGCTCAGCTTTCGAGGCTTTCGATGTGTTTTTCGTAATCGGACGCAGTCATCAGGCCGTCCAATTCGGCCTTGTCGCGAATTTTCATCCGGACGATCCAGCCTCCGCCGTGGGGATCCTTGTTGATCAAGTCGGCGGCCTGGGTGAGTTTTTCGTTGACGGCCGCGATCTCGCCTCCGATCGGGGCGTAGATGTCCGAGACCGATTTCACGGATTCGACGACGCCGATGGGCTGTCCGGCGTCCAACGCTTTCCCTACGGCGGGGAGCTCAACAAAAATGATGTCGCCGAGCTGTTTCTGGGCGTAGTCGGTGATGCCGATGATCGCCTCACCGCCCTCGATCTTGATCCATTCATGGTCCTTGGAATAGGAATAATCGTTGGGATACATCATAAGCCTCCTTTTTTATCTTGCCTGCGCCGGAGCGCGGATTTATGCCTCGCCTCTTTTATAAAACGGAGTCGGGACGACACGGGCCGCAAGAGTCCGGTCCCGGACCACGACCGCGATCTCCGTCCCCGGAGCCGTCAGGTCGATGGGAAGGTAGGCCAGCCCGATGGCCTTTTTGAGAAACGGCGAAAACGTCCCGGAACAGACCTCGCCGACCGGCCGTCCGTCCGCCAGAATGGGATAATGGGGACGGGCGATGCCCTTGTCGATGATTTCGAAACCGGCGATCTTTCTCTTCAAACCCTCGGCCTGCTGTTTTTCCAGGGCGGCCTTGCCGAGGAAATCGCCTTTCTGAAACTTGACGATCCACTTGAGATCCGCCTCGAGAACCGTCGTTTTGTCGCTGATGTCGTTTCCGTAAAGCATCAGCTTGGCTTCGAGTCTGAGGGTGTCGCGGGCGCCCAGACCCACGGGAAGAACGCCGGCTTCCCGGCCCTGCTCGAGAAGGGCCTCCCAGATTTTTCCCGGATCGGGATCGGTGGTGTAGATTTCAAACCCGTCCTCACCCGTATATCCGGTGCGGGAAATGAGGGCGTCGATGCCGGCCGCCTTGCCGAAAGCCGACCGGAAGGTCTTCATGCCGTCGAGATCGACATCGGTCAGCGGCGAGAGAATCGCCTGGGCTTTCGGTCCCTGGACGGCGATCTGGGAATACGCGTCGCTCCTGTTCTCGATGCGGACATCGAAATTTTCCCTGTGGTCGACGATCCAGGCGAAATCCTTGTCGGTGTTCGAGGCGTTGACGACGAGCAGATAAGTGTTCTCCGCCAGGAAATAAACCAGCATATCGTCGACAAAAGTCCCCTCGGGAGTCGTCAGGGCCGTGTACTGAACCATGCCGGCCTTGAGACGCGAGGCGTCGTTGGGCGTCAGGTATTGAACAAAAGGCAGGGCGTCCGGGCCTTCGATATGAATTTCGCCCATATGCCCGACATCGAACAGTCCGGCCCGGGTCCGGACGGCCATGTGCTCGTCGATGATTCCCTTGAATTCGACGGGCATTTCCCAGCCGAAAAACTCAACCATCCGGCCGCCGAGTTTCTTGTGAAAAGAATTCAAACGGGTCAGTTTCATGATGGCGTCCTTTCGGAAATGATGACATCCATGGATACCACATCCCGCAAAGTCGCGCAAGTTCTTGTCCCAAACCATGATTTTGCTATAATAAATGGCCATGATCGACTTCAAAAACCGCCTGAAAAAACAGATCGCCGAAAGGCTCGGGGATACCTATCCTCTGGAGCCGGGCGACATCGATTTCACGCCGACGCCGAACGCCGCCCTGGGCGACATCGCCCTGGCCTTTCCTTTCCAGCTCGCCCGCCGGCTCAAGACCAATCCCCGGGCTCTGGCCTCGGAAATCGCGGGACGTCTTCTCCCCCTCGATGGTGTCGAGCGCCTGGATATCGCCGGGGCGGGATACATCAATCTTTTCCTCGATCGGACGGCATTCTTTGCGGCGGTTCTCAGGGACACCGATCGCACAGTCCCGATTCCCGAGGAAGACAAGATCATTATCGAACACACCAACATCAATCCGAACAAGGCGGCCCACGTCGGGCATCTCCGAAACGCCTGTCTCGGCGACACCCTGGCCCGTTGCCAGCGGCATCGGGGCGAGAACGTCGAAGTCCAGAATTATGTCGACGACACCGGTGTCCAGGTGGTGGACGTCGTCTTCGGGCTGATGGAACTCGAGGGAATTTCATCGCCCGCCGAACTGGACCGTATCCCCGGGAAATTCGATTACTATTGTTGGGATCTTTATGCCCGCATATCCCCCCACCTGGCCGCCCATCCTGAAAGCGGTGAACGCAAGGCCGGGATCCTCAAGAAAATCGAGCACGGCGAAGATCCCGAAGCCGGTCTGGCCCACGCCGTCTCGCGCCGCATTCTGAGGGCTCACCTGGCCACCATGAACCGGCTCGGAATTTCCTACGATGTCCTGCCCTGCGAAAGCTCCATCCTGCGCCAGGCCTTCTGGGAAAAAGCCTTCGAACGGCTCAAGGAACGGCAGGCGATTCATTACGTCGGAAGCGGCGACAACGCCGGATGCTGGGTCATGCGCCTCGAGGACGAGCCCGACCGGGAGAAAATCATCGTCCGGTCCGACGGCACCGTGACTTATGTCGGCAAAGACATCGCCTACCAGCTCTGGAAATTCGGCCTTCTCGACCGGGATTTCTATTATGAGCCGTTCATCGAAGACGCCGGCCGAACGGTCTGGATCACCACGCCTTCGCCCCAACCAAACAGCCCGTCCTTCGGCCGCGGCTCCCGGGTCTACAACGTTATCGACTCCCGGCAGGCCTATCTGCAGAAGGTCGTCGTCCAGGGACTGAAATCTCTGAAATATGAGAATCAGGCGGCAAAATCCATTCATTTCTCCTACGAGATGGTGGCCTTATCCCCGAAGAGTCTCGAGGAACTCGGCTATCAGGCCACGGACGAAGAGAAGGACCGGGCTTTTCTCGAGGTCTCCGGCCGAAAGGGCCTGGGCGTCAAGGCCGACGACCTTTTGGACCGGCTCGAGGAGAAGGCCCGGGCGGAAGTCTCCGGCCGCAATCCCGAACTCGATCCGGAAGCGGCGGCCGAAGTCGCCCGCCATGTCGCCTGCGGCGCCCTGAGGTATTTCATGCTGAAGTTTTCCCGGAACTCGCTCATCGTCTTCGACTTCGACGAGGTTCTGAGTTTCGAGGGGGAAACCGGTCCCTATCTGCAATACACGGCGGTCCGGATGAACAGCATTTTCCGGAAATTGCGGGAACGTGACAAAACAGCCGAGACCGCCCTTCACACCCTCGAGACCGCCCCGCCGTCCCTGACCCGTCTTCCGGAAAAGGAACTTGCGGACACCTGGGATCTTGTGACGGTCATGTCCTCCATCGAAGAGGACGTTGTGCGGTCCGTCGCCGCCCTGGAGTTTTCCCATCTGGCCCGCTTCGCGTTCACTCTCTGCCAGAAAATCAACTCCTATTACCACCGCTATCCGATCCTTTCGGAAACCGATCCCGAACTCCGGAACATCCGGCTTTTGACGATAGCCGCCGCCCGCCGGACGCTCGGCGCGGCTCTCGCCCTGATGGGCATTCCGATCCCGGAAAAGATGTGAGGCAACGACCGGAACCGCGTTCCGGTTTTGTCGATATGGAGGTTCAACATGATTGAAGTTCAGGATCTCGTCAAGAAGTACGGCGACTTCCCGGCCGTCAAAAAGCTGAGCTTCGAGGTCCCGCAGGGAAAAATCTGGGGGCTCCTCGGGCCGAATGCGGCGGGGAAAACGACCACCATGCGGATTTTAACCGGGTTTCTTCCGGCCACGGACGGCGCCGCGCGTGTTGCGGGCATCGATGTCTTCGAACGCCCCGACGCGGCCAAGAGAATCCTGGGCTATCTGCCCGAAAACGTCCCGCTCTACCCGGAAATGACCGTGGCCTCCTACCTGGGATTCGTGGCCGCGATCAAACAGGTTCCCAAGGCGAAAAAAAAGGAGGCCGTCGTCCGCGCCGTGCGCTCGGCCGGGCTCGAAACGGTCCGGGGGCGTCTGATCAAGAACATTTCCCGTGGATTCAAGCAACGGGTCGGCATCGCCCAGGCTCTGATCCATGACCCGCAGATCCTGATTCTCGACGAGCCGACGATCGGGCTCGACCCCGCCCAGATCATCGAAATCCGGGAACTCATCCGATCGTTGAGAGGCGAAAGGACGATCATCCTGTCCACCCATCTTCTGGCCGAAGTCACCCAGGTCTGCGACGGCGTGACCATCATCAACGAAGGCCGGCTCATGGCCTCGGGAACGCTCGACGAGCTGACGGCCTCGGCCCGATCGACGGACGGCGTCGTTCTCAAGCTTCGCAAGTCCGGACCCGAGTCCACAGCGGCGCTCCGGGCGATTCCCGGCGTCGACACCGCGGCGATCCGGGATTCCGAAATCGAAGTCGCCTGGAGCCGGGGACGAGATCTCCGCGAAGCGGTCGCCCGCACCGTCGTCGAAAAGGACCTCGGGCTTCTGGAAATGAAGTCCCTGGGGATGAACATCGAAGATCTCTATCTCAAGATCGTCTCGGGAGGTCTCGAATCATGAGAAATATCCTGTCCATCGCCAAAAGAGAGATCCAGGCTTATTTCACATCGCCGATCGCCTACGTTGTGATCGCCGTGTTTCTTCTGCTGACGGGCTTTTTTTTCTACAGCCTCGTCTGGTGGTTCAACTCCCAGGCCATGCAGATGGCTCAAAATCCCACCTATTTCCAGCAGATCAACATCAACCAGATGGTTTTCACCCCGCTCTTTCACAACATCAGCATCATTCTTCTTCTGATGCTGCCGCTCCTGACCATGAGGCTGTTCGCCGAAGAAAAGAAAATCGGGACCGAAGAGCTTCTCTTCACCTCCCCGGTCTCCGTCAACCAGATCATTTTCGGAAAATACCTGGCATCCCTCGCCGTGCTCGCCGCCATGCTCCTGTTGTCCGGTCTGCTCTCGATATTCACCTTCGCCTACGGCAACCCCCAGATCGCGCCTCTTCTCAACGGATATCTCGGCCTCTTCCTCATGGGGGCGGCTTTCATCGCCGTCGGCCTCTTCTTTTCCTCTCTGACCGAAAATCAGATCGTCGCCGCCATCCTGACTTTCGGCGCCCTTCTTCTGTTCTGGGTGATGGGCTGGGCGGCCAATGCCGCCGGAGGAATCTGGCAGGACGTTCTCAACTATCTGTCATTCTTCCAGCACTTCGACGACATGACCCGGGGCATCCTGGACACGTCGGATGTCGTTTACTATCTGAGCTTCGCCTTTTTCGGTCTGTTCCTGACGCATGCCGTGATCCAGTCGCGGCGGTGGAGATAACGACATGAACAAGATAAAAAGCCATCTCAACTCCCTCGGCCTGACGCTCGTGTTCGCCGGGCTCGCGGCCCTGCGCATCTGGCCCCATCGAAAAACGGCCGCTCTGATCATCGCCGGTCTCGGCGTGGCCGCACTCATCGTCTATCTTGTCCTTCATCTCTCCCACCTCAAGAAAAATTTCAAGCGGAAATCTTTCCTCTATTCGAGCAACATGGTTCTCATCGTTGTTATCGTCCTGGCCATTCTCGTTCTGGTCAATGTTTTTCTGGCCAAGCAGCGCTATCGCATCGACTTCACCGAGACCAAGCTCCACAGCCTGTCCGACCAGTCCGTGACGGTTCTCAAGAATCTGAAACACGACGTCCGAGCCAAAGCCTTTTTCCGGGACATCCACTTCGGCCGGGGCGCCATGGAAAACCTCCTCAAAATCTATGCCTATCACTCCGGAAAATTCTCCTATGAGTTCATCGATCCGGATAAAAATCCCGGCCTGGTCAAGCGCTACGATATCACCCAGGACGGGACAACCGTCCTGGAATACCTGGACCGGGAAAGCCGGATCACATCGACCACGGAAGAGGAGATCACCAACACCCTGATCAAGATCACGCGCGACGGCAAAAAGACCATTTATTTCCTTGAAGGTCACGGCCAGCCGAGCATCGAGGAGAGCGGAGACGGAGGCTTTTCGCAGGCAAAAAACGAGCTCGAAAAAATGGGTTACGAAGTCGGGAAGATGACCCTGGCGCTTACGGAAACCTTTCCCGCCGACTGCGATCTCCTGATCGTTCCCGGTCCGCGGAAGGACCTCCTTCCCGACGAGAAGGTGTCCATCCGCCGGTATCTCGGGCGGGGCGGCCGGGTGTTTCTCATGATCGATCCGGAGACCGCGCCGGACATGATCCCTTTTCTGCATGAATTCGGAATCCGCCTCGAAGATGACCTCATCGTGGACACGGTCTCGCGTCTTCTCGGCGGCGATTATTTCATGCCCGTCGTCAGCGAATACGAAAGTCACGAGATCAGCCGCAATTTCCGATACGCCACGTTCTTCCCCTTCGCCCGGTCGGTCGAACTCGAAGATCCGCTGCCGGACGGTGTTTCTCTGACGGTTCTGGCCCGAACGAGCTCCAATGCCTGGGCCGAGCGCCAGCTCGACCAGAAAGAGGTCCGGTTCGATCCGGACAAGGACCGCCCCGGTCCGATTTCCCTGGCCGTCGTCGGCACGATTTCCGGATCGGCCGAAGCCCTTTTCCGGCCGGAGGAACCCGATCTCCCGCATCCCGACAGCGAGGGCCGCATCGCCGTCTTCGGCGACTCCGACTTCATCACCAACCGCTATTTCAACTTCTCCGGGAACGGAAACTTTTTCCTCAACACCGTCAACTGGCTGACCGAGGAAGCCGACCTCATCTCCATCCAGCCCCGAACCGCAGCCCCGCGCACCCTTCGGCTGACGCCGTCCCAGGGCCGGTTGATCTTCTTCACGAGCGTCGTTGTGCTTCCCCTGGCCGTGCTGCTTCTGGGATTGAGCGTCTGGCTCAGAAGGAGGGCTCTGTGAAGTTCCGGACAACGCTGATCCTGCTCATCGTCTTCGTTGTCCTCCTGACGGCCTACCTCGTTTTCGAATCGCGGACGAAGTCGTCGGAGGACAGAAAGGACCGGGAAGCCCTTCTGACCGAATTCGAAGAGACCGACATCGAAAAGATGTCGGTTCCCGCCGGCGACGGCGTCATCGTCTTCGATCGGGATGAGGCCGGAATCTGGATGATCGCCGCGCCTCTCCGGGCGCCGGCCGACGTCTATGAAGTCGACAATCTCGTCCGGAACTTCGCCCGCCTTCGGATCGAACGCATCGTCGAAGAGGACCCGGAGGATGTCGAATCCTACGGCATCGGAGAAAGAGACGTCCTCTTCTGGGCGAAGGGCGAGGGGAAACCCGTCCGGATTCAGATCGGCATGGAAAACCCCATCGGAGGGACGCTCTTCGCCCGCCGGGACGACGAAAAGCGCATTGTTCTCCTGGCTTCGACGCTCAAGTTCTCTCTTGATAAAACACTCTTTGATTTCCGGAAAAAGGACGTGTTCGCCTTCGAGACCGGGGACATCTCAAAACTGCGGGTTCAGGCCGGGGCGAAGGCCTGGGACGTCTCCAAGGAGGACGACCGTTGGTGGCTGACCTCGCCGGTCCGGGCTTTGGCTTCGAACACCCGGATCCGGTCCCTGCTCGAGACCTTGTCCGGGCTCAAGGCCCGGTCTTTCGCGGCCGAAGACAAATCCGCCGCCGACCTCAAGGCCTTCGGCCTGGACAAACCGGGATACACGGTCGCCCTGAGCGCGGCGGATTTGGAGGAGGACATGGTCTTTTTTCTGGCCCGTTCGGGCGACGATGTCTATGTTTCCACGGACAAATCACCTCTTGTCGTCTCCGTCGAAACGCGGATTCTGGAGGATCTCGAAAAGCCGCTCGAGGACTTCCGAGAAAATAAGGCCGCGGATTTCAACAGTTGGGAGGCCGACCGGCTCTCGATCACCGCGGACGGCAAAACGATCACCGCCTTCAAGGACGGCGAGGGCTTCGACGCCGCATGGAAGATCGAGGGGATCGAGGGCATCGCCGACAGGTTCCTCATCGAATCCTTCATCCGGAAAGTCGAGTATCTCGAAGCCCTAACCTTTGTCGACGCCCCGGGACAGCGGGTCCGCCATGGCCTCGAACCGCCGGGCGCCGTGATCACGGTCCGCGTCAAACCTTACAGCGGCGAACACCGGGAGATCGTTCTTCATGTCGGCCTGGAAGTCGAAGAGGAAGGACGGGTCGCCGTCCGCAATCCCGAACTCGACTACCACATGATGGTCGATTCCTCCTTCCTGGCCGAAATGCCCAAGGAGGGCGGAGACTGGATGCCGAAGGAAGACCCGGATCGTCCGTGAATTCTCATGACTGTCGCCCTCGAGGCCCAAATGAACTTCCGCTTTTAAGGCTCGAGGGAATCCCTTCACAAGACGCGTCCGGACCCCGGCGAGGCCCGGCCGCTCCGGCTCCGATTCTCGCTCTCCTTGACCTGCGGTCTCGGATCCGTGCCCGCTCGGCCCTCCGACGGCTTGTTCCGGGATTCCCCCTGCGCCTCGCGGAAGTTATCTCTAGCATTTTGGACAAGAACGATGCGTTCGCATAATTTTATTGCCGTCGATCCCGTTGTTTTCCGCAGGCGTCTTCTCAACTGGTACCGCCGGAACCGCCGGGAACTTCCCTGGCGGAAGACGGCCGACCCTTATGCGGTCTGGGTCTCCGAAATCATGCTTCAGCAGACAACGGTCAAGGCGGTCATCCCCTATTACGAACGGTGGATGCGTCTGTTTCCGGACATCAAGTCTCTGGCGGGAGCTCCTCTACGGAAAGTTCTCAAGGCCTGGCAGGGGCTCGGGTATTATCAGCGCGCCCGGAACCTCCATGCCGCGGCCCGGACCATTGTCCGCAATCACGGAGGACGGATTCCCGACGACGCCGAAAGCTTGTCACGTCTTCCCGGGTTCGGAGCCTATACCACGGCCGCCGTCCTTAGCATCGTCTTCGGAAAAACCCTCCCCGTTTTGGACGGAAATGTTCGTCGAGTGCTTTTGCGATTGATCTGCACCGGCACAGATCATCCGGCGCCCCGGGACCCCGTCTTGCGGGAATTGTTGAACGCTTGGATCTCCAAAAAATCACCTGGCGCCTTCAACCAGGCGATGATGGAGCTCGGCGCCCTGGTCTGCCGGCCGCGAAATCCTTTCTGCCTGCTCTGCCCCGTGCGTTCGTTCTGCGGGGCCGAGCGGTTGGGACTCCAGGAGGTTGTCCCTGCGCCTCGAACCCTGAAGATCGAAAAACTTGAAGCGGCGGTCGCCGTCATCATCCACCGCAAGCGCATCCTCCTCCACAGGCGTCCGCCCGGCGGGCTTCTTGGAGATCTCTGGGAGTTTCCGGGGGGGAAAATTGAACCGGGCGAGTCCGCCGAGCAGGCCACGAAACGGGAGGTGAGGGAGGAACTCGGAATTGAAATTGAAGGACTCGAATTCCTGGCCCGGATCCGCCATGCCCACACCCGTTTTCAGGTCGACTTGACGGCCTTTGTCTGCCGGCCGGCCGGCGCCCTGCCGGCTCCGGCGCCGGACATCGCCTGGGTCACGCCGGGTGCTCTCAAGAGGTACCCCCTGCCCTCGGGCAGTGTCAAGATCGTCAACGCCCTCCTGGAGAGAAGGAAACCGGAGATCAGACTTTAGACAAGTCCGAGTTCGACGTGTTTGGCGGCGACGGCGTCGGCCATGGCATCCAATCCCCGGAAGTCCGCGTCCCGGGGATAGCCCCGGCAGATAACGGGCTCGATGAGCTCAACCTTGAGGGCCGGTATCATCCCCTTGATGACGTCCACGGTCTTGGTGGCCCATCCGTAGGATCCGAAGACCGAGGCGAAGCGGGCCTTGGGGCGCAGGGCATTGGCCAGGTAGACGGCGGACACGACGGCCGGATGGGGACCGACGTGAACCGTGGGCGTGCCGACAATGACCGTGGCCGCGTCGACCAGGCTCATGGCCAACTGGCCGATGTCGGCGAATTCCATATTGAAGGGGTGGACGCGAACGCCGCGTTCGGCCAGCCCCTCGACAAGATATTCGGCCATCTTGGCCGTCGATCCGTGCATGGACACCCAGGGAATGACCGCGATGTTTTTCGGCGTGTCACCCGCCCAGTCGCGGTAGGCATCCATGATGAAGCCGGGCCGGCCGTGGAGCGGGCCGTGGCTCGGCGCGATGATCTCGATGTCCAGGCGCGAAATCTTTTCCAGATTGTCGCGGACGATCTTGCGGAAGGGCATCATGATTTCGGCATAATAGCGCTTGGCCGGCTCATACACCCGTTCCTCGTCGGCGACAAACAGGTCGGACGTGGCCAGGTGGGAGCCGAAGAAATCGCAGCTGAAAAGGATCTTGTCTTCGGCCAGATATGTGGACATGGTCTCGGGCCAGTGGACCCAGGGGGTATAGACGAAGGTCAGGGTTTTGCCGCCTAGAGACACGGTCTCCCCGTCCTTGACCGCGCGGACCCGGTCTTCCGGAAGAATAAGATGGTCGATCAACATGGGCCGGGCCTTTTCCGAACAGAGGACGACGGCTCCGGGGTATTTTTCCATAACGAATAGGATGGCCCCGGAATGGTCCTGTTCGGCGTGGTGGGCGACGATGTAATCGATCTTCGGGACGGCCTCAAGATGGCGGGACAAAATGTCCGTCTTCGTCGGATCGACGGCATCGAGAAGAACGGTTTTTTCGCTCCCCCTGACGAGGTAAGCGTTATAGCTTGTGCCGTCGGGCAGCGGGATCAGGGCGTCGAACAGGCGGCGGTCCCAGTCGACGGCGCCGACCCAATGGACATTTTTGCGGATCTCGCGAGGTTTCATGGGCAGTCTCCTTTTTTATTCCCTACTTATTTTATATGGTTTCCGCCCACGCTTCAACCTCAAATCACAAACAAATCTTTACCCGAGAAGTTGGGGTCGGTGGTCAGGTTGACGCCGAGGCGGCGGAAGCCGGCCTCGTCGCCGGGTGTCGGCATGTGTGTCATGTGGACTTCGCAGCCGTGAATGCCCTTGAGCTTGTCCAGTGCCATGTGGGCGGCCGGATTGGTCGAGGCATTGATGCCCAGGCCGATCAGGACCTCGGAGAGATCGAGGCTGACCGACGAGGCTCCGCCCAGCGTGCGCTTGAGGTTGGCGACGGCCTCGATGATGCTCGGGGACAGAAGGTGGATCTCATCGGGAATTCCGGCCAGCGTTTTTGCGGCATTGAGGACGAGGCTGGATGCCGCATGCATCAGCGCGGAGTTCTTTCCCGTGAGGATCGCACCGTCGGCGAGTTCGAGAGCCGCTCCGCAGTGGATGCCCTTGTGGCCTTTGCCCTTTTCCTTGGCCTCGACGGCCGCATCCCGCGCGGCGCCGACGACCGGCCGGTCCTCGGGCTTGACGCCGAGTTCCTTCATCAGCAGCTCGGCCCGCTGGACGGTTTCCTTCTCCGTCAGCCCCATGGCATATTCGCACTGGTAACGGAACCAGCGCCGGATGAGCTCCTGCCGGGCCGCCTCCTTCACGACGGCGTCGTCGACGATTCCTCCGCCGGCCGTGTTGACGCCCATGTCGGTCGGAGATCTGTAGACAGAGGGATCGCCCGTAATTTTCTCCAGGATCCGCCGGACCACGGGGAAAGCCTCGACGTCGCGGTTATAGTTTACGGCCGTCTTGCCGTAAGCTTCGAGGTGAAACGGATCAATGAGGTTGAAATCGCCGATGTCGGCCGTCGCCGCCTCGTAGGCCACGTTCACCGGATGCTTGAGGGGGAGGTTCCAGATCGGGAAGGTCTCGAACTTGGCGTAGCCTGAGGCTATCCCCTTCCGATGGTCGTGATGGATCTGGGACAGGCAGGTCGCAAGTTTTCCGCTTCCCGGCCCCGGACCGGTCACGATGACCAGACGGCGGCGCGTTTCGATCGAGGCGTTGGCTCCATAGCCCTCCTCGCTGACGATGGTATCGACATCCGTGGGATATCCCTTCGTCGCCGCGTGGGTAAAAACCTTGATATCCCGGCGTTCGAGCTTGTTTCGAAAAATCCGGGCCGCCGGCTGGCCGTTGAAGCGGGTGATGACGACGGCCGCGACATCGACCCCGCCTTCCCGGAGACCGTCGATCATTTTCATGGCGTCCGTGTCGTAAGTGATGCCGAAATCGGCCCGCATCTTTTTGCGCTCGATGTCGCCGGCGTAAATGCAGAGCAGAACATCGGCCTGCTCCCGGAGTTCGCGCAGAAGAGCCATCTTGACGTTGGGGTCGTAGCCCGGAAGAACCCGGGCGGCGTGGTGGTCGAAGAGAAGCTTTCCGCCGAATTCGAGATAGAGTTTGCCGTCGAAAAGCGCCATTCTCTCCCGGATCGCGCGGGCCTGCTCGCGGACGTACCAGGAATTGTCGAAACCGGTTTTCCGGACCGTCATGACGACCCTGTCCGGGCGCTATGACCGGCGTCGGGCCGGCGTTCGACGATCCGGAAGTTCTCGAACAAGCCGTAGGGCAGAACATCATAGGCCGAACCCGGGGGCGGGCCGCCCTCCGGCGCCTTGCGGAAATCGGACGGCCAGGCCCGTCCGCGCAACGGCGATCCATGATGGGGACCGAGAGTGTTCTTCAAGCTGCCCGTGACGGCGACAACGACGGTGTTCGCGCCTTCGACGACGAAATCGGTGATGTCGCATTCATAGGGAGGGAAAGCCGCCGTCCCGGCATCACGTTCATTCACAAAAAGCCGGACATCCGATCCGGCCCACTCACCAAGCCGGACAACAATGCGTCGGCCGGGGGCGGGCGGGCTCTCCATCCGGAATTCGGACTCATAGCGGACCGTGCCGCCGTAAAACGGCAGCCCCTGATCTTTCCAGGCGCCCGGCTCAAGGCGCCGCGGGGGCAGGATCCGGAATCCCCGTCCCGACGGTTCCAGCCGGAAATCGCCGAGAACATAGACGGATTCAAGCTCGGCGTGCAGGGTGAAGGGTTTGACCCTCAACCTCACGATGTTTCGGCCCGGACGGACCGCGCCCCCGATGTCGTAAACGCCGAAGGCTTTATCCAGCCACCACTCGCCGGGAAGGGCCGCAACGTCGCGTCCGTTGACTTGAACGGCGAAGAGATCCGGGCGCTCGGCGACCAGCCGGAACGTCGCCAGGTGCGGTCCTCCCCCGGCAATTTCGAATGAGAACTCGGACTCGAATCCCGAATTTTCAGAAAAAACATCCCTGTCCAGGATGTCAGTCTTGAACTGAACGGCATGGTCCCAGGGATTCCTTTCAAAACCGTGGGCCTGAAAGATGCGGGTCTGGGCGTCATAAAAATACAGATTCCTGAAAATCGCACCATCGATCCGCAGATCGCAGTGGTCAAGGGTCAAGACATTCAGCGATTCCCGATTCACCGACGGCGCCGTCGCGGCAATCCCTGTTTCCGTCCATGTCTCTCCCGGAACCGGTTCGCCGGCCTCGACGCTGAGACAGAGAAGAAGGCTTCCCGCAGGAGGCAGGCTGAACTCAACCCGCACCTCGCCACCCCCCTCCGTTTTATAGGGAAATGCGGCCGTACGGCCCGTGAACGGATCCCAGGCCTCGACCGAACCGCCGGCGGCCCGGAACGTTCCCGACACCGTTTTGTCATCGGCCGTGTTCACGAGAAAAAGGATGTCCGCATCCCGAAGCTTCCTGTGATGATGGAAAAACCGGTCCTCGTTCTGCAGACCCCTGAAAACGATTTCCGGTGGGTGAAGCTCATGGAGTTTCTCGAATCCCAATCCGGGCGCAAACCACCGGTCTCCGAAAGCCCCGGCCATCTTCCGCACATCGTCCGATCTTTCGGCATCCACGTATTCCGGCCCCGCAACCCATGAGATGACTTTGCCGCCCTTATAAAGATAGTGATTGAGAAGACGGACGGTCTCGGAGTTCATGTTTTCCATTCCCGGAGGAATCACGACAAGATCGTAGGCCTCGCGGCCCACGAAGAGAGACCGGAAGCGGGCCCGGCCGAAATCGGCCAGCGTTTTTTCGCTGGCCAGATCGTAGGCAATGTGTTCGGCTTCCAGGAGATTGATGAACTTGTGAAATTCCTCTCCGATGAACTGCGTCCGTCCCTTTGCGATCAGCGGCGTATAATACATCCAGGCGGATGTCGTCGGCTCGATGACCAGAACTCGGGAAGCCGGCCGGCCCAGGCTCAACACGGCGGAGAGGCGGGCGAAGTAGTCGGCCAGTCTGCGGTAGGATCCCCACCAGGGTGCGTGATAGGAAAACGACGGAGGATGGTCGCGCTTCCGCGCCCCGCGGATCGTGGCGTAAGACAGGTGTTGATTGAGGAAATTGACGCCGAGCGCATAAGCCCAGTCTCCGATCCGTTTTTGATCCTCGAACGTCAGATCCCAGCCCGAAGCGCCGTAGGTTTCGGCCAGCGTCCGCGTCCGGCCGTGCTGAACGGCGGCGCTCCGGATCTCCCGGACGGCCCGGGCGTTTCCGAACTGGGCATGCGGTCCTGTGGCATATTCGTTCATCAGGATGTCGATTCCGGGCATGTGCGCATAGGCGGCCAGGGCCAGGTTGTCGGGACAGACGCGGGGAACGGGCCATTCATGTTCCCAGTAATGGCCGGTGAACACAAGATTGTTGTCTTCACAATATTGGAAATAGGGCTTGGCCCAGTTCTCGATAAAGAGATCGAGGAGCACCGACCGGTAATTGTGGCGGATTTTCTGGAAATCGAAGGCGTCCTCGAAAAGGGAGGCCAAGTGGGGTTTGAGGTTGTATCCCCATCGTTTTTGAAACTCCTCAAAAAGCGCCGGAGTGAAGCTCACCGCGGAACGTCCTCCGGCCGGGGAGATTTCCGCCTCGTCCTGGAAGACGCCGGGGATGGTCCGGCCGAATTCCGATCCGGCCGTCTCCTGGTAAGGGTTCAGGGTGACTTCCAGGAATCTCTCGGTGACGTCCCGCCGCAGAAGATCGACATAGGGAAATCCGCCGTGCCAGGGCGAAGGTTGCTGGCGGACGACGTCGAAGACATAGTAATCCCCATCTCCGAGGCGGCCGGCCAGGGCATCGGCCGTCACATCCTGGAAACCCCGATGGGTCAGGTTCTGGACCAGAAGGGGTTCAATCTCAAAGACATCGGGAAGAACCGTCATGCGGGTCAGCCGCAGTCCCGAGCGCACGGCGTCGGGCATCTGCGCCGGCACATGGCCCCCGGCGAATCCCGAGGGGTAGGAGTTTTCATCATAGATCCAGACGTTCATTCCTAAACCGGCGGCGGTGTCCACAGCGTAGCGGAAAAGAGAAAACCATTTCTCCGAAAGATAGGGAGTGACAAGTCCGGGCCGGGGATGAACGAAAACGCCGCCCAGGCCTTTCTCCCGGAAGTCGGTCAATTGCTCGTCGATCTGTTCCCGGGTCATGGCGTCGTTCCAGACCCAGAAGGGAACACTCCGGTATTCGACCGGGGGATTTTCGAAAAGTGCGAGGGCTTCGTTCCGGCTTTCGAGTTCGGGCGCTCTCGCGCAGGATGAAAAGGCCAGCCATGCGGAAAAGATCCATAAAGCCGGGCGAAGTGTTTTATTGATCATGTTGTTTCCTCGAAGGACGATTAAAATGGCGGAGAGGGCGGGATTCGAACCCGCGGTCCTGGTTTAACCCAAGACAATCGCTTAGCAGGCGATCCTGTTCAGCCACTCCAGCACCTCTCCGCGCTGAACGGAATCCCGACTATTCTAGCAGAATCCTCCACTGATGGAAACGGGGCGATAAAGAGCGGAGGGAGAGGGATTCGAACCCCCGACCCGGAAACCGGGTAGCGGTTTTCAAGACCGCCGCCTTCAACCACTCGGCCATCCCTCCGGAGACGGCTTCATTCTACATCCCTCCGGTCAACCTGACAACATGTGTCCGGACTTCGGCGCATCGCATGATTTTTAACTCCCCTTTCGGCTTTCGCTCTTTGGGCTTGGGGGAATCCGTTAATCTAACCGCGGCCGCGCCGCTTGAAGTCCGGAGGCAATCAGAGTAAGATGGGGCCGGAACCGAAAAGACTCCCGTGCGGGAAGGTGACAATTATGGAAAAATTCGATGCGATGCGGACCAAGAAAATCGCTCTTCTCATCGACGGCGACAACGCCCAACCGTCCTTGATCGGCCAGATCATGACCGAGGCCGGAAAATACGGCCTCGTGACCATCCGCCGTATTTACGGCGACTGGACGACGGTCAACATGTCCGGCTGGAAAAACACCCTCAACGACAACGCCATCCAGCCCATCCAGCAGTTCCGCTACACCGTGGGCAAGAACGCAACGGACAGCGCCATGATCATCGACGCCATGGATATTCTCCACGGCGACCTGGTCGACGGCTTCTGCATCGTCTCGAGCGACAGCGACTACACCCGCCTGGCCACACGCATTCGGGAGATGGGCTTTTTCGTCATGGGCATCGGCGCCCGGAAAACCCCCAAAGCCTTCGTCAACGCCTGCAATGTCTTCATTTACACGGAAAACCTGGTGGTCAAGGACACGCCTCGCGGAGAGCAGCGGAGCTCCGTCAAGAAGTCGGCCGAAAAAGACAAGGACAGGGAAGACAGATCCCGGAAATACGACCCTGTGCCCCTCCTTCGGGGAGCGTTCGACATGGCCGTCCAGGAAGACGGGTGGGCCAACCTCGGGACCATCGGATTTTATCTCCGCCAGCTTGACCCGGGCTTCGATCCCCGGACCTACGGTCACAAGCAGCTCTCCCAGCTCATCCGCAGCCACGGGAAGCTGTTCGACGTCAAGGCTCACGAGGAAAGCGGCGGGACGGCCATCTATATCCGCATGAAGGAGCCGCCGGCCGGAGAATCGGCCGGAGCCTGATCACGGCGTGTCGGCGGCGATTCTTTTCAATCCCCCCATGTAAGGACGAAGGGCTTCGGGAATCCCGACCGAGCCGTCCGCCATTTGATAATTTTCCAGGATGGCGGCCGCCGTGCGTCCCACGGCCAGGCCGGAGCCGTTCAGGGTGTGGACGAATTCGGGCTTGGCCTTGGGGGCGGGCCGGAACCGGATATTGGACCGCCGGGCTTGAAAATCCCTGCAGTTGGAGCATGAAGAGATCTCCATGTAGCTTTTCCGGCCCGGCATCCAGACCTCGAGGTCATAGGTCTTGGCGCTCGCAAAACCCATGTCGCCCGCGCAGAGAAGAACCACCCGGTAGGCCAGGCCGAGCCGGCGGAGGACTTCTTCGGCGGAGGCCGTCATGCGCTCGAGTTCGTCGTTCGACGACTCCGGCACCGAGAAGATCATCATTTCGACCTTGTTGAACTGGTGCTGGCGGACAAGTCCGCGGATGTCCTTGCCGTAGGATCCGGCCTCGCTGCGGAAACACGGCGTCCAGGCGGCGAATCGGCGCGGCAAGTCGGCGGTGTCCAGGATTTCATTACGATAATAATTGGTCAGCGGAACTTCGGCAGTGGGAATCATGTAGAGATCGGTGCCCTCGAGCTGAAATAAATCCTCCTTGAATTTGGGCAGGTTTCCCGTTCCGGTCAAGCTTTGGGCATTGGCGATGAAGGGAGGCAGGATTTCCGTGAACCCGCCTTCCCGGACATGGATGTCAAGCATGAAATTGATCAGAGCCCGCTCCAGCCGGGCCGCGGCCCGGAGGGACACGACGAATCGGGATCCGGCGATTTTTCCCGCCCTCTCGAAATCAAGGATGCCCAGGGTCTCCCCGATTTCCCAGTGCGGCTTGGGTTCGAATTCGAAAGACGGAGGCGGACCCGACCGCCGCACCTCGATATTGTCCTCCGCACCGCTTCCGGCCGGAACCGACGGATCGGGCAGGTTCGGAAAGGTTAAAAGAACGGCTTTCACTTCCTCTTCGATGGCTCGCAATTCATCTTCGAGTGTTTTGAGGCCGTCGCCGACGCCGCGCATTTCGGCGATCAGAACCGACGCGTCGCGGCCTTCCATCTTCATGCGCGAGACCTCATCCGAGGCCTTGTTTTTGAGAGAGCGGAGATCTTCGACCTTCCGGAGCATTTCCTTTTTCCGTTCGGCCAGGGCGACGAAGGCGTCGAGGTCCGGAAGGCGGCCCCGCATGGAGAGCCTATCTTTCACGTTATCAATATGTTCCAGAATATCTTTGGGGTCCAGCATGCCCGCGATTATATCACAGCCCCTTCCTCCCGTGAAGATATCTCTTTTTCTCGTGATTATTCTAACGGCTTCCACCTTATGGACTCGGGTAGATCCCTTCACAAGACGCGTCCGGGCCCCGGCGAGTCCCGACCGCTCCGGCTCCGGGTCTCGCTCTCCTCAGCTTGCAGCTTCGGATCCGTGCCCGCTCGACCCTACGACGGCTTGCTCCGGGATCCACCCTGCGTCCTGTGGAAGCCTCGGCAAGAATTTCTAGCCTGAGAAAAAGAGAGACCCAACGAGGTTAAGTGGTCTTTGACAAAATCGCGGGTCATAGGTCACAATAAGGAACATGAAAAAAGGTTTCGTGAGATCCGGCTTCCGCGGACGGATTCAGGTCTACACGGGCGACGGCAAGGGAAAAACGACGGCCGCCTTCGGACTGGCTCTGCGGGCTGCAGGCAACAGGATGGGGGTTTTCATCGGCCAGTTCCTCAAGAAGCGGCCGTCCGGAGAGATCCGGGCCGCGGCCAAACTCCGCCCGTTCATCGTCGTCCGAAAGTTCGGTCGCGAGGGACTGATTTTCGGGCCGGACGGAGTCACCGAGGATGACATTCTGAGGGGCCGCAAAGGATTGCAAACCTGTCTCCGGGCCATGCTGTCCGGCCGTTATCAACTGATCATCCTGGACGAGATTCATACGGCCCTCCATTTCCGGATTCTGACCGAAGCCGAGGTCCATGAATTTCTGGACCGCCGGCCCGACGGTGTGGAGATCGTGCTGACCGGCCGATGCGCGCCCTCTTCGATCATCGACCGGGCCGACCTGGTGACGGAAATGAAAAGCCTCAAGCATTATTACGATGCGGGGGTTCCGGCCCGCCGGGGAATCGAGTCATGAAAAACCGCCGCGGAGTTTCGATCGGCCGGGAACGCTTCGAGAAGCTTGTCGAAGAAACCGTGGCCCGGCTCCCCCGGAGATTCCGCAAATATCTTAAAAATATCGCCATCATGGTCGAGGACCGGTCTCCGCGCGGCAGCGGGCTTCTCGGCCTTTATCACGGCGTTCCTCTCGAACACCGCGGCCCCTATTACGGAAATGTCGCTCCCGACGTCATTGTGATCTACCGCCGTCCCATCGAAAACATCAGCTCCACCGAGGACGAAATCCGGACCCAGATCCGGGACACCGTCCTTCACGAAATCGGACATTTTTTCGGCCTGGACGAGGCCGAACTGAGAGAAATTGAAAATGACGACTAAACCATTGACGGGAATCATCCCCGCCCTGACAACTCCCTTCGAAAACGACCAGGTCTCGACCGGAAAGCTCGCCTTCAATATCGCCCTCTACAACAGGTCGGAATTGTCCGGATACCTTGTCTGCGGATCGACGGGAGAATGCGTTCTTCTCTCCGACGACGAATCGGCCGCCGTCGTCAAAACCGCCCGGGAAGCCGCCGGACCGGAAAAAATCCTGATCGCCGGGACGGCCCGGGAATCCCTGCGAGCGACCGTCGAGGCGACGCGCCGCGCTGCCGATCTCGGCGCCGACTTCGCCCTGATCCGTCCGCCGTCATATTACAAGTCCAGGATGGACCGGGAGACGCTCCGGACATTTTTCCTCAAGACGGCCGATGATTCACCCGTTCCCGTCATCGTCTACAACATCCCGCAGAATACGGGCTTTTCCCTCGAAGCCGAACTCATCGTCGAACTCTCCGATCATGACAACATCGCCGGACTCAAGGAAAGTTCGGGAAACCTGACCCTTCTCGCCGCCGTCGTCCGCCGTCTGCCGCAGGATTTTTCCTATCTCCTCGGCGCGGGAAGCGTCGTTGTCCCCGCCCTCCAGATGGGAGCTTCGGGCGCCATCCTGGCCGTGGCCGACGCCGTCCCGGAGGTCTGTGCGGACATGTACCGGCTTTTTGTCCAGGGTGATTTTGAGGGGGCACGGAAACGTCAACTCGACATCGTTCCCCTGAACCGATTGGCCACGGAAGCGCGGGGCATCCCCGGATTGAAGGCGGCGCTCGACATGAGGGGCTTCTACGGAGGGCCGGTCCGCCTCCCCCTTCTTCCCGCCACGGACAAAGACCGCGCGGAGATCGACGTTCTTTTAAAATCCCTCGGGTTGTGAGATCAACCCGCAGTCGGGAAAAACGGCCGCGCACCCCGTTCCGACCGCCCTCTCCCCGCGCCACCGCCGTCCGCGGCTCCGGCCGGGCTGGCTGCCGCACAAGACGCCTGACTGCTGCCGCTGCTACCTTCCGGTCCTGACGGGGTTCACAGGAGGGCCTTTGCGCAGGGCCCGATCCTTCATCGCCGCTCGCGGCGGCGCTGCCGGAAAAAGAGCCGGCCTCGACGGGGGATTCGACCCCACTGCAGCGGGTTGTGGGCTACAGGGCACCGCTAGCTCCCCGTCTAGCGCGGCCGCCTCATATTATAGGTCATCCTCCGGCGGAAGGGAAGAAACCGGGGATTAGAACCGGTAGCTCAAACCGCCCCGGAAAATGATTCCGTTCCAGAATCCCGCCTCGGCGCGGAGAGACAACCCCCGATAGAGTTCGGCCCGCAAGCCCAGGCAGGCCTGCACGAAAGGCAGGATATTGGGAATGCTGTCGCCGATTTCCTCCTCGGCGGTCTTGAAGTCCTTCTCGTCCGATTCACCGATCGTTTCCTCCGGACCCTCCCAGAAATACGTCCCGGTATAGGAATAGCCCACGATTCCGTCGAGGCGGGCCAACCCCAGCCCCAGGACAATCAAGGGCGAGATTCGCCGGGAGGGCAGAAAATCCCAACGGAAATTCATATGGGTCGACCAGGGCCGCATTTCGACATAAGCCTGGGCATCGACGACGGCCCGGGATCCATTTGAGAAGACCTGGGTGACCGCCCCATCGACCGTGGCTTTCATGACCGTTTTTTCAAGCGAAAAACCCACGCTGAACGCCCCGGAGCGGCCCCGGGGATAAATGCGGAACCCGAAACCGGTGTTCGATCCGCTGGAGCCGATGACGACATCGGATTCATCGAATGCGGGTTGCAGGTCCGGCCTTTTCCGGCGCACTTCCCTGCGGATCTCATCGCGGACGACCTTGCCCACCTCGTCGCTCAAAGTCTCCGAGACCATGTTGAGGATGGGATTCAGGCTCCAGGAGGAAACATGGACTTCGATTTCCAGCCTGTCGCGCCATTCCGAAAATGGAAAAAACGTCCGTTGGGTTCGATACGGCGACCCGGTTTGAATCGAAGGTTCTTCGGGTTCGGCCGCGGGTTGGACTGCGGGGCGGGAAGGCGCGGATCGCTCCGGGACGTCCGAGCCGGCCTCGTCGCGGACTTCCTGGAACATCCGAATGAATGCCGCCGGATAAAACAGGGCGGAAATTTCCTTGTTGGGATCGACTTCCAGGATTTTTCCCAACCAGAATCGGGTCCCTGAAAGATCCTGTTGATAATAGGCACAGAGGGACAGTCCCAGGTAGGCCCGCGACTTGCTCATCGGGCTTGTCGTCATCGCGGACGCCTTTAAATAGCTTTCGGCGGCTTCTTTATAGGCGCCTCTCTCGAAAAACGCCTCGGCCCGGATCATCTCTTCCTCGAAAGCGATTTCGGACCGCGCCGCCTCCTGGCCCGCGGAAAAACCCTCCAAAAACAAGAGACCGCTTATCGCAACGATGACCGCAAACGGGAGGCGGAAGAAACGGGTGTTCCGCATTCGCATTCCTTTCTCGAAGTTCATCGACATATCTTTAGTCGCAGAAATCCTATTCCTCCGCAATTCTTTTGTCAATTTTTAACTTCGGCGGGGAATTCACAGAATGGCTTTTTTCGTGTATTCTTGTTTCGGTAAAGGATGCGATCATGTTTCTGGATTCGACGTTTTTTCTTTTGATTCCTCCCTTGATTTTGGCGCTCTATGCCCAATCCAAGGTCAAGAGCACGTATGCCAAGTTCAGCCGGGTTTTCGCCGCCTCCCGCATTTCCGGCGCCGAAGCCGCACACCAGATCCTCCAGACAAGCCGAGCCTCCGACGTCCGCGTCGAAAGGACGCCGGGACAGCTCACCGACCATTATGACCCGCGAAAAAAGGCTCTGCGGTTGTCCGAGGGCGTCTTCTCGAGTTCGTCCATCGCCGCCCTGGGCATCGCCGCCCACGAGGCCGGGCATGCCATCCAGCACGCCTCGGGTTACGCCCCCATGCACCTCAGAAGCCTGATCTACCCCGTGGCCAACCTGGGATCCACCCTGGCCTTTCCCCTGTTTTTCATCGGATTCATTTTCAGTGAAGGCCCGAGCGTCCTCATGGACATCGGCATCCTTCTTTTCACCGGCGCCGTGCTCTTCACCGTGGTTACGCTGCCCGTCGAGTTCAACGCCTCCCGCCGCGCCCTCGCGCTTCTCCGGGAGCGAAGCTTCCTCACGCCCCAGGAATTGACCGGCGCCCGCAAAGTGTTGTCCGCCGCCGCCCTGACGTATGTCGCATCGACCGGGATGGCCGCCATGCAGCTTCTGCGCATGCTGCTTCTCCGCCAATCCCGGCATTAATATTTTTCGCGAGGAGGTCTCCATGTCCGCCCTACCGATGCTCCGTCGATCCGCAATTGCGCTTCTCATCGCCGGCCTTGTTCTGCCGGCGGCGCTCTTTTCCCAGACACCGCCCGAGACGTTCCTCGGACATGCCGTGGGAGCCGACCGGAAGTTGGCCGACTACGATCAGATCAAGGCCTATTTTCGACTCCTCGACAGCGAATCGCCCAAGCTCAAATTGCTCGAAATCGGGACATCCACATTGGGCAAACCCATGATCATGGCCGTGATCACATCCGAAGACAATATGGCCCGTCTCGATGAGTATCGCGAGACGGCCCGCAAGCTCAAAATGGCCCGGGGACTCACGGACGATGACGCCCGTCGCCTGGCCCGGGACGGTAAGGTCATCGTGACCATCACCTGCAGCCTCCATGCGACGGAGATCGCCGCCTCCCAAATGGCCATGGAATTCGCCTATGATCTCGTCGCCGGAAAAGCGTTTTTCGATATCGAAGAAGCCCTGCGAGACGTCATTGTCCTCCTCATTCCGACCTCCAATCCCGACGGCCATCAAATGGTCACCGAGTGGTATCGCAAATATGTCGGCACGCCGTTCGAAGGCGGCAACATGCCCTGGCTCTACCATCACTACGCCGGCCATAACAACAACCGCGACTGGCTCATGTTCAACCTGGCCGAAACCCGGGCCGTATCCCGTGTGCTCTACCATGAATGGTTTCCCCAGATCCACATCGACGAACACCAGATGGGCTCGACGGGCGCTCGGCTCTTCATCCCGCCCTACCAGGACCCCCCGCTTCCGAATGTCCATCCCCTCATCTGGCGGGGCATCAACCTCCTGGGAACGACCATGGCCTACGATCTTCAGAGCGCCGGTTTCCAGGGGATCGAGAACAGCCGGAATTTCACGGGATGGTGGATCGGAGCCTGCAACGACACGTCATGGCTTCACAACACCGTGGGCATCCTGAGCGAAATGGCGTCGGTGCGCATCGCCTCCCCGATCTATATCGACCCCACCGAGGTGCCGCAATCCTATGTCGAACGCCGCATGCATTTCCTCGATCCCTGGCCCGGCGGCTGGTGGCGGCTGCGCGACCTCGTGGACTATGAGCTCACCTTGACGAAAAGCCTCGTCCGGACGGCCGCACTCTACAAGGAAGACTTCCTTTACAACTCCTACCTGGCCTCCAAACTGAGCATTGAGACGACCGATAAGGATCAGCCCTTCGCCTTCGTCATCCCGGCCGAACAGCGCGACACGCCGACCACCCGGCGCATGCTCGGCATCCTGATGTTCGGCGGCATCGAAATTCACAAAGCCGAAGAACCCTTCATCGCCGGCGGACGGTACTACCCGGCCGGTTCGTTTGTCGTTTTGATGGCTCAACCCTTCAAGCCTTATGCCCGCAGCCTGCTCGAAAAACAGAGATATCCCGATCTCCGTGAATATCCGGGCGGCCCCCCCATCCCTCCCTACGACAACGCCGGCTGGACGCTTCCGCTCCAGATGGGCGTCGCCTGCGACGAGATCAAAACGCCGTTCGAAGCCAGGCTGACAAAACTCGAATCCGCGCCCGCAAACATCCCGGAAGTCCCGGACGGCCCACCGTACCTTCTTTTTGACGCCCGGTCCAACGCCTCGTATGCCGTCGTTTTCGAACTTCTCAAGAAAAACGCCGAAGTCTGGCGGACCGCAGGAAGCGTCGTGGCGGACGGCTTCGAAGCGGCCCCGGGAAGTTTCATCGTCGGAAACACTCCGGAAATCGGGAAAGCCCTTTCCGGGCTTCTCGAAAAATGGCCCATCGAACCCCGCGCGTTGAAGTCCATCGACGGCCTGAGCAAGGCCGCGGTTAAGAATCCCCGGATCGGAGTCTACCGGTCCTGGCGCTCCAATATGGACGAAGGTTGGGTTCGCTATATTTTCGACGACATGGGCGTTTCTTACACCACGCTCCGTAACAGCGATTTCAAAAGTGAGAAGGGGAAAAAGGTCGACCTCAGGGCCTCTTACGACGTCATCATCTTTGCCTCCGAAAACCCCGATATCATCAAGAGCGGACGCCCCGGCGCCGGCAGCGAATTTGCCCGTTTCATGACGCCGATGCCCCCCGAATATGAAGGCGGCATCGAAAAAGAGGGTGTCGACGCCCTCAAGGCCTTTGTCGAAAAGGGCGGGATTCTGGTGGCCAACAATCAGGCCTCGAATTTTATTCTTCGGGAATTCCCGGTTCCGGCCCGCAACGCCGTCGAGCGGATCGACCGGACGCGGTTCTTCTGCCCGACGTCGATCCTGAAACTCGACGTCGATCCGACAACGCCGATCGGCTACGGGCTGGCCGAAATGACGCCCGCCGTTTTTTCCGGAAGCCTGGCCCTGGACACCTGGGTCCCGCCCATGGGATGGGACCGCAAGGTCGTGGCCTCCTTCCCGGAGAGAAACATCCTGCTCAGCGGCTGGCTGCTCGGGGAGGAGGAAATCGCCCGCAAGGCGGCCGTCGTCGACGTTTCCCACAAGAACGGGCGGATCATCCTCATCGGCATCGCCGGGCACCACCGCGGCCAGTCCCACGGGACCTTCAAGTTCCTGTTGAACAGCCTGCTTTATCCGCAAGCGAATTGATCGCAGGACGAATCAAAACAAGCGTAAAGATCGCTTGATAGGACGGCCGGGAACAGAGTCCCGGCTAAAAAAGGAGGGACTTTCCATGAATCAGCAAGTCGGTGAATTGTTCGACCTTTTTTCGGAGGGCCGGATCGACCGCCGGGAATTTCTTTCGAGACTGGTCCTCATCGCCGGAGGAACGGCGGCGGCGGCGGCAGGTCTGCCCGCTCGGGTCGGCGCGGCATCTTCCATTCAATTCGTCGCCGCTGACGACAAGCGCCTTCATGTTGAGGACATCTCTTACCCCGCTCCATCGGGAGAAATGAAAGGCCACCTCGCCCGGCCGGCGGACGAGGCCAAGTTCCCCGGCGTTGTCGTCATTCATGAAAACCGCGGCCTGAACCCTCACACAAAAGACGTCGCCCGGCGCTTCGCTCTCGAGGGCTACCAGGCCCTGGCTCCGGATGCGCTGTCGCCTCTCGGAGGCACGCCCGAAGACGTGGATGAGGCCCGCGGCCTGATGCAGAAGCTCGACCGCTCGGAAACGACGAAAAACTTCGCCGCCGCCGTCGCCTACCTGAAGACCCATCCGCTTTCGACCGGCAAGGTCGCCTGCGTGGGCTTTTGCTGGGGAGGCGCCGTCACCAACCAGGTGGCCGTCCATTCTCCGGACCTGGACGCGGCCGTCCCCTTTTACGGAAGCCAACCGGCCGCCGAGGACGTTCCGCGCATCCAGGCCTCGCTTCTTCTTCACTATGCCGGGGACGATGAGCGCATCAACGCCGGCATTCCGGCCTTCGAGGAGGCCCTCAAAAAAGCCGGCATCGACTACAGGATCTTCATGTACGAGGGCGCCCAGCACGCCTTCTTCAACGACGCGAATCGCGCCCGTTACAATGAGGAAGCGGCCCGGCTGGCCTGGGAGAGAACGCTCGACTTTTTCAAGGAAAAACTCAAGGCCTGAGGCCCGTCCGGGTTTTCGGTTCGAGCCTGTTCCAATCGGGAGGATCGACTCCGAGAAGGTGTCTGACGAAGAAGTCGTTTCTCTTTCTCTCGCCGTAAGCGCCGCCTCCGGTGTGATTGGCCCCCGGCAGGACCAGAAGATCGAAGGATTTTCCGGCCTTGATCAGGGCATCCACGACCTGCATTGTGGATGCGGGATCGACGTTGGTGTCCATTTCCCCGACGACAAGAAGAAGCTTGCCCTTGAGGCGGTGAGCGTTGTCGACATTTGAGGACGCCGCATAGTGGGGCCCCAGGGGCCAGCCCATCCACTGTTCGTTCCACCAGATTTTGTCCATCCGGTTGTCGTGGCAGCCGCAGGAGGCATAGGCGGCGTGGTAGAACTCCGGGTGAAAGAGAAGCGCCCCCATGGCGTTCTGGGCTCCGGCCGAGGTTCCATAGATTCCGACGCGGCGCAGGTCATAATGCGCGTATTTCGCCGCAACGGCCTTGTGCCAGAGGATGCGGTCGGGAAAACCGGCATCGCCGAGATTTTGCCAGCAGACATCGTGAAAGGCCTTGGAACGGTGGCTGGTTCCCATGCCGTCGATCTGGACGACGATGAAACCCAGTTCGGCGACCGCCATCATGCCGCTGTAGGGCAGGAATACCTTTGGAACATGGGCGCTGTGCGGTCCGGCGTAGATGTTTTCGATGACCGGATATTTCCGTTTCGGGTCGAAGTTCGTCGGCCTGACGATGACGCCCCAAATGTCCGTTGCCCCGTCCCGTCCTTTGGCCTTGAAAACTTCGGGAGCCCGCCAGCCGGCCTTTTTCAGGCCGGAGATGTCGACATGTTCAAGCTCCCGAAGGATCTTTCCGTTCTCCGTTTGCCGGAGCCGCATGACGGGCGGCCGATCGACGCGCGAACGGATTTCGGCATAGAATTTCCGGTCGGGAGAAAGGCTGACCGTGTGGTGGGCATCGCCCTCGGTCAGGGCGACGAGATTTTGTCCGTCGAAATCGATCCGGTAATAATGGACGAAGTAAGGATCGATACCGGGATTCATGCCGCCGGCGTGGAACCAGATAATGCGGTTCTCCTCGTCGACTTTGTCCACGCCGCGCACCACCCACTCCCCCGCCGTGATTTGATTCTTGACGGTGCCCGAGGCGCCGTCATAGAGATACAGATGATTCCATCCGTCCCGCTCCGACATCCAGATGATTTCGCGGCCGTCGTCGACATCGTGGCGGAATTTTTTTCCGGAATAATTGAAAAATGTCTCCGTCTCCTCGCTGATGAGCGCCCGGGGTTCTCCCATTCCGGCGGCGACTTCGATGACGCGGAAAAGCTGATGGCCGCGGGCGTTGTATTCGAAGGTGAAGCCCCGGCCGTCTTTCCGCCAGACCGGAAGAGAGAGATTGTAGGGGTTGGGAAACAGGCCGTCGTCGACTTCGTGGCGGACCCGGCTTTCCACTTCGAAAAGCACCGGTTGCGGAATATCCAGGGGGTCGCCCGGTTTCGTGTATTCGAGGGTTCCGGAGACGGGTTGAAGTCTGTCCGCCGGCGAGGACTCCACATAGGAAATAACGCGCGTAAAACCGGGCCGGATACGATAGGCCGCGATTTTTTTCGAGTCGGGAGACCAGGCCAGGGATTCGAAGGCATAATAATCGCCCTCACTCCCCTCAAAGCTCAGCGGGGTTTTCTCCCGCGTTTCCATGGACCGGACGAAAACATTGAAGTTCTCGATGAACGCCTCCCATTTTCCGTCGGGAGAGGTTTTGGATTCCTCGGAGGCGGCCCGGGCTTTGGGCCAGCCGACCCTCTGCCAGCCGTCTCGGCGGCGTTCGACCGGTCCGATCTTTTCCAAAACATAAGTTTCCAGGTTGCAGCGCCATCGGAAATCCGCGGCCTCGAATTCCATGGATTTTTCTTCTTCAACATACGAAATTCTGTTAAAGGGCAACGTCACGGCCGTGTATTCCGCCTTGGACGCCGCGGACAGAGAGGCGGCAAGCTTGTCATGATCGAAGGCCGGACCAACACTCAGAGTTGCCGCGTCACAGAGCACGAAGGCGTTCCCGCCTTTGACCGTTTTCCTGTACCAGAATCGGGGTGTGTCTTCGATCCAAACGGCCCGTTCGGGAAGATCGGCCACCGCTTCGGTGAACTTTTTCCTTAACCCGTCGGCGCGTTCGTAATCGATGACGCGGCCCTGGGCCGCACTCCGGACGGCAAAACCCGACAGGATCAGGACCGCAATGACAATCCCTCTCATGGAACGGCGCATTTTAAACCTCTCTTTCAGACAAGACTTTTCCGGTCCGCCGCCGCCAGACCTCGGCGACCTGGGCGACAAACGGCCCGCAGTGGTTGAAAAAACGCTTGTATCCCCGGCACAGGTAATTCCAGCCGTCCTCGCCGTCCGGTGACTTGAGGAAACGGTTTTTCGGGCATTCCCCATGGCACATGTCCAGGACTTCGCAGGTCGCGCAGATACGAGGCAGATCGTCCCGCTTGGCCGACCCGAACGCTTTCTGCCGCGGGCTGTCCAGGAGATCGGCAAGCGGCGTCTCCATAATGTTTCCGAGGCGGTGTTCCGGATCGACAAAATGGTCGCAGGAAAAAACGTCGCCGTTTTTTTCAATAATGGGAATATCGCCGCAAATCGGGCGGAAAATGCAGAGCGAATGGTCCTGTCCGAAGGCCGTGCGGAGAGCTTCCTCGAAGATCTGAATCTTGATCCTTCCAATGCCGCCGGCCGTCCACATGTCGAAAACGGCGCAGAGAAAATCACCCCAGGCTTCGGCCGGTACGGAATCTGGACCGGGGCCGTCCGGAAGATCCGGCCGTCTCTCGACAAGAGGAAGAAAACTGACAAAGGGCGCGCCGATGTCCAGGAAAAAACGATAGACTGCGGCCGGATCTCCGGCATTCCAGGCACCCACGACACACAAGACGTCCGTCAGAACGCCGAAGCGCCGAAGGATGTCATAACCGCGCATGGCCGCATCGAAAGAGCCCGCTCCGTCACCGCCCGTCCGCATGCGGTCATGGTGTTCGCGGGGGCCGTCCAGACTGAGGCCTACGGAAAAACCCTCGTCGGCCAGAAACCGGCCCCAGTCTTCGTTGATCAGGGTTCCGTTTGTCTGCAGGCCGTTGGCGATAAGCCGTCCCGCCGGACAATGAGCTTTTTGAACGGCGATAATTTTCCGAAAGCCCTCCAAACCCAGGAGTGTCGGTTCGCCGCCGTGCCAGGAAAACCTGATGGTTTCCTCAGGAGAGGCGGAGATGTGCTGCCGGATATAGGCCTCCAGCACGTGCCCGGGCATCCGGAAAGACGGGGTTCCCGAAAGGCTTTCGTGGTAGTAACAATATCGGCAGGCCAGATTACACGCGCCTCCGACCGGCTTGGCGAAGACCTGGAAATCCCGTGAAGTCGGAGTCACGACTTCGAAAATACCATAAAGGGCTCGGACTAACAAACATGTTCAGAATGACAAGTCCCTTGACAAGTTGGGGGACATTTCTTTATCTTTATATATACAAAGTCAGAAGGAGAGCTTCCATGGTTATCCTCAAACGTTTTTTTATGATTTCGTGCGTTTTGTTTTTCGCGGTTTCCCTCACCGCGCAAAACATCGATCTCGTCGACAAAGCCAAGGACGGTTTCTGGCGGAATGGAGACGGCCGGACTTTGACATTCGGCAAAGAGGAAGGTGAACCCGGCAGCGTCATGTATAAAAACGACGTCGTCCTCGAAGATGGGAAAACTTATGGACGAATCCTCTATACCCATCCCCAATGGAAATCGCTGGGACGAATCGAGGGCCGCCTGGCCAATATCACAGTCCCCGAGGGCCGGCCGCGGCTGGTGATCGCCGGCGGATTCATCCAGAACGCCCAGAAATCGGACGGCGTTCGTTTGGCCGTTGTCTGGATCGATCCCCAACAGGAAAAGGCGGCCAGGACACAGCCCTTGAGAGAGGAGCTTCTGGCCCGGATCAAGGGGCGAACGCCGCAGGAAGAGGCCTCATCAAGAGTCCTCGTTGCGCTCGACATTCGCTATAACGGACGCATCGACCGGGCAGAGCTGGATATTTCCGCCTATGCGGGAAAAACCGGAGACATCTATCTGACGGCCGAAGCCGGCACCAGCGCCGATTCCGATTGGGCGGTGTGGACCGAGGCCCGGATCGAGTCCGATCCCAAGGCCCCGGTCACGCCTGAACCGCCGGCGAAAGCGGAACCTCTGAAACTCCTGAAATCCTTCGGCGCCCACGGCGCCCGAATCTATGACGCCGTTTTCAGTCCCGACGGCCGGTTCATCGCCACGGCTTCCGCCGAGCAGCTCGCCAAGATCTGGCGCGTGCCCGAGGGAGACGAGGTCGCGACCCTGTCCGGCCATTCGGCCCATGTGTTCGCCGCTGCATTTTCCGCGGACAGCCGTCTTCTGGCCACGGCCGGCGGAGACACCACCACACGGATTTGGGAAGTTCCCGGAGGCGGGCTGAAGACGCGGTTGGCCGGACACACCCGCGAAGTCCTGTCCGCGGCATTCCGCCGGTCCGGCAATCAGGTCGCCACAGGATCGAACGATGGGACCATCAGGATCTGGAATACGGACGACAGAAGCGAACTCAACAACTTCGATTTCGCCGGCGAAGCCGTGAATTCCCTGGCCTTTCACCCCAACAACCGCTGGCTGGCCGCTGCCGGGACGAACGGCCGCGTCGCCATTCTGGATGTCAACACCGGCAGCTCGGTCCGGGAATTCCGCGGCCATACCCTGGCGGTCTACAGCATCCGTTTTTCTCAGGACGGAAACCGCATGGTGACCGGAAGCCGGGACGGCACGGTCCGGGTCTGGAACACAACCGGAGGCCAGTTCCGGCAGTGGGACGAAGGCCCGGGATACGCCGCCGCATTTGATCCCAGCGGACGCTATATCGTCGTCGGGCATGACGGACAGGGAGCCATCTACAATGTGGAAACCCGGGAACGCCTGATGACTCTCACGCATCCCGGCGGCGCTCTCCGGGGAGCAGACTGGCAGCCCAATGGCAAACTCGTCGTGCTGGCCGGTGAAAACGGACAAGTCCGAATCTGGGAAGTCACGATCGACTAGCCGGTTCGTAGCGCATCGACCGGTCGCCGCGCGAATCGCGACACCAAAATTTTCGGACGGAATATCTCCGCCATGAAGAGACCCCATGCGCTTTCCGGCGAAACCGGACCCTTGGGTCCACGCGTGGAATCCCTGGTCCGCGAATACGCGGATCTTTGGCGGGAAGCAACGCCTGACCCGGAAGAAAAAGAACGGATTTATTCCGGCGGGGAACGCCGATCCTTTGAAAAAGAATTCTCAAAGCTTGCCGGGGAGATTTCAAGCGCGGCGGAAATGCACGCGCATCCGGAATGTGAAACGGATGCCGACGGCCTGGACCGCTTTGCAGACAGGCTTCGCCCCCTGTTCGGCCGCCTTCTCGGTGAGCTCGATCTGCCCCTCGAAACCGTCTATAACGCCCGATTTGTGGAATCCACCCGAAGTTTCATCACCGAGGTCCGATCCTTCGATCCCGACCTCGGAATTCCCGAAGTCTACCAGGCCCTGCGCAATGTCTGGATCATGAATACCCTGCAGTTCGTCCTGGACCGTTCGATCGAGCATACCGATGCGATCTTCGGTTACAGCATGATCTATCCCTATCTGGACAATCTTCTGGACGATCCCAGAGCGTCTCCGGCGGTGAAAGCGGCGACGGTCGCCAAGATCAAGGACTGGCTTGAGGGCTCAAATCCATCGCCGGAAACTCCGGTCGAGGACAAGATCCGGCGGTTGATCGCCCGCATCGAAAACATGTTTGACAGAAAGGACGTTCCCGGCGTCTTCCGGTCCATGTTGGCGATATTCAATGCGCAGGTTCGAAGCCTCTCCCAACAGCACAACGGGTTTTCTCCGGGTCGGGCCGACATTCTGGAGATCAGCCTGGAAAAAGGCGGGACGTCCGTCCTGGCCGACGGGTATCTGACGGCCGGGCGTCTTGACCCGGCCGAAGAGGATTTCTGCTTCGGATTCGGAACGTTTCTTCAGCTGGCCGACGACCTCCAGGACGTCTCTGAGGATATCCGGAGCGGCCACCGGACATTGTTTACGGAAGCGGCCGGCCAGGGCGTCCTGGATGGCCTGATCCTCAAGCTCCAAGGATACATCCGATTGGTTTTAGGGAGAAATTCCGGTCTTCACCCCGACCGTATGGAATTCTTGGCGGCTTTGATCCGGCGTTCCTGTTTCCTCATGAACATCGGATCGGCCGGCCGCAGGCCGGAATATTTCAGCCGCGGTTTTCTGCGCGCCTGCCAGGCGCGCTTTCCCGTCCGGTTCTCCTATCTCCGCAAAGCCGGAAGGACTCTGCCTCAATCGCTCTTGAACGGGCGGCGGAAGATCCGGGATGTCGATCCCGCGCTGGCCGCGTTTTTGACGGTGTCATCCCGCACCCTCTCCCTCTCCTGACCCGCGCACACCTCCGGACCCGGGGGTCGTACGTGAAAACCCGCGTTATTTGGCGGGGACTTTCTCCGCCTCCTGAAGGGCTTTGATGTCGATCGACTCGACCTTTCCATATTCGGCCAGCGGTTTGTCGAACCGTTTTTCGTCGCCCACGACTACGATGATCATTCTGTCGGGATCCATGTGCTTCCGCGCGGCGGCCCGGATATCCTCCTTGGTGATTCCTCGGATATTGTCGATATAGGTGTCGAAATAGTCGTCGGGGAAGCCCTGCACCTTAAGCCCCATGAACTGGGCCAGAACCTGGCTTTTTTCCTGGAAGCGAAAGACAAAACTGTTGATGAGCGAGTTTTTGGAGACGGCCATCTCTTCGTCGGTCACAAGGTTGTTCTGCATGTCGCGGATGATGTCTTTGACGATTTCGAGGGCTTCGACGAACTTGTCGGCCTTGAGTTGGGAGGCGATCTGGAAGACACCTCTATTCCCCGCCGGCCCCTCAAAAACGCCGCCGTAAATGCCGTAGGTCAGTCCGCGGTTCGATCTCAGTTCCCGCATCAAACGGGCCGTGAACCCGCCGCCGCCGAGGATATCGTTCATGACCAGAATCTTGAATTCGTCAGGATGGCCCCTTTCGACGCCCAAGTGGCCCATGATGACGTTCCCTTGGGGCGTATCCCGGAAACCATGGGTGATTGTCCCGTCCGCCCTTTCCTCGAGACGGGGGATATCCGGAAGAACCACCGGCTTGGCCGGCCATGTTCCGAAGGCCTTCTCGAAGGCCTCCCGGGCCTCCTCGGCGGAAAGGTCGCCGACGATTCCCAGGATCATGTTGCCGGGGGTGAAAAACCCGGCATGGAAGTCGAGAAGATCCTGCCGAGCAATGGACGCCAGGGACGCCGGCGTGGCTCTTCGTCCGAACGGCGTGTCGGATCCGTAAAGCTTCTCGGAAAAAAGGAGACGCGCAACCAACATCGGCTGATCCCACCGGCGCCGCATGCTTTCCAAAGACTGATTGCGGGCCAGATCGATCTTGTCCTGACGAAACTCCGGATTCCTCACGATATCGGCATAGAGTTCGACGAGTTTGTCGAAATCCTTCCGGAGAGCACTGCCGACGACGGAAATCGTCTCCGAACCGGCCATCGATTCGATGGAGGCGGCGATAAACTCCAGCTCATCGTTGATCTGATCGCCGGTGAGCTTTTTCGTGCCTCCGGTTCTAAGCACGGTGCCCATCAAGGACGCCAATCCGGACTTTTCGGCCGGTTCGTAAAGACTCCCGCCTTTGAAAACACCCCTGAGCGACACGAGCGGAAGCTCCCGATCTTCGATAAACAGGCATCGAATGCCGTTGCTCAGAGTGAACTCAACCGGAGGGACGAGTTTGAATTCCAGGTCAGGCGCCGGTCCCAGATCCCGGGGATGCTTCTGCCCCGCCGCGGTCAGGCCGAGACAGGCAAGGACGGCGCAGGCCGTCGCGATGCGGAATATTGTTTTGGCTTTCATCTGTCGTCTCCTCATGTCTTCAGGATGCCGCCGATTTCCTGACCAGGACGGCCACGGTCCTGTTTTCAGGCGTCAGATAGGTTTTGGCGAATTCCATGATATCGGCCGCCGTGACGCCCGTCACCAGATCCTTGTAGGCGAGATAGAGTTTCCAGTCGCCGAAAAGAAGCTCGTAGCGCAGGAGCGTGAATCCCAGTCCCATGTTCGAACTCATGGACCGGACGTATTGGGCTTCGATGGCGTTTTTGACTCTCTGGAGTTCGCGATCCGATACGGGCTCGGTTTTGATCTTCTCAAGATGTTCGAGGACGGCTCTTTCCAAATCCTCCACGGTGTGCGGATGGCGGGGGACGGCGTTGAAGACCAGGAGGTTCGGGTAACGCACGCCCGGTGAAGAATAGGCGTTCACCGAAACCGCGATCTGCTTGTCCTGGACGAGATCCCGGTAGAGCCGGGAGGTCCGTCCCGACGTCAGAATCTGGGCCAAAACGGCGGCCGCCGCGTCTTCCCGGGCCGGAAATGTCGGTTTGTGAAATCCCATCATCAGCATGGGTTCGGCCTCGAATTCGAAGCGCACCCGCCGTTCGCCGAGTTGCTTGGGCTCGCGGGTCCGCAGAACGGGGGGTTCGGGTCCCCGGGGGATGTCGCCGAAATATTTTTCAATGAGCGGCCAGGCCTGATCGGGATAAACGTCGCCCACGATGGTCAGGACGCAATTGTTGGGCGTGTAATATTTGTTCTTGAATTCGACGGCCTCTTCCAGGGTTACGGAATCGATATCCGAGGCCCATCCGACGACGGGATTCCCGTAAGGATGGGCGATGAAAGCCGCACCCATGAACATCTCGTTCAGAAGACGGGCCGGCACGGCGTCCGTGGTCTGCTTGCGTTCCTCCTGGATGACGCTCCGCTCGATGTAAAATTCGCGGAGGACGGTGTTGCGGATCCGCTCCGACTCCACAAGACAGAAGAGTTCGAGCTGGTTCGAGGGCAGGCTGATGATGTAGGAAGTCTGGTCCGTTCCCGTCCCGGCGTTGAGACCGACGCCGCCGACGTTCGAGTAAATGACGTCGATTTCGTCCTTGACGATGAATTCCGCCTGCTTTTTTTCGAGTTCCGTCAACTCCCGCCTCAGGCGTTCCAGCTTGTCCTTGTCGGCCCGGTCGCCCTTGGCGAGCTCCAGACTCCATTCCCGGCCGACACGGTTGACCTCGGCCAGGATCGCCTTCTCCTGTTCGTAATCGGTCGTGCCGATGCGAGGCGTCCCCTTGAAGGCCATATGCTCGAACAGATGGGCCGTTCCGGTGATCCCGGGCGTTTCGTCGACGGATCCGACCTTGAAACCGTAGACCGTGCTGAAGACGGGCGCGCCGTGGCGTTCGACGAGAAGGACGGTCAGCCCGTTTTTCAGCGTCCGGACATGGACTTTGTCCTCAAGATTCTGGCCGGCGATAAACGGTGCCGCCGGCAGGACGGCCAGGAGCGCTATCGCGAGCGCACGGATCATTCTCTTGCGGCTTGTCATATTCACCTCCCGAAAGATGTCTTTTATATACACCCCCGATGGGGGACTGTCAATTCGAATCGGGACTTCCCGATCATGGGCGAGCCCGGATGTCAAAGCCTCATTTGATCAAGTAAAACGATCGGGGATATCCGTCCAGCCACCGGCAGCCGTCTTTCGTGAAAGCGGCGCCGTCCTCGAGGCCGATCGTGACCCGGGCGTTGTCCCATTCGGGAACGGCATGCGTCACATTGAGTTCGATGGCATAGCAGGTGTTTTCATAGAGGGAATGATCGCCCCAAACCGGAACGCCGGCCTGAGCTTCCGTCAATCCCATGGTCGTCCCGGCCCCATGACCGTGGATGCCGAGCGGATGGGTGTAGATCATGCCCTCGATGCCTTCGGCCTTGGCTTTTTTCAGGGCGGCGAGATAAATCTCGTTTCCGGTCCGGCCGGCCCGGAATTCATCCATGAAGATCTCCTGGAGCCTGTTCCCCCGCCGGAGAAGTTCCTTGAGTCCCGCCGGGGCATCCGTCTCGCCCAATCTCAGGACATAGGCGTTCTGCTGGGTGTCCGTGCTGAGACCGAGATAACTGATGCCGATGTCACAGTGAAGAATGTCGCCGCGACGGATGGTCCGGTCCCCTTTGCCGTACGCGGCCTCATCCCGGGGCGATCTCCGGATGCTGACGGAGGGTTGAAACCACGTCTGCAGCCCGAGATCCGTGAATTTCTGGCGGATCCACCAGACGACGTCGGCCGTCGTGGTGACGTCGGGAATGATGACCTTGTTGGAATAGAATTCGGCGATGATGTCGTGGGCGATGCCGTTCAGATAGCGGTAAAGGCGGATTTCCACGGGGCTACGGGTTTCCAGCCAGCGGATGCAGAGTTTTTCGGCCGAGACGATCTTCTCCCGGTCGGCCGGGTCCAGAGCCTTTTCGAGTTCCCTCATCAAGCCGACGGTCAGGCCGTCGCCGAACGCCCAGTGCTCCGAAAAGTTGAGGCCGATCTTTTCGGGCTTGTGCTCGCGGATGTAGGCGGCCACGGTCTCGAACTGGCCCTTCCATCCCTTGGACCGGTCCTTGAAAATCGGTTCATAGAGCGGTCCGCTCGATCCCGCGCCGTGCCAATTGGCGGTCAGCCGTTTGACGCCTTCGGCGCCCCGGTCGTGGAAAATGAGAATGGACAGCCTGCGGGCGTTCATGGCGGGCTCGGAAACCATGGACATGTAAACGGGATCCTCGTTGTATTCCCGGTTGATGACCATCCAAAAGTCGATTCCCTCGCTTCGCATGATTTCGGGGATGATGTTGTCCAGACGCCACTCAAGAATCTGGTTGACGACGGCCGCCCGTTCTCTTTCGGGAAGAATGTTTTCGATGTCCCGGGCTGCGGCCAACGCCCAATTGCGCTCCGCCGCAAAGACCGATCCTCCGAAAACCGAAAGAAAAATCAGGGCGGCGGCGAAAATCCGGGTTCTTTTCATGATCCACTCCTTTCAAGTCGACAGTGTCTGTCTCCCCGTCGTTATACCCAGTCCCGGCTTCTTCTGTCAAGGCAAACCGCCGCTTTCCTCCGCGGTCGGATCATGGTATCCTGCATCGCTTGGAGACAGGAATGATCGACCAAAGCCGACCCTTGACCGACAGGACGCTCCTGCGGTTCTACCTCCCCCTCGTCGCCACCTGGTTGATGATGGCCGTCGAGGGGCCGTTTCTCGCGGCTCTGATCGCCCGGTTGGCCGACCCCAAGATCAACCTGGCCGCATATGGCGTCGTCATGTCCCTGGGCTGGATCGTCGAGGCCCCCGTCATTCTCATGCTTTCGGCCTCAAATGCTCTTGTGCGCGACAAACTGGCCTTTCTGAAGCTCCGCCGTTTCGCCATGAGACTCAATGTGGCCGTGACCGCCGTGATGCTTCTTCTTGTGGTTCCACCGGTTTTCGACCTTGTCGCCCGCCGCTGGATCGCTCTCCCTCCCGATGTCGCCGAGATGGCCGGCCGGGCCATTTTTTTCATGATCGTCTGGCCCGGCGCCATCGGATTCAGGCGGTTCTACCAGGGCATCCTGATCCGGGAAGGCCGTCCCCAGGCCGTCACGGCCGGAACAGTCATCCGCCTGGCGACAATGGCCGCAGCGGGGTTAGGTCTCGGGTTGGGCCTCAGGCTTCCGGGGGCTCTCGTCGGCGCCGGAGCGCTGGGCGCGGGTGTCTTCGGGGAAGCCGCGGCCAGCTGGATCATGGCCCGCCGCCCGGTCCAAAGGCTCCTGGCCCAGGCGGACGATCTCTGCACTTATGGGCGTAACCTGACTTCAGGAAAAATCTGGCAATTCTATGCGCCCATGGCCTTGATGTCGTTTCTGGCCCTGGCCATCTATCCCATGACCACGTTCTTTATGAGCCGGAGCCGTTATCCCCTGGAATCGCTCGCCGTCATTCCGGTCATGGGCGCGCTGGTTTTCCTTTTCCGAACGCCGGGCATCGCCTACCAGGAAGTGGTCATCGCTCTCCTGGGCGACAATTTCGAAAACCATGCCCGCCTGAAACGCTTCGCCAAAATCGCGGCCGCTTGTGCCGCGGGCGCCCTGGCTCTCGTCGCCTACTCGCCCCTGGCCATGGTTTGGCTGAGAGACGTTTCGGGGCTGTCCCCCGAACTGGCCCGGTTCGCCCTGGTTCCACTCCGAATCCTGTTTATCCTTCCGGCAACCGAGGTGTTTCTGGCTTTCATGCGCGGCCACCTGGTCAAGGCCGGAAGGACATGGCCTCTTGTGGGGGGCGTCGCAGCCCAGATTGCGGCCGTTCTGGGGACGCTTTTGCTGACCGTCGGCCCCCTGCGCTTCGTCGGAGCGACGGCCGCGGCCGTCGCCCAGCTTGCCGGATACGCCGTCGGCACGGTGATTCTCGGGTTTTCCGTCGGACGGGTCGTCCGGGATATCCGGGCCGCCGGAACTCCGGATGAGCCTGAGGTGATTTCCGAACCCCTGGCCGAAACGGTCCGTTGATTCCGGCGATTCAGGACTTGAGCGCTTTTTCCGCCTTGGCGATGTCGCTGACATCCATCACCACGGAGACTTTGTCGCCCTTGCGGGCCAGAGTGCCGTAGCAGTATTCGATGTTGATGCCCTCGTCGCCCAGCCGGGTCGTCAGATCGGCCAATGCTCCGGGCCTGTTTTCGAGATCAATCTTTAAAACATCGCGAACGTCCGCTATGTAGTTCAACTTGCTGAGAAGCTTGAGCGCCTTGTTGAGGTTTTGGTTCTGGACGCAGAGCTTGGCCGTGTCATGGAAAACTCCGATCGCCTCGATGTTGATCCCCTGCTCGGCCAGGTGGCTGCACAGCTCGCCGAGCATGGACGGCTTGTTTTCCAGGACGACGAAAATTTCCGTGATTCTCTCCATGCCTTCCTCCTGTCTTCCGGTTCAAGGATTTTACGCATTTCAAGACCCATGCAAAAAGGAATGTTTCCGTCATGGGCGGTTAATGCCTGATGATGGCAATATACCATATCAACCCCTGTCAAGCAAAAAGCGAATGTTGCGGAACCGCCCGGCGGGTTCATTCGAAAATTTTACCGGGGTTGAGGAGGCCGCCGGGATCGAAGACGGTTTTGATGCCCTTCATGAGCCCAATCTGACGGTCGCCCGCGGTGAGATAAAGATACGGCTTTTTGACGAGGCCGATGCCGTGCTCTCCGGAGACAACGCCGCCCCTTTCGCGGCAATCGCGGAAGAGCGCCTCGCGGACCTGCTCCGCCCTGGGTTGCCATTCACCCTCCGCCATGGGAACGACCCGGTTGTCCCGGATCCGGGCCTTCATGATGTGGGTGTGGATGTTGCCGTCCCCGGCATGGCCGAATGTCGGCAGCCAGATATCCAGCTCGCCGGCCAGCTCCCGCACCTTCTCGACATGGGCGGCGACCTCGGCCCGCGGCAGGCAGATGTCGAGAATTTCAACGGTCAGCGCCTTGACGGCCTCGTACATTCTGGACCGGATGGCCAGAACATTGTCCTGCCGGGCGGGCGTATCGGCCACGAAAACGTCGAGCGCCCCGCTTTCGAGACAGACTTCGGCGACGGCTTCGGAGACCCTCTCCATTTCCCCGGCCGACGGCGCATCGAGGATAACCAGAAGATGAGTCGTCCCGATATCGGACGGCCAGCGCCTGTTGAGATGTTCTTCAGCCAGGGCGAGGACGTCCCTTTCCATGAATTCGACGGCCATGGGCACGATGCCCCGGTTGAGCATTTGGGGAACGGCCTCCAGCGCCGGAGCCAAATCATCGAAAGGAATGACGAGAGATCTTGTGTGAGAAGGTTTGACCATGAGTTGAATGACCGCCCGGGTGATGACGCCCAGCGTTCCTTCGGATCCGATCAAGAGGTGGATGAGATTGTATCCGGCACTGCTCTTGACATATTTTCCGCCGAGACGGAGAACGTCGCCGCCGGCCAGGACGACATCCAGACCGCGGACATAATTTCGAATGACGCCGTACTTGACGGCCCGGCTGCCCCCGGCATTTGTGGCGATGAGTCCCCCGATCATCGCGCTCTCATCACCCGGATGGGGCGGAAAATAGAGGCCGGCCTCTTCGGCGGCCCGGGCGAATTCTCCCAGGCGGACTCCGGCTTCAACGACGGCAACCTGGTTGTCAGTGTCGATCTCGACGACGCGGTTCATGCGTTCGAGAGAAAGCACAAGTCCGCCGGGCGCGGGGACACAGCCGCCGCAGAGCCCGGTGCCTCCGCCTCGTGGGGTTATGGGGACACTCCAGGATGCAGCCAGACGTAAAACGGCCGCCGTCTCCTCCGTCGAGGCCGGCTTGACGACGGCCCCGGGCTCACAAGCGATTTCCCGGAGAGAGAATTCGTCATGGCCGTAGTCGACCAGAGCATCGGAATCCGCGATGACGGCGGATTCGCCGACAATCGCAGCCAAAGCCCCGATCATTTCAGGACCGATGTTTTTTTCCGCCGGATTCATCACCCCGGGTTATATCCTTTCCGCAACGGGTTGTCAAAAGGCGGTTTTGACCTGAAACGGGGAAAACAGCATGATCTGGGGTGTGCCTCTGTAATCCTCGATCAGTCCGAAAACCTCGATCCGGACGCCCGCCAGGTTTTCCAAGTTCGGAAACGCGGATAGTCTGTTCTTCGGAATGACGGCCTGGAAGGAGGTTCCCCGGGCTTCAATCAGGGTGACGCTTCCCCGGCGGACAACACCGCGGCAGACGAAGGACACCGAAGCCAGGCGTCCGACCGCGCGGCCGGCCCGGCCGGCGGCAACGGCGGGAAACGGCGGTCCCCTCCACAATCCCCTTTTCCCGGCTCTCGCCTTTTTCTCCGCATCTCTCAGGCGGGACATGAGATCGTCCCGTAACGGAAACCAACGCAGCACGGAGGCGAAGCCTTCGCGGACGATGAGTTCGTTGAAGAGCGTCCCGTCATCCATCCAGATGTAGGCGAGAATGCGGCCGTATTTGTCGGTGCGCTCGGAATCATAAGTCAGCCGGACCGTCTTGTTGAAGAGGGTCAGATAGGCGAACCGGCGGGCCGTCTCGCCGCGAAAACGCGTTATATCGGTCCCCCCGGTGATTTCGGCCGCATCCACGCCGAGAAGACGCACGCGGCAGGTCTTGCCGTCGGAAAATCTTACGGATACGGTGTCGCCGTCAAGGACCGTCCGAACGACGACCTCATGGGCCTCTTCCAGGGAATGCCGGACGCGTTGCCGGGCTTCGGGATTCCCGGCCGCCGGAATTGCGGCGAGGTGAAGAACAAAAGCCAGAACAAATGCCGTTCGATGGATGGGGCTGCGGCCGGCCGCACATTGAAAGGCGCCGGACGAGCGGCGACGTTCCGGCATCAGGCCGCCGTGAGCATTTGCCGGACGGCTTCGACGATGCGCCGGGCACTGACTCCGAAAATCTCCATAAGCTCATCGGGCTTCCCGGAACGCGGCAGCTCGCGGACACATAGGTGTTTCAGGACGGCTCCTCCGGCCAGGGCCGCGGCCACGGCCTCGCCCAGTCCTCCGCCGGGATAATGGTCCTCGACGACAACGACCCGGCCGCCGACCGCCGCGGCGGCGGCTCGGAGGCCTTCGACATCCAGAGGTTGGACGGAATAGGCGTCCAAGACGCGGATCGCGATTCCTTCCGCAGCCAGAAGATCGCAGGCCTTGAGGGCCTCGTGGACCGTAATTCCCGCGGCGATAACGGCCACGGTGTCCGAGGCGCTCGACTTCAGGATTTTGGATCCTCCGGCCGGAAACGCCTCTTCGGGTCCGTAAAGAATGGGAGTGGCCGGCCGCGTCGTCCGGATGTAAGCCATGCCTTTATGAGCAGCCATGGTTTCGACGCAGGCCTCGGCCGAGACGGCGTCGCTCGGATAAAGGACCAGACAATCCGGAATGGACCGGAAAATGGCCAAATCCTCGAGTCCCATCTGGGAGGGCCCGTCCTCTCCGATGCTGACTCCGACATGGGAGCCGCAGAGCTTGATGTTGGAGAGAGAATAGGCGGCCATGCGGATCTGGTCGTGAGCCCGCGTCAGAAAAGCGGCGAAGGTCGCCAAGAAAGGCAGGTAACCGCCGGCAGCCAGCCCCATGCCCATGCCGACCATGTTTTGCTCGGCGATAAAGGATTGGAACGACCGTTTGGGGAAAGCGGCGAAGAATTTGTCGGCATAGGTTGAATTCTTGACATCGCCGTCGACACACACGGCGGCTTCGTTCACCCGGCCGAGCGCGGCCAGCGCATTGCCATAAGCCAGCCTCGTTGCCGTTTTGTCTTTGTAGGGCGTCCGGGGGAAAGACGTTTTCGTTTTGAGGCGGGGCGCTTTGAAGGCCCGGGGCATCCGGACGAATTTTCGGGAATCGACTTCGGGCATGGCGCCGATCTCAGCGAGGGCTTTCTCGAGCTCGGCCACATTCAAGGGTTTGCCGTGCCAGCCGTTCTTGTCTTCCAGAAAAGACACGCCTTTTCCCTTGAGAGTTTTGGCGATCAGGACGGCCGGGTTGCGCGCCTTGGCGGCGGCACTGAAAGCCGTCGTGATTTTTTCGATGTGATGTCCGTCGACGACCACGGTTTCCCAGCCGAAAGCCCGGAATTTTTTCGCCAGAGCGGCTGTGTCATGGCCGTGCATGGTCGGATCGGACTGGCCCAACCGGTTGAGATCGACGACCGCGCAGAGATTGGCAAGGCCGAGATGGGAGGCCGCGGCGGCGGCTTCCCAGACCGAGCCTTCCGCGCATTCGCCGTCACCCATGAGGACATAGGTTCGAGCCGGCGAACCCGAGATCTTGCGGGCCAGAGCCAGGCCGACGCCGACCGAGAGGCCCTGACCCAGAGAGCCCGTCGCCGCCTTGATCCATTTCATGCGCGGAGTCGGATGCCCTTCGAGCTCGCTTGTGACTTTTCTCAGATCATGAAGACGCCGGATCGGGATGATCCCCGCCTCGGCGAAAGCCGCCCAGAGAAGGGGCGCCGCATGGCCTTTCGACAGGACAAGTTCGTCGTTGGCCGGATCGCCCGGTTTGCCGGGATTGAAGCGCATGACATCGAAAAACAGGCAGGCCATGAGATCGGCCGAGGACAGGCAGGTCGTCGGGTGGCCGGATCCGGCCGCCGTGGTCGCCGTCAGGGAGTGAATGCGAAGCCTCCGGGCGATCTTTTCGAGTGCGTCCTTTCGGGTCATGGGGTTTGCCTCCTCGTTGTTATCAATTCGGCGCCCATGATATCACATTATTCTCCGATTTTGGCCAGAAGCCCCTTTCTCCGCACCGTTCGGAAGACGCGGTAGAAGAAGATGAAGGACACGACCAGATAAATGACATTGAGTCCGAAGGCCCCAGCCAGCCGCTCCAGGGGAAAAACACCATCGGAGAGAACGGCCCGCATGCCCTCAAAAACATGAGCCGACGGAACACACTTGGCGATCGCTTGGAGGAAAGGCGGCAGGACGGAAACCGGATAGAATACGGCCGAAACCGGCTGGAACAGAAAGGCGATGCCCCAGGCCAGAACCTCGGCCTGCTGGCCGAAACGAAGGATAAGGGAGGTTGTAACGATGCCGATGGCCCATCCAAGGGCGACAAGACTCAGGATGAAGGGGATCAGGGAAATCCCGATGACGAAGACATTGAAGGAATAGAACAGCCAGGCCAAACCCGCCAGAACGACGCCGACCAGAACGATCTTGACCGCGCTGACCAGCATGAGCGACAGGATGTACTCGATGGGGCGGAGAGGGCTGACGAAGAGATTGAGGAGATTTCGCGACCAGACGTCCTCGAGAAAAGAGACCGAAATCCCCTGCTGGGACCGGAAGAGAATATCCCAGAGAATGAGAGCGCCGAGAAAGAAGGCGACGAAGTTCGGCAGGCCTTCGCCGCCCATGCGGGCGAGATAGAGGCTGACGAATCCCCAGACGAGAAGATCGAGAAAGGGCCAGTAAAATATTTCCATGAGACGGGGAAGGCTCCGCCTGTAGAGATACATGTGGCGGAGGAAAAGCGCCCGGACCCGGTAAAACTTCACGTCTTCACCTCCCGGGCGATCTTCAGGAAGACGGATTCCAGATCCGTTCCCTGGAACATCCGGACGACTTCGCTGGGCTTCCCCGAGGCGATGGCTTTTCCCCGGTCAAGGAAGACGATGCGGTGGGAGATATCCTCCATCTCCTTCATGTTGTGCGATGTGTAGAGGATGGCGATCCGGCGCGTCTCCGCCGTCCGGCGCAGGAGAGAGCGCGTCTTGTCGGCGATGTCGGGATCGAGGCTGGCCGTGGGTTCATCGAGAAGCAGGATCTTGGGGTCGTTGATGAAAGCCTTGGCCAGATTGAGCCGGGTCATCTGGCCCGTCGAAAGCTGCCGGACATGGCGGCCGCCGACATCGCTCATTTCGAAAAGATCGAGAAGCTCGGCGATTTTCTCCCGGGTGATTTTGACGCCGTAGAGCATGGCGAAAACCTTAAGGCATTCGTTGACGGTCAGGGAATAGGGCATGGCCACGTAGGTCGAGGAAAAGTTGACGCAGCTGAGAATGCGCTCCCTATGAGCCGGGAAATCGAGCCCGAACATCCGGATGGATCCCGAAGTCGGCGTCGTCAGCCCCAGGAGCATATGGATCATGGTCGTCTTGCCCGCTCCGTTGGGACCCAGAAGACCGAGGATTTCCCCGGGCCGGACATCGAAGGAGACGCCGTCGACGGCCCGGTACTTCCCATTGAAGACCTTGACCAGGTCCCGGACCTCGATGACCGGTCCCGAATAGGCGCAGAGATCGGCCGCCGATTCGGGATCGAAGATCCGTTCTGTCGTAGTCATGCGCCTTATCTCCGCCGTGAGGTTGTTCATGATAACAGGAATCCCAGTTCGGCGCCAACCTCAACGCCATTCCCTCACCGGCGGATCTTCAGTCCAAGGTTTTTTCGTTGACACGCAAACAACCACTCAAGTATTCTTGGAGTTTAAGCGCTTGATATGCCTTAAATGGGAGAATCGAGTGAGTCCGATCATAACCGGCCTCAAGAGCCGTCAAAACGAAATCCGGATCAGCGTCATCATCCCCGCCTACAACGCCGAACGCTTCATTGGAGAAGCGGTCCGCAGCGTTCTCGACCAGGGTGCCGCCGGTTTCGAGATTCTCATCGTCAACGATGGATCGACGGACGCGACACCCGATGTTCTGCAGTCCTTCGATGATTCGCGGATCCGAGTGTTCCACCAGGTGAACCGCGGCGTTTGCGCAGCAAGAAACCTCGGCCTTCGTGAAGCCCGCGGGGAGTTCGTGGTCTTTATGGACGCGGATGACGTCATGCTGCCCGGAAAACTCAGGGCGCAACTCGCTCTCTTCGACGCCTTCCGTCCTCATATCCCGCGTCTTGACATTATCCACAGCGGCTGGACGCTGGCTGCAGCCGACGGCTCAGAGCTCACGACCATCAAGCCCTGGGAAACCGCGCCCGACCTTAACCTGGAGACATGGTTGCTCCGAAAGCCGGTTTTTCCCGGTGCCTTGATGTTGGATCGGCGGGCCGTCTGCGATGCCGGAGGATTCGACGAGAGCCTCACCCAGGCCGAAGACGTCGATTTGATTTTGCGCCTGTCCGCAGGCGGCAGCCGGGCCCGTTGGCTTTACCGGCCGACCGTTCTCTACCGCCAGCATGGGGAAAACGCCATTCTGGATGGTATGAAACAGGCCGTCAATCTAGACAAAGTCTTGGACAAATTTTTTTCGCGGCCGGACCTTCCCCGGAAAATCCGGAAAATCGAGCGGCGGGTACGCTACAATACGCTCATGTGGCTGATCTGGAGGCTTCATCAAACCGGCCATACTGAAGCCGTTCCCCGGTATCTTCGGAAATCGCATCCGGTCTCACCCTTCCGGCCGACTTCGGTACTGACCGTCACGGATTGGCAGATCAAGATCGTCGAACACGCTCTGAACGCCGGATGTTCTCCAGATATCGTCCGTTCTCTCTGGCCGGCCATGCGCGAGGCCTCCGATCTGCAGGACGGGGACTGGGAATCAGCAAAAGCCTCCCTCGCCTTTCATCTGGATGTCTGGCAACACCGGGCCTTCCGTGACGCCGCCGCCTTGGCCGCGCATAAAAGCATGTCGCCGGCCGAAATTTCTGAGGTGGGCGCCCCGGTCATCTTCGTCGCGCCGTGGACCCGTCCCGCCGACGTCAAAAGAGTTCACCGGTCCCTCCAGGATGCGGGGTTTCTCAAAGGTCGAAAATCGCCGGACATTTCCGCCCTTTATCTGACCCTGGCGTCAAGAAAGCTCTATGAGCGCGGAATCCGTGATTTTCTCGGCAGCATCGCCGGGATCATCGTCTGCGGCGCGGCCCCGAGGACATTCCGACCGTGGCTAAAAACCATGGCCATGGCCTGGCGGGCCTTGAAAACCCGATGGAGAAGGAACGGGAAATGAATCCCCGAGCCAAGCCCGGCGGCAACAGGCAAATCCGCAACTTTCGGGCCCAGGCGGCCTGGGTGGTTCGAACAACCTGGGCTATCTGCCCGAATCTTCTGATCGGCATCCTGTTTCTGAGTTTCCTGACAAACCTGCTGCCGGCGGCCCTGGCCTGGATCGGCAAGCAAATCATCAATGCCGTCGCCGGTCTGATCGCCGGAGGCTCCGGCGGGATTCAGACGGTCATTCCCTGGCTTGTTCTCGGCTTCGCCGTCACCGCGGCTTCGGAGATTCTCGGTTCGCTCACGTCTTTCCTCAAACATCGTCTGGAAGAGAACCTGCTTCTCCGTCTGTCCCGCGACATCCTCGAACATGCCGCAACTCTCGATGTCAGCCAATTGGAGGATCTGGAACTTCAAGACGTTTTCGAACGGGTTCAAAAAAATCCGGCGATGCACTTTTCGCAGTTCCTGTCCCGACTGATCAATCTCTTCGCCGGCCTCGTCCAGATGCTCTCTCTTGTGATCATCCTCTATGCGGTCGAACCTCTGATCCTGGTCCTGTTGCTTCCCATCCTTCTCCCTTACATGTATTCGAAATGGCGGCATTCCCGAAAGGTCTACAAGAAGGAGTATTCCCGGGCCACCAAGCGCCGCTGGGCCGGGTATTTCACGTCGACATTGACAGGACGCCATTCGGCTCCGGAAGTCAAGATTCTGGGATTGTCGCCGAAGCTGATCGACCAGTATGGAAATCTGCTTCGGGAATTCGTGAAGGAAGACCGCAAACTGTTTCTCGGCCGGACGATCATGGAGATGACGTATGCCATGGTCCTCGGAATCGTCACGTATCTCCTCATGGGGCGGATCGTCGGACAGATTTTTTCTAAAGCCCTGACCATCGGCGATTTGACGCTGTTCATCGCGGTTTCGGCCCGGCTCCGCGCGGTGCTCAGCCAGGTCGCCGAGTCCGCCTCCGGCGCCGTCGCCGAACTCCTGTACATCGCCGATCTCAACATGTTTTTTGCCGTTCAACCGAACATCGCGAAAAAAGATGACAGCCTGGAACACGCGATCCGGGGAAAGATCGAGTTCAGGGATGTCCGCTTCGCCTACCCGGGTTCGGACGGCGACGTGATCCGCGGTATCTCTTTCACGATTGAGCCGGGGGAAACCGTCGCTCTCGTCGGGGAGAATGGGGCCGGAAAATCCACATTGGTTAAGCTTCTCGCCCGGCTCTACGATCCCACCGAAGGCGCGGTTTTGATCGACGGCATCGACACGCGGCGCATCTCCCCCGAATGTCTTCAGCGGCAGTTGGCCTTTGTGCTCCAGACCTTCAACCGTTACGAAGCCTCGGCCTTCGACAATATCGCGTTCGGGAATATCGCCAAGGGCATGACCGTCGAGGACGTCGACCGTGTCGTCGAAAGAACCGGGATCCGCCGTCTCATCGAGGACATGCCCCGGGGTTACGAAACGATGCTGGGGCGGCGTTTCGGCGTCTTCGATCTTTCGGGCGGCATGTGGCAGAAAATCGCCCTGGCCCGCGCCTTCGCCCGCGATCAGGCCGCGCTCTTGATCCTGGATGAACCCACCGCCGCGCTTGACGCCCGGGCGGAATTCGAGCTGTTTCGGCAGTTCGCAAATCTGGCCCGCGGCCGGACGGCCATCCTGATTTCACACCGGTTCTCGACGGTGCGGCTGGCCGCCCGGATCATCGTCCTCGATAAGGGACGCATCGCAGAAACGGGAACCCAAGAGGAATTGATCCGGAAAAAGGGTCGCTACGCCGAACTCTACGACCTTCATATGAAACAGATGAAAGGATGACATGAGAAACCTTCCCCTTTCCCGGCTCGCCGCGGGCCCGATCTTCATCGTCGGCGCCGCCCGGTCGGGGACAACATGGGTCTACGACATCTTCAACGCCCATCCCAAGGTTGCCGGGGTTTTCGAATCGTGGCTGTTCACGCCCAAAGACGGTCTCGGCAGCCTTTTTACGGAAGCCCACTGGCCGCCCAAATTTTCCGGGTTGGGTCGCCTGCTTCGTCGGGAGGAACTCGTCCGCCACGCCCGGGAATTCGCGGAAACCATTCTGGGACACGCCGTCGGGGACGAACACCGTTATCTCGTCGAAAAGAGCCCGTCCCACCTCTTTCATATCCCCTTCATTGGGGAAATTTTTCCCGCGTCCCGGTTCATTCACGTCGTGCGGGACGGCCGCGACGTCGCCGTCTCAGTTCTGGACGCCGCCGCATCTTGGGTGCCGATTTGGAAGTCGTCCTTCGGCCGGTCCATCGCCTCGTCGGCTAAGGCTTGGGGCGATGCCGTCCGGCGCGCACAACGTTACGGCCGGGAGTTGGGACCCGATCGTTTTCTCGAAATCCGTTATGAGACTCTCAGGAATGATCCTCTATCCCAGTTTCGGGAGATGTTCGATTTCTGCGGCATCCCTTACGACGATGCGCTTCTGAAGATCATTGAAGACAAAACGGATTTTTCAAAGAATTATCGGGGCGGGGCGGGGAAATTCCGGCGCGGCGGCCGAGCCGGCGATTGGAAAACCACCTTCTCCCGAAAAGACGCCTTGGTCTTTCAGGCCGTCGCCGGAACCCTCCTGATCGAACTGGGCTACGAACACAGCATGGACTGGGTACGAACATCCCCCCGAAAACGAGGAGTCGCGAAATGAACCATCCGACGGCGGTTATCATCGGCGGCCACCCCCGCTCCGGAACGACACTGTTGAACACCCTATGCAATACGCATCCGGACATCGTCATGTCTTTCGAGTACCGAAGCTTTGTCGCCCTCGATATGACGCTTCCCATTTACCTAAAACGCCTCGGAGATCCGAGCAAGAAAAAGCCTTTCCTTCAAAAATCAAATGGGAACAAGTCAGCCGACAGGGAAGCCGGAATTCACTTTCATGAACACATGACCACCCAACTGAAGAATGCGGCCCCTGAGATAGTCCGGCTTCAAGACGTCATCGGCATTTATCAGTCGGCGTTTCCCGAGGCGCGCGTCATCGGAGACAAGTATCCCCGGTATGTGTTTCATCTGGACAAACTGGCCGCTTATTCCGATCTGCGGAGGATCATCATTTACCGCGACCCCCGCGATGTGGCCCGATCGGCCCTCGAAAAAGCCGCCACGGACTGGAAGGGCAAGCCTTTTGGAAAAAGCCTCGACACGGCCTGGAAGGTGGCAACTCACTGGGTGAAATCCATGGATATGATGGAACGATATGCCCCTCGTGTTCATACGCTCCGTTATGAATCGCTCATTCGGGATCCCCGAACCGCAATGAGCACCCTCGGCCGTTACCTCGGGGTCGATCCTGATGGCTTCACAACGTCAAAAATTCACGATTCCAGCATCGGCAAACACCGGGATGAACTCACCCGGGAACAAATCCATGCCATCGAAGAGATCGCCGGCCCAACCATGCGGCGCTGGGGGTACACCGCATGACAGGCTAAAATGAGCGCATTCCCTCAAAACCCGTCCGACACGAGAAACGTCCTCTCTGCAGAGGATCCAACATTCAGTGTCGTCATCGCGACAAAAAACCGCCCGAAGTCTCTTCGCGCCTGCCTGAAAAGTTTCCTGCGGCTCGATTACCCAGCCAACCGGTGGGAACTCATTCTAGTCAACGACGGCGGTCGCTGGACATTTTCAGCCATCACTCCGGAAGTCCGGGCCGGGCTCCCCCTCAGATTCTTGAACGCCCCGCGATCCGGGGGCCCGGGCTACGCCCGCAACCTCGGCGCCCGCGAGGCCCGAGGCGAATACTTGGCGTTCACCGACGACGATTGCCGCGTGGCCCCGGACTGGCTAACCGGTTTCGCCCGGCTCTTTCAAACGCAAGAATGGGATGCCGCGGGCGGCCTGACCCTGAACCCATATCCAGGAAACACGGCCGGGGATGCCTGGAATTCCATCCTCGCATTTCTTTACAGGTATCGCCTCGACAGTCGAGGGAATGTCATTCTTGTCGTGACCGCAAATGCGGCTGTCAAACGGGATGTTTGGCTGTCTCTGGGCGGTTTTGACGAAAAATTCATCTTGTCTTCGGAAGATCGGGAATTCAGTTTTCGATTGATCGCCTCAGGCTATCGCCAAACTTTCTGCCCGGAGGCCCGGGTCTGGCATCATCAGACAAAATCCAGCGCCTGGAATTATCTTCGCATTCAATTTCGCTACGGCCGGGGTTCCTTCCACTTTCACCGCAAGATTAGGCGGGCGGGCACCCGCAAAAATGTCGTCATCAGGCCGAACGGTCCACGCTTCTATCCTTGGGCGCTTTGGTCGGACTTGATCCGAGGACGGACCCGGCCCAACGTCATCGCCCTGATCACCGCCGGCCAAGTCATCCACCGGGCCGGACGTTATTATGAAAAGTTACGGCATCTCGTCGATCGGATATCCTGAAAGAACGATTCCGTTCAACCCCACCGCATTCGGAATTGCCGGGAGATTGTTGTATATTATCCGAAGACCGGAATCGCCATCGTGAGAGGCTGACATGGATACGCTGCTCATTGCGGGACTTCTCTTAGCCTGGCTTTTTGTCGCTTACCGGATTTACGGCGCATTCATCGAAAAAAAGATTATCCGGATGGATCCGGCTCGGGCCACCCCGGCCTGCGAAAACTGCGACAACGTCGATTATTCCCCGGCCAAGAAGATGCTTCTCTTCGGTCATCACTTTTCCTCGATCGCCGGCGCCGGCCCGATCCTCGGGCCGCTTCTCGCCGTCATGTATTTCGGCTGGCTCGGCGCCGTTCTCTGGATCGCGCTCGGCAGCGTTTTCCTCGGTGCCGTTCACGACTACACATCTCTCATGGCCTCGGTTCGAAACAGCGGCCGTTCGATCGCCGACATCTCGGGCCGTGTTCTGGGCGGACGGTCCAAGACCATTCTGTCCCTGTTCCTGTGGTTCGCCCTGACCCTGGTCATCGCCGTCTTCGCCGTCGTCGCCTCCCAGACCCTCGTCTCCCAGCCCGAAATCGTCGTTCCGACCTTCGGACTGATTCTCGTCGCCATGGTCTTCGGCTGGGCCGTCTATCGCAAAGGTCTCGGCGTCCTTCCCGGCACCGTTATGGCCCTGGCCGTCCTGGCGTTTCTTATCTGGGCGGGCGCCCATCTGCCCGTCTCGCTTCCGGAATCCGTACTCGGCCTGCCGGCTCCGACCATCTGGTTTTTCGCGCTTCTCATTTACAGCTACTTCGCATCGTCACTGCCCGTCTGGTTCCTTCTCCAGCCCCGGGATTACATCACGACGTGGATTCTCTTCGTCGGCCTGGGCCTCGGTTATCTCGGACTGGTGGTCGCCCGGCCGGAGCTCAATGCGCCGGCTTTCGCCGGCTTTTCGAGCGCCGGAGGGCCGCTCTGGCCCATGCTGTTCGTCATCATCGCCTGCGGCGCGATCTCCGGCTTCCACTCCGTCGTCGCCGGAGGAACGACGGCCAAGCAGCTTCCGGACGAGCGGAGCGGCCGTCTTATCGCCTTCGGCGGCATGCTGACCGAGGCGGCCCTGGCCGGCCTGGTTGTGCTGATCGCCGCCGCGGCTCTGGTCTGGGACCCTGCAAAAACGCCCTCGCAATTCGGATTCCAATATCTGATGACTGAAGCCGGCGATCCCGTCAAGGCCTTCGCCACGGGATACGGCCGGATCACCTCTTCCCTTCCCGGCATGAGCCTGACCATGGGCCTCTTTTTCGGCATGATCATGCTGAACGCCTTTGTGCTGACATCTCTGGACACGGGCGCCCGCCTGGGCCGGTTTATCCTTTCGGAACTTCTGGGGAAAAAAGCCGCCGTTTTCAACCATCGCTGGGTGGCGTCCATCGTCATGATCGTCTTCGCCGCCGTCCTCGGCGCGACGGAGGGCTATAAGGCCATCTGGCCGGTCTTCGGCGCCTCGAATCAGCTCGTCGCAGCCCTGTCCCTGATCGTGGTCACCGCCTGGCTGGTCGGCTTGAAACGGCCGCGCAAGGCAACCCTCTACCCCGCCCTGTTCATGCTGGTGACGACGGTCGCCGCGCTTCTCTACCAGGGGATCAGCTTTCTGAAGGCCGGACGATTTCTGTTGGGCGGTATCAGCCTCGTGCTGGTCGTTCTCGCGGCCGTCATATTTGCCGATGCCCGCAAAATCCTCCTCGGAATCTCCGCTCCGCCCGGCGATCCGAAGCCGACGGCCTGAGCCGAGGCTGATTTCTCAGGGCGGCTGTTTGACATGTCAAGACGCCCTGTGTTAATGTCCCGGAATCCGGAAAAACCTCGAATGAGGCGCCCGCTATGGTTTTGAAAATCATTGTTCTTACCCTCTATGCCGGACTTATCGTTTGGATCGGTCTGGCCGGCCTGCGCCGGACACGGACGTTCGCCGATTTTTTCCTCGGCGGCGGAAAAGTCGGGCCCCTGATGACCGCCTTCACTTATGGCACGGCCTATTTCTCGGCCGTCCTGTTCATCGGTTTCGCCGGGAAAATCGGCTGGTCTTTCGGCCTGTCCGGTCTGTGGATCGCCCTGGGAAACTCCCTTGTCGGCGTTCTCGGCGTCTGGCTGTTTCTTGCGCCCCGCGTCCACGACATGTCCCGCTCCTACGGCGTCGCCACCATGGCCGAATTTCTGGAAAAACGCTTTAAAAGCCGCTTTTTGAGGTTTTTTGCGGGATCGGCCGTCTTTGTCTTTTTCATCCCCTACACGGCCGCGGTCTTCATAGGCCTGTCCTATCTTTTTCTGACAACCTTCGGCATCCCCTATGAGGCCGCGCTGATTTTCATGGGCCTGTTCACGGCCCTCTACCTGACCATGGGCGGCTACCGTTCGATGGTCATGATCGACGTCGTCTTCGGCATGGTTATGACCGGAGGCGTTCTTCTCCTTCTCCACGGCGCCTTGTCCAAGGGCGGAGGACTTGCGGCCATCCTGGCCGGCCTCCGGGCCGTCGATCCGGACTTGGCCTCGGCCGTCGGACCACCGGGATTATGGCCGCTTTTTTCCCTTGTCTTTCTGACCAGCATCGCACCGTTTGCAATGCCCCAGCTCGTCCAGAAATTCTATGCCATCCGGGATCGGAAAGCCATCCGGCTGGGCATGATCGCCTCGACGGCCTTCGCCGTCCTGGTCACGGGAACGGCCTACTTTATCGGGGCGACAACGCGCGTCTTTCTCACACCTGAGGGTACGCCGCGCGCTTTTCCGGGCGGGACGCCCGATTTCGACGCCCTGATCCCGGAGCTTTTCCTCCGCATCGTCCCCGAAGGCCTGCTCGTGGTCATCATGCTTCTCATCCTTTCGGCCTCGATGTCCACATTGGCGGCTCTTGTCCTGATGGCCGGCTCAGCCCTGGCCCGCGACATTTATGCCGGCTTCGTCAAGCCCGATATCTCCGACCGCGGGTTGACGCTGATGATGCGGGTGCTGATGGCGATTTTTGTGGTGATCTCCGTTCTGTTGGCGTTCGTCCGGCCGGCGACCATCGTCTCCATCCTGGCCATTTCCTGGGGCGCCATCGGAGCGACCTTTCTCGGTCCGTTCCTGTGGGGTCTTTTCTGGAAGGGAACGACCCGGGCCGGCGCCGTGGCGGGATCGATCGGCGCCCTGACCGTGACCCTCGGTCTCTTTCTCTCCGCCTATCCCCCGCCCGAAGCCGGGACGATCGGCATGCTGGTCTCGCTTGCTCTGACGCCGCTCGTCAGTCTGGCGGGAAGACGGCAGGTTCACTCGGGAGATGTCACATGACACGGCGGATTGTTTTCCCATTTCTTTTTTCTTTGGCGGTTTGTTGGATTGTCGCAAGCGCCTTTCCGGCCGAACCCGAAGCCTCCGGGCCGCCCGACTCCGCTCAAACCGAAGACAAACCCCCGCCTCGGATTCGGCTCGGGTTCATGGAGCGGGTCCGGATCGAAGGCTGGAACAACACCGTCAGTCTCGATAATACGGCCGGTGAGGCCCGTGTCTACACGAGAGTTCGGACCTCCCTGAACTTGACGGCCGCGGTTTCATCCGGGCTGGAATTCACCGTCAAGGTCACGAACGAAAACCGTTATTATTTCGCCCCGGAAAACATTCCCTTCCAAACGGACGAAATTTTCATCGACAATCTTTATCTCGCCTGGAACCGTCCGGGGGGACTTCCGCTCCGTCTGACGGCCGGACGATGGAACATGATGCTCGGCGAAGGATTTGTCGTCGCCGACGGCGGGCCCCTCGACGGTTCGCGTTCCGTCTATTTCAACGGTCTTCGGACCGATTGGGATCTTGTTGCCGACCGGACGACGCTCACGGCCTTCGTCGTCCATCAACCGGAAACAGACGGCCTGCCTGTTCTGGATCCCAAACCTCAGGCCATGGTGGAACAGCCGGAAACGGGGGCCGGTCTTTACTTGACCGCAGCTTCGGGAAAAGGGACTTGGGAGCCCTATCTTCTTTATAAGCGCTCGGCCGCTGTTGAAATGAATCCGGAGGCCGCCGTTGCAACGGGCGGACTCCGGGCAACGATCCCCCTGGTTCCCGGGATCAAAGCCCGCGGAGAAGCCGCTTGCCAGACCGGAACCCGGGGGGACGCCCGAGTCTCGGCCTTCGGCGGCTATGTCTTCGCCGATTTTCATGCGGAAAAAGGGCTTCCCGCACCCGTCGACTTCAGTCTGGGCGCCATCTGGTTGAGCGGCGACGACACAACGACGGACCGTCATGAGGGTTGGGACCCGGTCTTCAGCCGCTGGCCGAAATGGAGTGATTCGCTGATCTACACCATGATCCGCGAGGACCGGGTGGCCTACTGGAGCAATTTCATCTCGCCGAATGCGACCCTGGCCGTCTCACTGCACCCGAAGGTCCGGCTGTCGCTCACGGCTCACAGGATGTGGGCCGACAAGCCGGGACGGCCGTCGGCGTTTCTGAGCGGAACGGGCCGGGACCGGGGAACTCTGGTTATCGCCCGGACCGACTTCGAAGTCTTCACCGGCCTGACCGGCCATCTCATTTTCGAGCACTTCCGGCCCGGGGACTTTTATCGGCCGGGCGCCTCATCCGCCGGCTGGCTTCGCTTCGAACTCCTCTACCGAATTTAACGTCCTCTTATCCACCGGTCTTAAAGACAAAAGTCTGGGATTTCCAGACTTTGACGGGAACGCCGTCCTTTATAGCCGGACGAAAGCGCCATTTCCGGACGGCACTTTCGGCGGCTCTTTCGAAAGCGGTATAACCGTCAATGCCCTTGATCGTACGCACATCGATGACGTCTCCCGATTCGGAAACAAGCATATCGACGACGACCGCGCCTTCAATGCGGAACCGCCGGGCGGATTCCGGATAAGCCGGCTCAGGGGATGTGATCGCGAGAGGTTCGGTATCGACATCCGCCAGAGGAACGAGATCCCCGCGGGAAGCTTTGGTCTCGGGAAGATCCTCGACGGAACGATCGGCATCCTCCGATTTCTTCCTTTCCTCTTCTTTCGTCCGTTCACGGGCGGCGGTCCGAAGATCTTCGATCCTTTTCCAGGCATCGGCGACATATCGACCGGCCGGATAGTTCTCGATATAGCTTTTCAGAGACTCTTCCGTTCCGACGGCTGCGGCCATACTCCAGGCCGCGTCGTCCGCCTCATGCGCCTTAAGATCCTCTTGTCTGGGTTCCTCCACGCGGACGGGCTTATCCGCGGTCCGGCGGGCCTGGTCCTGCCTTCGCTTCTCTGCGCGTCTGGCCGTCTCAGCCTGCTCGATCAGGGTTTTGAGCGATTCCGACTCGACGCCTCCCTTGACGATCGTTTCCGCCAAGGCGATTTTCATCCCGGCATCCTCCAAATCTCCCCTGTCCAGCGACGCCCTCGCTTTGGAAAGATAGTCATGGTATTCGCGATCCGAAAGGGCCGACAAATCTTCCGTCAAAACCGCGTCACTTCCCGAAGGTCGCAGGACGGAATCCTTGGCCACTTCCCGGCCTCCCCTGGCAAGAAGAATGACGATCAGAACGAGAGCAAAGACCAGGGCGCCGGCCAGCGACGACACCAGGAACTTCATTTTTTTCAGGATCGCCCCATAGGTTCCCTGCTTCGCCGTTTTTCCGGTGAGTTTTTTTTTGCCGGCTTTTTTCGCCCGTCCAGCCCGGCGGCCATCCCCTGCCGGATCCGCCGTTGTCTCCCGCCCCGCCGTCAAAAAAGGCCAAGCCTTTTCCTTGTCCTGCATCTCCTGGATGAGCCGGGAAAGCTCCTCGCCCGTCTGCACCCGCGCCTCCCGGTCCTTGGCCATCATCTTCTCGAGAAGAGACTGGAAATGGGACAGGTGGGGAGGAAGCCCGGGAATCGGTTCCTGGATATGCTTGATGGCCACGGCGATGTTGTCCTGGGCTTCATAGGGGACATCCCCCGTCAGCATTTCATAAAAAACAACGCCCAGGGAATAGAGATCCGCCCGGCCGTCCAGATCCAAACCCCGGGCCTGTTCCGGGCTCATATAGTGGGGCGTTCCCACTGCCTTTCCCGCCTGGGTCAACCGCGTTATGGCGTCCACGGCCCGGGCAATTCCGAAATCCGAAAGCACGGGCGTGCCGTCCCGGCGGAATATGATGTTTTCCGGTTTGACATCGCGGTGAATGAATCCCAGGCTATGAGCGTAATGGAGCGCATCGGCCAGCCTCTCGACCACAAGAAGCGCCCCTCCGGGGATCGGCCCGGCGTTCAAAAGATCGCGCAGCGTGCCGCCCGGGAAGTATTCCACAGCCATGTAGTAGAGGTTTCCCTCCAATCCGACATCATAGATAGGGACGATGTTGGAATGCTGCAGCCGGGCCGCCGTCCGCGATTCGTTGATGAAACGCTCGGCCTGTTCGCCGGCCTGCATGTTGAGAAGCTCGACCACCTTGATGGCAACCATGCGGTCCAGCTTCCCTTCGTGGGCCAGATAAACAATGCCCATTCCCCCGCGGCCCAGTTCCCGCTCGATCCAGTAGCCGGGAATGCGGGGAAAATCAGACTTCATGGTCATCCGGATCTTATTATAATGGCAAATCCGTTCGGACAGAAGCCCCGATCTTCGATCACGCGCCGAGACTTGTCGGGAGATCATCAAATCGGCCGACGGTCCACCCGGCGCCGATTCTCTGATATTACTCGACGATGCTGACCTTGGTATCGGGCCGCCTGACGGCCTTCCAAGGCTGTTTGCTCTTGGCTCCGACTCCGGAAATTGTGACCGTGCCTTCGATGACATCGCCCTTGGCAACGCCCTCAAATGTGTGAAGAGCGACTCCGGCGGGAGTGTCGTGCCGAAGGACAAATCGCACATCGGCACCCTTCAGTTGGGGGTCCATGAGCGTCAATTGGCCGCCCGATGTTTCGGCCGTGCCCCAAAACTTCTGGAACCTCTGCTTGACATCCAGGGTGGTCTTTTGGCTTCCGGCCGGACCGACCATGGTCCAGTCCCAGACACCCGTGATATTCGCCGGAATGATCCAGAAATAAACGCCGTGATCGTCGTAGGTGGCGCTGACTTCGGAGGACTGCTCCGGTTCCCAATCGCCCATTTCGAAGTAATGGGAGACGACGCGCGCTCCCGGCTGGAGTTCCCTGAGAAGTTTGGGACGCAGCCTGAGATTGACCGAAGTCAGAAGATAAAGCGTGACGACAGTGGCGTCGGAGAAATCCGCTTCAAAGAGATCCTGGTTGAGGAACCGGACCATGTCGGAAACCCCGGCCGCCCTCGCATTGGCGATGCTCTCGGCGATGCGCTCGGGATCGATGTCGATTCCCGTTCCTTTGACCCCGAATTTTGTGGCGGCCTTTATGACGATCCGGCCGTCTCCACAGCCCAGGTCGTAGAGAATGTCGCCCTTTTTCACTCCGGCCATTCGGAGCATTTCATCGACGACTTCGTGCGGCGTGGGGACGAAAGGGACGTCGTACTGACTGAAGAGGCTCGCCCCCAGGGCCACGACCAGGATGGCGGCAAAAGCCGGGACCTTTGCGGCACGCAGGCCGCGGGCCCGCGCGGAGGGATAACTGGTGTTATGACGTGTTTTCATGAGAGAAATCATACGCCTCTCGGGGACGGATGTCAAAAGCCTAACAGATGAAGATTCAGGAACTGTCAAGCGCGGCGCATGCGATTCATCGCAGATCACTGCGAAAACGCCGAAATCCGGAACCGGCGGGCTAAACGCGCCAGGAGCGCGGGAGAAAGATCGATTCGTAGAGATCGAGGGCGAAGCGGTCCGTCATCCCGGCGATGAAATCGGCAGCGCGCGTCGCCGGCAGATCGCCCGGAGGGAAGTCCTTGACATGTCCTTTGGGATGGTCGAGCGCCCAGGCATAGAGTTCGCGGACGATTTTTTCCGTTTTGGCCAGCTCCTCCCGCGCCCCACCCCCGAAATAAACCCGGTCATAAAGGAAGTCGCGGAGTTCCGTCATGGTCTTCATGATCCTGGGGGTCATGGCGATCCTTTCCAGGCCGCAGGACAGGCTGGCCTCAACGACATCCATGACCAGCCGGTCGATCCGGGTGGCCGGCCACTTGCCGAGAATTCGGATGATGTGAGGCGGGATCTCGCCCTGGGAAATGATCTCCGCCCGGATGGCGTCGTCAAGATCGTGATTGACATAGGCGATGACGTCGGAGACGCGGACGACCTGGCCCTCGAGGGTGGCCGGCATGTTCTTGGCGCCTTCGCCCAGAATCTCGCCCCGACCCTTGGAATGGCCGATGATGCCGTCGCGGACCTCCCAGGTCAGGAAAAGCCCTCTGCCGTCGTGTTCGAGCTTTTCGACGACCCGCAGACTCTGTTCGGCGTGGCGGAAGCCGCCTTCGACGAGGCTGTTGAGAGTGGCCTCTCCCGAATGCCCGAAGGGGGTATGCCCCAGATCGTGGCCGAGCGCGACAGCCTCGGCCAGGTCCTCGTTGAGGCGCAGAGCCCGGGCGATTGTCCGGGCGATCTGCGAAACTTCGAGAGTGTGGGTCAGGCGCGTCCGGTAGTGGTCGCCGAAGGGCGAAAGGAAAACCTGGGTTTTATGCTTGAGACGGCGGAAGGATTTCGAATGGATGATCCGGTCGCGGTCGCGCTGAAAGGCCGTCCGGATGGAATGGGGCGTTTCGGTTCGGGAGCGGCCCCGGGACCGGGCGCTCAGGCAGGCCTGGGGCGCCAGCGTCCGCTTTTCGAGCTCTTCAAGTTTTTCCCTGATGGTCATGCCGTCCTCCGGTCCGGTTCATTATCGGCCGATGCGGCGGGAATTTCAAGGCCATCCTGGATCCGGAAGATATCGACGGCCTTCCGGCCGGAGCGGCGGCGTTCGAGGTTCGGGAAGATCCCGGAATTGAAAGCCGGGACGATTTCCAGTATGAATAAGGGACCATGAGTGACACGATCAACCTAAAAGACGCCGAGGTGATCCGGCGGCTGGCCGCGGAGACGGCCGAAATCGCAGCGCTTCCCGTCCACAAGATGACCGCAGAGAGGTGGCGAGCTCTGAATGATTTACGGCCGGTCAAGCCCATGGTCTGGATGGACGAGGTGCCCTGGAACGAAATGGATGTCGAAAGGGAATTGACGCTCCGTTGTGAGGATCCCTTCGCCCGCAACATCGAGCTTTCTCTGCGGCGGACGATCTACAGTTGGCGTCACATGCCGGGCGACATGGCCGTCGATCCGGTTTATTACGCGCCGCCCGCCGTCTCGGATTCGGGGTTCGGAATCGAGGAAAAGGTCCGCATCGTCAAGACGGACCCGGAAAACACCGTGGTCAGCCGGGCCTTCACATCCCAATTCCGCAATGAGGCGGACATCGCAAAGATCATGACGCCGAAAATCGAATATGACGCCGCAAGGAGCGAAGCCGATTTGGCGAAGACGCGACAGCTTCTGGGCGGGTGTCTTCCCGCCGAGATGCGAGGCATCGTTCACGCCTGGACCGCGCCGTGGGACATCCTCGTTACCTGGTGGGGTGTCGAGCCGGTGTTGACCGATCTCGTGTTACGCCCCGAGCTTGTTCACGCAGCCGTATCCCGACTTGTCGATGCGTATCTTTCCCGGCTGGATCAGTGGGAGAATCTGAATCTGCTCGCCTGGAGCGAGGGGAATCACCGGGTGGGTTCGGGTGGATTGGGTTACGCGAGCGATCTTCCGGCGCCGGGTTTCGACGCGCGGCGCGTCCGGCCGATCGACCAGTGGGGATGCGCGGCGGCCCAGATTTTCTCCGACGTCTCTCCTGCCATGCACGAGGAATTCGCCCTGCGCTATGAGAGACGCTGGCTCGAGCGCTTCGGGCTGAACTACTACGGATGCTGCGACGCGCTGCACAACAAGATCGATATTCTGAAGTCGATCCCGAGGCTCCGGAAAATCTCCATGAGCCCCTGGGCCGATATCGACAAGGGGGCGGCGGCGATCGGAACGGACTTCGTCTTCTCCTGGAAGCCCAACCCGGCCATTCTGGCCGAGGAACGCTGGGACCCGGAACGGGCGCGGGCGGAGATCCGCGATGCCCTCCAGCGGACACGCGGGCTGGCCGTCGAGATCATCATGAAGGACATCAGCACCGTCCATCACGAGCCGCGAAGATTGTGGGAATGGGCAAGGATCGCCGTCGAGGAGGCGGAGTCATTCGCGGAGAGTGACGGATGACGAAAGTTCACGGATATCAAAGCTCGACTCCGGACAGAGTCATGCCGGAGGCGAAAGACGGCTGTGACAAGATATCGAGCGTCGAGGAATGAACCCGGCTGCTGAAAGCGATGGGAGAACGCGGGATGAGGCGGGCTAAGTCGTGAGAAAGGAAACCGGCGCGGCGAGTCCGTCGCCGGCCCAACCGTCCCGCATGCTGACGCTTCCGGGGTTGACGCTCGTCGCCGTCGGATCGTGCATCGGTGCCGGGATTTTCTTCACGCCGTCCATGATCGCCGGATATCTCTCCTCGCCGCTTCTGATTCTTGCGGCCTGGGGCCTGGGCGCCGTCGTCTCGCTGACGGGCGCCCTGACGTTCGCCGAACTGGGATCGATGTTCACGGGCGCGGGCGGCCAATACGCCTATTTGCGGGAAACCTACGGTCCGGTCGTCGGATTTCTTTTCGGCTGGATCACCTTCACCGTCGTCAACGCCGCCGCCATTGCCTCGCTGAGCATCGTCTTCGCCCGATATTTTGCCTATCTCTTTGCTCTCCCCTTTTCGTCGACGACTGTTATCGCGCTTGCCGCCATCGCATCGGTCTGCGTCGTCAATGTCTTGAGAGCCAAGTTGTCCGAAATCTTCGCCGGGTTTTTCACCGGGCTCAAGCTTTTCGGAATGGGCGCCGTGACCGTGATCGGACTGACGCTGGGCACGCACGGAAAAACCCTGGCCTGGACCGCGCCCAATGTCTCGCTTGTCGACCCCACGCTGTCGCCCCTGGCCGCCTTCGCCCTGGCTTTTGTCGGCGTCTGGTACTCGTCGGGCGGCTGGCAGCACGCCTCGTATTTGGCGGGCGAGGCCCGGAATCCGGCGCGGACGGTGCCGCGGGCCATGGTGGCCGGCGCACTCATCGTCGGGACCGTCTACATCCTCATCAACCTGGCTTATCTTTCGCTGATGCCGATCGCCGATATCGCCGCATCGCAAAGCGTCGCCGCCGAAGCCATGAGCCGGGCCGGGCCGTGGGGCGGAACATTGATCGCGGCGACGATCGCTGTTTCAACCTTCGGGACGGTGGGCATCTGCCTGTTTTCGGCGCCAAGGATTTTCTTTGCCATGGCCGCGGACGGCGTGTTTTTCAAGGGGCTGGCCCGGATTCACCCGCGCTTCAAGACTCCGGCACGGGCCATCCTGCTTCAGGCTTCATGGGCCGCCATTCTTCTCCTGTTTTGGGGGACATTCGCCGACATCGCGACTTATCTCGTCTTCGCCGACACCGTCTTCATCACGATCACGGCGTTCGCCGTCATCCGGTTGAGGAAAACGATGCCCGACCGGCCGAGGCCCTACCGGACGCTGGCCTACCCGGTGACCCCGCTCGTGTTCATCCTCATCAGCGGCGGCTTCGGGCTCAATCTCCTGATCAACCGGCCGCTCCATTCCCTGGCAAGTCTTGGCCTGGCCGCCCTCGGCCTCCTTATTTATCGTTGCTTGGCTTCGAAAAATCCTTGACGAAGGTTCCGTCGCGGAATTCCTTGAAGGCCGTCCGGAGTTCCTCCTGCGTGTTCATGACGATCGGCCCCCGCCAGGCGACGGGTTCGCCGAGGGGCTGTCCCGACATGATCAGAAACCGCACGGGCACGTCTCCGGCCGCGACCCGGATCCGGTCGCCGTCTCCGAAGAGAACGACGGAATGGTCGCCGAGCGTGCGTTTCCAATCCAGATCAAAATATTCGGCCGGCTCGAATTCGAAGTCCGGCGCCTTTTCGCCGCGCGAGAAGATCCCTTCCCCCTCGAAGACATAGGCGATCACGGTGTGGCCGGGTTTTGTCGGATGGACAAACTCGGCGCCCGCCGGAACCGAAACATCGAGGTATTCGGGATCGATGACGATGTCGCGGACCGGCCCGCGGGTCTCGCCCACCTCCCCGCAGATGATCCGGACTGTGACGCCTCCAGGAAGCGCCACCTCGGGAATATCGGCGCTTTTCACGTCCCGGTAGCGGGAATCCATCATCTTTTGAGACGCCGGCAGATTGGCCCAGAGCTGGAAGCCGCCCATGCGGCCGTCGGCGCCACCTTTGGGCATTTCCTGATGGATGATGCCGCGTCCGGCCGTCATCCACTGGACGTCGCCGGGTCCGATCACGCCGGCGTTTCCCATGCTGTCGCCGTGTTCGGCCGTGCCGCGAAGCATGTAGGTGATCGTCTCGATGCCGCGGTGGGGATGCCAGGGAAAGCCGGGGAGATAACGTTCGGGATCGTCCTGGCGGAAATCGTCGAAAAGAAGAAACGGATCGAACAGCGGCGCCTCTCGGAACCCGAACCCGCGGCGCAGATGAACCCCCGCGCCTTCCAGGGTCGGCTGGCTGATTAAAACCTTGCGGACCTGTCTTTCCCGGGCCATGATCCCTCCTCTCTTTGATATTTTACCACCTCAATGCAATTCCCCACCGGATCCGCAAAGATTCGAAGCGCCGCCTCTGCGTCGTTTTTTATCACTCGGCCGTTCACGCTTCGCGGACGACGTCCATTTTCAGAGCGCGAGCCAACTCCTCCAGGGGTTCACGGACATCGCCGTAGACCGTCAGGCGGTGCCAGGAAAAGCGGTCCCATTCATAAAAAAGCTTCTCGATATCGCCCTTGACTTCCGCGGCGAGCTTCGTCCGGCAGGCCTTGGGCTCGTCGACATTGCCGACCGTCTTGGCCTGATGAACGGCCATGGCCGAATAGTCCCTGTTGAAACGAAAGCTCGTCGTCATGTATCCGACCGGGAGAAGGGACTGGATCGAGGCGCCCCTGTTGTCTTCGGCATGAGAGCGGATGAGGAACGGATTGGCCGCGTCGTTCGGACCGAGCATCTTCGTCGGCGCCACGCAATGGGCATAGATGATCTGATTCGTCGAGGTGTCGAGAACCGGATCCGAGGTATAGCTCGCCCGTCCGAACATATACCGGCAGATCATCATGGCCGTCATATCCTGGATCTGAGCCTCGCAGGTTCCACACTGCAGCCCGTCGTCGTTGATTTGACGGTAACCCAGGCAGGGGTATCCGGGAAGCTTTCCGCTGTAAAACCCTCCCAGACAGTCCATGGTGACGGCCTGAGCGCCCCGCTTCTCAAGAAGCTTTTTCATGGACAGATAAACGGCCGCCGCATTGAGAATATCGTCCCGGGTCGGTTCGATGACCTCGCGGGCCTCAGCGATCCAGCGATCCGACCAGGATGCCGCTTCATCGCGATCGATCGCCCGATAAACGGCATTGATCTCTTCGAAGGTCACGGTCTCAACGAGAGTCCCTAAAACTCTTGATGACTCGCCCTTGTCGCCGACCACACGGAGAATCTTTGTTTCCTTCAGCCTGCGAAGAACCTCCGAGACATCGGCGATTTTGACGGGATCTTCCAGACAGGACATATCGCCGGGAGTCGCGAAATTGGCCCTTCGGACACGGTCGGCCGCGGCGAAGAAACGATCGAGGGAAGCCTCGGGTCTGTTTAACAGACCGAAACAGCGGGCCGTCTCCACGACGTCCTGGAAACCGCAAGTCGAGAGCATCACAAGCTTCGCCCCTCCGCGCACCGCAGCGGCGCCGTGACAAAGAAAAACGCCCGACCCCGCGTAGGGTTCATCCACGAGAAGGGCGGGGATGTTGAGTTCTCCGACGGCGGGAAACAACGAGGATGTCAGCCACCAGTTGGTGCACATCACGGAAACAAGAAGGCCGTCCACCCGGCCGGCCAACTCCCGCACCTTGGGAATTTCCTCGTCGGGCGTCCCCTGAACGTCGATCGGGATGAACTCGATTTCGGGAATTTCGCCCTGGAGGGTTTGCAGGATTTCCGTTTTCCGCGACTCATAATCGAAATTCACATAGGGCCAGACTTCCAAATCGCGCCGCGCCGTCACAAAAACGACGCCCACTTTCACCCGGGTTCCATCTTTGGAAGAGGATCTTCCGCATCCCCCCGAACCCGAAAAGGCCAAGCCGGCGCCGGCCGCCGTCGCCAGAACTCCACAATCTCTTAAGAAGCTCCGGCGCGACAGACACCGGCATGACCCATGAAATCCTTCATTCCTCGTTTTTCGTTGATTCATGGCCTCCCCTTTGTTGGATGACATCATTGTCAATGCGGAGATGTCTGCGCATTCACCATTTCATATTGCTTCTTCATCCGGTTACATGTCAAGAACGAAAAAAAACCTTGACAAACAGCCCTCCCGGCAATATATTCTTATACGTGCATGTCTTATTTTCTATAAGCTATCATATACGCATAGGTGCATTATGAAAAAAGATGTTTATTCTCTTGATGAACTGGCCCAAAAAACCGGCGCAACACCCGACGACATCGCCGAATGGACCCGAATCAAAATTCTCAAGCCGTTCGGCTTCAGTGACGACAAATTGCCGCTTTTTACGGCAGAGAATTTGGAGAAAATCGCCCATATCCGCAAACTCCGGGAACTCGGCTACGGCGCCGAGGCCATCCAGAAAATCATCCGCAAGGTCGGGCTGCCCATCGACGGACGCGGCCCCGACCCTTCTCCTGAAAAGGACCGTTATCTCACGGTCGGCGCCTTGGCCGAACGTTCGGGTGTCAGTCCCCGGACCATCAAGCACTGGGAGGACAAGGGCATCCTCGAGCCCGACATGCGGACCGAGGGCGGGTTCCGCCTCTATCCCGAGTCCTACATTTTCCTGTGCCAGCTCATCCGCGATCTCCAGCTCTTCGGCTACACCCTGGAAGAAATCAAGGCTCTCTCAGACGACGTCCGGACTTTTCTGGTCATCGAAGCCGACCCGGCCTCCTTCCCCCCATCCGAAGTGGAAGCGAAACTTGCGGGGATGATCGAGGCCATTCAGGCGCTCTTCGACAGGATGAAGCTTCTCCGAGAAGGCATCGATCGATGGGAGGACCTGCTCAAGAAAAAGAGAAAAGACATTCTCGCCCTTCAGGCGAAAAATCGAAAGCGGGCCGACCCGCTCAAGGAGGCCGGCCATGTCTAAATTCATATTCATCGAACCTCAAGCCCCGGATCTTCACATCTTTTCGCAGTTCCCGCTCCCCCGTTTGGGAACGCTCATTCTGGGAACGATGATGAAGCGCCGCGGTTGCGAAGTCGAAGTCTTCGTGGAAGATTTCAGAAGGCTCGATTTCGAAGTCATCGGCTCAGCCGATCTCGTCGGCATCTCGACCATCACCTCGACGGCGCCTCGAGCCTATGCCATCGCCGACAGGGTTCGTGGCCTGGGAATCCCCGTCATCATGGGCGGGCCGCATGTGACATTTCTCACCGAGGAGGCTCTGGAACATGCCGACTTCGTCATCCGCGGCGAGGGCGAGGCGGCGCTTGCGACCTTCATGGACGCCCGCGAAAACGGCACGCCTCTCGCTGAGGTCCCGAACCTCTCCTTCAGGGACGCCGACGGCCGAATTCACCACAACCCCATGGCCCCCCGGGCGGAAAACCTCGACACCATCCCTTTCCCGGACTTCACACTCCTCAAGCCCGACGCTCCGGGCCAAAGACGCATGAGTTCGATTCCCGTACTCACCTCGCGCGGCTGCCCTTATGACTGCTCCTTCTGTTCCGTGACCGGGATGTTCGGCCGGAAATATCGCCACCGTTCGACGGAAAACATCATCGAGGAACTCCGGCTCTATGACAGCCGGAAAAACTCCATTTTCTTTTACGACGACAATTTCGCGGCTGACCCTCAACGGACCCGGGAGCTCTGCGAAGCCATGATCCGCGAAAAGTTCAAGTTCAATTGGACGACCCAAGTCCGGGCCGACATCACCCGCGACCCCGATCTTGTCCGTCTCATGAAGCGCTCCGGCTGCCACACCCTCTACATCGGCTTCGAGTCCGTGAACCCGGCAAGCCTCGAGGACATGAAAAAAAAGCAGACCGTGGCCGAAATCGCCCAGGCTGTCAAGATCCTGCGCCGCCACCGCATCAAAATTCATGGCATGTTCGTCCTCGGGTTCGACCAGGACGACTGGGAATCCGTCCGGAAAACGGTCCGGTGGGCCAAAAAATCCAGGCTGACATCGACACAGTTTCTGATTCTGACACCCCTTCCCGGCTCGGAGTTCTATAACCGGATCTCCTCCGAGAACCGGATTCAATTTCACGATTGGACTCTCTACGACGCCCATCACGCCGTCTTCCAACCCGCCCGGTTTTCGCTCTTTGACCTGCAGAAAGCACAGATCTTCGCCCACAAGAAGTTCTATTCGTTAAAACAGACGGCCCGCAAGCTTCTGGCCGGAGAGTGGTTCGGCGTGGCGATCGCCCACTATGCCCGAAATCTCAACCGGATGTGGCGGCGCCGCAACAGGCTTTTTATGCGGGCGATCAAGCTTCTCAAGCCTCGGCCCGGTTCGCGGGCAAAAATCAACGTCGACTACCGCCAGGAAATCAACCTCGATATCTAATCCGACTGGAGCTTTCCAAAGTCAAGCAACCTACTTCAAGTAAGGGACTCCTTTTTCAGCCAGAAGCTTGTTGAGCGCCGGAATGTCTTTGTTCCGGATGTCATCGAGGGCCGCGAGGAGCGGGGCGATGAAGTTCTTGAAATCGTTCATCTGGTCGATCGCCGTCTGTGTCGGACGACCCATGCCGCCGAATGCGCCGACGACGCCGATCACAAGCTCGGCCGCCGTGCCGCCCCGGAAAGCGACAAGGATGGGCTTGCGGAAGAAGCCCTGGTCCGGCGGGCTCAGAAAATAGACGGCCTTGATCTCATCGATCTTGTCCCGGACGGCCATGAAGGCCACCGTCAACGCCACGTCGGCGGGCTTGATCGCCGAGATCCGCGGCGCCAGTTCTTCGAACTGTTTCGTCAGACCGTCGAGTGCCTGGATGAGTTCCCTTCCCTTGCGGGACAATTCCCTGGCTTCAAGGAAGTAGGTCCGTCCCATTTCCCGCTCTTCCATCGTGTGATCCTGGAGTTCGTCTTCGCGGACGATAAGCGGCTTTTCCTGAACCCGGCCGTTCACCTCCAGAACGACCTTGTATTCGCCCGGAAGCGCCCAGGGTCCGAAGAGACCCATGGCCGCGCCGCGGCCTCCCCATCCCCCCGCCGACGCCATGGCCGCGGCCGAAGGCGCGGCGCCTTCCCGAAGATTCCAATACATCCGGTTGAGACCGGGGTTGTTCGTCAACCCCGGCCAGGCGATCTCGCGCCCATCCTTGTCGACGACGGCCAGCTTGATCTTGGCGGTCTTGGCCGCGGCCGGATTCAGATAATACGTGAGAGCCGCGCCGTAGGGCGAGTTCTCGCCGGCATAACCCGGATCGCTGTACATGTCGACCGTCGTCCGCGTGGCAAAAAGCGTCGCCGGTTTGACGTCGAAAAGGAGGGCTTCAGCCTTCATGCCCTCGGCCGTCAGGCCGGAAAGCGCCCGGATGTCGTCGATGATCCAGACGCCGCGGCCGTGGGTACCGATGATGAGATCGCGGTCGCGCGGGTGGATTTTGATGTCGCGCACGGCGATCGTCGGGAAGCCGTTCCGGTAAGAAATCCAGTTCGCCCCCCCGTCCAAGGTGATGAACAAACCGAACTCCGAGCCGACAAACAGCAGGTTGGGATTGTCAATATCTTCGCGTACGGTATGGAGATAGCCGTATTCGGGCAGGTTGCCGCGGATGGACGTCCAGGTCTTCCCGAAGTCCGTGCTCTTGAAGACATAAGGCTTGTAGTCGGCGACCTGGTGGCGCGACACGGTGAGATAGACGCCGCCTTCAACGTGATGGGAGGCCTCGATGCGCGTCACCCAGTTGTCGTGGGCGGCAAATCCCCGGATATTCTTGGTCACGTTTTCCCAGGTCGCGCCGCCGTCGCGTGTGACCTGGACCTGGCCGTCATCCGTCCCGACCCAGATCAAACCTTCCTTCAAGGGCGATTCCGAGATGGTCAGGATGGTGCAGTGGTTTTCCGCCCCCGTATTGTCCATCGTCAACCCGCCCGAATCGATGATCTTGGCCGGATCGTTGGTCGTCAGATCCGGGCTCGCCTTGGTCCAGGACATGCCCCGGTCCGTGGACTTGAACAGGTAATTTCCGCCGAAGTAGAGCACAAAGCGGTTATGGCGTGAGAGCAGAATGGGCGAGTTCCAGTTGAACCGGTAAGGCGGCTCGGAGAGAGGCGCCTCCGGCCGAACGCGCTGGGATTCCCCCGTTTTCAGGTTATGGCGCTCGATTCCGCCCATCTGGAGGTTTCGGAACATGACCCACCAGTCGATGGGGTCAAACTGGGCATAATATCCGTCTCCTCCGCCCGTCGGGATCCAGTAATGGTTGAGGATGCCGGCCCGCTCCCTTGTATTGGACGGGCCCAGCCAATTGCCGTTGTCCTGGAGACCGACATTCACATAATAGGGATCGCGCATGTCGAACCCGACATTGTAGACTTCGGCCCAGGCCTGCGAGGCGACGCCGTAGGCATTGACCCCTCCGTCCCAGGAAATGTCGATTCCGCCGTCGTTCCCGCTGATCACATGGCGCGGGTTATCCGGATTCACCCAGACCGCGTGGTGATCGGGATGGGCGCCGCGGAAAATTTGCTCGAAAGTTCGGCCGGCGTCGCGGCTGACAAAACAGCTTCCCGAATAGACATAGACCACAAGCTCGTTCGAGGGGTCCACGGTGAGGCGGCTGTAATAGAACGGCCGGAAGTTGACCCGGTCGTAGGTGCGGGCGTCGGACATGCGCCGCCAGGTGAATCCTTTGTCCTCCGAGCGGAAAAGGCCCCGCTCCTCGCCTTCCGCTTCAATGAGAACGTAGACGACATTGGGGTTGCTGCGGGCCACGCCGAGCCCGATCCGGCCCCAGGGTTTTTTGGGCAGTCCCTGCGTCAACGGAGTCCAGGTGTCGCCGCCGTCCGTGGTTTTGTAAAGTCCGCTCCCCGGACCGCCGCTTCGGAAATGATAGGGTTTTCGGAGGTGGTCCCACATTCCGGCATAGAGGATCTTGGAGTTCGAAGGGTCCATGACCAGATCGGAGGCGCCGGTTCCGGAATCGAGATAAAGGACTTTTTTCCAGGTCTTGCCGCCGTCTTGCGTACGGTAGACGCCGCGGTCCTCGTTGGAGCCCCAGAGATGGCCCTGGGCCGCGACATAGACGATGTCGGGGTTGACGGGATCGATGGCGATCCGGCTGATGAAGAGCGTTCGGGCCAGGCCCATGTTCTTCCAGGTCCGTCCGCCGTCCTCGGATTTATAGACGCCGTCGCCGGGCGCGACGGAGTTCCGGGCGGTGGCCTCCCCGGTTCCGGCCCAGACGATGTCGGGGTGGCTCGGAGAGACGGCCACGGCGCCGACGGCGACAGTCGCCTCCTCATGGAAGGACGGAATCCAGGTGATTCCGGAATCGACGGATTTCCAGAGCCCGCTCGGACCGACCGCGGCATAAATCACGGTCGTGTCGCTGTCGGGAACGGCCAGGTCCACGACCCGGCCGCCCATATTGGCCGGTCCGATGTTTCGGGCCTTGAGCTGGTTGATAACGGTCGCGGCATCGAAGGCGGCGGGTTTGGCCTCCTTGGCTTGGGCCGCCTGGCCAAAGACCGCGGCACCGGGCGCTAAAAGCAGGGCGGCCGCCGCGAACGCACAGACAAAACGGTGAAAGGGACGAGACATGAGAACCTCCTGAGCCTGGGTTTTCTTCCGCTTATAACAGAATTCGCCCCCTTAAATCAATATTTTATTTCAGGATCATTCTTTGACTTCTATCCGCGACTCGCGGTCGAGCGGATTGGAGCGGAAACCGTCTTTTTTCATTCAGAAAGCCGCGCATCTCCCGAATGGATTCCCGTGTCGTTTTCAGATCGAATCCCCCCGCGGCCGCATCCGCCACCGCCTGTTTGAGCCGCTTGTCGTCCCAGCTCCTGTCGAGTTTGAAGCCTCTCTGGAGCCTGGACCGATCGACATCGAGAGCCGCGAGCCGCTCCAGAAAATCGACACCGACTTCGCTGAAGAACGCCCCGATCACCATATTGAGCTTCTGCATGAGCTCGGCATGATGTCGATCGGAATTCGCCGATTCGCTCAAGCCAATTCGCACCGTCACAGTTCCATGATAAAATTCCGCGTTCGAATCCCAGCCGTAGACAGAGGACCTCATGAAAAAAACCGTTGTCTTGCTGACGATGGCCGCATCTCTCGTTCCGCTCCATGCCGGAATTCAGGTTTCAGGCCAGGCCGACATCGTCTCGCGCTACATCTGGCGCGGATTCGATCTCTATCCCGAAAACAAACCGGCCTTCCAGCCCTCCCTGACCTTCGATTTCGGGAACAGCGGCCTCAGCGTCGAGGCCTGGTTCAGCTTCGCCTCCGCAAACCGCGCCGAATTCAAAACCGCCGACGAGCTCAATCTGATCGTGTCCTATGCCCTGCCCGCCGGAGACAACGTCGACCTCTCGGCGGGCCTCATCCACTATGTCTATTACCGGACGCCGGGCTTCACTTACCGAAACGACACAAGCCGTGAAGTTTTCGTCGAGGCGGGGCTGCCGAATGTGTTCGCCCGGCCTTCTCTAACCGTTTTCTACGACTTCGATCTCGGCGACGGCCTCTATGCCGAGCTCTCGGGAGCGCTCGACGCCCCGCTTTCGGAAAACGTCGTTCCCGAACTCTCCGTCGCCCTCGGCTATAACGGCAGGCAATATCAGAAGGAAAAATCCGGGTTGTCCCACCTCTCCTGGACGCTGGCCCTCCCCTTGGAGGCGAAGGGCGTGACCATCACGCCCTTCTGCAACCTGACGTTCATTTTTCTGCGCGCCGTCAACCCTTCCAAAAGCGAGATCTTCTTCGGCCTTTCGGTCTCTTTCTGAATTGAACCCCGGCTTTCACAAATCCGAACTCCGCGGTTGACTTGAACCCCGATTGTGCTTATATTGAATGTGTTACGGTAAGGGGTTGCCTGAATGAATTGTCCCAATTGCTCGGGAGAAAACTCCGACACCCGGAAATTCTGCGGCGAATGCGGGACTCCACTTCCAGAGTCGTCCCTTTCCGGCGAAGCCGGCGAAACTCTTTCTGAAACCCAAATCCTCCCCTGGGCCGTCCTCCGGACCGGCGACATCTTCGCCTCCCGTTACCAGGTCATCGAACAGCTCGGCGCGGGCGGCATGGGCCGGGTTTACCGCGTTCTCGACAAGAAGCTCGATGAGGAGATCGCTCTCAAGCTCATCAAAGCCGAAGCGGCCGGAGACCGCAAAACCCTGGATCGGTTCCGGGCCGAACTCAAAACCGCCCGCCAAGTCGTTCACCAAAACGTGGCCCGCGTTTTCGACCTGAACGAAACGGACGGCATGCCTTTCATCACCATGGAATATGTCCGGGGCGAAAATCTTCGGGCCCTCATCAAGAAAGTCGGCCGCCTCGACGCCTCTCAGGCCGTTCCCATCGCCGCCCAGGTTTGCCGGGGTCTGGCCGAAGCCCATCGCCGCGGCATCATTCATCGCGACCTGAAACCTCAGAACATCATGATCGATGAAGACGGCAAGGCGCAGATCATGGATTTCGGCCTGGCCCGGCTGGCCAGATCGGTCGAGCTTTCAGAAAAGGGACCCGCCGAGGGGACTCCGGCCTACATCGCCCCCGAACAGATCGAAAACCGAACCGTCGACCATCGGGCCGACCTCTATTCGCTGGGCATCGTGCTTTATGAAATGGTCACGGGACATCCTCCTTTCAGAACCTCGAGCGCCGCCGGTCTGGTCCATAAACACTTGACTCAATCGCCCCGAAATCCCCGCGAGGTGAATCCCGATATTCCTTCCGAGCTGGCCCGGATCATCATGAAGTGTCTGAAGAAACAGCCGGAGAAGCGCTATCAGAACGCAGCCGAGATTCTGGTCGATCTCGATCGTTTGGAGAAAGATAATCGGCCCCATGAGAAAAAGACATCGTCGCCTTCCTATCGAGCTCGTGTCCTTCGCCTGGCCGCCGGTATCGCCGGGCTGACGGCTATCGCCTTTCTGGCCATCCACAACATCCCCCTGAAGCCCACGCCCCACAAGATCGCCGTGCTTTTGGACCTGAGAAGGGATGTCGATCAAGCGGATGCAAGTCATTTTCGCGGCCTGCAGGAGAACATCATCAACAAGCTCATTGCCGGCATCCCGCGTCTGGACTTCGTTCCCTGGAAAACCATGTCGGATTACGGGAATCCGCGCCACAGCGACATGCAGATCGGGGAGGATCTCAGCGCAAAATATCTTCTGCGTCTTTACCCCAGCGCGGGCGAAGCCGATTATCGATTGACGGCCCACCTGATTGACGCCTCCAAAAGCGAAATCGTCCAATCCTTCAACCTCGGCCCCAAAGACAACTATTTCCAGCTCGAGGACGAGCTGCCCGAGCAACTCGCCCGGGCCCTCAAGATCACTTTCATCGAGGAACGGCTCCGGAATGTCAAGCTTGACCGGGAGCCGAAAAACCTCGAAGCCTACAATCATTACCTGGACGGCATGGAGATTTCCCGCGACGACTTTGATGAGGCCGTTGGGCATTTCGAAAAGGCCATCGAGATCGATCCCCGCTATGCCCTCGCTTACTGGGCTTTGGGCAATGTCTACGAGGCACGCTACAACCGTCCCGGTCACCATCGAAACAAAGAAGACCTGGACAGCATGTTTTGGGCCTACCGCAAAGCCGGTGATATCGGTCCCCATCTGCCCGAACCCCATCTCGGCCTCGGCTGGGCCTCGTTTTACGATGGCGACAATAACAAGGCTTTCCAGTATTTTCAGAGGGCTCTCAAACTTGATCCGAAAAATGTCATGGTCAATCAGGATGCCGGAGCCTTCCTCAGAAGCCTGGGGCTTTATGACCAAGCCGTGAAATATCTTGACCGGGCCGCCCGCCTCGATCCCGTCAATCCGGAACCCGTTATCCAGATGGCCCAGTGCCGGGCTTATATGGGCCGATACGAAAAGGCCCTGAAACTGACACAACGGGCGTTCATCATCAACCCGGTGGACCTCCAGGTGTTGAACGCCTTTGCCATCAACCTCGTCATGATGGGTCGTCTCGAAGAAGCCGAAAATCAGCTGCAAAACTACGAAAAATTCCATCCCGAGAACCGCCGTCCTTACCTCCCCTCCGCACTTCTCGCGGCAACCCGGGGACAAAAAGAGAAAGCTTTGGAGTTGATAAGCGGATCGCAAGAAAACCCTGTGCCGGAAAATATCCTGGCGAGGCGATGGCTCCTGCCGGAATCCACATGTCTTTATCTTCTACTCGGGATGAGGGACGAGGCCCTTCAAAACATCGAATTCGGGATCGAAAAGGGATTTCAGGAGCGACTGATGTATCTTTACTCCTATCCCTCCCTGTCCCGGAATGCCCGCTTCAATACACTCCGAAAAGATCCCCGTTTTCAGAATATCCTGAAAAAACAAAAGGAATACTATCTCAAAGAACTTAAAAAGTTCGAAAAACTTTAGGCCGCCGGCCGCTCGGGAAGGTGCCGGACCGGAGCGAAGGGGGGTGGTCGCAAGACGGCAAACAATCATCCAGGAAAAAGTGCGAATCGAATGTGAATTAAAAAGGAGGAAGTGATGAAACATGGAAAATTTGTGATCGGGATGGCCATTGTCGTCCTGGCCGCGATGGTTTTCACGGGTTGTACGAAGAATGGAGAGAGCGCGACACCGGAGGCCGTCAAGGATCCGCACCCAACCGAAGCTCCGGTCCTCCGTGAAAAACCGGAGTTCACCTACGGCTTGGCGCCCGGGTCTCTTGTCAACTATAGGGCTAAGATCCAAGGGGATACCGAAAATTTAGTCAATCTCCTCACAATGAAAAAAACGGATGGGGAAATATTGCTACATAAAGACTGGAACAATTCGATGGGCGAGACTTATTTGAAAAATCCGAAACTGACCTGGAATGACCAGATGTTTGAAGATATCGACGAGGTCATCTCGGCACTCAATGACATCATCGCACTGAGCAAGGAATTCGATTTCGTAAAGGCCCATATCGCTTTCCAGCATATTCCTTTTGATCCCCAATCAGGCAGTGAATGGATGAGACACAATGAAAAAAGACCCCCTGGAAAAGAAATCGATTTCATAGGGCATATCAAAGCGACCATCAGCTATAACGGTGAATTCACAATGGAGGGAACTCTGCCTCACCGGCGGATCTGCGAGCCCGAAATTTAAAGTTTGCTTGGATTCGGCCACTCGCTGAAACAATCACTATTCCTTGACGTCCCGGCGCTGCCGGCATTATGATTCGATCTCCGTCTCATCGGACAATCCGTCTCAGGAGGTCGAAATGCCCGCCCGAATCCAAGCCCAACACATCCTGGCCGCCGCTCTGGTCTTTGTCCTCATAGCCGCGGCCCTCCCCTCTGCGCCGCTTTCCGCACAATCAAAGGCCGGTCCTCAAGGCTCGAAAGACGCGGACCCTTACGCCGGCCTGTCCCTCGGCGCCTTCAGGCTCCGGTCCATCGGCCCGGCTCTGACTTCGGGCCGCATCGCGGACTTTGCCGTGCGCCCCGGCAAGCGCCACGAATTCTTCGTGGCCTCCGCCTCGGGCGGTGTCTGGAAAACGGTGAACGCCGGAACGACCTTCACCCCCGTCTTCGATACCCAGGGCTCCTACTCCATCGGCTGCGTAACCCTTGATCCCAACAATCCGAACGTCGTCTGGGTCGGAACGGGAGAGAACAACAATCAGCGCAGCGTCGGCTACGGCGACGGCGTTTACAAGTCCGAAGACGGAGGCGCCATCTGGAAACATGTCGGCTTCAAAGCCTCCGAGCACATCGGCATGATCACCGTCGATCCCCGCGATTCGAACGTCGTTTACGTCGCGGCTTATGGTCCCTTGTGGAGTTCGGGCGGCGAACGCGGACTCTACAAAACAACCAACGGAGGCAAGACTTGGTCGGGTATCCTGGCCGTCGACGACGACTCCGGCATCAGCGAAATCCACATGGATCCGCACAATCCCGACATCCTCTATGCCTCGGCCCACCAGCGGCGCCGCCACGTCTTCACCTACATCAGCGGCGGTCCGGGTTCGGGCGTTTTCAAGTCCGTCGACGCCGGCAAAACCTGGGACAAGATCGTCCGCGGGCTCCCCTCAGGCGACCTGGGCCGGATCGGACTCGCCGTCTCCCCCGTCGTCCCCAACCTGCTCTACGCCATCGTCGAAGCCCAGGAGGACAAAAGCGGATTCTACCGGAGCGTGAACGGCGGCGCCTCCTGGGAGCGCCGGAGCGCCTACAGCACAAGCGGCAACTACTACCAGGAAATTCTCTGCGATCCCAAAAACCCGGACCGCGTTTATTCCCATGATGTCTTCCTTCAGGTCACGGACGACGGCGGCGCAACCTGGAAAGCCCTCGGCGACGAGAGTAAACACTGGGACTCCCATGCACTTTGGATCGATCCCGACGACACGGACTATTACCTCAACGGAAACGACGGCGGCATTTACGAGTCCTTCGACCGCGGCCGAACCTGGAAATACATGCCCAACCTGCCCGTGACCCAGTTCTACAAAGTCACCGTCGACAACGCCGAGCCCTTCTACAATGTCTACGGCGGCACCCAGGACAACTACAGCCTGGGCGGCCCTTCCCGGACGACAAGCGCCCACGGCATCGTCAACGCCGACTGGATCACAACCCAGGGCGGCGACGGATTCGAGTCGGCCGTCGACCCCGAAAATCCCGACATCGTCTACGCCCAGTCCCAGCACGGCAACCTCGTCCGCTTCGACCGGAAAAGCGGCGAGGCCATGGGCATCCAACCCAAACCGCGCGAAGGCGAGGCCGAGTACCGCTGGAACTGGGACTCCCCGCTCTTCATCAGTCCCCACTCTCCGGCCCGTCTCTACTTCGCCGCCAATAAAGTTTTCCGCAGCGACGACCGGGGCGACTCCTGGACGGTCGCCAGCGACGACCTGACGCGCCGCATCGACCGCAACACCCTCGAGGTCATGGGCCGCGTCTGGCCCATGGACGCCGTGGCCAAGAACGCCTCGACCTCGCAGTACGGCAACATCGTCGCCCTCGACGAATCGCCCGTCGCCGAAGGCCTCCTCTACGCCGGAACGGACGACGGACTCATCCAGGTGACCGATGACGGCGGCGCCTCCTGGCGCAAAATCGACACCTTCCCCGGCGTTCCCGACCTCACTTACGTGATCGCCGTCGTCGCCTCGAATCACGACCGCAACACCGTCTATGCCGCCTTCAACAACCACAAACGCGGCGACTTCAAGCCTTACATCCTTAAAAGCACGGATCTCGGCCGCACCTGGACGTCCATCGCTTCCGATCTTCCCGAGCGCGGATCGGTCTACTCCCTGGCCGAGGATCACATCCGTCCCGACCTCCTCTTCACAGGGACGGAGTTTGGACTGTTCGTTACCCTTGACGGCGGCCGCCACTGGAAACGTCTCTCGGCCGGACTGCCGACCATCGCAGTCCGTGACCTGGCCGTGCAGAAGCGCGAGAGCGATCTCGTCCTGGGGACGTTCGGCCGCGGTTTCTATATCCTCGACGATTACTCCGCGCTCCGCGACGTCAAGCCCGGCGTCCTGGCCCGGGACGGCCACCTCTTCCCCGTCAAGGAGGCCTGGATGTTTGTCGAGAAGCAGCCATTGGGCAGCCTCGGCTCGCGCGAGAAGGGTTTCCAAGGCGAAAACTATTTCACGGCGCCCAACCCGCCAGTTGCCGCGGTCTTCACCTATCATCTCAAGGACGTCCCGAAGTCGCTCCGTGATCAACGGAAAGACGAGGAAGCCGGCCTTGTTAGAGCCGGAAAACCCGTCCCTTATCCCTCCTCCGAACGTCTCCGGGCCGAACAGGCGCAGGAACCCGCCGTTCTCCTGTTCACCATCGCCGACGAGGACGGCACGGTCGTCCGCATCCTTCGCGAGCCGGCCCGCAAGGGCATCAACCGGGCAGCCTGGGACCTCCGCTACCCCGGCCTCGTCCCGGCAAACCCCGCCCAGGCCTCACCGGCTTCGTCCGGCCCCTCGAGCACCTTCGTCATCCCTGGGAATTACACCGTCTCGATGGCCGTGAGCATCGATGGAAACATCAAGGAGCTCTCCGGCCCTGTGACATTCAATGTCCGGGCTTTGACCGCCCTGACGCTTCCGGCCGCCGACCGGGCCGAACTCGCCGCCTTCCAGAAAAAGGTTCGCAAGCTGGCCCATTCCGTCACGGCCGCATCTTCCGTTCTGCGCGATCTGAACACCCTCACCCGGCATTATCGCGCCTCTCTAAAAAGCGTCACGGTCTCCCACCAGGACATTCTCGAGGCTGTTAGAACCCTCGAAACGAAGATCGAATCCCTGCAGCTTCGGATGACCGGGGACAGGCTGCTGTCGCGTCTGGATCAGGACACGTTGCCGGGAATCGCATCGCGTATCGGACGGATTGCCGGCGAGCAGTATCGATCCACTTCGGCCCCGACCCAAACCCAGCGCGATGCCTTCGTCATCGCCGAGAAGGAGTTCAAGCCGGTCCACGACGAGTTGAAGAAGATTCTGGCCGAGGACGTCAAGGCCATCGAGGAGGGACTGGACGCCGTCGGGGCGCCTTACACACCGGGCCGGTTGCCGGACTGGAAGTAAACAGTCAGATCCCGAATTTTTCGCGGACGGCGGCGGGAAACGGCATGACCTTTTCCGCCTCGTAATCCCAGCCGACCATGCCCGTCTCGGCGAGAAGAATCGTTTTTCCGTCAGCCGGGCGGGTCACGCGGTAAAAGAGACGGAAGCCGCAGCGCGTCGCTTCTCCGGCCGCAACTTCAAATTGGAGCACATCTCCGGCGTAGGCTTCGGCCATGAACACGATCGCGGCATCGGCCATGATGAGAGAAACCCCACCGCAATCGGTCTCGCTTAAGCCATGGGATGCAAGAAAGGCCGTCCGCGCCTCGTGAATGAGGGAGAGGAAAGTGTCGTTCCCGACATGTCCCCCATAGTTCAGGTCCGTGATACGGACCTTGATATCCGTGCCGAAGGGATAGGCGTCCAAGGGTTTGAGTCGAAGCCGAGGCATTTTGGTCTCCTCCGTTCAGAATATGAAATCGATCATACAAGCTCGTCCCAAACACGGAGGCCCGGGACGGCGCTGAAATGCGTATCATATGTCACGAGAACGGAGCCCGTCTCCAGGGCCTGGGCGGCGATCCACACATCGTTCAAAGGAATCGGCCGTCCGGCTTCCTTGAGGGAGGCTTTGATCATCCCGAAATATTCGGCGGTTTCCCGTCCGGCTTCGAGGACGGCGACTCCGGGCTTGGCCAGGAACTGTTCAAGAATCCGGCGGTTCCTTTTTTCCCGGGAGCCGGCCCGGAACCCGGCATACAGTTCGCCGAGAACAAAAACGGACATGGGGATGCGCTCGGCCCGGGCCAGCGCGTCCAGGACTTTTTCGTCGCCGGCCAGATATCGGACGTAAGCGTTCGTATCAAGCAGGACGAATTTCATCGCCAGTCCTTTTCGTCCACCGTGTCGAAATCGGCAACGGTTTCCATGAACTCCACGGCCTCCTCCCGGCTCCACGCACCACACAAGTCGGCGAACTCCTCCCTGTTGTCGGGCGGACGCTCTCCCAGGCCGAGGGCCTTGGCGATCAACTCTCTCACAACTTTATTGACGCTTTTTCCGCCCTGTTTTGCTCGCTCTTTGATCGCCTTTTCCAATTTTTCATCGATACCGTGGACACTGATCGATTTCATGGTCGCTCCGCCCCATCAGTGATTCATGATATGTTTTATCTTGATTCATATCATGATTCATAAAAATCCGGATGTCAAGCCGCATCGAATTGTGGTAATTAGAAGAAAGCCCCTTGCAGGCGGTCCGGCGTATAAGGAGTGAATCATGAAAACAGCCATTCTGATCATCGCCGCCTTCGCGTTGCCGGCTTTTTCGGCCGCGGACGCGACGGCGGATCCGCGGGACGGAGCCGAGGTGTCACAGGAGACTTCAGAACAGGCGGCCTTGAACACTTTGGCAAGTTGGATCGCCCTCGACGCTCCCCCGGGCTGGGAAGAACTGGCCGCACCGGCGCTTGCCGCAGTCCTTCCCGAATGGGAACGCGACCCGGCGGGCAACTGGATCTTCCGCAAGGGACAGGGGACTCCGCGCCGAGTTGTGGCCGCCAACCTCGATCTCGCCGGATACGTCGTCAGTCAGATCCGCGAGGACGGCCGGCTCCGGGTGCAGACCGCAGGATCGGGGCGCAGCCATCCTCTCCGGCATCAGCTCCACGAGGGGCAGAAGATCCGCGTCCTAACCCGTCGCGGTCCGGTCGCCGGGGTCATGACGGTCCGCAGCACGCACCTTCGCGGTCCCGCCGGACCCGATCAACCGGCCGTGATCGAGGACCTCTATCTCGACGTCGGCGCGCGCAACACAGCGGAGGTTGAGGCCCTGGGTATCGAACTTCTCGATCCTCTCGTGCGGGATTGGCCCTTCTGGACATATGCGGACCATGCGACAGGGCCCGGAGCCGCATCGAGGGTCGGCTGCGCGGCAGTGGCCGGCGCAGCCGCCGGACCGGTCCAAGAAGGCGAAACGATCTTCGTACTGGCGACGATGGGAAGCTTCGGCCATGCCGGGCTCGGGGCGGCTCTGGCCCGATTCGGTCGTGTCGACGCGCTCACGTTGGTCGGCGATGGAGCTTTCGACGGTCGGCCCGTCGCCCAGGGCGTTCTCTCCAAAAGAATCGACGCGCCGCGCTGGGTTCCGCCAAGCACGGGGCTCCGCTTCGTGGAGATCGTGTCTCCGCCGGTTCTTCATGCAGGCAGCCATGCGGAAAGCGTCTCTCTCCGTGACGCCGTCGCCCTGCGCCGCCGTGTGGCTGAAGCCGCGGGCATTCCGGCGGATGAAGCGGCTTGGGTCGCGCTCCCTCCCCGGCCCGAGACATCGGAAAGGCGGCAGGATGATCTGGATCGTATCGCCGGCATGTTGGCCGTTCTGGCCGACCTGCCGGCCGTCTCGGGTCACGAGGATATCGTGCGCGATGCCGTCCTGGAAATGCTCCCCGGCTGGGCTCGTCGCCAAGCCCAGATCGACGCCTTGGGCAACATCATTTTGGAAATGGGCCCCGACCGGGACCCGATCATCTTCCTCGCCCACATGGACGAGACCGGCTGGGAGATTGATTCCGTGGCTCCTGACGGCACGGCGACGCTGCGGGCGCGCGGCTCCATGATGCGCTCTCTCTGGGAGGGCCAACCGGCGCTTCTCCACTTCGACCCGAAATCCGGCCGGCCTCCCTTGCGCGGAATCTTCGTGCCCCGGGATCAACCGGAGGGCAAGCAGCCTCCGGCCCTGAAGGCCTGGTTCGGCATGGACGAGGCCGCCCTGACCGCAGCGGGCGTCCGCCCGGGGGCCCAGGTGACGGCCCATAAAAAGGCCGGGCGAATGGGCCGGACCCTCTTCACCGGCCGGGCCTTGGACGACAGGGCGGGCATCACGGCGCTTCTCCTGGCCCTGGAGGAGATCGACCCGGACACGCTGCCACGCAGGGTCATCTTCGCCTGGACCGTTCAGGAGGAGGTGGGCTTGGTCGGTGCCCATGCCCTTGCCGATCATTTCGGACCGACGATCCGGACAGCCTATGCCGTCGACACTTTCGTTTCCTCAGACTCGCCTCTTGAGAGTCCGCGCTTCGCCTACACCCTGCTTGGGAAAGGGCCGGTGTTCCGCGGCCTGGACGGTGCGAGTGTCAGCAAACCTCAGGAAATGGAACGCATCGCCGCGGCGGCCCGCGAAGCCGGGATCGCGTTGCAGCGGGGGGCATCGGGCGGAGGAACGGACGGGGCGCCGTTCATGCGATACGGCGCACTCTACGCCGGGCTTTCCTGGTCCGGCCTCCACAGCCACTCCCCCGTCGAGGTCCTGGACTTGAACGACCTCCGGGATCTGGCCCGTCTTATCGAGGCCGTTGCCAAATTCTGATTCCAATCTTGCGTCCCGGCAAAAAGGCCGGTAAAATCATGGACTCTGAGACGAAACCCAATCCATTGAAAAAGGAGACGCAACATGCCCGAAGCCGACGATAAAACCGCCAAGGATTACGCCCCGGACATCCCCCAGAAAAGCGAGGGCTTTTTCCTCAAGGGCTGCGGCTCGCTGGACTGGGGCGCCAAAAACCGGCTGGCCCGGGTCTTCAACCCGGAGTCGGGACGGACGGTCATGCTGGCCATCGACCACGGCTATTTTCAGGGGCCGACCTCGGGACTGGAGCGCGTCGACCTCAATATTGTGCCGCTTCTCCCCTACGCCGACTCGTTGATGCTGACCCGCGGCATTCTCCGGAGCGTCATTCCGGCCGCATCTCCCAAACCGATCGTTCTTCGGGTCTCGGGCGGCGCCAGCATCCTCAAGGAGCTTTCGGCCGAAGGCGTCGCCGTCGACATCGAGGACGCCATCCGCCTCAACGTCTCTGCCATGGCCGTCCAGGTCTTCATCGGCGGCGAACACGAACACGATTCCATCCTCAACATGACCGAAGTCGTCGACATGGGGAACCGCTACGGGATCCCGACCCTGGCCGTGACGGCCGTCGGCAAGGACATGAAGCGGGACGCCCGCTACTTCCGGCTGGCGACGCGGATCTGCGCCGAGCTCGGCGCCCACATCGTCAAGACCTATTATGTCGAGGACGGTTTCGACACCGTGACGTCGGCCTGTCCCGTCCCCATCGTCATGGCCGGCGGTAAGAAACAGCCCGAACTCGACGCTCTCCGCATGGCCGCCAATGCCTGCCGGGAGGGCGCGGCCGGCGTGGATATGGGCCGCAACATCTTTCAGTCCGATCATCCCGCGGCCATGATCAAGGCCGTCCGGGCCGTCGTCCACGAAAACGAGACGCCGGAAAAAGCGCTGGCCCTCTACGAGGAGCTCACCCGCCGGACATGAAAGTCGCCCTCTGGTACAACAACCGGGACATCCGCATCACGGACGTTCCTCGGCCTGAGCCGGGACCGGGAGAAATCCTGGCCAAAGTCCATGCCTGCGGCATTTGCGGCAGCGATGTCGTCGAGTGGTACCGGCTCCCGCGGGCCCCTCTCGTCCAAGGACATGAGCTCGGACTCGAAGTCGCGGCAACAGGACCCGGTGTCGACCGATTCAAGCCCGGCGACCGGATCTTCATCCCCCCTAAAATCCCCTGCGGAAAATGCCCGCTCTGCCGGGACGGCCACTTTCCCCAGTGTGGGGAAATCAAGGAACGCCTGCCGGGGGGATTCGCCGAGGACATCCTCGTCCCCCGGGTCTTCGTCGAAAGCGGGATCTATCCCCTCCCGGAAAGCCTCTCCTATGAACAAAGCACCTTCATCGAGCCTTTGGCCTGCGTCGTCAGGGCCCGCCGGCTGGCTGAAGCGGACTCTGCCCGCACAGTTCTCGTCCTAGGTTGCGGGATGTCGGGGCTTCTCCACATCCAAATGGCCAAAAGAGCCGGGAGCCGCGTCGTCACGACCGACGTTCAGCCCCAAAAGCTTGAGGCCGCCCGGAGCTTCGGCGCAGACCTTGTCGTTCCTGCCGGCGATGACGTCCCGGCGCGGACGGAGGAATTTCTCGGGCAAAAAGCCGATCTCGTCATTCTCACGACCTCGGCTCTTTCCGCAGTTGAACAGGCCTGGGCGTCCTTGAATAAGGGCGGCGCGATCGTCTTTTTCGCCGTGCCCGGTCCGGACAAGCAAGTCGTCGTCCCCATCAATGATTTCTGGATGAAGGAAGTCCGGATTCTGACCTCCTATTACTGCGGACCCCCGGATATCCGGGAGGCCATGGATCTTCTGGCCGAACGCGCCGTCGATGTCGAGGGCCTGATCACCCACCGGCTTCCCCTATCGGAAATCGCCGAGGGATTCCGGCTCGTCCTCGACGGCCGGGAAGCGATCAAGGTCATCATCCGGCCCCACGGTTTGGAGAGGAGCTGAAGAATGGACGATGAGAAGTGCCGTATCGGCCTGCATCACATCGGACTGTGCTGCCGGACCACCGAAAGAGCCGACCGCTTCTACGGAGAAGTCCTGGGCCTTGAATTCCTCGGGACCAAATCCGTTCCGGCCGAACTGGCCCACTCCCTCTTCGGCATCGACCGGGAACTGCCGATCCGGAACTACTCCAACGGCCGCCTTTATGTCGAGATTTTTCTGATCGAAGACGCGGACCCCGCGGCCGCGCCGCCCCCGGCCCATGTCTGCCTCGAAACGGACGATCTGACCCGCCTCCTCGAGCGGTGCCGGGATTTCGGCGTCCCTGTCAGCCGGGCGTCCAAGGGAGATTCCTGGGTGACCTTCATCCGCGACGATGATGGAAATCTCTTCGAGGTCAAAGAGGCAAAGCTCGCTCACGCTTGACGACCATTGAGGTCCGCCGTTATAAATGATCTGAAAATTCCCAGGAGAAAGGGCAAGCGACGATGGAGCTTACAAACATCTTCACAAAAGAAAACCTGGTCTATGCCGGCAAGTCCAAGGATGTCTACCGCATCCCCGACGGACCGTATGCGGAAAAATACGCTTTCGTTTTCACCGATAAAGGAACCGGCTACTTCGACGATAAAGGCAACCCCGTTTTCGATCCGGGCTACGATACCGTCGTCGGCGAAATTCCGGGCAAGGGCGCCATTGCCTTCAAGTTCGCCGCGTATTTCTTCGAGCTCCTGAAAAAAAGCGGCATTCCCACGCACTACATCACGACGGCCGGCGATTCGGTCATGATCGTCGAGCCCGCCGACCCCCTGGGTCTGCCTGCGGGAGGGCCGGAATTCGAAGGCTCCGTTCCCCTGCAGAACCTCGAATGGACCTGGCGCAACAACGCCATGGGCAGTTTCTGGAGACGCTACCCGTTCGTCCGGCCGGGGAAAAACCTCCGTCGCGTCGTCGAGGCCTGGACCAAGGGGGATGCCGACATCCTCATCACTTACGAAGCGCTTGAAGCGGCGGGTGTCATGACCCGGGAAGAAATCGAGGGTATCGACAAGCTTGTCAAGGACATCGCCGAAGTCGTCTGCCGCGACCTCGCCGAAAAGGGCATTCACGTCATCGACGGCAAATTCGAGCTGGGCCGGTTGAAGCACGGAGACGGAAAGATCGTCCTCATCGACGAGATCTCGCCGGACGTTCTCCGGACATGCAACGGCTATGCCCCCGACGCCGCCGGCGACTGCACCGTCCACCGGGAGTGCATCCTGACGACGTTCGCAAACGGCAAGCGGACGATCAAGGGCCGCAAACAACTCAATGCCGCGGCGCTCGAAAAAGCCGTCCTGGGCTAGGGGCCCGATCCGTCCGCCGGCGCGCGGTTCTTCCTAAACCCTTGTGATCTTGAAGGAAACCCCGTCCGGGTCGGGACAGAAAAGAAGGCCGGGATAACCGGTTTCTTGGGCTTCGCGCCGGCCTCAATGACGGCCGGGGAGAGAGCGAGTTATTTGGTTATCGGCCCGATCCATCCCTTGACGCGGTAGGTCTCCACATTGCTTGCGGCATATCCCGGAGGATCTTCATAGTCTTCCCTTTGAACGCCGTCCGCGGTTAGAGGCAACGTGAGTTCCAGTTCGCCTCCCTTGGCCAGCGCTTTCAGAGAATCCCAATCATATTCCCCCAGATCGTATCCTCCGACCTCCTCATACCCGTCCTCATCCTCGACCGTGGTCTCCGGATTCTCACCGATCGTGATCCAGCCGCTCGCAAAACCCGCGTTGCAATTCTCATGGGAACATTCGACGTGATCCACATCGATTTGACTCGGCATGAGATGGACGCGCACCCGTCCCCCGGGCACAGCAAAGAGCTGGATCCCCCCCAACGCAGGATGAACCTTCGCAGAGGGATGGACGGTCTCCCGGCCGATGACTTGACCCTCCCCATCCTGGCAGGGGTGGCTCGCCGTGACGGCCACATTCGAAACCGTGGGAAATTCCGTTTTCGGCAGACGTCCGGGAAAGACGCGGTATCCGCCGCCGAATTTCGGCTTCATACGGGCGAAAGTCCAGACACCGGCTCTGCGAAAGCTGATGTCCGTGGTGCTTCTCACGGTCTGCGGCGGATAGCCGGCCGTGAAGCTGTGTTCATTCAGATTGGAGATGTCGAGTTCCACCCAGACCTCGACCTTATCCTGGATCATGTCGTCAAGGGCCTGACCGGAATTTGATCCGTTCGAAGCGGCCACAAAAAATACGGAAACGGCTGCAAAACACAATACCGAAATTACGGCAAGAGTTCTCCTCATTTCATTTTCCTCCTTTATTTTCTGCTCAATTCGAGCTGATAATTTTAGGATACCGGGCGCTGAAAGCGTTTGTCAAGAAAAAGCGGCCCCGCACCGGTTTGCAACCTTTTCCCTCGGTTTTGGTATGTCATCATGAAGGCTGAAAGCGAGAGAAGAAGGACCAAAGCCCATATGTCTCCGACAGACTGTGAACTGATGACGGAAGTCCGGGACGGCCGGATCGAGAGGCTGGCCGTCCTCTTCGAAAGGCACCAGATCATGCTTTTTAATTTCTTTCTCCGTCTGACCGGCAACCGGGCCGTGAGCGAAGACCTCGTCCAGGAGGTCTTCATGCGCGTTCTCAAATACCGGAGCGGCTTCCAGGGCGACGGCCGATTCAATGTCTGGCTCTTCCAGATCGCACGAAACGTTCACATCGATCATTTGAGGAAGAGAAAGGGCGAACTTCCCCTCGCCGAACAGTTCACCGAACCGCCGGACCTTGCGCTTCTCCCCGATGCCGCCTACGAGGCCGACCGGGAGGCCGAGCTCATCCGCCAAGCCCTCGACCGCCTGCCCGTTCAGAAACGGGAAGTTCTGGTCCTCTTTCGCTTTCAGAACCTCAAACTCCGGGAGATCGCCGAACTTCTCGGCTGCCGGGTCGGGACGGTCAAGGCCCAGGTCCACCGGGCTCTCAAGGACCTCGGCCGGATCTACGGAGAACTCGCGGAGGGACAATGCCATGACATGTGAAACCATACTCGACAATTTCTCCGATTACTTGACCGGAGATCTTGACGAGGCGGCAAGGAACGGCATCAGAGATCATATCTCCGGCTGTACGGCCTGCCGTGAAGAACTCGAAAATCTGACCCTGATTTGGGCCAGACTCGGCGTTCTGCCTGAGGAGCGGCCGGGATCCGGACTCCGGGACCGATTCTATGCCATGATCGAGGAGCGGAAGGCGGTCCTTGCCGCCGCGTCTGGGCGAAAGGCGGCGGCGAGCTTGGGTGAACGGCCGATTAAAAACTTTTGCAAATGGTTCGCTTTCAGACGCCCGGCCTTCGCCGCATCGTTTTCAGCTTTTCTTCTGCTTTTCGGAATCGGCGCCGGATGGTTCCTGGCCGGAGGTCCGGACGGCGCCCGGCGGCTCGCCGTCCTGTCCGCGGAGGTCCAAGACATGCGTCAACAAGTCGCCCTGAATCTCATGGATCGCCCCTCGGCCGCGGATCGGCTTCTGGGCATCGGCTTCAGCACCGCAGTCGACACGCCGGACGGCACGACTCTGGAGGCGCTGATCGCGGCCGTCAACGGCGATCCCAATCCCAACGTCCGTCTGGCCGCCGTCGAAGCCCTGTATCTTTTCCGCAATCGGCCGGGCGTGCGAGAGGGCCTGGTCCGCTCTCTGACCGTTCAGGCCTATCCCATCGTCCAGATCGCCATTATCGATTTCCTCGTCGACGTCCGTGAGGAGCGGGCGGCCGAAGCCCTCAAGCACCTGATCGATAACGAAAATCTTATCGACCCCGCGGTCCGAAACCGGGCCGAACAAGGTTTGAAACAACTCTAGGAGAACATTATGAAAAAACACATCCGCAACATCGCCGTGTTGGGCGCCCTGATGATCGGGACGTTCGGTTGGATTCCCGCCCAGACGACAGCCGGCGACACACCCCCCGACAGGGCCGTCGTGCCCCTGAGCAACCCGTCTCAGCCCGCAAAAATTGAGATTTCGGTCATGCGGGGAAGTGTCACAGTCCGGGCGGTCGAGGGTCGCGAGATCATTGTCGAGTCCAGAACTCGGGAAAAGGCATTATCCGAGATCTACGGCAGTGAGCGCTACACAATGGCTGTTCCGCGCCCGACGGCGCCGCCCGCTCCGCCCGAAAGACCCGCCCCGGCCAAGAGCCTGGCCGAGCAGGAGGCCCTGGCCAAGGTCGTCATCAAGGAGAAGGATCTTCACCAATTCTTAGAGGAAAGTCAGAAAAAAGCCGCCGAGCGCCGCAAAGCCCGTGAGAAGAAAGCCGAGGGCCTGAAACTCGTCTCGTCTTCGTCATCGAGCCTGTCCATCGAGGAGAGCGACAATACCGTCCGGATCCGGACTTCCTCCCTGAGATCGGCCGTCGATGTCGTCATTCAGGCGCCGGCTTCGGCGTCGCTCGAGATCCGGTCAATGATGGACGGAACCGTTCGTGTCGAGGGGATTTCCGGAGAAATCGACATCAACAACCTCAACGGCCCGGTGACCGTGCGGAACGTCTCCGGTCATGTTCTCGTTCATACCGTGAACGGCGACATCGACATCGCCACGTCCAAATTCGCATCCGACAAACCGCTGTCTTTCAGCACGATGAGCGGCGATATCGACGTCACGCTGCCCGCAAATGCCAAAGCCTCCCTGAGAATGAAGACGGATCAGGGCGAAATCTATACCGACTTCGACATGGTCATGAACCAGAGCCCGGCCCGCCACGAAAGGTCCGATCGAGGAGAAAGAGAGAGGTTCCGGATCACCTTTGACAGATCCGTCGTCGGTGCGATCAACGGCGGCGGTCCCGAGATCAGCCTGACCACTTTCTCCGGCAACATCTACATCCGCAAGGGCAAGTAACCTCTCCGGCACATCCCGGCGGCCCTGCTTCCAGCGGGGCCGCCCTAATTTTTGTTTAATTTTACGGAAACCGTGCCGCCTCGGGTCGAACGGATGGTCACCGTGGCCTCGCCTGTTCCCTGGATCTTCCAGGTCAGGGTCTTCGAGCGCTCCCAGGGTCCGGAGGTGAAGAAACGGTCGTTTCCGTCATCGGCGATTTCACCGGCGAAAAACCCGAGATCCCGCTCGCTTTCCCCCTCGACCAGCGTCAGCCCTTCCGACAGTTCGAGAACGGCTTGGCTGATTTTCACAATCTTGATCTGATGGGCTTGTTTCAGCGCATCGGGAAGGAAGCCCTCGTTGGAGACCGTAACGGTCAGTGTGGAGGCCTCGCCTTCGGCCCTTGTGATGGAGACATCCTCGATGACCAGGCGCGGCAGGGACTTGGCCAGAAGCATATTGAAGCGGTGCTGGGCCTCGACGACCTTGGGCAACCAGACCGTCGGCGGGTTCTGAGTCCAGAACTTGGTGATGAATCCGCCGATTTCGACGGGTCCGAGCTGGGGGTGATCGTAGGGCTTCCAATCGACGAAGATGCCTTCGAATCCGGCTTTGTTGTCGTGAAGCCAGAATTCGTCATAGACGTTGATTTCGCCGTCGTCGTTGTAGTCCTCCATGAAAGCGTGCCGGCCCCATAGCTCGTCGCCGTACCAGATGGCGCCGTACTGGAAATAACCGAAGTCCGGGCCGTGGCCGAAGAGCGGATACCAGCGGGGCCGTTCCGGATCCCGGGTCATGAATTCCTTATAAACGTCGCCGGCCTTGGGATAGCCGCTGAGTTCCATGCCCTCGGCGTCGAAATGCTTGTAGTAAGAGGCATCCATGGTATACATGGTTTCTTCGGTGGCCGAAGTCGAGGGCGGACGGAGATGCATGGGCACCGATGTGTCCATGCTCTGAACGACGGAGATGTTGGGGTGAGTGACCAGAAAGAGGAACATCGATCGGATCTCGGGTTCGGAGAGAGGGTACTCCCCCGCCCCGCCCTGAGTCCAGCCCATGCCCGTCTCCTCAGCCATCGGACGCCAGGCCTGGGGATAGTTGCGGTGGAGGTCCAGCCCGCCGATGCCGTCTGAGTTGATGCGGCCGTCGCCGTTGGAATCCAGCCCCTCGGGATGGATGAGATAATCGCCTTCTCCCTCGCCGACGCGCAGCATGTTGCGGGGCTCCTTGGGGTCGATAATATGCGTTCCCTTGCCGGGTCCGACGTGCTGCCTCATCTGGACGACGTGCCCATCGCCGTCGAGGTCCTGTTCGATGTCGTCGTCGGCCAGGCCGCTGCCGTTGTTGTCGACGGGACGGTTTGTGGAGCGGTTGCGCAGGACCGTGTTGAAATAGAGTTCGGATCCGTCGGGATTCTCGTTGGGGCGGACGAAGAAGGCGCGGGTGTCGACAAGCTGGGTGATTTCGGGATCAGAACCGTATCCGGTGAGGAGAGTATGAGCGAAGAGCATTGCGGCCGGAACCGTCGTGACTTCACCGGAGTGGCGGTTGGCCGAGACCAGCATGGCCGGCTTATGACCGGCCCGACCGGTCGATTTGTTGGTGATGGTCATCTGCCAGATGGTTCGGCCCTCAAGGGTTTTGCCCACGGGATAGACATCGACGAGGTCGGGATATTTGTCGGCCCAGTGGGACATCCAGAACATGACTTCTCCGTATGTGAAATAGTGCTGGATGTCGAATTCGCCGGTCACGAGCGGTTTTGTTTCCTTATAATCGTGCCTGGTGATTGTGACGTCGGCAACTCCGGGGATGCCGCTGCGGACGAGAAACGGAACGGGTTTTTCGTCGCCGGAGGCATCCTGTGTTCCGGATAGGGTCTGGGCGGCCGATGCGTCCGGAACGGGCACGACGGCGAGGCCCGAACAGACGAGGCCGATCATGAGACTGAGTGCGGTGATCCTGATGAACATCCTTTTCTCCTTGCTTGGCTTCAGCAATTTATGGTCTTTCATGGCCCCAGGGGGCGGGCGGAGCATCGATCTCCCGGCTCAGATCGAATTCGATCCGCCATGTCCAATCGTCTCCCCGGATCGTTCCGTAGACAAAGCGATCGCCGGGATGGATTTCGATTCTCCACCCCAAGCGCAACCCATCGGGGTCCTTGCGGTCGTGGTAAATGAACTCCTGAAGATGGGCCGTGCCCGGCGTTTCGGTGAACCCACCGTACCAGGTGTTTTCGTCCTCGCTTCCATCGGGTTTGCGGTGGTCATGACGGATTTCGAGGCGGCCGTCGTGGCGGGTGAAGATCCAGGTCCGGGATCTGTCCCAGCCGTCGGGAGAGTCGGCCGGGACGGGAGTGTTTTCGCTCGGTCCGATGTGAAACGGGATCTTGACGTTTAACTCCGAACATTCGCGGAAATGAGCGATCAGAGGTTCGTCGCCGGCCAGCATTTCATTCGCGGGCCGGGCAACGGTGCGATGACCGGCGAAAGCTGCGCCACAGTGTTTCTGCAGGTTATTCCAGAACATCTGCTGTACGTCTTCCGCGGCCTTCGGGGTTTCCCGCGGAGCGCAGAACATGAGAGACAGGAGACAAATACCTGAAAGGATCGTCCAAGTCTTATTGTGATTCACTATCTCTCACTTTCAGGATCGTCGACACAATGCCGATAATGACCCGTTTGACATATCGGATATTACACATATTAAGACCAAATGGGAAGCCCTCTCTCCATTCCGCTTTGGCTGCTGGAATTTGCTGATAATAAATAAGTTATCAAATTTTCGACCGAAAAATGGGGGTTCTTAGCTCTAATTTCTTTATTATCAATATTTTCCAGCAGCCAAAGCACACGGGAGGAAATCGATGTAAAAAATGAGAGAACCGATGTATAATGTCGGGATAAATCGAAACGCCCGGCGAAAGGAGACGCCCGTGAACCCAGGCAAACGCAGGACATTGACGCTCGACGGCCTGACCATGCCCCGAATTCTGAGCTTCATTGCCGGGACGGGGATGATCGTCTCGTCGGCAATGACCATCGACCACTTTTTCAAGGCCAACTACCCCAAGACGATCTTTTCGGGTTCATTCTGCGACGTCAGCGCGTTTTTTAACTGCGACAGCTCGGCCTTCTCCGCCATTTCCCAAATTTTGGGCATTCCGCTCGGCTATTTCGGCCTGTTCATGGGGTCCCTCATCGTTCTGGGCGCGGTCCTCCCCTCTTCGGAGTTTGAGCGGACCAATGCCTTCCTTTCATTGTTCAATGTCCTTGGCGTGGTCGCTCTGTCCCTGTATTCCATTTTCGGTCTCGGGAGCTTATGCCTCCTCTGCACGGGCTTTTACCTGTTCTCAATCATGAACTTCGCACTCTTCTGGGCCCGCGGCATCGATCGCGAAAGAAGAAGTCTCCTTGTCCGCTTCGGCAAACCGTCATTCAAGTTGCTCTCCATCTTCGCCGTGGTGGCCCTGGCCGGAGCCTTCGGCATGATCGAATACCACAACGCCCGCAAGGATGCCCAGGAGGGCACCGCCGTGAACATCGTCAAGCAGTTCTACGAACTCCCCAAGGTCGACTCGCCGAGCTTTTTATCACCCTACTGGTCGGTGAAATCCACGGAGACGTTTGAAGACGCGGCCATTCAAGTCATCGAATACACCGATTTTCTCTGCCCCGACTGCCTCTACCTGGCTCAGCAGATCGACAGGCTCAAAGAGGAGTTTTCCGGGAAGATCAATGTCGCCATCCAGTTCTTTCCTCTTGACGGCGCCTGCAACAACGTCGTTCCGGAAAAAGCCGGGCTTCACCCCGGGGCCTGCGAGTTGACCTGGATCGCGGCCGGTGTTCCGGATCGCTTCATCGAGATCCATGACGAGATCTGGGACAACTTCCGCTCGGCAAAAAATCCGGAGTGGCGGGCGACTCTGGCGGAAAAATATGGAGCGACGGAAGCCGCAGCCGATCCCGCCGTAAGGGAACTTGTAAAAAGAATTATCGACACCGGGACCGAATATGAAAAAACGTCGGAGAAGTTCACCCACGGCATCCGCTCAACCCCGACAATGATCATCAACAACCGGATGATCATCGGGACGCTCCCTTACGATCACCTGCGGGCGATTTTTCAAGCTCTGGTCGAAGAGCATGAAGGCGGACCCAAACGGTTCATTGAAAACTGGGTGCCTCCCGCCGCGCGCAAGTGACCCCGTCTTTCCGGCGGCAAGGCAGGGATAGCGAAAAATATTTCTTTTTCGGCGGCCGGTTCCGGCTTATAATGACTTTTTTTGAATACACGGCCCTTCGAAAAATCCAAAGAGTGGGGAGGGTTGGCATCATGATGAGCAGAAGACATGCCTGCATGCTGACAGGTCCTTACCGTTTCCGTCGGATGGACAACAGATGAAAGTCATGCTTCTCAACGGCGGAGCGTCCGGAGATCGAGGCGCATCCTGCCGGACAATCAAGAACCGCGTTGCAGCCGCAGTCCGAAACCGGGGCTGGCAACTTACGGCATTCGATCTCAACGCCATGACCATCAAGCCCTGCTTGGGCTGTTTCGCATGCTGGATGAAACATCCGGGGATCTGTGCCATCCGTGACGACCAGGAGGCCGTGCTGAAAGCGATGGCCGCAAGCGACATCCAGATCTGGACGACCGCCGTCACTTTCGGAGGATATTCCTCGATCCTCAAGAAGTCGCTCGACCGAGCCATCCCCAATATTCTGCCCTTTTTCATCAAGATCCAGGGCGAGATTCATCACCCCCAAAGGTACGAGAAGCGACGCGCTTTCCTGGGCCTGGGAACGCTCCCCAAGCCCGAGGCCGAATCCGAACGGATCTTCCACAGGCTTGTCCGAAGAAACGCCCTGAATCTGGGCAGCGTCGCGACGGAATCCCGGATTTTTTACGAAAACACCGGGGAGACGGATATTGACGGCGCGGTGATGGCGGCCTTGGATCTGATGGAGAAAGCCCTATGAAAACCAAGGTCCTTCTTCTCGTCGGCAGTCCGAAGGGCAAGAAAAGCACATCCCACGCGCTCGGCCGATTCCTTCTCCATAAACTCGAGACCGGCGGCCTGGCCGTCGAAGAAGTCACAATCGGGGCGGCCATGCGGTCCATCGAAGACAGACGGCTGCTCCTCGAGGCCGTGGACAAGGCCGGGATTTTCATCGTGTCCTTCCCCCTGTATGTCGACCAGCTTCCGGCACCGCTCATCGAGGCATTTGAGCTCATCGCCGCCCGGAGGACGGAGTCCGGGGCAAACACGCCGGCCGACCCCGCCTCGTCCGGCGCGCGCCCGGCGAAAATCGTGGCCATCGTCCAGTGCGGATTTCCGGAGTCGCACCAGAATCAGCAGGCGGTCGACATCATGCGCCGGTTCGCCGCCGAGGCCGGATTCCATTGGGGAGGCGCCCTGTCAATGGGAATGGGCGGAGCCGTCGCCGGACGTCCCCTCGAGGACGCGGGCGGCATGGTCCGGAAAGCCGTCGAGGCGTTGGAACTGACCGCAGCTTCGCTGCTCCGGGGCGAGGACGTCCCCAGGAGAGCCACGGCGGTCATGGCCAAAGCCCTCATCCCCAAGTGGCTCTATATCTTCTTCGGTGACCGGGGGATGAAGAAAGCGGCCAAAAAGCGCGGCGTACACAAGCGCATGCGCGACCGCCCTTATGACCCCGCTCAGACTGCTGCATCTACCAGATAATAATATATTTATCAGTGAAGATGTCTACAATGGGCGGCATTCGAAGAGATTTTGGGCCAACTCGCTTGACAACAGCCTGACATCGGAGATATATTCCGTGCATCGTCGGGAGCCGATGGTTCCTTCCCGGTGTTTATCCGGATTATCTGGAACCCGCACTCCCCACATGAGGAGAGGATTCATGAAAAAAGCATGTGTGTTGGGACTCGCCGTTATCCTACTCGGAGGAATCGCCGCCTGTAAAAAGGACAGTGGCCCCGCCGAGGCTCCTGCCGCTGTATCCGTTGAATTGGACTACTCATCGCTCGGGAAATACGCCGATGTCGGCCCCGTGATGGATAAGATGATTCAGGCCAATGAAAAGTATGTTGATGCCCTCGAAAAGGCTGAAAACGCCGAGCAAGTCGCCGCGGCGATCAACGGCATGACGGACGCCATGATCGAAATGGCCCCGGCCATGAAAGCCATCGAGGAAAAATTTCCCGAGTTCAAGACCCAGGAGGAACCCCCGGCTGAACTCAAACCGCTCAACGACAAGCTCATGGCCGTGATGATGAGAATGTTCGGCGTCATGAATAAACTGACCGAGTACGAGTCGGACCCGCTGGTCGCGGCCGCCCAGGAGAGATACAACAAGGCCATGGAGGACATGCGCTGAATTTGTGATCGCAGCTGGCTTGGAACAGGGATTCAACTTCCCGCAGCCAAAGCAGGGAGAAGTCAGTCGAGGGGGCCGACGGCCTTTTCGACCTCTTCCAGAATCTCACCTGAGCAAACGAGGCCTTTCATAATGTTGTGGTCGGGATAAAGGGGCCGGTCTTCGTCGAGATGCGGGACGTGCCGGCGGATAACCCGGCGGGCGGTCTCTGATCCCCGGCCCGGCGTGAACGTCCGGAAATCGAGAGCTTGGGCCGCGGCCATAAACTCGATCCCCAAAATGCCGTAAGCGTTGTCCAGGATCTGTTCGTTTTTGAGCGCCGAGTTCATGCCCATGGAGACAAAATCCTCCTGATCGGCCGCGGCAGGAATGGACTGAATCGAGGCCGGCATGGAAAGAATCCGCTGCTCGACGATCATCATATCGGCCGTATACTGGCTCAGCATCATGCCCGAAAACATGCCTGCTCCCTTCGTCAGGAAAGCCGGCAGGCCGACGCTCAGGGCCGGGTTTGTCAGCCGATTGAGCCGCCTCTCCGAAAGGACGCAAACCATGGTGACGGCCGCCCCGACCATATCCATCGGCAGGGCCACAGGACTCCCCTGGAAGTTGGCGCCGGTCAGGGTCAGGTTGAATTCCGGCAGGAAAATGGGATTGTCGGCCGTTGCGTTGAGTTCGATCTCGACCTGACGGCGGGCATGGGCGACGGCGTCGCGAGCGGCGCCGATGACCTGAGGCGACGAGCGCATGGAGTAGGCATCCTGGACCTTGGTCTTCATCTTACCCGTCTGAAGGTCCCCTCCCTCAATGCATTTCATGATCGCCCGGCTCGACCGGATGGCGCCCTCGAATCCCCGCTCAACATGCAACCGAACGTCATATGGCTTGAGGTTGGCGACCAGAGCCTCGAGCGACATGGCACAGGCGATCTCGGCCTGCTTGATCCAGCGCCCGATATCGTGGAGATGAATGGCGCTCATGGCCGTGAGCATGTTTGACCCGTTTATGGCGGCCAGGCCGTCGCGCGCCTCCAGCCCCGGCACGGGAATACCGGCTCGATCCATCGCAACCTTCCCCGGCAATCTCTCGCCCTTGAAGAAGGCTTCTCCCTCACCCATCAAGAGAAGCGCAATCTGGGACATGGGTGCCAGATCTCCACAGGCACCGACCGACCCTTTCCTGCAGACGACGGGCGTTACGCCCTTGTTCAGCATTTCCAGAAGCGTCAGCGTGATCTCGGGGCGACAACCCGACCGTCCGCGGGCATGAACATTGATCCGTCCGGCCATGGCGCCTCGAACGTGTTCGATCGGAGCCGGTTCGCCGATCCCCGCCGCGTGGTTATAGATCAGATATTTCTGGAACTCCCGGACTTGTTCGTCGCTGAGAACGATCTCGGAAAATTCCCCGATTCCCGTATTCGTGCCGTACATGATCTCGCGGGCCGCGAGCTTTTTTTCGAGCATGGCCCGGCAGCTTTTGATCCTTTCGAGTGCAGCCGGGTCGAGGTCCACAGGTTCATTGTGTCGCGCAATAAGGACCAGATCTTCAATCGTCAGATGCAAACCATCGAGACGGACGGGCATGGCACGCCTCCTTGTCGGAATTTACGGTAAGCTTATGACATCGTCATGCGCCGCGTCAACCTGCGCGCAGGTCGTCAGATTAAATGATCTTGCATCCAGCTCAATCCTTTCGCTGATGAGCAAGTCCCTTCGGTCCGTCAATCCAAAAGTTGCTCAACAACCACTTGGCTTGGCGGCAACAGACCTTAATATCGGCGACGTTTCCCGCCGTCCATATTGTGATAAAATTATTTTGTTGTGCTCAGGGAAATTTTCATCACGGCAGGCCGGGCGGCCGAGGATTTCGAAGAACGATGAGACAAAGGAAATCGTCATGATTACAGAAAACGTCAAAGCTCTCATGGCCGAACTCCCGCCGGGCGTCGAGCTCGTAGCCGCGGCCAAGACGCGCGCGCCGGAGGAGATCATCGAAGCCGTCGAGGCCGGCGTTCGGATCGTCGGCCATAATTATGTCCAGGAAGCCGCCCGCTCCATCGCAGCCCTCGGCCGTCGCTGCCGCTGGCACTTTATCGGCCACCTTCAGACGAACAAGGCCAAAGCGGCGGTCGAGATGTTCGACATGATCGAAACCGTGGACTCGGCCCGCCTGGCCCGGGAACTCGACAAGCGGGCCGCGGCGGCCGGACGGACGATGCCCATTCTCATTGAAGTCAACAGCGGCCGCGAACCCCAGAAACACGGCGTCTTCCCCGAGGATGTCGAGGCCCTCGCCCGGGAGATCGCCATGCTCCCCAATCTCCGCCTCGAGGGCCTCATGACCATGGGTCCGTTCGAAGGCGACCCCGAGGACGCCAGGCCCTATTTCCGCGAAACACGCCGCGTCTTCGACGCACTGGCCGCGTCCGCAATCCCGGGAATCGAAATGGCCCACCTCTCCATGGGCATGACCCACTCCTATCGCGTCGCGATCGAGGAAGGAGCGACCATGGTCCGCATCGGGACCGGGATCTTCGGACAGCGGGACTGAACCCGCACCACATCAGCGGCATCATCCTTCCAGGAAGCCGCCCGGCTTGAAGATCTGATCAAAAAGCGTCAACAGGCCTTGGGATCGTCTTCCGGACTATCCCCTTCGTCGTCATCGACGTCATCGGCGCGGCTGTCAACGTCGTCCTCGGCAACCTCATCAGCACATCCGTCCGCGGCGCCCGGCACCGGGAGAGCCTGCGCCTCGATGAGCGGCAATTCCGCCGGCTCCAGGCCGCGCTGTTTGCGAAGCTCGTCGATCTTTTCGAGAGGCCTTTCGAGCTGCCTTCTCCGCGTCGTGACCAGGCGGTGGTACTCCGCCTGAGCCTCGTCGAGTTTCCCGCCCATCTTGGACATGGAATCGACGAACTTACCCCACTGGGATCGGAAGGACCCGATGAGGCGCAGGATTTCGCCGGCCGTCTTCTCCATATTGAAGGTATCCATGGCCTGGCGGATGATGGCCAGGATGGCGAAAAGCGTGAACGGCGAGCACAGGATGACGCGGCTCTTCAGGGCATCGTCAATGATCCCGGGGTCATTCTGGTTGATGAAGGCATAGATCTGCTCGTTGGGAATAAAGAGCAGGACGTAGTCAAGCGTCCCGGCCTCGGGATTGATATAGTCGCGGGTGGTCACGGCTTTGACGTGGCCGCGGACGTCTCTTTGGAACTGGGCCCGGGCGGCCTCGCGCTCCATGTCCGTCTCCGACTCGAGAAAACGCATGTAGCCGGCCAGGGGGAACTTGACGTCCATATTCGCCCTCCGCTCGTTGGGCAGGAGGAAGGTGAAGTCGGGCCGTGAGCCTGATGTCTCCATGGTTTTCTGCTTGAGGTAGTTGACGCCCTCGACGAACCCGGCCAGCCGGAGGACATCCTCGGCCATCCGTTCCCCCCACTGGCCGCGCGCCTTGGACGAGGCCAGGGCCTCGCGGAGATGTCCGGTCGTCTCCTGGAGGCGGGCCGTCTGCTCGGCCGCCGATTTGAGCTGGGCATCCAGATGTCCGAATTTCTTATCGCGGTCTTTTTCGAATTCGACGACCAGGGTGCGGACCTTGTCGAGGTCTTCCCTCATGGCCTCGATACTCCGGTCGATCAGGCGCTTTTTTCCCTCGAGTTCCTTCTCCCCGTCCTGGGTCTGGCGCTTGAGCCTCTCCTGGGCCAGGCTGAGAAACTGGTCGGTATTCCGGCTGAGCGCTTCGAGAGACAGGGTTCCGAAGGATTCCCGGACGCGGCCGAGGAACAGTTCGAGGTCCTGGATCTTGCGGTCTTCAGCCTGGGCGACAATCTCCCGGGCCAGGGCTTTGGCCTCACGCTTTCGTATCCAAAAAATGACGAGGACGACCGCAGCGCCGACAAGAAAGCCGGCGATGAAAGCGAGCGGCTCAGAAATCGTCATCGCCGCCGCCGGGGCCGAAGTCATCGCCGTCGCCGCCCATCCCGCCTTCGGCCTCCTCGACGGCCTGATCGATCTCGCTTTCGTAATCGTCGCCCATCTCATCCCCCATTTCGCGGCCCATTTTTTTTATCCAGCGGGCCACACTCTTCGGGTCGTTCTCATCAAGGCCGGCCAGGCTGGACGGATCGGCCAGATTGTCGAGACGGCTCTCTTCGGAGCGGAAAACGGCCACGCGCGAAACGAGCTTGGTCATGTCCGCGGACCCGCAGGCCCGGCACTTCGGATCGAGCGCCGCGTTGACGGACAAGGTGAGGAATGACGTTTTTTTTCCGCAGGAGAGGCAGCGGTACTCGTAAATCGGCACGGGGTGTGATCCTCCTCAGATCAGGATGTTTTCGGACCAGCCGATCCGGACGAGTTCGATGCGGTCCTCGGAACTGACGCCGAGGCCGTGTCGCGTATCGGCCAGGAAGACGTGATGAGGCGTCGGCTGGAGCGGCCGGTCGTCGCCGAAGTACTCGCGGCGCTTGGCCTCGAGAATCCGAAGCCCGATGACGTCGGCGGCCACCGGATCGCGGCTGACGATGAAACCCTTGTACTCCCAGACATATTCCTTGCTGAAGCTGTGGGGGCCGACGCCGTGGAACTGCGGGGTCAGTACCGAAAGGATATTGAGGCGCGTCTTGCCCTTGACTTCGGGGAGATACCAGATCTTGGCCAGGTCGGCGCAGGTGTCGCCGTGCCATTCCGCGGGGCGCGGCACGAAAGTGATGTAGTTCTTGATCAGGCTGCCGACACCCGACCAGTTGTGCGTCCGGGCGGGCCGGGCGTTGATCAGGGCGGTCGCCTGCTGGAAAACGGGATTGCGAAGGACGCCCCTGTCATCGATACCGATTCTGTCCTCGGCGACCCCGGCACCCATCACGCGGCCCTTGAGGACCTGCTCGACCTCGGTTGTCGTCGGAATGAAGCGCCAGACATTGGACTTGATGCCGACGATGTCGTCGGGCCGGATGAGGGTTTTCCAACCGGCGAGCGCGTCCGTCTCTCCCGTTATGGCGGAGACGGCCTCGTCGAGCATCCGGCGGACGACATCGGGATCCGGCGTGCCGTCGGCTCGGAGGGCGCCCGTATCTCGGACGAGGACGACGCGGGCTTTTTCTGCCCCCGATGCGGGATTCGTCAGTGGTCCGCTTTTCAGGGCGGGGACGAACGCCGCCGCCAGGGGGGCAACGGACGCCGCCTTGAGAAAATCTCGGCGGGTGATTGTTTTCTTGGCCATGTCTCCTCCTTCTTTGACGTCAAACGAACGTGCCGGTCAGAAGCCGGAACGCTCGAAATTCAACAGCGTTTCAGCGGCCCGTTCGGCCGCAGCGGATTCCGAGGCCGCGCCGATGACGACGACCAGGCCTCGCCCCGACGACCGGAGCGCGGTATAGCGGCCTTCCTCGGTCCGGGCGATGCCGGCATCCGAGGCGTCGGGCATGTAGATTTCACGGAATTTTTGGAAGGCCTCAAGCGCGGCATCGGCGGAGGGATAGGCAACCGCCAGGATACGCAGGCCGGCCGGGTAAGAGCCGAGAACGGCGGAAGTCTCCGGACCCAGGTCCAGGAGGTTTCCGTCGGCGACGAAGAAGTGATAGTTCAGCACGTGGTGGGTACGGAAGAGGCGGACGGTTGCGGTGTCGAGGCCCTTTTCCGGCAGAACGCCCAAAATGGCGGGGCGGGGCGCTTCATCGGGGATGGCGGTGGCGATGCGGCGGCCGAGATCGAGGACGGCGGCCCGGGTCTCTTCGTTTTCGGCTTCCGCATAGATCGAGGCGAAATAGCGGTCTTTCCAGAAGGAAAGGAGACCGCCCTTGTAGGTCGAACCCTGGCCGACGGAGGCGTCCTCGCCTTCGAGGTCGTGGGTGAAAACGCCGAGAGCGTCTTCGGCCGATCCCATATCGAAGAGATCGACGACGAGATCCGGCGCATCCGGCTTTTCAAAGCGGCGGGCCAGGACGCGGCAGAAATTGTAGGACCGATAGACCTCGCCTGCGCCGTTGATGTAATCAAAGATCGTCTCGGGGTCGAAGACTTCGTCGCCGGAGGCGTTCCAGCCGGAAACCTCCGAGGGAACCAGGACGGCGAGATCCGGGGCCTCGGCAGTCGTGTCTTGCGCCATGAGCCCTCCCGTAAGAATAGAAATGAGAAACAGAAGGACGAATTTCCCTTTCATCGAGTAAATTGTACCATAAACACGGAACGCGCCGAAAGCCGGATTTCGCGCCGTTCTCATGCGTCTTTCCGACTGCACATCTTTCCCGACAGGGATATGCCGCAGATTCATTCCTCCATTTTTTTCCGGACGAAAGCCAGCCGCCCGGAGGCATGGATGAGGGCGGCTGTCGTCGGGCATCTCATCAGGAAGGCATTCAGGCGGTTTCCGAAGCCGGGGATGCAGACGGCCTTGCGGCGGCGACGGAGAGAGCGGAGAGAGATCCGGACGACTTTCTCCGCGGTCATCCACATGAAGGCGGGAATGGCGGATTTGTCCATGCCCATGACTTGATGGAATTCCGTATGGGTGAAACCCGGGCAAAGCGCCTGGATGCGGATGTCCGTTTCTCGAAGTTCGTTCTGAAGACTCAGGGAAAACATGACTTGAAGCGCCTTCGAGGAGCTGTAAATCGCACCGGAGAGCGTCGAGAAGGCGGCGACTGAAGAGACATTGATGAGGGCTCCGCGATTCCGGGCGAGCATTCCGGCAAGGGCGGCCCGAGCCAGGCGGATGAAGGCGACAATGTGAACTTGGATCATTTCGAGGGATGGTTCGATCGGCCGGGTGGCAAAGCGGCCGATACGGCCGAAGCCGGCGTTGTTGATCAGGAGGTCGAGGTCGGGGGTTGCGGCAATTTTTTTTTCCAGACGCTCGATGTCCGATGTTTCGACGAGGTCGGCCGGAATGATTTCGACGGATATGCCGAATTGTTTTTCGAGATCCGCGGCCAGGGCCTCAAGCCTGTCTTTTCGCCGAGCCGTAAGGATGAGATGCGTTCCCGAGGCGGCCAGTTGACGGGCGAATTCCTCGCCCAGCCCTGCCGAGGCTCCGGTGATGAGCGCTTTTCGAATATCATGCATCATAGGGGATGCTCCTTTTCCATTGCTTTCGATCCGCTGCAGTCTTGAAAAGCACAGCGGCCGATAGATATGACAGCGGACAGCATAGCCGATGCCGCCTCCCTTGTCGACCCCTCCGACCCCTCTGCTTTGGCTGCTGGAAATTACTCATAATAATGGATTTATCTCTTTATTGGGGCTTAAAACGCAAGATTTTTTTAGATTTTATTTGATATCAACGACTTCCAGCAGCCAAAGCAGACAAAGCAGACAGAAAGAAAGGACGAGAAATGGGAATCGACATGAAGAAAATCAATTGGAACGGCTATTATGTTCTGATAGAATCGGTGCATGAGGCGCAGCGGCAGAAACCCGATCCTGACCCGAACGAACATTCCGGACCGCCATCCGGCGCTTCGCGACGTGACTTCGATTTTCAATCCCGGCGCCGTTCGATTCGGAGATGACATTCTCCTTCTCCTCCGCGTACAGAATCGGGGGCGGGAGACGTTCTTCCTCAAGGCCGTGAGCCGGGACGGCATCGATTTCCGGATCGATCCCTCCCCTATCGTTTTCCGGGGTATCGAGAAGGTCAAGGAGCCCGTCTATCACTGTTACGATGCCCGGATCACGCGCATCGAAGATCGTTTTTATATCCTTTTCGCCATGGACATGGACGGACGCTGCAGTCTGGGTCTGTCCGTGACCGACAATTTTGAAACATATGACTTCATCGGGATTGTGTCCCGCGGCGATGTCCGAAACGGCGTTCTCTTCCCTGAGAAAATCGCCGGACGTTTCCTGTGCCTGGACCGCCCGAATAAAGTCCGCGTCGCCGACGGGCCCGTCTCCGGTTCGGACATTCATCTTTCGGAATCCGAAGACCTCATCGAGTGGCGGGACCGCGGGGTTGTTGCCTCAGGGCGTTTTCATTATTGGGATGAACTCATCGGTCCGGGTCCGCCGCCCGTCCGGACGCGCCACGGCTGGCTTCTCGTCTACCACGGCATCGCCCTGCACTACCAGCCCATCTACCAGGCCGGGGTCATGCTGCTCGATCTCGAACGCCCGGAGCGCGTGATCGCCCGCGGCCGCTACAACATCCTCGAACCCCGAGAGCTTTACGAGCTCACGGGACAGGTTCCCAACGTGGTCTTTCCCTCCGGCATGATTGTCGAGGGCGATCATCCGAAGGACGGAGCGCCCGACGAGGCGCGCGGCCTTCTCTATTACGGCGCCGCCGACACAGTCGTCGGCCTGGCCGAGTCCACGATCGGCGAACTCGTCGCCGCCTGTCGCACCTGAATCCTGCTTTGGCTGCTGGATTTAGCTGATAATAAACAACTTAGAATTTTTTCGGCCGGAAAAACAGCTATTTAAGCTCCAATTCATTTGTTATTAGTAACTTCCAGCAGCCAGAGCAGCCTCAGAACTTCGGTTCGATTGTGATCCGGACGACGGATTTGTCCTGCAGGCCTCCTCGGCGCTCGCGCACGAAGACGAACGCGTACTCCCCGAGGAAACCGGGCCCCGGCTGCCAGGCGAAGACGCCGGATCGGGAATCGAGCGTCGATCCGATCGGAAGCGGACGCAGCTCATCGCCGACGACGAGATAGCCGGAAAAAGATTGATCGGGCTTCATCCGGGCCGAGGCAGGCGGCCGCGCGCCGGATCCTCTTCCTAAGAATCGGCCCGACCGCTCGGCCCTCTCCATGGCCTCGATACCGAGAACGAGCTCCACTCTTTCGACTTCCTCAATCCTGATGTTCACCGTGCCGGCCGCACCGGCCTGGACCATTTCCGGAGCACGCGCCATGTCATAGCCCTTGCTCACATAGACCGGCTCCTTGTACGCCGTCGGAACGGTTGCGATTTCCGATAGTTCCCAGCGATCTTCGAACGGCCTCGACATGGATTCATCTGCAACGCGATCTTTCGCTCCGAGATTCAATACCGTGAAGTACCGCAAGCCGATTCCGGCGGCATTCCCCGCATTATCGACAACCCCCCAGGCAATCGTATGTACGCCGTTCGCAAGGTCCGTTGTATCAAGGGAATAGAGCCCCCCGGCTCTGCTCGAGTTGGCATAGCCGGGAAACAGCGTCCCGATATCTTCCCTGTCGTGGTTGTAGATCGGGCGGCTGAAATTCGCACCGTCCACCCACACCGTAATCGTCGACCCATCTTCCGGAATCATATTCGGCGGCGGCGTCAGTGCCCAGCCGAAATACCGGTCAGAGGCACCCGATATCACATCGCCTGGTTCCGGCGTGTCGATCGTCCCGAACGGAAGCTCCGATTTCGCATAGTCCGCCGTGATCGACTTCTCGCCCAGCTTTGTCCGGTTCCCGCTATTATCGACGGCAAAGGCGTGCAATGTGAACGGACCATCGATGCCGGCCAGCAGCATTTTCGGGTGAAGCATGTAGCCCCAGCCGGCGCGATAGTTCATCGGATAATCCGGGAAGGCAGCTTCGATGTCAGGCCGCGCTCCCTCGACGAAGATCGCATCCCCGATAGTGACGAGCCCGTCCAAGCCTATCGCCGAAAGATGGTCCGAAGCATGTGGCGAACGCTTGACCTCGACGGATACAACCTCGACATCATCAAGCGCCCAACCCGTCACCGGCACCGCGCCGCAGACCATCGCACCATCCGCCGGCGTATCGAAATGCCCGAACGGTGGAACCGACGCTCCCGAGGCGATCACATTCAGCGTCACATCGATCGTCTGGGGGTTGTTCGCCGCTCCGGCGGCCTCGATTTTCACTTGGCTTGCGTATGTCCCCGCTGCAAGACTCACCGCATCGACTGAAACCGCAATCCGTCCGTCCCCGATTCCCGAAGCCGGGGCAACTCGGATCCAACTTTTCGCCTCTGCCGTCCAATCGAGCGTACCTCCACCGATGTTTGTGATCAGCACCTTTTGCGCCGACGGCGGCGGACCACCGATCTCGTAGCCAAAGCTCAGGCTATTCCGACTCAATCCGATCGCCGGGGGCAGAGCGACACCGCTCGTCGTGAACTGCAGCGTGTCGCCGCTCAGAATCGTGGAGTTATACGTGAGTTGGGCTTTGAAATCATACGGAGTGTCGGAGTCGAGCCCGGCGATCGCCTCGGCATGGTCGCCGGCCGTGGATTTCGTCGTCCAATCGGTGTAGGTCCAGGCGGAGTCGGAAGTTTTTCTATGAGCGAAGCGGATATCTACTGAGCCATAGCTACCCGTAGTGAAACTCATGTTCAGGGTGACGGAGTTGCTCGTGATGGCGGATGCGGCTTCGGTTGTGACAGTCGGTGAGGTTGCAGCAGGGGAGTAATGAAGAATGGTGCCGCCATACCCCACGGCGAAGACATCCGTCGCCGAGCTTCCCCAGACACCGTAAAGTGTGAGGTTCGTACCGCTTGACATGGCTGTCCAGCCTGTCCCGTCAAAGTGAAGAATCGTGCCTCCATCGCCCAAGGCAAAAACATCCGTCGCCGAGTTCCCCCAGACGCCATAGAGATGCCAATTTGTGCCGCTGCTCATGGCCGACCAGCCCGTCCCGTCATAGTGAAAAATAATCCCTAAGAAGCCCACAACGAAGACATCCGTCGCCGAGCTCCCCCAGACACCGTAAAGCGTGAGTGTCGTACCGCTTGACATATTCGACCATTTCGTCCCGTCATAGTGAAGAATGGCGCCGGCATCTCCTACGGCAAAGACATTCTTCGACGAGCTCCCCCAAACACCCTCGAGTTTCTGCGTCGTGCCGCTGCTCATGGCCGACCAGCCCGTCCCGTCATAGTGAAGAATGGTGCCTCCATCGCCAACGGCAAAAACATCCGTCGAAGAGCTCCCCCAAACACCCCGGAGCCTTTGCCAAGTCCCGCTGGTCATAGCCGACCATTCCGTCCCGTTATAGTGAAAAATCGAGCCGGAAAATCCGAGGCCGAAGATATCCGTCGCCGAACTACCCCAGACACTAAGGAGACTCCGAGGCGGACTTATTGAAATGACCGACCATCCTGTCCCGTCATAGTGAAGAATAGGGTCGCCCCCCACGGCGAAGACATCCGTCGCCGAACTCCCCCAGACACCATAGAGTGTTTGCATCGTGCCGCTTGACATATTCGACCAGTCCGTCCCGTCATAGTGAAGGGTTGTGCCGGAACCTCCCACGGCAAAAACATCCGTCGCCGAGCTCCCCCAGACATTAAGGAGACTCCGAGGCGGATTTTTCGATATGGCCCGCCAGCCCGTCCCGTCATAGTGAAGAATAGGGCCGCCCCCCACGGCGAAGACATCCGTCGCCGAACTCCCCCAGACACCGTGAAGTGTTTGAGCCATACCGCTTGGCATATTCGACCAGTCCGTCCCGTCATAGTGAAGAATGGTGCCGCCCCCCACGGCGAAGACATCCGTCGCCGAACTCCCCCAGACGCCGTAGAGCCACTGCGTCTTGCCGCTTGACATGGCCGTCCAGTCTGTCCCGTCATAGTGAAGAATGGTGCCGCCATCGCCCACGGCAAAAACATCCGTCGCCGAATTCCCCCAGATACCCCAGAGTGACTGCGTCGTGCCGCTTAACATGGCCGACCATTCCGTCCCGTCATAATGCAGAATGGTGCCGTCATATCCCACGGCAAAGATATCCGTCGCCGAACTCCCCCAAACACCCCTGAGCCATTGCGAAGTCCCACTGGTCATGGCCGACCAGCTTATGCCGTCATAATGAAGGATGGTGCCGGAACCTCCCACGGCAAAAACATCCGTCGCCGAGCTCCCCCAGACGCCATAGAGACCCCAGGTTGTACCGCTTGACATAGCCGTCCAGCTGTTGCCGTCATAATTGAGGATGGTGCCGGACTCTCCCACGGTAAAAACATCCGTCGCCGAACTTCCCCAGACACCCCAGAGGTGATTACCCTGAGGACGGGGGTTCATCCACGTCCAACCGGAATCTCCGGAAAAAACCCATGACGGCAACACGGCGATAACCAGTCCTAGTATCAGGACCAGCCTGCCGAGTCTTCCGGGCATGATCACCTCCTGTTTTGCCTGTTAATGAATTTAGGCTCCGGATCCGTATTTGTCAATCTATGCCCAAACATTCTCCGCTTTGGCTGCTGGATAATATTGATAATATTATATTTACTTAATCACTAATTTTTCGATTTATCAGATCTTATTTAATATCAGCGATATCCAGCAGCCAGAGCAGCCAAAAAATACTTATTTTTCTTATTATCAATAACTTCCAGCAGCCAGAGCAGGGAGCCAGCCGGAGGTGTTGTGGAAGTCGGCGACGGCGGATCCGGGCGGGACAACGGCGTCGCAGGCGGCGCGGAGCTCGTCGGAAAGCGTCATGTCGGCCGCCGCCAGGAAATCCTCAAGTTGCTCCATGGTTCGCGGTCCGACAATGGGCGCCGTAATGCCCGGCCGGTCCTTGACCCAGGCTACAGCCATGCGCACGGGTGACAGGCCGTTTTCGGCGGCCAAACGTGCAAACCGGTTTCCGGCGGCCACGGCCCGGAGTGTCACCCGCTCCGCATAAATCCCGCCTCGCAAAGACGCCCGCGAATCGGTCGGAAATCCCCCGTTGTCAGCATATCGCCCGGCCAGCATGCCCATGGCCAACGGCGACCAGGGCAGAAGACCCACCCCATGCGTTCGGCACATCGGCACCAGCTCATTTTCGATCCGCCGGTCAAGGAGATTGTAAGGCGGCTGCTCAGAGACGAACCGCGCATATCCCCTGAGTTCGCTCCACATCAGGCCTTCCATGACCCGCCAGGCCGGAAACGTCGAACTCCCGACAAAGCGGACCTTGCCGTCCCGCACGAGATCCGTGAGCGCCCCCAATGTCTCCTCGAGAGGGACATTGAAATCCGGCCGATGGAGCTGGTAAAGGTCGATGCGGTCCGTCCCCAGGCGGCGAAGAGAATCCTCGCAGGCCTTCAGGATGTGACGGCGCGATCCGCCGCGATCGTCCGGCCCCGGACCCGTCGGGTAGAACACCTTGGTCGCGACGAGAACCCGATCGCGCTTCTCTCCCCCGGCCAAGGCCCTTCCCAGGATGCGCTCGCACTCGCCGCGCGCATAGCTGTTGCTCGTGTCGATGAGATTGACACCGGCCTCGATCGCCCGGTCGACGATTCGGACGGACTCATCCTCCGGCGTCGGATTGGCGAAATTATCCGTGCCCAGGACTAGGGGAAAAACTTTCAGGCCCGATCGGCCCAGCGGTCTCATATCCATGGCCTCATCCTTCGACTCCACGCGTTGAGAAGCGATCGACGGTCGGCCCGGGAAGCTCGTTCCATCACTTCGCTCGCAAACAAGTCTCCGCGCGACATCCGCTTCTCCCGGCCTGCACCGTCTCAGTTCGATTCCCCGGTCTCAGCGGGCCGTGAATCCGGCGTCGACCGTGACCATCGCCCCGGTCATATAGCTCGCGTCATCCGAGGCCAGGAACAGCACAACCTTCGCGATCTCGACCGGCCGGGCCAGCCGGCCCATGGGCACGGTGTCGGCGATTTTCTTCATGTCATCTGCCGACGGCGGCCGCTGCCTCTCGGAACGAAGCATGGGCGTGTCGACCTCGCCCGGGCAGACGGCATTGATCCGGATGCCGTCCTTGACATGGTCGAGCGCCATGGCCCGGGTCAACTGGTGGACGCCGCCCTTGGTCGCGCAGTAAGCCGCGACGCCGGCCGCGCCGACATCGCCCCAGATCGACCCGAAATTGACGATGGCGCCTCGCCCCTGCGCCTTCATTCGTTTCACAGCCTCGCGGCACATGAAAAACACGCCATCGAGGTTCGTGCTCATGATGCGCCGCCACTGCGTGTCCTTCGTCGTCTCTCCCGGCGCCCGGACGATGATCCCTGCGGCGTTGACCAGAATGTCGAGGCGCCCGTGGCGCTCGACGGCGGCCGCAACCGCAGCTCGGCAGAATTCCGAATTGCCGACATCGCCGACAACCGCCGGGGAGGCGCCGATTTCCGAGGCAACCCTCTCCGCGCCCTCGGCATCGATATCCACGACAACGACATGCGCTCCCGCCTCGGCAAATTCGCGCGCCGTCGCCTCGCCCATTCCCGAGGCCGCCCCGGTAATGATCGCCGTCCGTCCTTTGAAGTCCACGATAATATGTGACTCCTAACCCGCTGCAGGTGCGGCCGGAGCGGCCGGCGTTGCGGCAGCGGCCTTTTTGGCCTTCAGCTTCTTTATCAGGAAATAAATCCCCCCGCCCGCAATCACCAGAAGGGTCACACCCAAAACAGGACGATAGAACAGCCAGGCGATCGAGATCGTGATCAGCGTCAGAACAAACGCCAGAACACCGGCCACAAAGCCCGTCCCGACCCGCATGATGCTTCCCAGGAACGGCAGGACATCGGCCAGAACACCTAGAGGTTCGAAGACCATTTTCAATCCGATGAGCATCATGAGGAAACCGACCAGCCGGAGAATCCAGGTCAGCAGACGGTTTGCGGATTGGGCGGCTTGAAACATACTTTCAGCGCCATGAAAACCCGGCTTCACAAGCAGAATGCTTCCGCCCGCCTTGGCATAATACGCCGCGAACGTATTGGAGGTCTGCTTGGCCACAAGACTGAAGAGACCGGGCAAGACCGCGTCGAATTCAACCTTCATATCCCCGATCCGGGGCTCGGCGGGGTCATATCCGACATAAATGAGATCGCCCGTGACATGGCTCATATAAGATTCGGACCTCGCATCGGCCGGCACACGGTATCGGTCGCGATAGGACAGACCGCTCACAATGTCGGGCGGCACGACAAACGCGCCCAGGGTCACATGGGAGGCCTGAAACTCCATTCCCGGAATATGCATGGCCTGGGGATTTTCGTGTCCGGCCGGTTCCTGAAATTTCGTGTGGTCCATCAACCGGTCCGACCAGCCCATGGCATAAGAGTAGGTCGTGACGGTCTCCGTCCCGCCGCCGACTTTCTTTTTGGTTTCGCTCTGAGACGATTCGATCCACTGATACATTTGAACCTTGCGCCGCAGTTTCAGGGCATTCACCGAAACGCCCGGGAACTCAGGGTCGCTCAGGATTTCGTCCGTCACCATCTGTCCGGAAACATGAATGAGTTTCTGGTCGTTGGCCGGATCGACCATGTCCGGCCCGACGGGCAGCACGACGCCCGCGCCTTCTTTCAGCGTTTTATAGCGTTTGACGGAGCGTCCCTCGTTCCAGAACAGAACCGGGAAGGCGATCAGGAATATGATAAATCCGGCTCCGATCCCCTTGATGGAGCCGCCGAGGCGGTTGCCCCAGGACTGTTTCGTGACTCTCGTGACCTTGTCGGCTGTCATGCTTTTCCTCCTTCGTCTATTGTCTATCGGCCGGCCCGCGCCGGACCCGGACGTCGATGGGACCGATTATATGCATATCCGATCCGACGGGTCAACGATCGGCAACACCGCCTTCTTTTTTGACGAATTCCTCGTGGCGGACACGGCCGTCGTCTTCATGATCCACAATCCGGGTCTTCAGCTCGGACAACATCTCCCGGAGGTTTCGGATCCCCCCGATCGTGAACCAGACGACGATAACCGCGGCCAGACCGATGTTGACGGCGAGGTAGACCGACCAGAATTTCATCCAGTCGGCATCCGAGACATGGCGGGTCAGGTTGAGGACGGTTCCGATGACAAAGACGGCGAACCAGAGAAACGTGTTGAGATAAGAGGCAATGTAGATGATCCTGTCACCGCGAGTGAACTCTTTTCCCATGTAGAGCATCCTCAGCCCGCGAATCGGAGCGGTTTCGACGACCTTGTGGTCACCCTTCACTGCGTAATCGCCCCGCCTCAGGACCTTGTTCATGTCGAACTCCCGACGCCGGCCGAGCAGCGACACCGCCGCATAAACCGCGATGGACAAGGCCATGGCGATGAACCAGATGACCTGGCCGTCGATCGGGAAATCCTCCCAAATCTGGTGAACGGCGATCCCCCCGACGGCAATGAGCGATCCCGAGATCATGGCCGACCAAGCCGCGGCCGGCGTGCCCCGTTTCCAGTACAAACCGCCGATGATGACCGCACCGGATCCTCCGGCATAGATGGCCCCCGTCACCGCAAAAAAAAGCAGAATGTACTGGGTCTGGCGAAAGAGCATGGCGAAAAAGAAAACGAACACGGCCACTCCCGCGATGGCCAAGCGCAGGGCCATGATGTGGCGCGTCGGCGAAAAGCCCTTTTTCCTCAAGGGGATGAGCACGTCCTGGACAAAGATGCTCCCCCAGGAATGCATGTAGGTGTTGAGGGTGCTGATCGAAGCCAGCAGCATGACCGCGGTGAAAGCCCCCATGAGTCCCCGCGGCAGGAGGTGGGTCAGAACGAGAGGAACCGTCAACTGGCTCTCCAGAATTCTGTCGCCAACCCCGCTGAGCGTGTCCCGGACGGCCGTCGCCTGACCGATGAAATCGGGATGATGCATGACCGTGTAGGCGCAGACGGGGATGAAGAGCAAAACGACGATCTGGGGGATGTTCCGCCAGCCGGCCAGAACACCGGCCATTTTGGCCTCGTGGGCGCTCTTGGCCGAGCTGTTGAAGCCCTGCGTCCCCTGCCACGACAGAACGCTGTAAACGACACCGAAGACCCCGATCAAATAAAACCAGAGATTAAAATGACGGGCCTGGCTCGTTTGGAAAGGATTGATCAGCGAGGCATCGGGCGGCGCTTGTTGCAGCCCGGCCAGAATCTGGTCCATGGTAAACATCCGGACAAAAACGACAATCACGATGAGAAAGACAAAGTTGACAAACAGTCCCTGCAGGAAGTCGTTGACGATGACGGCGACCTGCCCCCCGGCATAGACCAGAAACAGCGCGATGGAGAGCAGGATAAACATGATCAGGGCAAAGGTCGAGACTTCGAGTCCGAGAAGGGAGATGGTCCTGGGCAATCCGCAGAAATAGATGAAAAAGTGAGCCTCGACCGCGGGGAAGATACCGAAATTGACGATCCCGGACAGAAACGCAAGACCGCCCGCAAAGACGCGGAACCGTTTGCCGTATCGCATCTCGAAGAATTGGGCCATGGTCATGGCCCGCGTTTCCCGAAACCGGTAGACGACCCATCCGGAAAGCGCAATGGCCAGAAGCACGACGCCCATGGTGAAACCCCACCAGGTCATGGGGAAGCCGGCCATATAGTTCATTTCGAAATTGGCGATGATGGTGATCGCGCCCAGGGCCGCGACACCCTGCGAGACACTGATGACGTAGCGTCCGGCCGTCCGGCCGGCCGACAGAAAGTCGGCCACACTTCGCATGTAGCGGCGGCTGAATATCGCCCCGGCGATGACGAATACGGCCGCCGCCGCGACGATCGCCCAATCCAGAACCCCTAGATTCACGGCCTCGCCTCCCCGCCCCGTTCCCCGGAAAACCGCATCCGGTGCCGGTCGAGTGCGGCGCAGACGGCCTCGATGTTTTCGAGCGGAACGTCGTCGCCGATCTCCGCCTTGAGCCAGAGCCCGCCCTCCGGCGAACCGAGGGCCTCGACGGCCTCCCGGACGTGAGCGTCGATCTCCTCGGGCGAGCCGAAAGGAAACATCTGGCGGTCGAGATCGAGGTCGACACAGACCCGGCCGCGGCAGGTCCGGACAAGGTTGTCGAGACCGTTCGCTCCGATCTGGGGATTGATGACGTCCACGCCGCAGTCTATGAGGTCGGACATGATCGGATGGATGCAGCCGTCGGAATGAAGGTAGACGAGGCGGCCGTCCTCCCGGAACGGGGCGAAAATCCGGGTGAAGCAGGGCTTGAGATATTTCCGCCACATCGCCGGGCTCACGGGCAGACTTTTCTGATGGCCCAGATCGTCTCCAAAGACGATGAGATCATCTTCGGATCCGCTTTTCCGGAGCCCGCGCCGGACGCTTTCCGCCTCCCGAAGATTGAAAGCCAGGACTTTGTCGATCAGGATTTGAAGCTCGGGCGGCTCCTCGGCAAAATCGATCATGAGATTTTCGAAACCGCGGAGATCGGCCAGACGAAGATACATGAATCCGTGAGGAAAACCGCCCACAAGCACATCCGGGGGTTCGAAAGCGCGGACGTCCTCGCGCCGGGGCAGCGGGTGGCCCGTGACCAGACCGTCCATCCCCGTCTTGACATTGCTCCACTCGCATCCCCAGGCGTCGACATGCCGGCCCTCGACGTAGGTCGGACTCCAGACGGCATCATAGTCGCGCGCGGCGCCGCCTTCGCCCGGAAAAAGATGGGGATACCGCCGGACGATCGCCTCAAGGGCTTCGCGGTGCTTCATCCAGGCGGCCGGAAGGACGGACGCTGCCGCCGGGACGGCCTGCGGCGATTTCCGCAGAACGGCCTTTCTCTGGTCCTCGGTCATTCTCATGGTTCCCAGTCCTTTTTCGACGGATCGATCGCCTGGAAAGCATGGCGCTTGGGCCACCGATGAGGCTCGCGCGTCAGGCGAAAGGTTCTGATTCCGTAAGGGGGCACGCGGGCCGAGAAGCCGTCTTCGTCACGACGGATGCCGGAACCCCCGATATCCCGCTCCAGAAGATCGGTTTCGCGGACATCGTTCAGGCGGAACGGAAAGGCGAAAGCGACCTCGGTCTCCCTCCCGTCCGTTTCATGGCATCTGAGAATCAAGTCGTCTCCCTCCTCGGCCTTCTTGAAGGCCGAGACGACGATGTTATCGGCCGAGACGCGGAGAAAGGACCGGGCGGCCGGCCATGACCCGGCATTCTGCGGCTTGGAAACAGCAACGGCCGGGAGAGGACGGTTGAAGGCCGCAGCCTCGCGGAGCGTCCGGGCCGTTTTCCATGTGCCGGCGTAAGGAACCGCCGCATAAGAGAAGACATGGCGCCCGAAATCGGGAAGAGGATCGGGATCGTAGGACGAACGCAGAAGCGAAAGCCGCATGACATTCCCCCGGATGTCGCAGCCGTATTTGGAATCGTTGACAAGGGAGACGCCGTAACGGCCGTCGCCGAGATCCATCCAGGTCTGGGACGGGACTTCGCGACCGTCAGTCGGGCGGCGGATCGTCCCGAAAGGAATCTCGAAGACGGCTTCCGCATCTGAATTGAAATCCCAGGGAAAAGCGGCTTTGAGGAAGAAGCTCCCCGTCTCGCGCGAACCCGCCTCCCGCCAATCGACACGGCAGGGAAAAGCGACCCGGCGCAGTCCCCGGCAGATCTCCGTGCGCTGAACGAAAACCGAATCCCGCCGCCTGTGCACGGCTTTCAGGCGGATGCGGACGGGGCCCCGCTCCTCGATTTCGAAGGATTCGGGCGTCAGAAGCTCTTCAGTCGACAGAATCTCCCCGATCGTCCAGGCCGACATCTCCGTTCCTTTTTCGTGGAGAAGTTGGAGCACATTGGCTGCGCCGCCCGGCATGACGAATTCCCGGCCGTCGCTCTTGAGCGCCAGTCCGCGCAGTGCGCCCGTTTCAGGATCGACGCGGACGACGAGATGCTCATTGACCACGAGATCCCCGGAGACGGACAGGGCGCCGTCTCCCGGATGAGGTCCGGAGCACGGCCGCCAGCCGAAAGACGCATAGCCCAGCGAGGGCACACCCTCGGCCAAAAAGATCACTTCGGCCTCTTCGGCCGAACGGGACGTGACCTGGCTGGGAATCACCCGGCCCCTCCCGTCGCGGATTTCAGGCCACTCGTTTTCGGCCAGAGGAAGCACGACCGTCGCGATGTCCGAACGCTCCCACGAACAGGGATTGAAGACGGCAATGAGCTCGCCCCGAATGTCCCGGGCGTCGACATGTCCGGCCAGAACTTCCAGGGATTTCCGCAGGGCCGACCGGCCGGCCGCAAGGACGCCGTCGGTTATGGGCAGGGCCTCGTCGTAGGCGGCGCGGATGGCCGATCCGGGCAGGATGTCGTGGAATTGGTTGAAGCAGGTCCGCTCCCAACCCGCGTCGAGTACGGACCCGGGATAGGGCGACTCATAGGGCAGGGCCAACGCGGCGAAAGTCTCGAGTGTCGGAAACAGATTCTCGCACTGCCGGTTGCGGAGTTTGATGTCGGCGTGGGTCGTGTAGCAGCCCTCGAAAATGAACTGGAGTTCGTCGCGGACGACGGGAAGCTCATGGCTTTTCGCCTCGACCGCCGCGAAGTAGCTTTCGGCCGTGGCGAACCGGAAATCCGGCAGGACCGGGGCTGCGGCCAGCTCGCGGGTTCGGGCGATGTCGCGCTCGGTCGGGCCGCCGCCGTGGTCGCCGACGCCGTAGACGTGCATATAGTCCTTGATCCCCTGACTCTTATAAAGTTCGAAGGCCGAGGTGAGGATATCGCCGCCGACCGAAAGGTTGTATCCGGGCGTCGCCGCGGCCAGGACGCGCGATCCGTCCGGCCCCTCCCATTGAAAGACATGAGGATTTTGCTTGCCGCAGCGCGTGAAATAGTAATAGCGGACGCCGCAACCGCGGAGGATCTGGGGCATGGTCCAGGCATGGCCGAAAAGATCGGGCTGCCAGCAGACGACGGGGCCGCGGCCGAAGCGGCGGCGGATGAACCGGTCGGCCAGGAGAAACTGGCGGACGAGCGCCTCTCCCGAGGCCATGTTCTCGTCGGCCTCGACCCACATCGAGGCCGTAACTTCCCAGGCCCCGCGGGCGGCATGCCCCCGGATTCTCTCGAACAGGTCGGGCCGGTTATTTTCGATCGCCTTGTAGACCGCAGCCTGGCTCTGAGAAAACCGGAAGTCCGGATGGGCGTCGAGAAGACGGATCATCGAGGCGGCGTCGCGCAGGCAGACGGCCCGGGTCTCGTCCCAGGTCCAGAGCCAGTTCATGTCGAGATGGGCATGGCCGACGAGATGGACGGCGAAGGTCCGGGCCTCGGCCAGGATGGGTTCGAGAATGCGGCCGACCCGGTCGAGCGAGGCCCGGAATGCGGCTTCGTCGCCGCGGGCGTAGGCCTCGACGTCGAGAACCGACTTGGCCTCATCGATCAGAGGCCGCAGCGAGCGTTCCCGTCCGGCTTCAAGACCGACCATGGCCTCGGCCAGACGGATCTCCGGCGAGAGTCCCTCCGGTCCGACATGGCGGACCTTGATTTTCCGGAAGTCCTCCCAGCGAATGGCCTCGACGACATCCTTTTCGAAGGCCAGCCGAATCCAGCTTGACGTCGTCTTGGGTTCGCCGCCCTCGTAAAAGGCGTGGACCGTCCGCCCATCCCGAGTGATGCGGATGTTCCGGAAACAGGCGATATAGACGCCGGTCGCCGGAGCGACGACGGCGATTTCGACACCGGCCGTGACTTCGCCGTTAAGAGCGGAGAGATCGATGAACCGGCGGTGCCAGGCGGCCCGGGCATCGTAAAGATTTGTCAACGGATGGGAAGACAGGCCGTCCTGGTCCGAGACCATGGATTCGCGGAGAGCCCGCCCCGAGGCGAAGTGGATGTCGACGCCCGCCTGGCTGAGGGGGGACGCGGTGTCGATATAGATCTCGTATTCGAGACAGTCGCCCTCGCGGATGACATAGGCGTCGTTTGTAATTGTGACGTAGCTGTAGCCGAGGGGATGGCCGGGAGTTTCGGTCTTGAAAAACAGCGTGTCGGGTCTGCCGGGCCCTCGTCCGCCCGACGTTCGACCGGTTGCGGTCATCTCACCGCCCGCGGCCCCGCAATCCGGCGGCAACAAACCGCCTCAGAAATCTCAGAGCCTCATCCGAACGGCGGAAGACGGGAATCCCCGCCTCCTCCAGGATATCGGCAAAGGGGTCGTAGAGCGCGCCGGCGTCGATGTTGACGACGACGGGCTTGTCCGTCTTCCGGAAGACGGGAATGAACCGCTGGGCGAAACTCTCCGGATCGACAAGGCTTTCACGGTGGCCCTCCCCCGCGGCGAGCGTTCGCATGGCCGGCGTCATCGGTACGGGCGAGACGACGGCACAGTCCACGTTTTCGGCATCGAGAATTGCCTCGACGCAGTCGCAGAAAACGGCGTCGGCGGCGACGGGCGTGAGGTCGAGCGGGTTGTGGACGTCCTGAAGCTTGTCGATGCCAAGGGGGCGCATGGCTTCCATGATGCGTTCGGCCGTCCGGCCTTCGAAGTCGGCCGGGCGCAGGCGGCCGCCGTTTTCCAGACTGTCGGCCATGATGACGCATTCGAAGCCGGCGTTCGTGACCAGACCGACCCGATCGCCGCGGATTTTCTTACCTTCGAGATAGACAAGCCCCTTGACGAAGCTTTCGAATTCCAGAATGTCGCCGGCCACGATCGCTCCCGCCTGTTCGAGAATCCGGCGGCAGACATCGTATTCTCCGGCCACGGAAGCGGTGTGACTGGATGTGGCCGCCCGGCCCTCGGGGCTGCGTCCGGACTTGTAGACGACGACCGAGCGGCCTTGATCCGATAGGACGTCGCCGACCGCCCGGGCGAAGGCCAGGCCGTCGCCGGGCCGGAAACCCTCGATGTAAACCGCAAAGATCCGGGATTCGGGGTCGTCCTTGAGGTGGCGCAGGTAGTCCGAAACGGTCAAATCGAGTTGATTGCCGAAAGAAACGGCGTAGCGGGGCTCGAGCCGATGGAGGCGGCTCATCCGCGAGACCATGAACGCCCCGCTCTGGCTGAGATAAACGAGACCCGAGCGGCGGCCTTTCGGCCGGGGGAGCTTGTGTTCGGGAATGAAGGTCGTGTCGTAACGCCCCGGTTCGGATAAAACGCCCAGGCAGTTTCCTCCGTTGATGACGGGTGCGGGACGGCCTTCCGTTCGGGCCCTGGTGAGCAGGGCGCGGATATCCTCCTCGATGCTGGTTCCGCCTTCCTTCTCGCCCATCCCGCCGGCGATGACGATGACGGACCGGGCCCGTTCGTGAGCGACGAGGTCTTTCATAAGGCCGTGAACCTGGTCGGCGGCCAGAGTCAGGACGAAGAGATCGACGGTCTCCGGGAGGTCGGCCACCGTGGGAACGCAGCGACAGCCGTCGATCTCTTCGGAGCCCGGCTTGACGACGAATGTCCGGGATGCGGGAAAGCCGCCCTTGAGGATGTTCTTCAGGATAATGCGGCCGATATTCATTTTTTCGGAGACGCCGATGATGCCGATGGATTCGGGCCGGAGAAGACGGCCGACGCTCTCCAACGGCCGGGGCGATGAGGCATCGTTAGGGACACTCCGCCGGGAAAACCGGCAGAGAGCATCCAGGGGAACGAGACCGCCGTCGCGGATGACAAGCGGATTGATCTCGGCTTCCTCGATGATGAAATCCGCCGGTCCTTCCTCGGAAAAGCGGCGGACCAGAGCCAGAAATTTCCCGGCCGCGGCGGCCAGTGCGGCGGGAGAAATCAGGGGCTTTCGTCCGCGGAAGGGCGCGGCGATCTTGCCGAAAAAAGCCAGGGGGGCCAGAAGACCGGGAACATCGGCGGCTTTGGCGAGATGGACCGAGGCCAGGGCCGCGCCATGACCGTCCTTGAGGTGAGCGGCCATGTGCTCGACATCGAGGCCGCCGCCGCCGAAGGTGAGGACGGGGCCGAATTCGCGTGTGTTGCGGACGCCGAGAAGAAGTTCAGAGCCGAACCCCACGTCCGCGAAATCCACCATTTCACAGACGAGAACGCCGCGGATGGAGGCGGCGACATCGGCGGGGCTGAGGTGTCCGGCCGCGCCGGCGCCGTGAGATTTTCGAACCCAGGCCGAGTATTTACGCGGCACATCCCGGATCATCCGGGTCACGGCATCGTTCACGGCTCGAACCGAAGCCGAAACAAAGGCGACGCCTCCGGCGTCGGACTTGTGGAGGATAAAGGGCGAGACAACCTTGAGAACGACCCGGGACGATCCCAGGGCCTCCAGGTCGCGACGGGCGATCCGTTTGCCGGCCGGGAGAAAAATGTGGCGCGGAGTCTCGAGTCCGGCCGCCCGGAACAGGGCGTAGCTTTCGTGTTCGAAAAGCGTGTCGCGACCGTCCTTTTCGGCGGCTTGGAAAACGGCATCCAGGCTTGCTGCCGAACGTGTCATGTCCGCCTCCTCAATCCGCGCCGGCCGCCTTGCGGCCCAGGTCGAAAGCCTTGAGGTTGGCCTCGACAATGGCGTCTCCCCTCTTCTTGAACAGCGCGGCGATCCACTCCTTGAGGCTTTCCTCCGGAAGGACGAGAAAGGGAGACGCGGCGCCGAGCATGACCATGTTCTGAGCCCGGACCGTTCCGGCCTCCTTGGCGATCCGCTCGGAGTCGACGATGACGGACGAAGGGACCTTTCGGATTTCTTCCAGGATGCTCTCGAGATCCGGATAATCCGGGATGTTTTTGAAGGGTGCGGCGCTTGCGACGACAAGGCCCTGGGGCGACAGATGGTCAAGATAGCGCAGAGCCTCCAGCGGTTCGACGCTCAGAATCAAGTCGGCCGATCCCCGGGGGACTAGGTCGCTGAAGATCGGCCCGTCGGACAGGCGGAGGTGGCTCTGAACGGCGCCGCCCCGCTGGGCCATGCCGTGGACTTCGGACTGTTTGAAATTCAGGGCGACTTTGAGGGCGGCGTTGTCGATGACGAAGGCGATGGACAGAATGCCCTGGCCGCCGACTCCGCAAAGGATGATGTCTTGTTTCACGGCTCAGCTCCTTTTTCGGGCTTCGACGACGCATTCGCGGACGGCGACGATGACGGACAGCCCGTCATGTTCGATCTCTTCCCGGATGACCGCCGTGTTGGTTTCGAGAAATTTGGGCAGGGGCGTGATCGTCCGGATGCGCTCCCGGAGAACGCCGGCCCCCTCGATGATGCGGAGAAGGCTTTCTCCCGTTCCGAAGCTCGGCTGACCGCCGGTCATGGCCGTCGTCCCGTTGTCCAGGATGAACACCGTCATCCGGGTGTTCGCGGCGGCGGCCGTGACGAGAGGAGTGATTCCGGAGTGGGCGAAGGTCGAATCGCCGATCACGGCGACGGCCGGATGGAGTCCGGCATCCGCGGCACCCTTGGCCATGCCGATGCTGGCGCCCATGCAGACGCAGGTGTGGATGGCATTGTAGGGCGGCAGGGCGCCGAGCGTATAGCAGCCGATGTCGCTGAAGACTCCGGCCGGCGACACGCCCTCCAGGGCTTTGTTGAGGGCTTTAAAAGTATCGGCATGGGGACAGCCGGCGCAGAGCTGGGGCGGCCGCGCGGCTAGGGGAACGGACGGCGCCGGATGCGACGCGAGCGGCTCAAGCCCCAGAGCCGACCTCAGAATGTCGGGGGAAAGCTCTCCCGTCGCGGGTAGATCTCCGCTGAGTTTTCCCTTGACGGTTTTCCCGGGAACGCCGAAGAACCCGGAAAGAGACTCTTCGATCAGGGGATATCCGTCTTCGGCCACGAGAACGTTTTGAACATGGGCGAAGAGTTTCCGGATAAGTTTTTCAGGCGGCGGGAATGTTCCGATTTTGAGAAGAGAGGGTCGCCGGGGAGCGTCTCGAAGAGCTTCCCGGACATAGTTCCAGGCGATCCCGGAGGCGAGAACTCCGAGATCGGTTGACTCGGGGTTGAGTTCCAGCGTGTTGAAGGGCGAGGCGTCGGCGATTTCGACCATTTCAGCCTGGCGGTCGATCAGAAGGGCGAATCGGCGGCGGGCGTTTACCGGAAGAAGCGTCCAGTCCTTCGCTTCGCCGAGGCGGAGCGGATTTTGCGGGCGGGCCGTCCGGGTCTCGACCGGCGAGCGGCTGTGGCTCAACCGGGTCACGAGCCGGATCATGACGGGCAGGCCCAGACGCTCCGACAGGTCGAAGGCCTCCCGGGTCATATCATAGGCTTCCTGGTGGTCCGAGGGTTCATAACAGAAAATCCGGGCGAAGCGGGCATAAAACCGGCTGTCCTGTTCGTTCTGCGAACTGTGCATGCCGGGATCGTCCGCGCTCACGACGACGAGCCCTCCGTTCGCCCCTGTCATGGCCGAGTTCATAAAGGGGTCGGCGGCGACATTGAGGCCGACGTGCTTGAAGGAGACCATGGCTCTCTTTCCGGCGTAAGACGCGCCGAGAGCTTCTTCGAAGGCCACCTTTTCGTTGATGGACCAGGCGGCGACATAGGGCCGGGATTCAACGGGCGGACGCACGAGAAACTCCATGATTTCCGAGGCCGGAGTTCCGGGATAGGAATAGGCGGCCGAGAGGCCGGCATGGACGGCGCCGAGAGCGACGGCTTCATCCCCGAGAAGGACGTCTTTGGTCATGGGCAGGCTCCCTGTTATTGAAATTTCGGGAATCTCATGAGCGAAAGCGTAGGATACAATCCGGCGTGGACCGTGTCAACTTGCCCACCGGATTCAGGCCTGAATTCCGGCTTTCCGGATCGAACGTTTTCAACCGGAAGAGATGGATTCGATCAGCTTCATGATCCGCTCCGATTCCTCGACAAGAGATGCGAACAGGGCCGCCGTGTTGTTGAGGCCCGAAAGCGGTTCTTTCAGCCGATGTTCTGTTTCGATGAACAGCTTATCGAAGATTCGCGCAATCTCCTTGTCCAACCGATCGCGGAACTCATTTCGCGACCTCCTCAATTGCTGCGAAACTTCGCGAATCATGCTCGTCCGCTTCCATAACAATGTCACGGCAACAAGACCGGCTCCCGCCAGCGCCAGGATGCCGCCGGTAATGTCCAGAACCGCCAGATGTGTGGCCAAAGCAATGACCGCGCCGAGGGCGGCCAATCCCCCGCCGGCCAGCGTCAGTTTTCCGATATCCGACCCCTGAATTCCCTTGTCGCCGACGATGTCCGCGATACGAAGATCCCGGAGTTTCTGTTGCAAGAGCGAGAGAATTTCGTGCCGGTCGGGATCTTTCACGGAACCGTCTTTCATGACGAGGCTTTGACGGCGGGCAATGGTCTCCATCAGCGCAGTGAACATCGACGATATTTCATCGGCCATGTCCTTCGACACCCGCAATGATTCCGTGTCGATCTCCACTTTTGAAACGCTTTCAAATTGGGATTGAAGTTCCTTCAGCCATGTCTTGACATCCTTGTCTCTAAGGAAAGGGATCGCCCGGCGCAAAACGGTTCCAATGCGCAATCCATCAGCAAAGTCCTGTTCCAGCTTGGAGGAAAGCCGATCATAAGTCACACAGAGACTGTCCACCGCCAAGCGCCTGAGCGCGTCGGCCTTCTCGCGGCGAGCGTCCACCCCGTCCAGCAACTGCCCGTAAAACGCTCTGTCGTCCTCTATGGCCGCTTGGTCACGCCGAAGGCGCTCAAGCAGACGACCGACGATCTTTTCGGCCGTGTCTCGCGTGCCTTCCATTTTCATTCTCCAGGCATCCCCTGTCTCGACGGCATGGCCCAGGAACCGTCTGAACTCCGCGAAGCCGCTGTCCAACGCCCCCTCAAATTCCCGTTTCGCCGAAACGATAAAGACCGTTGGATTCTGGACGTTTCTCTCCCTCGCATACTGCCGCACGCGCTCCCGGTTGGTGGCGAGTTCAAGTGGTGTCGCAAGGTCGGCTTGCTGAAGAATGAAGACCACCTTGCGGTGCCATTCTTTACGAATCAGGGTCAGGAGTTCCCAAGCGGCGGCCGTATGGGGATTCTTCGCCGGAAACACAAACAGGACAAGGTCGCTTTGGGGCAAATAATTTTCTGTTATCGTTTGATAGTTGCGAATAATCGAATTGATTCCAGGCGTATCGACAATGGAGACATCCTTCAAAACGTCTTGAGGCAAGCCGATCCTTTCCCAATGATCTCCGAGGGGTGTCTTCGTCCGCTCTTCCCCATAAACCAATTCCTGAATGCCGGCCGTGCAGGGGTCGGGAGCGACTTCGCAGATTTCTTCACCGAGAAGCGCATTGATGAAACTGCTTTTCCCGGCCTTCACTTCGCCGACGATGACGAAAAGAGCGGCGGACTGCAAATGAGCCGCCCGCGCCCGGAGGATTTCTGTTGCCTCCCCATCTGAACACTTTTCCGTCAAGGCGATGCATCGCTGCAACAATTCACATATCAACTCATATTGGCCGGTCAGTTTTGGGCCCAGGACTCGATTCGCCAATGTCTTACTCCTCGATGATTCATCCGCCGATTCACATCCCAACGGCTTCTCTATCATACAACACCATTCCCTCCGGTGCGGAAATAAGATTAAAACCGCACGTGGTGGACCCAGGCAGGCGGAATGTTCGCAAATATGAAGTCCCGGCGGATTTCGTTGGTCGCGAACATTCGTTCAAGGAGAACGGAGATTTGCCACAGCCGGCGCCGCTCACAGCGGCCGCTGATCAAGGATTTGATGCGGCGAATCCCGACGTATTCAAAGAACGACAGGGTGCCCCCCGGCATAAGCAGGGAGCGAAATTCATCGAGGATGTCTTCGACACTCTCGACGGAAAAATTGTTCAGCGGCAGTCCGGAAACGATGACATCGTAGCGCCGCACTCGGTCAAGCCGCTCAACGGGAATCTGGAAAAGCGTTATCCTCCCCGCGGCCGGATGGAGAACGGCGTCGTGTTTCAAATCGTGAAGCAGGCTCTTGATGAAAACGGAGTTGATTTCAACCAGGTCGAGAAGGCCGGCGGTTGTCATGCTTGCCACGATCTGTCGCGTCACGGATCCGGTTCCCGGGCCCACTTCGAGCACCCTCAGGGCTCTGCCGTTATCGCTCACATAATGAGCCAGTGCCCTGCTGAGCCGCGTTCCGCTGGGCGCCAAAGCCCCGACATCATGAAAGTTGCGAAGATATTCCCTGAAAAAAACAGATTTACCGTTGGAAACTCCGAGCACGTTCAACCTTGCCGGGAAATTTTCATCCCGGCCTTCATTTGTGGCGTTTCGGACGGAGGAATCAATCGATCTTGATTTCCCAGATTCTGACCTGTCCGTCTTCTCCGGCCAGGACGATCAGATTTGCGCCGGGATGCCAGTCGACTCCGCGGAGCGCTCCTCCGGGATGGGGCAGCGTCATAAGCCGTTCCCCGCTGTCGATGTTCCATATCGCGCCTTGTCCGTCATACCCGGCGACGATATGTCGTCCGCTGGGATCAAAGGCGGCGTCAAAGGCCGTTCCGCCTCCGAATTCCCTCGCTTGCCCGCCGGACGTGTTCCAGATCCGGACCGTGCCGTCCCGGCCGCTGGTGACCAGGCGCTCCCCGTCTCGCGAAAAGCGAACGTTATAGACGGCCAGCCTGTGGCCGGAAAAAACGCGCACCTGTCGGCCGGAGTCCGCATCCAAAATCAGGACGTGGCCGTCGTTTCCGGCCGCCGCCAGCCAATTGTTGTTCGGGTGAAAGGCCAGTGAATTGACAGCGCCTGCGGGAAAATCGAAAGTTTTCAATTCGTTCCCGTCATGCGCATTCCAGATCTTTATTTTCCCGTCATTCGCTCCGGTCGCAACCTGGCTGCCTCCAGGACGGAAAGCCGCGGCCAGGACTTCTCGGGCATGCCCGGAGAGAGTGTGCAGCAGATTCCCTTCCGGGACATTCCAAATCCGGGCTGTCCTGTCTCCGCTGGCGGTGATCAGCTTCCGGCCGTCGGCGGAAAAAGCCGCGGCAAACGTATGCGCCGAATGACCGGCCATGGTCGCCGCCTCTTCACCCTCGGAGACGCGCCAGAGCTTGGCGGTCTGGTCGGCGGAAACCGTGGCGATGAAACGGCCGTCGGGGCTGAATGAGGCGCCGTAAATCCGACCTCCATGGGCCCGAAACGACTTCAGCAGCCGGGGTTCGGCCTGCCCAGGGGGGACGGGGATCTCCGGAGTTTCGAGGCCGGATGCGATCCGGGCCTCGGTCCATACCGCCCAGTCGGAGTCGGCACTGGCGCCGGCTTCCACCGTCAGAAGAATGTCGCCGGTTTTTCCGGCGTATGCGGAAAGATCGTATTCCGCTTCATCGATGCGTCCGTTATAACGGATATCGAGCGCGACGAGGTTCCGGGCGAGAACTTCCCCGTCTCGGCCCGGTATCCGAGCCCGGAGTTCGTCCTTGAGGATCCGTGTCCGGGTGCGCACCTCAGGCTGGGGATCGACCCAGACGACCGTCAACCTGGCCCCATCCGTCTTCTGAGCATCCCGGATGAATCCTCCGGCGATGATCAGCCTGGGATGGTCTTGAGGTACGGTGATGCTTCGGATCAGGCCTTGAACCCGTCCTTGGGGTTTCCATTGAGGATGGGTGGAAAGCACCCGGTCCCGGGAATGTCCGTCTTCGAGAACAACGTCGGTCCTGTACATGACACTGCCGGCCGCGGCTCCATCCTTCCCGAAAGTCAAGGCCGTTCCGTCTCCGTTGTGCCATATTGCGTCTTTGGCCTTATCGATGAGATCGATGTTTTGAGCAGCGAGAGACACCGCCAGTAAAAGGACTGAAATGACAATAAAAAATCGCTTTGCGCTCATAGGGAAATACCTCCTTCTTATAAATTCTGTCCTGTGCCCACCCACACTTTAAGCATTATTCGTGCCAGATTCATTCCGCATTCTCTGAATTGCGGAAATTCAGGCCGGACAGGCATTTCATCGCCCCCGGCCGGCCAAACGGCTTTTTTTATTCTCTTGAGGAATTGTCGCCTTAGCCGGGACAATTCCTGTTAAACAGGACATAGCCAACGGCTTTGTTTAAGGAAAGCCGCCATAAAACTGTTGTGGATGATGTTGGCATGAAAACCGCATAAAACCCAATTGTATGTACGGCTTCCCAGACTGAAGGAGGAAACATGGATATTCTCTGGACGATTATCATCGGTTTTGTGGTTGGCGTCATCGCCAAGTTTCTCATGCCGGGGAGAGATCCGGGAGGTATTATCATTACGATTCTTCTCGGTATCGCCGGATCTTTTGTTGCGACCTACATCGGGCAGCATTTCGGCTGGTATCGACCGGGCCAGCCGGCCGGCTTCATCGGTGCGATTCTCGGCGCCATCCTGATCCTCATCGTTTACCGATTGATCAGCCGAAGGTAAAGGACGAAGGAAGAAATAGAATGAAAAAACCTGTAAAAGTCGCAAGTATTTTATTGATGGTTGTGCTGTTCTCCTTCTATGCCGCTGCTTTTCAAAAACCGGCGGACCAACAGACGGGAGCGGCGGCCCAGTTGGAGATCGACGGGCCCGACGTCATCACGGCTTCCGATGCCGGGGGAGGCGCTCTCACATCTAGAGATCTCCTCATCATCGTGGCTCTCGGGGTCGGACTCGTCGTATTTCTTGTTCTCATATAGTTCTCTTTATTAGGAAATGTCCTGTTTTTCCGTCCGGTTTCTTCATGCGGACAAAGGCTTTGAAGCCCGGGTCACCCGGAATTCACGTTGAGACCCCGGAAAAGATCTTGGCATAAAAAATGCAGTAAGCATGAAGAGTAAATAAAAAAAAGGAGGTTCGCATGCTTTGGACAATCCTGGTTATTCTGTTTGCTTTGTGGCTTCTGGGTTTTCTCACGGCCAACACGTTCGGCGGCCTGATCCATGTTCTTCTGGTCATCGCCGTCATTGTCCTACTCGTCCAACTGCTGCAGGGACGAAGGAAAATCTTTTAGAGTGGAAAACGCCGACATGATGCCGCCCGCGGGCCGGACTTCAAGACGGGTGGGGGTGTTCCTCGCATGGCTGGCGATGTTGGCCCCCTGTCTCCATTCCTCCCAGATTCTCAAATACATGAAAATCCGGCCTGAAAGAGGACATTTGATCCGGACGGTGCCTTTCGAAAAATGGCTGGAGAGGAATTATTGCGGCCCGGCCGCCTTGGCGATGGTTCTCAATTTCTGGGATGAAACGCAATCCTTCAGCCAGCGCATGATCGCGGATGCGATCTATGATTCCGAAAACCAGGCGACTTACAATTCCGAGCTGGTCCTTTATCCGCGAACCCAGGGGTTCAAGAGTTTCTCTTTTCAGGGAGACCTCCAAATCCTGAAAGGCCTGGTCGGGAAAGGCATTCCGGTGATCGTTCTGACGAAAACCATCAAACAGGTCGCCAAGGGACATTACCGTGTGGTCATCGGGTACGATGAGGACGAGAACCAGATCATCTTTCACGATCCCTATTTCGGAGACCGGGCTTACATGACGAACAAGGATTTCATGACCGTTTGGGAGATGGGGCCGGGGCGGAATCAGTCCCGGTGGATGATGGCCGTGGTCCCCGGAGACAGCCCTTTCCCTTTTGACGCTCTGAAAAGCGACCCCCTGACATCCATCAATCTGGCCACGGCTTTTTACCGGAGATCGGATTTCCCGAAATCGAGGGAGCAGTGGGAAAACGTCAGGGAAATCCTCCGTCAAGATCCCTTTCCCCTGTACAGTCTAGCCATGGTCAGTCTGAGGGAAGGCAAGAACGAGGAGGCCGAGACCTTGGCCCTGAAAGCCCTCGACCTGGACGCAAACAGCGCCTACGCTCACGATGTCCTGGGCCTGGCTTACGCACGGCAAGGGAAAATCGTCCCGGCTTTCCAATCCCTCGGCCGGGCTCTTCAGCTCGCCCCCGGCGAGGAATTTATCCGAAAACATTATCTGCAAGTCCGGGCTCTCTACATCGAACAGGCCCGGCTTAAAACAATTCAGGAAAAGGAGAATTCGAATGACAAGACATGCTAAGGTCTTGGGGGTTCTGTTGATGATCGCGCTGGTTTCTTCCACCGCCGTCGCTTTTCAACAGCCGGCGGGCGCGGCGGCCCAGCTGGACCTCGACGGTCAAGACGTGATCACGGCTTCCGATGCCGGAGGAGGCGCACTCTCCTCGAGAGATCTCCTCATCATCGTCGCCATCGGGGTCGCGATCCTGGTTATCGTTTTGGTCCTTTAATTCAATCGGGCCCGGCAACCAGTCTCATGTCATGAGGGCGTCCTCTCATTGGAGAGGACGCCCAAACCTATTTGAATCGAGGAGGTTGGATTTCATGAAGCTTGCAGGCATTGTTCTCATCATTCTCGGAGTCTTGGCTCTGGTCTATCAGGGGATCCAATATACAACCCAGGAAAAACTGATCGATCTCGGGCCCCTTCAAGTCACGGCGACGGAGAAGAAGACCATTCCGCTGCCTCCGATCCTGGGCGGAGTTGCGGTCGTCGCGGGGATCGCCCTGGTCCTTGCCGACCGAAAGAAACGCTAGGAAGAAACATCCCGTCGGGGAGGATCTCCATGCCGAAGGCGGACCAAGGAGGTTCTTCCGGCCATCATCCTAAAAGCCCAACTGGACTGCCAAAAAAAGTTCTACTCCTTGAAGCAGATGGCCCGGAAAATCGCCTCGGGTCAGTGGCTCAGCGTCGGCGTCGCCCATTACGCCCGGAAGCTCAATCGGATGTGGGCGAAACGGAACCGGACATTCCTCAGGGTCACCGCTTTATTGAATCCCGCGCCGGGCGCCAGGATCTCCGTGGATTACAGAGAAGACGTCTCCCTCGAGTCCTGACAAACGGGACTTGACAAATCATCAAGATTTTTGTATCTCAATATTAAGTTAAGATTCGGTGGAAATTCTATGGCTGATATTCTGATCGTCGATGACGACAAGGTCATTCGCGACTGGGTAGCGGAGGTCGTCACTCGGTTGGGGCATCGCCCCGTCTCAACACCAAGTCTCCGGGAGGGCCTCAGGAAAATCCAATTCGCGCCGTTCGACATCGTTTTTCTGGACGTCGAGATGCCCGATGGAAACGGCCTGGACATCATGTCCGAGATCAAGGCGTCCCGGTATTCCCCGGAAATCATCGTGCTCACCGGGATGGGCGATCCCGACGAGGCCGAACACGCCATCAAAAACGGCGCCTGGGATTATTTGGAAAAACCGGCTTCGTTCGACACCCTCAAGCTTCCCATTCTCCGGTCTCTGGAATATCGAACGGAAAGACGCCCGGGAAAACCGTCCAATCATTTGAAAAGAAACGGCATCATCGGAGATTCGCAGGAGATCGCGTCCTGTCTGGAAATTCTGGCCCAGGCCGCCGACAGCGATGTCAATGTGCTTATCACCGGCGAAACAGGATCAGGGAAAGAGCTTTACGCCAAGGCGATTCATACCAACAGTTCCAGGGCCGAAAAAAATTTTGTGGTCGTCGACTGCACGGCGCTTCCTGAGACTCTTGTGGAAAGCGTTCTTTTTGGGCATGCTCGGGGCGCGTTCACGGGCGCTGAGCGAAGCGAGGAGGGGTTGGTCAAGCAAGCGGATGGAGGCACTCTCTTTTTGGATGAGATCGGGGAACTGCCGTTTTTAATTCAAAAGCGATTCCTCCGCGTGATTCAAGAGCACCGTTTCCGTCCCGTCGGAGGCCGCCGGGAAATCGAGAGCGATTTCAGGCTTGTGGCGGCGACAAACCGGGATCTGGAAACCATGGTCCTGGAAGGGCGGTTCCGGGAAGATCTCCTTTTTAGACTTCGGACTCTTTGCATTGAATTGCCCCCTTTAAGAAGACTTCCCGAAGACCTCCCAAAAATAACGCTCTTCTATATCGACCAGTTGTGCGAGCGGTTCGGCATAGAGCCGAAAGTCGCCTCTCCTGAATTCTGGAATGTCATTGTCTCCTATCCCTGGCCCGGTAATGTGCGGGAACTGATTCAAGCCCTGGAAAAAGCCCTGATTGCGGCAAAAGACGAACCGATGATGTACCCCAAACACCTGCCGACATATATTCGGATTTATTTGGCCCGGAAATCATTCCCGAAGCACCCGACAAACCCGGGGAAACCGGAAAAACGTTCGGACGTTCGAGTCGCGCCGCCCGAATTGAAAGAGATTCGGAAAACGGCCGTTTCCGAAGCCGAAAAACGGTATCTCAAAGACCTGATCTCTTATACGGGCGGGGACATCAAGAAAGCCGTCCGGATTTCCGGCCTGTCTCGTTCCAGATTCTACACGCTATTAAAAAAAACCCGGACGGATGTTGAGCCCTAGCCTGATCCGTTCACTCTTTATCAAATTCATCTGATCGTTCGTGCTCATTTACAGGAATAAGTGCTGTTAAAGAGAACACGTCTCCGCTGAATCCCGGGGAAATCGGCCGGCAATATTGTCCCTTCCCCTTAATAAACGAATCTCGCGGTTTTCCGGGATTTGGCATGTTTCTTGATTAATAGAGAGTGCACATAGAAAATTAAGTATCTTTGTAGCGTTTTGGAAAGAGGTGAAACATGTTTAAAACGATCGGTGCCATTCTCGGAGCAACGGCGTTTCTCGCCGTCGCCGCGACCGCGGTCTCAGCACAGGGCGTGGTGATGAACTCGGCCGAGACCATCAACAAGGGCAATATCAAGCTGGCCCTCTTCCCGGTCGTTCTTTTCGGCAAGAACGGCAGCGACTCCTCATGGGGCGTGGCCGGACGGGCCGGCTACGGAATCGCACAGCGCCTCGACATCGAGGCTAAAGCCGCGATCTTCGACGGTCTCAAGTATTTCGGAGCCGAAATTGAATATTGGCTCCTCCAAGGGAAAACCGTTAACGTCTCGGCGGCGTTGGGCGGACATATCACGGACTTGAAGTGGGGAGCGGACAGTTCCGGCCTCGATACCACGCTTCTTGTCAGCACCGTGCCCCGGAGAAATCTGGAGATCTACGGGGGCCTTAAGCTCGCCTTCGATTCATTCAAGAACTCGGATCACAGCGCGACCCTTGCGCATCTCGTGCCGGGACTCGAGTACCGCATCAGTAAAGACCTCGATGTCCTGGCCGAAGTTGGAATTGCGCTCAACGACAACGCCCGCAGCTATGCCAGTGTGGGGTTGGCGTTTTATATTTCGCATTGACGTCTCTGCCATTTCCAATGGGGGGGTGTCCGGAGTATGACGATGACTTTATTTTATTATTCGAGAGAACGTGATCACAATGCCAAGAGGCTTGAAGCGGCCATTCATTCCGTGATCCCGGAAGGAAAAATTGAACCCTTTGAAAAACTGGAGGACTTAAGGGAGAGACTTCGGAGGCCGGTCGAATCGGATTCCATCGCGGTTCTCTCGGCTTTGAACCATGAAGAGCTTCGGCAACTGCAACCGCTCCGCAAGCTGCTTCCGGAGATTTATGTCGTTCTTGTCATCCCGGATCGAAAAGAGAGCACGGTCGATCTCGCTCATCTCATGTTGCCTCGATTCCTGAGCCAACGTCATGAGGATTTCACACACCTCGGCGAAGTTTTAAAAAAAATGTATAAAAAATCCCTTTCTCCTCCCAATTATTTTAATGAAAGATTTTCTCAGGAGTCGTCAAATGACTAGACAGATCGTTTCAAAAACCGTCGCCAAAGTCATCACCGCCGTCCTTATGGTTTGGGCGGTTTCCTGCGCCATGAATCCGGTCACCCATAAAAGGGAATTCATGCTCCTGTCCTCGGCCGACGAACTTGAGATGGGCCGCCAGACGGATCCGCATATTTTACAAACCTTCGGCGAATACAAGAATCCCCAGCTGGATCGTTACGTCACCGCGCTCGGAAAAAAATTGGGCGCTTTGAGCCACCAGCCGGACCTGGATTATTCCGTCAAGGTGCTGGACAGCCCGGTCGTCAACGCTTTTGCCGTGCCCGGCGGGTATGTGTACTTGACCCGGGGGATCCTGGCCTACATCAACGACGAAGCCGAACTGGCCGGCGTCGTGGCCCATGAAATCGGCCACATCGCCTCGCGACACAGTGCCCAACAGTACAGCCGGGCCCAGCTCGCCCAGTTGGGATTGGGTCTGGGGAGCATGCTTTCGGAAAGCTTTCGCAAATACGCCGGCCTGGCCCAAGCGGGGGTCGGCATGCTGTTTTTAAGCTTCAGCAGGGATATGGAACGCCAGGCGGACGCCCTGGGAGTCGAGTATTCCTCCAGGGCCGGATACGACGCCGATCATATGGCGAATTTGTTTGTTGCGCTGGAGCGGCTCAATCCGGGCGAGGCTCAAAGCGGACTTCCCGGCTGGTTCTCCACTCACCCCAACCCGCCCGATCGAATCGCCGCCATCAAACGAGACACACAGGCGTGGCGGGCTGAAAATCCGGAATACCGGTTTGCCGTGAATCGCAATGTCTATTTAAAGCATCTCGACGGAATGATCTTCGGCGAAGATCCGCGCCAGGGTTATGTCGAGAACGATATTTTTTATCACCCTCAACTCCGATTCCGGTTTCCGGTCCCCGCAGGCTGGAAGGTCAACAACACGGCCTCTCAGGTGCAGATGATCAATCCGGAACAAAACGCGGCCATTCTCTTCTCCCTGGCTCCGGAAAAAACGCCTTCCGCGGCCGCCGATGCCTTCCTCAAGGAAAGCCAATCCGCCGTTATCAAACGGGAACGGACCCGAGTCAACGGAATGGAGGCTCAGCGTATCGTCTCCGACGTCACGACGGAGCAAGGGATTCTGCGCGTTGTGTCGTATTTCATCCAGAAAGACAAGACCGTGTATGTCTTTCTCGGATATACGGCCCAGGCGCGGTTCGACGGAGTTTTCCCCGTTTTCGACCGGACCATGAGTCAATTTCAAAACTTGACGGAATCCCAAAAAATCAATGTCAAACCCGAACGACTGGCCCTGAGAAGAACGACAGCCCAGGGGAGCTTGCGTCAAGCTTTCCAAAAATTCGGCCTGCCGGAGGCCAAGTGGGAGGCCCTGGCGATTCTCAACGGTATGGAGCTGGACGATGCCGTTCCTCCCAATACCACACTCAAGGTTGTCGTGAAGTAGGTTTTCGGCAAAGACCACCGGGCGTTTCATAACGCCGCAATAACACATTATTCCTATAAAATCATGTTGATATCGGCGGGTTTTTAGGCTATCTTATTTGAGGGATAAGATTATCCCCTTACGTTTGTCATCGAGGAGTCGCTCATGATCCGATTGTCAACCAAGGGCCGTTACGGAACGCGCCTGATGCTCAATCTGGCCCGTCGCTTCGGCAACAACGGATCGACCGTTATCCTGAGGGACATTTCCGACGAGGAAGGCATTTCCATCCGCTATCTGGAACAGATCATCATCCCCCTGAAGATCAACAAGCTCGTCAAAAGCGTCCGGGGAGCCGGAGGAGGCTATACCCTGGCCCGCGATCCCGCCCTCGTCAAGATGAGTGAGATTCTCCTCGCCCTCGAAGGAACCTGCTGTCTCGTCGAATGCGTCGAGGATCCGGACTACTGCGAAGAAATTCCCTACTGTCCGGCGCATGAGGTCTGGAAAGAAGCCACAACGCTTCTTAAGGAATACTTCGAAAGCATTTCCCTCAAAGACCTCATGGCCATCGAGGATCGCAAGCTCAAAGGAGGCCGCGGCGAAATCCGGAAGCGGACGTGAGCTTTTTCGGTTCTCTTCGCCTGGCCCTCATTCTGATCATCCTCATCGCCCTGGCCGCGGCGCTGGGAACATTCATCCCCCAAAATCCTCCGCCGGGAGCGATTGAGGGCAAATTCGGCGGTTTGGCTCCCCTTCTCTTCCGTCTCCAATTCACAAATCTCTACAGCTCTCCGTGGTTTCTGGGCCTTCTGCTTCTCTTCGCTTTGAATCTTCTGGCCTGCAGCCTGCCGCGGTCCGTGACCGCGTTTCGCCGTGTTTTTCGCCCCCAGGAAGGACTGGATGCCCGCGGAATTTCCGCATGCCGGATTCGCGACGGGTTTAACTCGAAGATCCCGTTTGAAAGCGCCCGGACACATATCCGCCGCAGACTCGCCGACGCAGGTTGGCGGGTCCACGAAAAAACCGGAGACACCGAATCCATCCTCCGGGCCGGGAAGAAAACCGCCGGGCGCCTCGGATCGAGCCTCGTTCATCTCGGTCTTCTGGTCATTCTGGCCGGAGGGCTGGCGACGGGCCTCGGCGGATTCCGGGAAAGGATCATTCTTTCCATCGGAGAGACGGCGGCCGTCACGGGACGGGACATGGAGATTCGTCTCGACGACTTCACAACGGACTATCACCCGGAAGGCGGGGTCAAGTCCTGGAAGAGCCTGGTTACCGTACTCGAAAACGGCGCGGAGGCGGCGTCCACCGTGATCCGGGTCAACCATCCCCTGACATGGCGGGGCCTGTCGTTCTATCTGGAGAGCACAGGATGGGACTGGCACAAGGCCGAGCTCGATATTCGGGTCGGGCGACCGGACCGTCCGGAGCCGGAGCGCTTCATCCTCAGCGAAGGCCTCTCGGCCGCCCTCGAGGACGGGACGGAAATCCGAATCCGGCATGTCGTCCCCGACTTTTTTATCACCGAAGACAACGAAATCGGGACGCGGACCTTCGAGCCCCGCAATCCGGCCGTTCTCGTCGAGGGGCAAACGCCCGGGGAAGATTTTTTCCAGGCCTGGCTGTTTTCCCGCCATCCCGAATTCAACCGCATCCGCGGACCGGAAGATCTGGATGTCGTCCTCGAGTTCCGGGACGTTTCCGTCGGCCCCTATGCCGTTCTGGGTGCATCACGGGATCCGGGAGTTCCCTTGATCTGGTCGGGCTGCGGAATCATCATGGCCGGTCTTCTTCTTGTGTTTTATTATCGACCGCGGGACATCCTGATTCACATCATCCGTAGGGACGGAGGATCCGAAATCCGGGCCGGTGGATCGGCAGCCAAGGGCCGAGAGCAATTTGCCGGGGAATTTTCGGATCTGATGACCGCATTGAGGAGAGAACCATGAGCGAGACGGCCTTTTTCACAATCGCATTCGTCGCCTATGCCCTGGCGGTCGCGGCCTATTTCGTCTTTCTTTTTTCGGGCCGGGACAAGGCGGCTCGGTTGGGTTTTCTTTTGGCGGCGGCCGGCTGGGCGGCCCATACGGGGGCCATCATCGCCCGGACCGTCACGGCCGGGCGCGCCCCGCTGGCCAACATGTACGAATCCGTGTCCTTCCTGGCCTGGGCTTCGGCGGTTGCCTTTCTGGGGATGGAGCTCAAATTCAAAATAAGGAAAGCCGGCCCGTTCGTCCTTCTCATCGTCCTCGGACTCATGGCTCTGGCCTCATCGCCGCTGATGCCCGGAGAGATCTCGCCCCTCGTCCCCGCGCTCCAAAGCTACTGGCTCTGGCTCCATGTTTCCGTGACACTGATCGGCGAGGCGTTTTTCGCGGTGGCGTTCATCACGGCGATCCTCTATCTCATCTCTGAACGGAAAGCCCGGACGTCGGGCGACTCCGGCGCGGCCAAGGCCGCAGATCTTTATGACCGGGTCACGTATCGGGCCGTCGCAGCCGGGTTTCCCTTGTTTACGCTGGGCGCCCTGGTTTTCGGCATGATCTGGGCGGAGAGGACCTGGGGGCGGTACTGGAGCTGGGATCCCAAGGAAACCTGGTCCTTCATCACCTGGATGGTTTACGCGCTTTATCTCCATACGCGGATTGTCATGGGCTGGAAGGGAAGGCGGTCGGCCGTCGTGGCAATCCTCGGATTTCTGGCCGCCCTTTTCACCTACTTCGGCGTCAACTACTTGTTGAGCGGTCTTCACAGCTACAACTGAGGCGGGAAGACGGCGCCGTTGACATCGAGGCGGCGATATCTTGACCCGGTTCTTTCCAAATTGGCATTTTTTTCCTAAGATAGAATTATGGAACCGCGGGTGTCGGATTTCCGAATGAGGAGTTGTGACATGTTCAAACGTTATTTCCCGGCCGTTGCGCTTATCGCGGTCATTCTCCTGGGCACGGGTTCCCCTGTTGTTTTCTCGAATCAGCCGGCCGCGGTCCGGGATATCGACAACATCCTGCCCCACAGGGAACGGGCCCGGATCGAAAACGCCTGGCTCGAATGGCGCCTGGATAACATCGTTCCCGCCTTGATGCGACGAGAAAACATCGACATGTGGATCGTCATGAACCGCGAATACAACGAGGACCCGGTTTACCTGACCATGGTTCCTCAACCGGCCATGGCCTCCGCAGGGATGTCGGCCCTCATTTTCCACGACAGGGGCGAAGCCGACGGCATTGTGCGCTTTTCCTGCGGGCCCCGGGCGGCCGGCGCCCACTACCCCAATATCTGGACGGACAGGAGTCTCGGGCAGTTCGAACGACTGGCCGAATTCATCCGTGAAGCCGATCCGCAGCGAATCGGCGTCGGAATCTCGCGCGTCTGGGCTTACGGCGACGGTCTGTCCGTCAGCATCCGGGACAGACTTGTCGAGGCCCTGGGCCCGGAACTCTCCGGGCGGCTGGTCTCCGCGGAACACTTGGCCGTCGGTTGGCTGGAGACGCGGAGCCCGATGGAAATTTCCGCCTATCGCTATGTGGCCGGAATCGCCCACGATTTGATCCGCGAGTTCTTTTCCAACCGCGTCATCGTGCCTGAAGTGACGACAACCGACGACGTTGTCTGGTGGATCCGCGACCGGATCGCCGGGCTCGGTCTTGAAGCCTGGTTCCAGCCGACCGTGTCGCTCCAACGCCGTCAGGACACCGCAAGAGACAATGTCATCCGGCGGGGCGATCTTCTGCACTGCGATGTCGGCATCGTCTATCTCGGCCTGTGCACGGATATGCAGTGGCAGGCCTATGTCCTCCGCCCTGAAGAGACCGATGTCCCGGCCGGGCTCAAGGACGCCTTGCGCCGGGCCAATCGTGTCGCCGACATTTTGATGGCCGAGTTCGTCGAGGGGCGGACGGGCCGCGAGATTGTCGAGGCGGCCATGGCCAAGGCTGAAGCCGAAAACCTGCGGCCGCTTATCTACACCCATCCGATCGGCTTCCACGGCCACGGCGCCGGATGTTTCATCGACGCCCGGCCCGAGGATCGGATCGACGAAAACAACAAAGACCGGAAGTATTATCCCCTTTACCCGGATACCGCCTACGCCATCGAATTCAGCAGCACGACAAGCGTTCCGGAATGGGGCGGTCAGGATGTCCGTATCGGTTTCGAGGAGACGGCGATTTTCACCGGGGGTGTCTGCCGGTTCGTCGACGGCCGCCAGACCGAGTTTCTGATCATTCATTGAGTCTGCGGGGACGTCCGGCGGTTTCCCGTCACGGCCGCGTTCCGCTCATCAGACCTGAAGTGACCCTTAAGAAGATCCTGTGCTATAATTTGAAAAGAAAAATCAGCTTGTCGCGACAAATACGGAGGGGCACCATGAGATCATTGATATATTCAGGAGGACTGATTCTGCTGGCCGGTCTGACGGCCTGTTCCGCCGGAAAATCGCCGCGAATGGAGTATTATAGCGGCCAGAATGTCCCCGAGGGGTATATTCAAGTCGTCAGGACGACGGAGACCGAAGTGGAATTCCGGATTGCCGTGAAATTCACGATCACTCATCTTTATCACTTGCTTCTCGATGGAAATGAGCCCGTGGCGGAGGGATGGTTTCCGACGCGGCGCCTCGGTGATTCTCAGTCTTATTCCGTAACTCTCCATTTGAAAAAAGATCTCAGGCTCGAACCCGGAAAAACATACCGCCTCTGCATCGGAAGCCAGAACCCCGAGGCGGTTTATGTCCATTCGAGCACCTATCGCTGTCTTGCGGAGTACGAGTTCCTCTTCGAGATCTGAGAATCTGTTCGACCCTCCGGGGATTTGTCCCGTTGCGTCACAAATGATGTCTCTTAGAGTATCGTTTTCAATGGCAAAAAGAGTGCTCCAACGTTTTTTCGAAGCTGAAGAAAAAATTCAAATGAAAACATGTCAACAATTTGCCAAAGCCAAGCAACCTTAGGAAAGGGCGGCGAAGAAAGCCGGCCAGAACGGATCCTGGGCGGGAACGGCGAGGGGCACGGACTTGCCGTTCCGGCGCCGAAGGGATCGGCGCTTCGGATCGGCCGTGACTTCGCCGATCACGGAGGCGTCGATGCCTCGCCGCTTCAGGGCCCGCAGGATTTTCGTTTCGGCACCGCGCTCGGCGGAGACAAGAAGGCTTCCTTCCGCAATGGACTTGACGGGGTCGATGTCCAGGGCTTCGCAAACCATCCGGATCTCGTCGGGATACACAAAGAGGTTTTCGTCGACATCCATTCCGACGCCCGAGGCCGCGGCGATTTCGAAAAGTCCGCCGATGACGCCGCCCTCGGTGGCGTCGTGCATGGCCGTCACGCCGCCGGCCCGCATGGCCGTCAGGGCGTCGTCGACAACGCTCAACCTGGAGCAGAGCGCCTTCGCCTTGCTCACCAACACCGCCGGATGATTTTTCCGCAATTCTTCTTCCCGCAAAACGGCCAGGAGCCCGGCCGCTTCGACGGCCGGTCCCTTGGTCAGGAGGACGGCGTTTCCGGGTCGGGCGCCGGCGGGCGTCACGTAAGCGCCCTTGCGGGCTATGCCGAAAACCGTGATTCCTCCAATCGTCGGAGCGGCAAATCCAGGATAATAGCCGGTATGGCCTCCGACGATGGCGATGCCGAGTTCGAGGGCCGCCTTGTGGATCGATTCGGCGATCGTTTTCAAATCCTTGCGCGGTGTGTCCGGAGGAAGAAGAAGCGTGTACGTCATGTAGCGCGGTTTGACACCCATGACGGCGACATCGCTCGCGCCGATGTGGACCGTAAACCAGCCGAACATCTCGAGCGGCAGGCGGGGCATGGTGAAAATCGGATCCTCGGCGACCACGAGAACCTTTCCCCCTCCGATATCGATGACGGCCGCATCCACGCCCGTCATGGGCGGGACGAGAACCGTGCGGTCCTTGCGTCCCAACCGATTGAGAAAGAGACTGTTGAACGTGCGGGTGTCAATTTTTCCGATGGCCATCGTTGGACCTCCCACTCCGAAACGGAGCCTGCAAAAGATCTACCGGAAGCGTACGCTCAGGGCGTGAGGCCGGCCTTCCTTTCCGCCGCCTCGATCGTATTCATCATCAGCATGGTCACGGTCATGGGGCCGACGCCTCCCGGGACAGGAGTTATAGCCGCGGCCTTTTCCTTCATGGATTCGAAATCGCAATCGCCGACCAGCCGGTAGCCGCGCGGTGCGGAGGGATCCTCGACGCGGTTGACGCCGACATCGATGACCACGCATCCCTCCCGGATCATGTCGGCCGTGACGGCCCGGGGGCTGCCCATGGCCGCAACCAGAATGTCGGCCTGGAGAGTGAAGCGCGACATGTCCGGCGTCCCCGTATGGCAGACCGTCACCGTGGCATTGGCTCCCTTCTTTTTCTGGACGAGAAGAGCCATGAGGGGCTTGCCCACGATGTTGCTCCGCCCGCAGATGACGACGTGTTTTCCCGCAGGGTCGTAGCCCGTCCTTTCGAGCATGGCCAGCACACCGTAGGGAGTACACGGCAGAGGGCAGGGTTCTCCCCGCAGGAGGCGGCCGACATTGACCGGATGAAAACCGTCGACATCCTTCTCGGGCGAGATGAAGTTGATCACCTTGTCCGGAGAGACATGCTTGGGAAGGGGGAGTTGAACAAGGATGCCGTTGAATCGGTCATCCCGGTTCAAGCGATCCACCGTGTCCAGAATGTCCTTCTCCGAGGTTTCGGCCGGAAGCCTGACGGTCTCCTCGAAAAGACCGAGTTCCAGGGCGGCCTTGGCCTTGGCCGAGACATAGGAGGCGGAGGCCGGATCGTCCCCGACAAGAACCACACCGAGTCCCGGCGTCACGCCTCGTTTCGCAAGGGCTTCCGCACGGATCTTGAGTTCGTCCCGGATTTGGCAGGATATCTCCTTGCCGCTGATGATCTTGGCCGCCATGTCGCCCTCCTCGAAACTGTTCCGGCGGTGGAAGCGCCGGGTTGATTAACGATAGCCGAAGACGCGGGCCGGGTCAAGACCGGACGCCTGCATTGTCCGGGATCCTCAGCCTTTTCTTTTCCATTTTCCTCATGTACAATGATTGTCTTCAAGAATTTCAATCCTCCAATAAGGGAACGTACGCATGACTCAAACGATTATCGACCCGGAAAGAGTCCGAAACCTGCTTCGGGAAAGAGGTGTCGACTCCCTGGCCCGGGCCAGCATCCGCGACATCGTCCGCATTGTCAATATTCTTGAAAAGGAATCCGGTCAACATTTCATCCGAATGGAAATGGGGGTGCCCGGACTTCCTGCGCCCGCCGTCGGCATTGAGGCGGAAATCGATGCGCTCCGCCGGGGCGTCGCATCCCGTTATCCGATGATCGAGGGCCTCGATGACCTCAAAAGCGCGATATCCCGGTTCACCAAACTCTTTCTCGATATTGATGTCGATCCCCAGGGATGCATCCCGACCGTCGGCTCCATGATGGGCGCCTTCGTCTGTTTTCTCACGGCCAACCGGAACGATCGGACCAAGGAAGGGACGCTCTTTCTCGACCCCGGTTTCCCTGTTCAGAAACAGCAGTGCCGCGTCCTCGGGCAGGATTTCGAATCCATCGACGTCTACGATCACCGGGGCCCCAAACTCGAGGCGGCCCTCGAAAACATCCTGAGCCGCGGCAAGACATCGACCCTTCTCTATTCGAACCCCAACAACCCGTCCTGGATCTGTTTCACGGAGGATGAACTGAAAACGATCGCCCGGGCGGCCAAACGGCACGATGTCATCGTCATCGAGGACCTCGCCTATCTCTGCATGGATTTCCGCAGTAACACCGGGAAACCGGGACACCCCCCTTATCAGCCGACGGTGGCCCGCTATACCGATCAATACATCCTGCTCATCTCCTCGTCCAAGGCTTTCAGCTACGCCGGCCAGCGCATCGGCATGATGGTCGTTTCCGACACCCTATTCCAGCGCCGCTATCCCGATCTTCTTCGATATTACGCCTCGGACGTCTTCGGACGAGCCTTGATTTACGGCGCCATCTACGCCATCTCCTCGGGGACATCCCATTCCGCCCAGTATGGACTCAAGGCCATGCTCGAGGCGGCCTGCGACGGCCGGTTCGATTTCGTCGCCGAGGTCAAGGAATACGGCCGGCGGGCCCACATCATGAAAAACCTTTTTACCCTGTTCGGTTTCCACATCGTCTATGACCGCGATCTCGACGACCCGCTGGCCGACGGTTTTTACTTCACCCTGTCCTATCCCGGGCTGGACTCCGGCCGCCTGTTGGAAGATCTCCTTTGTTACGGTATCAGCGCCATTTCCCTGGCCATTACGGGAAGCACCCGGACGGAGGGCATCCGCGCCTGTGTCTCGCAGATCGGAGCGGAGAAGCTCCCGGAACTGGAGGAGCGCCTTCGCCGCTTCCATGAGGATCATCCCCTCAACCCATAAAAAGACCGCTGAACCCGGCCTCCGAAACAAACTTAGTTTTCGTCCAAACGAACTGGGCATGTGAAGTCGGGATGAGTTATAATTGCACATGAGGAAAGAGTATGATGCGAAAAATTATCAAAAAGCCGGATGTTGAGTGCTTATCGGTCTCAGCTTTTCGAGCCACAGTCGCCGTGAGCCTTCTTTTGACCGCAGGTCTTATTGCCTTTCCTGGCCAACCGGTTGAACTCATCGGTCCCCTGACACGGGAAGCCATTCTCGAAGCTCTTCCGGATTGGGCTCATGAAGCGGCCGCTCATCTTCCCGACCCGGAGATCGTCGCCCGGTTTCATGACTTCGAGAGGCCGATTGTGATCCGGGTCGTCATCGGGACATGGTGTCCGGATTGCCGCAGGCATCTGACCGCCTTTTTCCGACTGATCGAGCTGGCCGACAACCCCGTGATTTCGGTCGAATACTTCGGCGTCTCACGGGACAAATTGCAACCCGAGGACATCGTCCGCGACAACCGGATCGAACGGGTGCCGACGTTCATTGTCTTCGAGAACGGCCGGGAGATCGGCCGTATCATCGAACACCCCCGCATTTCCATCGAGGCGGATCTGGCCGACATTCTCTTTGGTCATTCGTAACCGGATCGATCCACCGCTGCGCAGGGACGGGTCCTTCTGTGATACGTCAACGAGGATCGGTGTCGCAGGCCCGGGCCGCCGCTTGACAAGCTGAAAGAGTCGTCCTATATTTCGAGTGAGGGGATTTTCCTAAGATGCCTCAGCGGTTTTTGATTGGGGGGATTATTCTTTCGGCCGCCGTCTTGATTCCTCCACCCACGGAGGCGGCGTCACAGGACATCGAGCTTTTTTTATCCTTGTATCGCCTGAAGCCCTGCCTGGATACGTCTTATACCCACACCTACACGCCTCGTCTCGAATACGGCACATCCTCCGGGACGGCCCTCCAGGTCCTGGGTCTCAAGGCTGAGCCCCGGTCGGCTCTCGGGGTCGGGCTCATCGTCAGGCCTGTCCGTAAAATCGGGGCTCAACTACTTGTCGACTCTTTCTCGACCGCCCTCGAAGGACCCGGCGGCCCCTATATCCTGATGCTGGAGTACCAATCCCGCCAGCCGCCCCAGTATGAACTCCGAACTTATACGTATGAAAGAACATCGCCGAGACCTCCGGCCGAAGGGACTCTCAAGGAAACGGCGTTCAGCCTCGGCGTCCTCGTCCGGTTGCACGCGGCCGGCGGACCGGCCGTTGATTTATCGGCCGGGCCAACCCTGTTCTTCGTTTCGGCCGAAGCGCAAAGTCCGACCTTTACGGCCTTCTGGCTCGGCGGGCATTCCGTTCTTTTTTCTGAAGATTACGACCTGGAAATCCATATCCCAAGCTCAACACGCCTGGGATTCCATGCGGGCTTCGAGATCGTTCTTTTCACGGGACGCAACTTCGGCGTCGGAGGCGGGATTCGATATTATCTCTGTCCGGCTTACGATGTCGCGGGAGAACTGGCGCTTCTCGAAAAGCCGGGAAGCCACATCCGGGAGATTGACCTCGCCGCTCAGAATATCCCGGTCTCCGCTCTTCGCATGAATCCCTCGTTCCTCAAGCTCGGCTTCACGATCCGCTTCCTGCTTTAATTCCTCGGCAGGGGGACTGAAAATGAAAACAGGACTTAACACTTCAGAGATTCTCTCGATAATCAAATGAAAGGAAAGGAGGGGATGATGTCTGCATCAAGGAAAAGTCTTCGTATTTGGCTGCAGGTCGCCGCCGCCGCGGTGCTATGTCTCGGGGCTTTCAACACTCAGGCCACCTGGCTCTCCGCATCGCCGGAACCGGGGATCACGACGGGGGAACCCCAAAAAGCCCTGCCGCCCGACCTGGTCGTCACATCCATTAAAAAACAAGTGATTCAAGCCACGACAGTCGTGGATAGCCACGGCGTCCCGGTCAAAAAAATCAAGTACCGAGTTCAGATCCGTGTCGAAAATAAAGGCAGGGGTCGTGCCGGGCGTTTCAAGATCCGAGTGGAATCCCAGTTGAATCTGCCGGACACCGGCTCCACCTGGATTGATTGGAGACAAGTCGCCATGCTGGGTTGCGAAGGATTAAGATCCGGCGCTGGTATCAATCTCCAGGTTGAGGACGACGCCTTCGTGGATTCGGATCATCCGACATTAGGTTCCACATTTTTGTGCTTCAGGGCCACAGCCGACCCCCATCGCATCCTCAGAGAAATCAACATCACGAACAACACTCTCACCATGACGGACTGCAGGAAATACTGAGCCGCATCATCCAAAAATTTTTGGGATAAGAGGAGGCCCGTTTTTAAACCACACCGCAAGTTTTTCAGGGGCCTGGGGACCATCGGAGCAGCTGTCGTCTTGCTCGGCGCATTTCTTGCCACGGGCAGGGCCGGAGAGCCGGGAAAGACAGTGGGGCTTGAGGTCATGGACCAGAGAACCCCGAAACCTCCTTGGCCCGCAAAGGCCGACCTGGCCGTCAGGACCTTTCGTCAGGAAGTGATCAAGCAAAGCACTCTGGACTATTCTCTCCCTCCGACCGTCATTCGTGAATATCGACTTCACGTCATGGTGATCAACATCGGAAAAGGCCAAGCCGGACCGTTCAAAGTTCCACTCGAAAAGAAACCGCAATCATACCACGCATCGGGTGCGACTTATGAAATCGTGACCCAATTGAAATGTGACGGATTGATGCCCGGCAAGGGCAGCCTTCTTACGGCACCGGGGACTTTTCAGGATATCGACGGAGGTTTGGATCCGCAATGGTGGTGCTTTAAAGCCACGGCCGATTCGGAAAATGAAGTCCAGGAAACCAACGAAGCGAACAATATTCTCATCCAAACCAACTGCAAACAGTCCTGAGTTCAACAACCCCGCGCCGGTCGTTATCCGGCAATCCCCGGGATCCGGGCCCGGGTCAGGCGGAGGGAATTGCCGACCACGGAGACCGAGCTGAAAGCCATGGCCGCCGCGGCGATCGCGGGATCGAGAAGAATGCCGAAAAAGGGATAGAGAACGCCGGCGGCCACGGGGATTCCGAGGACATTGTAGAAAAACGCCCAAAAGAGGTTCTGGCGGATGGTCCGCATGGTCCTCCGGCCGAGGGCGATGGCCGCCCGGACGCTTCGCAGGTCGCCCCGAATGAGAGTGATGTCGGCCGCTTCGATCGCGGCGTCCGTCCCGGAACCGAGGGCGATGCCGACGTCAGCCCGAGCCAGGGCCGGTGCATCATTGATGCCGTCGCCCACCATGGCCGTCTTTTCCCCCAGATCCTGAAGATCCCGAACGGCCCGGACCTTGTCTTCAGGCAGAACTTCGGCGATGACACGGTCGATTCCCGCGCGCCGACCGACGGCCTCGGCCGTCCTCCGATTGTCCCCGGTGAGCATGACGACGGAAAACCCATCCTTCCTGAGCCCGGATACGACGGAAACGGCTTCATCCTTCAAGATGTCGGCAAGACCCAGCACTCCGACCGCAGCCTTATCAACGGAAACTCCGATCAGAGTCCGGCCTTCGCCGGTCAGCTTCTCCGCATTTTCCATCAAAGAATCCAAGTGGACACCGTTGTCTTTGAGTAGCTTCAGGCTCCCGGCCAGAACAGTCCGGCCGTCGACGACGCCCTGCACACCGAGTCCTCCCAGAGCCTGAAATCCGACCGGATCCCTCGCCTCCAGACCCTTGGAGGCAGCCTTGTGCAACACGGCCCGGGCCAGAGGATGTTCCGAACGTTTTTCGACTGATGCGGCCCAGAAAAGCAGCTCATCGGCTCGAAATTCTTTTACGGGCACAATATCCGTGACTTCCGGCTCGCCGCGAGTCAGTGTCCCCGTTTTATCGAAGACGACGGTTTGAATGCCGTGAAGCGCTTCGAGGACCTCTCCCCCGCGGATGAGAATCCCGTGTTCGGCTCCCCTCCCCGTCCCGACCATGATGGCCGTCGGCGTGGCCAGGCCCAGGGCACAAGGACAGGCGATGATCAGGACGGCAACGAAGTTGAGAAGCGCATAGTTAAAGGACGGCGACGGTCCGAACGAGAGCCAGGCCGCAAAGGTGACGACGGCAACCGCCATGACGGCGGGCACGAAAATCGAAGCGATGGAATCGGCCAACCTCTGGATGGGGGCTTTCGAACCCTGGGCCTCGCGGACGAGCCCGATGATCCTCGCCAGGGCCGTATCCTTCCCCACCCGGACCGCACGAAAGTTGAAGCTTCCCGTAGTGTTGAGCGTCGCCCCGACAACCTCCGAACCCGGCCGCTTGTCGATAGGAAGACTTTCTCCGGTGATCATGGACTCGTCGACGGCCGACTCCCCATCGAGGATGACTCCATCGACCGGTATCTTCTCTCCGGGGCGGACAACGACGATATCCCCGGCGGCGACCTCGTCGATCGGGATTTCGATTTCGGCGCCGTCACGGAGAAGACGGGCCATCCTCGGCTGCAGGCCGATGAGACGGCGTACGGCCTGGGACGTCCGCCCCTTGGCCCGGGCCTCGAGCATACGGCCGAAAAGCACAAGGACGATGATGACCGCCGAGGTGTCGAAATAGACATCGGGTTTCATGCCGGCCCCGGCGAAGAAGGACGGAAAGAGAACGGCCGCGGCGCTCGTGAAATAGGCGGCCGACGTCCCGACGGCGATGAGCGTGTTCATGTCGGCGCTGCGTCGCCGCAGGGCGGCGAAGGCGCCCTTGTAGAATCGCATCCCCAGGACGAACTGGACCGGGGTCGCCAGGGCCCAGAGGACGGCGAAATTCTGCAACCAGGCCGGCGCCCACGGAAACCAGTGCCGCATGCCGCCGATGAAGACAAGCAACGCCAGGACGCCGCCCCAGACGACACCCGTTCTCAGCTCCTTGTATTCCTTTTCCTTGAGGAGAAATTCGATGTCGGAAGCATCTTCCGAACCGGCGATGTCCCGGATTTCGTATCCAGCATCGACGACGGTCTCCCGGATATGCCCGGCCTCGACCAATCCGGGAAGATAACGGACACGGAGGATGCCGGTCGCCAAATTGAGCGCCGCTTTTTCGACTCCGGGCATGTTCCGGACGGCCGATTCGACCTTGGCGACGCAGGAGGCGCAGACAATGCCGCGGACGGCGAAATCCGCTTCGGTTGCGGCGACGTTGTAACCGGATTTCCGGACGGTGTCCACGATGTCGGCCGGACGAACGCGTTTCGGATCAAAATCGACGGCGGCCCGGGAGGAGGCGAAATTGACGCGGGCCTCAAGGACGCCGCCCAGGGCGGCCAGCTTGCGCTCGATGTTCGCGGCGCACGAGGCGCAGCTCATTCCCGAAATCGGGATATCGATCCGCGCCCGAAATCCGATATCTTTGACCTCTCCGGGCTTTCTTCTCCGGGTTGCCATGGTGAGTCGTTTATGTTGGCCTTTCAAGAACATCGACAACGACATGGCCGCAAACCTGGAGTCTTTCTATTGTTTTCTGGTCGAAATTTTCAGGGGCACATATAGCGGACAAAAGCCGATCACACTCGTTACCAGAAAAACCAGGGCCAGGATTCCCAGGACAATCGCCAAGGTCCCTTCGAGAACTCCCGCCAGAAGCAGGAGGGCGACCAGAACGGCCAGCAAAAGACGGATCAGACGGTCCATCGGACCCATGTTCAAGGTCATGTGTTCTCTCCTTCCAGGAATGATCTTGAATTTCAGTATAGCCCCCCGGCATCGAAATGACAAATGTCCGCCGCAACGGCCATGGAAGCCTCGGCGTCTCATCGATTGCGCCCCCATCAGGATTATGATAGAATTTCGGCGCAATTCGCAAAGGAGCAACCCATGTCCGGACATTCGAAATGGCATTCCATCAAGCATAAAAAGGCCGCCGCCGACGCCAAGCGGGGCAAGATCTTCACCAAACTCATCCGCGAGTTGAGCGTGGCCGCCAAGACCGGCGGCGGAGACCCCGACAAGAACCCCCGTCTGCGCAAGGCCATTCTTGACGCCAAAGGCGTCAACATGCCGGCCGACAATATCAAACGGGCCATCCAGAAAGGCATGGGCCAGCTCGATGGGGCGACTTACGAGGAAATCACCTACGAGGGTTACGGCCCCGGCGGCGTGGCCATTTTCATCTCCACGCTCACCGATAACAAGAACCGGACGGTTTCCGAGCTCCGGCACATCCTGTCCAAAAACGGGGGGCGTATGGGTGAATCGGGCTGTGTCTCATGGATGTTCAAGCGCCAGGGCTACGTCACGATCGATAAGGACAAGGCCGACGAGGAAAAGCTCCTGGAAATCGGCCTGGCCGCGGGCGCCGAGGACGTCAAGGACGACGGAAGCCAATTCGAGATCACGACCACGCCGGAAACCTATGAAGCCGTCGTCGAGGCTCTGAAACAGAACGACATCGAGATCGCCGATTCCAACGTCGGCTGGCTCCCCCAGAACACGGTCAAGGTCGAAGGCAAGCCGGCCGAACAGATCCTTCGCCTGATGGAGGAACTTGAGGACCACGACGACGTCCAGAACGTCTCCGCCAACTTCGACATCTCCGAAGAGGAGATCGCGCAATTTTCCTAGCCTCCGATCGGGAGACGGCATGAGGGTCATCGGCATCGATCCCAGCCTCGTCTCAACGGGATTCGGGGTCATATCCTGCGAGGACGGCCGCTATGTTCCCGTCGTTTACGGCGCCATCCGCACATCCCGGAGCCGCCCGCTTCCCGAAAGGCTCGAAGAAATCCGGCGCGAACTCGACACGATCCTAAGCTCTTTCGAGGTCGACGAGGCGGCCGTGGAAAACCCCTTCAACGCCCGGAATGTCCGGACGGCCCTCATCCTCGGACAGGTCCGCGGCGCCGTTCTCTGCGCCCTGGCCGGACGCAAGTGCGCCCTGCACGAGTATTCCGCCCTGGAAATCAAGAAGGCGGTCACCGGTTACGGCCAGGCACAAAAACCCCAGGTCCAGATCATGGTCCGGGCTCTTCTCAACCTGGACGACGACGCTCTGTCGGCGGACGCCGCCGACGCGCTGGCCGCGGCCGTCTGTCACCTCAACGCCCGGCAGTTCCGGTTGAAAATCGAGGGCGGCTGAGCTATCATGATGCGCGCATCATGATCGCATATCTCAAGGGGATCCTCGTCCATAAAGCCCCGAACCAGGTCATCGTGGACATCGCCGGCGTCGGATATTGCGCCGCGGTTCCTTTGACCACGTTTTTCCGTCTCGGCGAAATCGGCGGACCCGTGGCCCTGCACATTCACACCCATCTGACGGACAGTTCCCTGTCGCTTTTCGGTTTCGCCACGTCGGACGAAAAAGACATCTTTCTCAAGCTGATCGGCATCTCGGGCATCGGCCCGAAATTGGCTTTGAATGTCCTTTCCGGAATCGAGCCGGGCGATTTCGAAGACGCCGTCCGCAACAGCGACGTGGCCCGGCTCAGTCTTGTCCCGGGCATCGGGAAAAAAACGGCTCTCCGCATCGCCATGGAACTCCAGGACAAGATGGAGAAAAAGGAGGAACTCCTCGCGGGCCGGACGTCGCCTCAGACCGAGGACATCGTTTCGGCGCTCACCAACCTGGGGTTCCGGAGAAAAGAGGTGGAGCGCGTCGTCGAGCGGGCCGTCTCCGATCTCGGCCCCGAACAGGGATTTGAAAAACTTCTTCGGGAATGTCTGAGCCGGATGGCGAAACTATGACAAGGGAGGCTTCATGCCGGCCGTCCTGAGCCCCGTCCGCACCAAAGAAGACATCATCTTCGAGGACAGCCTCCGACCCCGGACTCTGGACGAATTCGTGGGACAGGACAACATCAAAGCCAACCTCCGCGTCTTCATCGAAGCCGCCCGCAAGCGCGGGGAACATCTCGACCATGTCCTTCTCTATGGCCCTCCGGGTCTCGGGAAGACCAGTCTGGCCTATCTCATCGCCCGGGAGATGGGCGTCGGCATCAAACCGACCTCGGGCCCCGTGATCGAACGGACGGGGGATCTTTCCGCCATCCTGACCGGCCTTCAGGATCATGAAGTCCTGTTCATTGACGAAATCCACAGGCTCCATCCTTCCGTCGAGGAAATCCTCTATTCGGCCATGGAGGATTTCAGTCTGGACATCCTCATCGGACAGGGACCCGGAGCCCGCTCCCATAAGCTCAAGATCAAGAAGTTCACTCTCATCGGCGCGACCACGCGGGCCGGGCGAATCACGGCGCCTCTCCGGAGCCGTTTCGGGATCATCCACCGTCTGGACTACTACCGGGAGGAGGATCTTCGGGCGATCATCCTCCGGTCGGCGGGTCTGCTCAACGTCAAGGTCGACCCGGACGGCGCATCTCAGATCGCTCTCCGATCGCGGGGAACCCCGCGGGTGGCCAACCGGCTCCTCCGGCGCGTCCGCGACTTCGCCGATGTCCGGAACAGCCCGGTCATCACGGCTCGGGAAGCCTCCGGCGGCCTGGACAAGATGGAGGTCGACGCCTTGGGCCTTGACGACGTCGACCGCAAGATCCTTTTGACCATTATGGAAAACTTCGGCGGCGGACCTGTGGGGATCTCGACCATCGCCGCGGCCATCGACGAGGACAAGGACACCATCGAATCCATATACGAACCGTTTCTCATGCGCATCGGTTTTCTGGAAAGAACGACCCGGGGGCGGAAACTGACGCCCCGGGCTTACGAACACCTCGGGTTTTCCGAGCCCGATTCCGCCGGGACCAAGGCCCAGAAGAGACTGTTCAAAGACTGAATGCGTCTCGCCGACTTCGATTACGATCTGCCCCGGGACCTGATCGCTCAGCATCCGGCGATGCGGCGGGACGATGCCCGCATGATGATTCTCGAGCGGAAGACCGGAACCTTCACTCACGACCTCTTCCATAACCTGCCGGACAGGCTGTCCCCGAAAAGCCTTCTCGTCCTGAACGATGTCCGGGTTTTTCCGGCCCGGGTCCGCGGCCGCGTCGGCGGGTCGGAGATCGAAGTTCTGTTTCTTCACGAAACCAAACCGGCGACCTGGGACATCCTGTGCCGGCCCGCCCGCAAGGCCGCTCCCGGAAAACGAATTGTCTTTGCCCCGGGATTCGAAGGCGAGGTGATCGCCTGCGGCCCCGAAGGGCGGCGGACCCTGCGGTTCGACGTCTCCGATGTCAAAGCCCGGCTTGAGGACATCGGCTCCGCTCCCCTTCCCCCCTACATTCGCCGCGGCGCCGCCGACAGCGCCCTGAGAGAATGGGATCTCGAACGCTACCAGACCGTCTTCGCCGACCGCGGCGCCGCCGTCGCCGCGCCCACGGCCGGTTTGCACTTCACGCCGGACACCCTGGCCGCGGTCGACGCAGCCGGAGTCGAGATCCGTCGTCTGACGCTCGAAGTCGGACCGGCCACCTTCCAACCGGTGCGATGCGAACGCATCGACGAACACACCATGCTTTTGGAAAACTACGATATTCCGGAAGAAACAGCCCAAGCCGTCACGGCGGCCAAGCGGGAAGGACGGCCGGTCGTCGCCGTTGGAACGACCGTCGTCCGGACCCTTGAAAGCGCCTGGAAAGACGGACGGTTCCGAGCGGGGAAAGCCGGCACGGACCTCTTCATCCGTCCCGGTTTTGCGTTTCAAGTCGTCGACGCGCTGCTGACAAATTTCCACCTGCCGCAATCCACGCTGTTGATGCTGGTCTGCGCCTTCGCCGGTCGGGATGTCATCCTCCGGGCTTATGCCGAAGCCGTCGCGGAAAAATACCGTTTTTTTTCCTACGGGGATTGCATGCTGATTCTCTGATCTTCGAGTTCCTTGATTCTGGCCGCAACCGCCTGGAGAGACGGATCGAGTTCCAACGCTTTCCTGTAAGCTTCCAGGGCCCCTTCTTTCCGCCCGATCCGAAGACGAAAATCGCCGAGGGCGGTAAAAACGTGGGCATCGCCGGGATGAAAACCCGCCGCCGCTTCAGCCAGAGCGACGGCTTCCCTGATTTTCCCCGACTGGGCCAGTCTCAGACCGAAAGAGACAAGCCGATCCGGACCGGTCAAGGGCAAAAAGGGATCCTCGATTCTCGCTTTCCAGAGAGTCTTGCCGGCTCGCTCGATATCGCCCCTCCAGAACTGGACCATGGCCTGACCGGCCAAAACCGATGGCGATCGGGGATACAGGGCGAAAGCCTGATCCATGATCCGCGCCGCCGATTCGAAATCTCCCGAATCCATCCTCAGTTGAGCCGCCTGGAGATAGCGTTCGGAGAAATCCGGCCGGAAGGAGAGATCCCTGAAAAGATCCTTCAAGCGGGATGTCACCGCCGCCAAGTCGGGGTCCTGATCCGCAAGGAGAGCCCGGATCTCTTCGGTCCGAACGGCCGTGCAATCGGCGTCCCATTTGAGAATCAGGCGTTCAAGGGATCTCTCGAAACGGAAGGCCTTCAGAATGTCGGGCCGGTTTCTGTAAAGGCGGATGTAGGCGGAGAAAAATGCGGCCGGTCCGTCATTCTGCATTTGCTTCAGGGTCTCCCCGCCCAGGCTGTTGTGCAGCATTTCAGCCATGAAGGATCCGACCGCGGCGAAAGCGGCGTTGGAAACCGGGTGAATGCCCTCGGCCGCCTTGATGCGCTGAGCGGCATAATCCGACCGGAACCGGCCCTCGGCGACATTTCGGTTGAAATAGGCGAAGGCGGCCACTCTTTCGGCCGCGGAAGCGGCTGTGGATCGTCCTTGCCACAGAAATTGACTCAATCCGTGTGAAAAAACATCTGAACAGGCGTCGACAACCGCCTGGCGTTCCCGATCCGGGGCATAGACATCGCCTTCGAGACGCAGACCGGCGGCCAGTTCGGCCAGTTTATCGATATAGGGCATCAGGTTCGATCTCTCGAGATTCGCGGCCATGGCGATGGCAAAACCCTCGATGGGGAAAAGCACGAGTTGGGTTCGGGTTTCCGGCTGGTTTCCGCCGTGAGAAACCTGAACCCGTCCTCGCCAGGGCATGACGCTCCAGCCCATGCCATAACCCGTGAAACGCCCGTTGGAGAGGGCCATGGAGGCGAACATCATCCGCGTCGTTTCGTCCTTGAGCAGCCGGCCGGTCATGACGCCCCGGGCGAACTTCATGAGATCACCCACAGTCGATCGCGCACCCCCGCCCGCAAAGCGGCTGGAGATATCGACATATTCGGAATTCATGAGCCGGCCGTTGACGATCCGGTAGCCGCGGACCCGTTTGGGGATAAGGTCAAGGGGGCTGTCCATTCGTGATTGGTTCATCTCCAGAGGCTCGAAAATATGTTTTCTCAGATATTCTCCATAAGCCATCCCGGAAACGGCCTCAATAACCGCGCCGAGAAGGTTGTAGCCGTAACTCGAGTAGTTGTAGACGGCCCCCGGTTCTCCGACCAGATCGGAATCCTCGAAAATCGCCAGCGCCTGACGGGTGGTCTTGGGCTCCCGGATCCGAATCTCCTCATCGACATTCCGGTAATGGCTGATTCCGGCCAGGTGGCCGAGAAGGAGACGGACGGTGACCGGCCACTTTTTCTTCGGGAAATCGTGAACATAGGCTTGAATTTCGGCATCGAGATCGATTTTTCCGTTCTCGTAAAGCTGAAGAACGGCGATCGCAGTCAACGGTTTGGTGATCGAAGCCAGTCGGAAGGAGGCATCGGGGGGAAGAGGGGTTTCGTTTTCGACATCGGCCAAACCGAAACTTCCCACCCAAACGAAATCGTCTTTCATGAAGGCTGCGGCCAGACCCGGAATGCGGTCCCGGACCATCATCCGTTCGGCGAACTCTTCAAATTCACGAACCGCTCTCTCGAAGGAGGGTTCCCCGGCCCGGGCTTCTCCGCCCGGAGCGGCCGCCAGGCTCAACAGCGCCAGAGGCAGCGCAACCCACCGCAATATTCTTTCGATCCGCCCAAGACTCATCGATCCTCCTCGCACTCTTTCACAAGCCCTTTTCTTACTCACTCAGGTTAGCGGATCTTCGCGCCGATCGCAAGCCGGGAAGCCGGCAGCGGCGCATCCCGGAGGCGACGGGCGCGCCCGGCTTCAGAACACCCGAAAAACAAGACCGGCCGAAACGTAAAATCCTCCCAAATTGACGTCACGTTCGACTGCGCTTCCCGCGCCCGAGTCGAGGCTTTCGTAGCGGATTTCGGCGAGCACGCCGATCCGGGCCGCCAACGGCATTTCAACAGCGAACATCGCGAAAGGGCCCCAGACGGCATCCCGATAATCGAGTTCAGGAAGAGTCGCCCAGGATTCCCTGAAAGAACATCGCACGGCGCCGGCTGAGGCCGTCAAAACGGGACGTGCCGAGGAGATCAACAGAGAAACCGCGAACCTCAAGGATCGGGATTCGAATCGGAGCGGCAGGATGTCTTCCCCCCCGTCAAGCGGAACGGCCGCCCCCTTGATTCCCAAGGATTCATGACCCGCAGAAAAGCCGTACAGGCCCCCGAAACCCAAGCGGACATCTCCTCCCAGAGGATATCCATTCCCGTAGACGTTTCGAAACGCGTCTTGCGAAGGGAAAAAAGCCCCGGCTTTGAGAGCCAGGGACAATTCGACAGCCGGGCCGGAAACCGCCGCGACGATGAACAGAAGAACGGCCGCGCACGTTTTTTTCATGGCTGCAAGCCCTGAAATAATCCGACGAAATTCAGGGAAACGGAAGCGGCGCGCGGTGCGGCATAGGGATCGACGCGGACCTCGGAGGAGAAGTTCCCTTCTCGTCCGTCCGGACCAACGGCGGCGACGACATAGTAGAAAGGAACCTCGGCAGAGATGAGAGCGTCAATAAAAACAGGCGCCGCAACAAGACCGGAGTTCAGCCTCTCATAACCGACGCGGGAGGTCGCCGACCGGTAGACATTGTAACCTGCAGCGCCGGGGCTCGGTTCCCAGGTCAGCCGGGTGTTGCGGATCGTGTTGAACAGCGAACCATACGTGAAGACCCGCGCCGCCAATCTCCGAGGCGATGCCGGAAGCCCCGGCCTGACGGGCTGGCCTAGCTCGGCGAGCAGCCCCGTGGCCGCCCGAACCGCCGCCTCGAAAAAATCAAAATTCAATGTTTCGATGGTGTCGGTATCCCTGTGGTAATGCGGATTCCGGAGGGGCTCATCTTCGATGGCCAGAACGGCCGGATATCCCATATCCCAGAAAGAGGCATGATCCGAATAGATGAAGGAGGCATTGACGATCTTCCTGACGGCAAGGCCCGCATAGGCATTTGCGGCCAGGTCGAGCCTTTCGGACAGCCAGGCGGATTGGGGATTGGCGATGATTTCCAGGTCCTCGGGCATGGCGTCCGCATAGGCGATCATGTCCAGGTTGATGACGCCGATGATCTTCTCCCCGGCCGCCCGGGCCGCCACGGCATAGGCGCGGCTGCCGTACAATCCCCATTCCTCGGCCGAAAAGGCCACAAACCGCACAGTGAAATCCATGGGAACCGAAGCCAGAACCCGGGCCGCTTCCATGACGGCGGCCGTTCCGCTCGCATTGTCATCGGCGCCGGGCGCAAAGATCAGGGGGAATCTTGATGTCGAGTCGTAATGGCCGCAGATGATGAGGATTTCATCGGGGTGCGTTTCGCCCGGCTTTTCGGCCATGACGTTTCTCGATTCATAACCGCGGAACGAAAAGGGATGGTATTCGGTTTGGAGTCCCAGTGAGGCGAAGACCTCGTAAATCGATTCTCCGGCCGCCTCGCATTGGGGCGTTGAAGCATATCGGGTCTGGAAATCCTGGAGTCCCCGAACCAGGGCTCTCAAACGGTCGCGGGAAACAAGTTCGGAAAGACGCAGCGCCGTCTCATCCCGGTGAACCGTTTGAGATGTGAACAGGCCGGAAGGAACGGGCCGGGAAAGGTGCTCCAGAATCGATGCCGCCGCCGGATACTTGTGCGGAAGTCCGGGCGGCAGATGATCGTGGGCATGTCCCGAGGCGGGCCGGAAAATGACGGTGCCGTCCTCGACGGGAATCAGCCGGCCGCGCGAATCCAGTCCGGCGTCGGCCGCGCGGGCGGCGTCGAGAATGACATAGTCCGCCCCGCGGGTGTTTCGGTCCAAGACGATCGCCGGAACCCCTCGGCCCTTCAACAAAGGCAGGTCGCCGGCGCCTGCCAGAACAAGATAACAGGAGTCGAGTTCCTGGATGACGGTCATTCGCCCGGCAACGAGAGTTTCCCAGATATCAGTCCCATCCTTGGGAATCTTAACCAGAACAGACGGGCCGTCGAAGGCCGCCAGGAGAAGCAGCGGGATCGCCAGGGATGAAATCACCGACCGTGCGGTTGCCATGGATGTCTTTTTACCAGATGCCGCCGTCGATATCAATCCCGGCGGCCGGGTCGAGGCCTTGACGCCTAACCGGAATTGTGTTTTATCAATAAACATCCGACTCGATACGGCGGGAATCGGGAGAGGCACTCATGACCAATCTTCTAAAAAAAACTCGGAACAGCCGGGCCGAAGACGGAGAATTCATGAGGCTGGCGATCCGCGAGGCCCGAAAAAACCTGAAAACCATTGAGGGAGGCCCTTTCGGCGCCTGCATCGTCCTCGACGGACGCATCCTGGCCGTAGCCCGAAACACCGTCCTCCGGCATGACGCGACCTGCCACGCCGAAGTCAACGCCATCCGCAAAGCCTCGAAGATCCTGAAAACATTCGATCTTTCGGGATGCCGGATCTTTTCAACAACCGAACCCTGCCCGATGTGTTTCAGCGCCATTCACTGGGCCCGGATCGGGGAGATCGTGTTCGGCACGGAAATCGCCGACGCCCGAAAGGCGGGATTCCGCGAACTCGAAATCTCCAACGCAACCCTCAAGTCTTTGGGAAAAAGCCGAATCCGTCTTCACGGAAGATTTTTAAGGGACGAATGCTTCAAGCTTTTCGAAGAGTGGGTGGAGCATCCCGGGCATCGGACTTACTGAATTTCATTTGACATCGAGGGACGTCTTCCCTATAATGCGCCTCATGTGTGACGGCTCTTCAATTGCGACACCAACCGCAACGCGGCCGTCCTTCGTCCGTCCGTCCTGGCTCTGGTGGGCGGACTCTTCCGCCCGATAACTCCTTCTTCCGCTCTTTTTCCCTCTCTCAGGTGGATTTTCATCTTTCCATTTCAAAAGGAGTTCAACATCATGCGATTCGCAACGCGAAATCCGGAATATCTTCCGACCCATTTTTACAACATCAAGGCCGACCTGCCCGAGTCCCCCAAGCCGCCTCTCAACCCGGCGACGCGGGAACCCCTGCAACCCGGAGAGCTGGAGGCCGTTTTTTCCAGAGGATTCATCCGGCAGGAAATTTCCCTGGACCGGCATATCCCCATACCGGATCCCGTCCGGGAGGCCTACCGGATCTTTCGTCCGACACCTCTCATTCGAGCCGCCGGACTTGAACGGAATCTGGACACGCCCGCCCGGATCTTCTACAAATATGAGGGCGCCGGACCGACGGGAAGCCATAAGACCAACACAGCGCTGATGCAGGCTTTCCTGGCGGCCGAGGAGGGCATCACAACCCTGACGACGGAAACGGGAGCCGGCCAGTGGGGTTCGTCCCTCGCCTACGCCGGCTCGATATTCGGCGTGTCCGCCCGGGTGTTCATGGTCCGGGCCAGCTTCAGGCAGAAACCCGGCCGGAGAACCCTCATGGAAATGTTCGGCGGAACGGTCCTCGAAAGCCCGAGCGACACGACCGATTCAGGCCGCGGCTATGTTTCCCAAAATCCGGACCACCCGGGAAGCCTGGGAATCGCCATCGCCGAAGCCGTCGAGTCGGCCGTCCGCAGCCCCGGCTGCAAATATTCGCTGGGTTCGGTCCTCGACGCCGTTCTCATGCACCAGAGCATCATCGGCCTCGAGGCCGAGCGGCAGTTGGCCGAATTCGACGCGGAGCCGGACACGGTCATCGGGTGTGTCGGCGGAGGATCGAACTTTGCCGGAATCGCCATTCCGTTCATTCGGCGGAAACTTGTGGATGGGAAATCCATGCGCTTCCTGGCCGTCGAACCCGAAGTCTGCGCATCGTTGACCGCGGGAGAAATCCGCTACGACCACGGCGACAGCGTCGGCTTGACGCCGCTTCTTTTCATGCACACACTGGGCAAGGATTTCATTCCTCCGCCCATTCATGCCGGAGGGCTCCGGTATCACGGCATGGCTCCTCTCGTCAGCCACCTCGCCCGAACCGGAGTCGTCGAGGCCCGCACCTGCGCCCAGAACAAAGTGTTCGATGCCGCCTCGCTGTTCCTGCGCACCGAAGGCATTTTACCCGCACCGGAATCCAGCCACGCCGTGGCTGCGGTCATCGACGAAGCTCTCAAGGCCAAAGTGACGGGACGGTCCGAGACCATCCTCTTCAATCTCTCGGGACACGGATTTCTCGACATGAGCGCCTTCGAAAGAAACGGGCGTCCGGCTCCCGCCGCTGCGCCCTGAAACCGAAATCCGCCGATGCGGGGGCCTCAGAAGGCCCCCGCACTCGGCTCGCCGGAGTGCTTCCCATCCCGCTTGAATTGGTTGGTGTTCTGGGTTAGACTGAATCCGCAATGAATGCGAACGATCTCTCCGTCCAGGACAAACTGGCCGAAATCCTCCAGCCGAGCACCCGGGCCAAAGCCTTCAAGATCACGGTCGTTTTCATGCCGAAAAGCCATCCGAATTACGAAAAAGCCGTGGAACTCGCCCGCCGGAATCCGACTTATACGGAGGAAGGAAGCGGGGATTTCATTCGCCATGCGGCGACATACACCCCGGACGAGGTCGACGAACTTTTCGAGCTTTTCAACCTGGTCCACGACTGGGACACGACGGAAATCCTGGTCAACCATAAGAACCTGCCCTACGGCCACCAGCTCTGGCTGCCTTTGATGTGGTTTTACCGCATCAAACAGCTCTGAATCAAATTTCTTCGAGCCGGGCGGTGAAGTGCCGCAGAAACCGCGGCTCGCGGACGATTCTCAACCCTTTGACTTTCTCACGGTTTTTATAAATATCGATCATGGATTCGGCGACATACCGGAGGTGGGAGGCCGTGTAGACGCGGCGCGGCAGGGCCAGCCGCACAAGCTCAAGCTCGGGATAGGATTCCCCGCCCGCTTTTCCCTTTTTCGTTCCGAACATGACCCCGCCGATCTCAACCGCCCGAATTCCGGCTTCCCGGTATAACGCGACCGTCAGAGCCCATCCCGGATATTGATGACGCGGGATATGCGGGAGAAAGCGGTCGGCCAGAATATACACCGCGTGGCCGCCCGTCGGTTTGAAGACGGGCACGCCGCCCGCATCGAGAAGATCGGCCAGAAAGGCCGTCTGGCGAGTCCGGTACTCCAGGTAAGACTCGTCCAGAACTTCCCGGAGACCCCGGGCGATAGCCTCGAGATCACGGCCGGCCAGTCCGCCGTAGGTCGGAAAACCTTCGCCGATAATCAGTCGATTTTTCAATTCTTCCGCCAGGGCGCCGTCGTCAAGGGTCAGAAAACCGCCGATATTGACCAGGGCGTCCTTTTTCGCGCTCATCGTCGCTCCCTGGGCGTAGGAGAACATCTCCTGGGCGATTTCCAGGACGGATTTCCCGGCATATCCGCTTTCCCGGGATTTGATGAACCAGGCGTTTTCGGCAAACCGGCAGGCGTCGAAAAAGAGCGGGATGCTGTGGCTCCGGCAAATGCCGGCCACCTCCTTGATATTTTTGAGGGACACGGGCTGACCGCCGCCGCTGTTGTTGGTGACGGTCAACATGACCAGGGGAATCCGGCCGACGCCCGTTTTCTTGATGAACGCCTTCAGTGCCGCGACATCCATATCTCCCTTGAAGGGATGGGAGGAGTCCGGATTATAGGCTTCGGAAATGACCAGGTTGACGGCCTTCGCTCCCCGGATTTCGATATTCGCCTGAGTCGTGTCGAAGTGAATGTTGCTCGGAACGCTGTCCCCTTTCTTGAGAAGCGTTTCGAAAAGGATGCGCTCGGCCGCCCGGCCCTGATGGGTGGGGATGACGTGAGAGAATCCGAAGATGTCGCGCACGGCCTCTTCAAAACGAAAGAAGCTTCGCGCCCCGGCATAGGACTCGTCTCCGATCATGAGGGCCGCCCATTGGCTGTCGCTCATGGCCGACGTTCCCGAATCGGTCAGAAGATCGATGAAGACATTTTCGGCGGGAATGCCGAAAATATTAAAACCGGCCTTGCGGAGCGCCGCTTCGCGCTCTTTGCGGGAAATGAGACGGATGGGTTCGACGACCTTGATGCGGAACGGCTCCGCGGGCATCCGGATGTCCGGCATGGTGTTCCTCCTTCCCTTCAGTCGGGCGGATTGTCAAAACGACGTAAGTCGGCGAAAACAGCGGTATCGGGATTCAATCTCCTCCCGCGACAGCGTGGAGAACCGCTCGGCGCCGAAATCCTCGATGGCGAAAGACGCCAGGGCGCTTCCGTAGACGGCGGCCCGGCGCAATGTGCCGCGGTTGATCCGGCCCGCAGCTTCCAGATAGCCGAGAAATCCGCCGGCGAAACTGTCCCCGGCTCCGGTCGGGTCGACGACATTCTCGCAGGGGTGAGCCGGAACGCCGAAGAGGAAATCCCGCTCAAAAACGAGGACGCCGTGTTCTCCCTTCTTCGCGACGATGATCGAGGGACCCCGATCGAGAAGTTTCTTTGCGGCCCGGATGAGGTTGATCTCGTCCGCGATCATCCGGACTTCTTCGTCGTTGGCGAACAGGATATCGACCCGGCCGATTTCGCGGAGCAAAGCCTCGGGCTTTGTCTCGATCCAGAAGCGGATGGTGTCCATGGCGGTGAGGCGTGGTTTTTTGATCTGAGAGAGAATCTCGGGATGGACGTCGGGATCGATGTTGGCCAGAAAGAGGATGTCCGGAGTCCGGAATTCAGGCGGCAGCACGGGTTGGAAATCCTGGAAGACATTGAGTTCGGTCCGGACGGTCGTCCTCTGGTTGGGATCCCGGCCGTAGCGTCCCTCCCAATGGAACGTCTTTCCGGACTTGACCGAGACCCCCCGGATGTCGACATTCCGGGATTCCAGAAACGTCAGTGTTTTTTTCGGGAAGTCGCGGCCGACGACGCCGACGATGCCGGGTCTCGTGAAATACCCGGCCGCCAGGGAACAGTAGGTGCCCGAACCGCCGATGATTTTTTCACGGCGCCCGAGGGGCGTCTCGATGGTGTCGAAGGCCAGGGAGCCGACAATGATCAGGCTCACGTTCCGCCTCCCGTGTCCTCCCCGATGTATTTCCCGATGAGAAGGTTCAGGGCCGCCCGGCGTTCCGGAGGGATAAGGTCGGGCCGGGTGACGACGGCGCTTTTCAACGCGGCGCTGCAGCCGCAGGATTCCGGCTGCTTCTCGGGAAGAGCCGGGATCACGCTCCGCAGGACGGAGCGGGCGGCCTCGACATTGCTCCGGAGATTGGCGAAGATGACCTCGACGCTCACGGGCTCTTCCTCCTCATGCCAGACGTCGTAGTCCGTCACCATGTTCATGGCCGCATAGCAGATTTCGGCCTCGCGGCAGAGCCTGGCTTCCGTGGCCCCCGTCATGCCGATGACATCGCATCCCCAGGACCGGTAAATCCGCGACTCGGCCCGGCTGGAAAACGAGGGGCCCTCGATGCAGATGTAGGTGCCCTGCGGATGAACCCTCAACCCCAGCGTCCGGGCGGCCTCGCCCAGCGCGCCCGACAAATTCGCACAGACGGGCTCCGCGAAACCGATATGACCGACGATACCGCCGCCGAAAAACGTGTTGTGTCTTCGGGTTCTGTCATAGAACTGGTCGGCCAGCACAATGTCCCGGGGGCGAAGGTCTTCCTTGAGAGATCCGACGGAGTTGACGGAGACGATCCGGCCGACGCCGAGCATCTTGAAACCGAAGATATTGGCCCGGTAATTGATTTCGGAGGGAAGGATCGTATGTCCCCGCCCGTGCCGGCTCAAAAAAGCGACTTTCCGCCCGCTGAAAAGGCCGATGACGTAGGAATCCGAGGGCGCGCCGAAGGGCGTTTCCAGCGCCGTCTCGCGAATATCCTCTACCCCGTCCATTTCATAAAGACCCGTTCCGCCGAGAATGCCGATTTCGGCGTGATGGGTATCGTCAAAGCGACTGGTGACCATATGTCCTCCTTAAGAAGCTTTATCATATATCTTTTCGCGCAAGCCAAGTCAAGCCGACGCAGCCTTTGCATTTTCGCCGGGAACGCGCTATCCTTTCCCGGATGACAGAAAACGCACCTGAAATCCGGGCCGCGGAGGAGCTGGTCGAGGCCCTGTCCGGCGCCGGCCGTATCGTCGTCCTGACGGGCGCAGGCATGTCCGCCGAATCCGGCGTCCCGACATTCCGCGGCGCCGACGGCCTCTGGGAAAAGTACCGGGCCGAGGATCTGGCAACACCCGAAGCGTTCCGGGCCGACCCGACACTTGTCTGGAGATGGTACGACTGGCGGCGAACCCTGATCGCGAAACTCCGGCCCAATCCGGGGCATGAGGCCCTGGCCCGATGGGAAACCCTCTTCCCCGACTTCACGATCGTCACCCAGAACGTGGATGGCCTCCACTCCGGAGCCGGATCGAAGAACGTCCTTGAACTTCACGGCAATATCTGGAAAGTCCGCTGCACACGCGAGCGGACCATCCACGAAAACCGGGAAGCTCCCCTGGCAACCCTTCCCCCGAAATGCCCGGATTGCGGAGAGCTTCTCCGGCCCCACATCGTCTGGTTCGGAGAAAGCCTGGATCCGGATGTCATCGGCCGGGCTTTCCGCCTGAGTGAAACCTGCGATCTCATGCTGGTTGTCGGGACGTCGGCCATCGTCTATCCGGCCGCTTCCCTCCCCTCGGTCGCAGCCGCGGCCGGCGCCAAGGTCATTGAGGTCAATCCCGACGCAACGCCCCTTACGGCCCAGTCTCATCTTTCGCTTCGGGGAACGGCGGCGAAAATTCTCGGCGCCGCGGACCTCATTCTCAGGAACAGGAAAACGCCCCGATCCGGGGATGATCGATGAGCGGACCATGAATTCCCTTTACGTCGACGCCTCATCCGGTCTCAGCGGAGACATGATGCTCGGCGCCCTCCTGGATCTCGGCGCCGACCCCGAACGCTTCCGCGAACAGATGTCAGGGCTCGGCCTTCCCGTGGAGATTTCCATCAAGGAGGTCCGCCGGGGGGGATTCCGGGCTCTGAAGGTCGATGTCGACATTCAAGGCTCACCTTCCGCGGAAAGACGATGGGCGGATGTCGAGTCGGTCATCCGGACAGCCCGCTTTTCCGACGCCGTCAAAACTCGGGCCCTTTCGGTTTTCAGGAAGCTTTTCGAAGCCGAGGCCAGAGTTCACGGTTGCGCCTTCGCCGAAGTCCATCTCCACGAAGCCGGCGCCGACGACGCTCTGGTCGACATCGTCGGAAGCTGTCTTCTGCTCGAGACTCTCGATATCGACGACATTCTCTGTTCCCGGTTGAACGTGGGCGGCGGATACGTCAAAACCGCCCACGGCCTTCTTCCCGTTCCTCCTCCGGCGGTCGTTGAGATTTTGACGCATGTTCCCGTCCACCAGGCCGGCGCCGAAACCGAGCTGGTGACACCGACCGGAGCGGCTTTGATTGCCGTCCTGGCCCGAGACTTTGTCTCTTTCCCCGAATTCAGTTATGTCAAAGTCGGCTGCGGCGCCGGAACAAAAGAACTTCCCCATCTGCCCAATATCCTTCGGGCTTTTCTCGTCCGCAGGCCCTCGCTCAAAGACAACGCCCTGAAGGTCATCCAGACCGTCATCGATGACGCCAACCCCCAGCTTCTGGCCCGTTTTATTGATATCGCGCTCGACGCAGGCGCCCTGGATGCCTACCTGACCCCCGTGGTCATGAAAAAGAACCGGCTGGCCACCCAGTTGACCGTTCTGTCTCCGCCCGAAAACACGGACCGGCTCATTGAAAAGGTTTTTCGGGAAACGCCGTCTCTGGGCGTCAGGATTCATTCGGCCTCCCGGCGCGTTCTGGACAGGAAAATCCAAACCGTCCGGGTCTTCGGGCAGGAGATCGGCATGAAAACCGCATTTCTGGCCGGCGAAGAGGTCAATGCCCAGCCGGAATACGAGGACTGTCTGAAAGCCGCGGCCGCAACCGGACGTCCCCTGAAAGACATCCAACGCCGGGCCGCGGCGGAATATGCGGCGCCGGCCTCAAAGCCCGGCGAGGACGGAGATAAAACATGATGGATCTCAAAAAAATCGAACAGGGCGTCCGTCTCATCCTCGAAGGAACGGGTGAGGATCCCGATCGGCCGGGCATCCGGAACACGCCGGAACGCGTGGCCCGGATGTTCGCGGAAATCCTCTCGGGGATCGAGGAAGACCCGGCCGCCGAGCTTCTGGTCGTCATGGACGACCGCCACGACGAAATGGTGATCATCCGGAATATTCCCCTTTATTCCATGTGCGAGCATCATCTCCTGCCGTTCGCCGGCGTCGCCCATGTGGCCTACATTCCAAAAGAAGGCCGGATCGTCGGACTCAGCAAGATCGCCCGCGTCGTCGAATCCTTCGCCCGGAGGCTTCAGGTCCAGGAACGCCTGACAAAACAGATCGCCGATCTACTGGCCGAACACCTGAAACCGCTCGGCGTCATGGTCGTCATCGAAGCCGAGCACATGTGCCTGTCCATGAGGGGGGCCAAGAAACCGAAATCCATCACCGTCACATCGGCCGTCCGGGGGTCCTTCCGAACAAACGCCGCGACCCGGGCCGAAGCCATGATGCTCATCCGCGGCGGAACCCAAAGCGGCAGGGAGGCCTGAAATATGAGCGCAACGATCGTCACTTTCGAAGATTTCAAGAAAATGGACCTCAGGGTCGGAGAAATCCGGTCCGCCGAACGGGTCCCGGGAACCAGCAAGCTGATCAAGATTTCGCTGGACATCGGGACCGAGATCCGGACCATGGTTTCGGGGATTGCCGAGACTTACGCGCCTGAGGACCTGGTCGGCCGCAAAATGATCGTCATTGTCAATTTGAAACCGGCCGTCATTCGTGGCATCGAGTCCCAGGCCATGCTTCTGGCGGCCGTCGTGGACGGGAAAGCCCATATCCCCTTCTTCGCTCCCGAGGTCCCCACCGGATCCCCTGTTCAGTAGATTCCCGCAGCCGAAGTCGAAAAGGGGCCTCTAAAGAAACGGGGCGAGATTCTTCCGGGAAACGGCGCCCTCACGAAGAATGACGGGATTTTTTCCCGTCAAATCCAGGATGGTCGAAGGCAGCCGCCCTCGCGTCTCCCCTCCGTCGATGATGAGGTCGATCCGGCCGCCGAAATGAGCACGAACCGAATCCGGACCCGAGAAACCGGCGTGCCCGGACGGATTGGCGCTTGTCGCGATCAAAGGAACACCAAGCCGGCGGACAAGTCTCCGGAGCCACACAAGGGGAGGAACACGCAGGGCTACCGAACCGCCCGGTCCGCGGATATGGTCCGGGACGGCCTTCGAGGCTTTCAAGACCAGAGTCAGGGATCCCGGCCAGAACTTTCGAACCATGGCTTCAAATACCGGACCGGGACGGCTCACCCAGGCCCTGACCATTTCGACGTCCGAGGCGATCAGGGGCAGAGCCTGGGACCGATCCCGTCCTTTCAGCCGGAAAATGTTTTCCACGGCGTTCGCCGACTCCGCCGATCCGCCCAACCCATAGAACGTTTCCGTCGGGTAGGCCGCAACGCCTCCGGCCGTGAGGATTTCGACGGCTTCGTCAAGATGAGCCCTCTCCAGCCCGCCCCGATGCAGTGTCATGATCCGCGTCTTCATGTTGAACCCCGTTCAAGCTCCGGTGTCTCATCCGGCCCGGCCGAATTCATGGTAGGGACACCGGCCGGATTTGTCAAATGATGACACCTGCCCTTTTTTGGATACAGTCCGCCCGGCAATGAATCCGTTTTTATGCCTGATGAGTCTGGCATGTTTTTTGCTATAATGTATGGCATCATGAATAATCGCGACAGGAGGTCAAGATGAAAAAAGCCGGGATCGCACTTGTGTTGTCGCTTTTGGTGCTTTGCGGAACGGCCGCCGCCAATACGCTGTCCTTAAAAATCGGATATTTTTTCCCCAAGGCCGAAGGCGGCCCCGACAGCCTCTGGACAATTGAATTCGACCAGATGAGCTTTCAAAAATCGGATTACGCCCAATCCACGCTGGGATTCGCCTACGATTACTTTCTGACTCGGGAATTGAGTTTCGAAATCAGCCTGGACACTTATAACAAAAACAAGTCCGGATTCTACGTGGATTACGTGGGCTATGAATTCACTGAGGGAGATTTTGCCTTCCCGGCCGAGTTATACCAGGGCGCCTTCAGTGTCGCCCACACGCTCAATCTGTCCATCACGCCCGTGCAGTTCTCCATCAAGATCGCCCCTTTGGGACGCCGGAATAAAATCGTGCCTTATCTCGGCGCCGGGGGCGGAATCTATTTTTGGACGGTCTACCTGCGCGGAGACATCGTCGATTTCTCGGATGAATACTTTTACGAGGACGAAGACCTGGGCGATGTTCCCGTCTATCCGATCTATCCGGCCCAGCTTCGCGAGGAGCGCACGGCCTTCGGTTACCACGGATTCGCCGGATTCAAAGTTCCGGTCGCCCACAGGATCACCGTGGATGTCCAGTTCCGCTACAACTCCGTCAAGGGCAACTTCAAGGAAGCCTTCCTGGGATTCGAGAAATTCGACCTGGGGGGATACACGATTTCCGCGGGGATCAACTACTGGTTCTAAGCAACCTGGCTCCCCGGTTTGTTCATCAAAAGGCGGCCGGCAAGTTTCACCGGCCGCTGAGAACCAGCGTGCCGGACGTGTCGAACGGGATCCGGAGGCGGCCCCAGACGGACTGGATTTCGATCTCTCCGCTGAACCGGCAGGGAACCCGGCCGGCATGAAGATGGTCATGAACATCTCGGCCGACCGAGAAAAAATCGATGATAAAAGGAACGCGGATTTCTTTTCCGCCCCGGGCGGGAAGACTCTTGTCGCCGGGTAGAAACCCCTCCTGGACCGTCTTTCCGGCGAACTCCAGGCGATAGCGCACGCTGTCGACCAGAAGTTCGTAGGCATTCGCGTTTTGAAAGCTCGCCGTGAAAACGACGTCGGCGCCTCCCATAGTCAGCGTTTTGGCCTCCAAAGGCAGAAAGCCGACCTCGGGATCCTTGAAAATCGGGAATTCCCCGGACAGGCCCATGGCGAATTTTTCTTCCCGGCTCCGCGCGTCCCTGAAGATCAACTCCCCCGCAAGGTCAAAGCCGGCCTTTTCCTCAATTTCTCCGACAACTTGAAAAAGCAGCGGATACGTGATTTTAACGGGCAGGGCGAAAATGGTTTCCCGACCCGGAGGAATGACCAGCGGGGAATCCAGATTGGTGGAGAGGTTGATATACTCCCTCTGGTTGACCCGGACCCGGTAGTTGTAGCGGACGAGCTCGGCGGCGGAGGGTCCCCGGTTGAAAGCTCCGATATGAAAAACCAGCGTCAACCCCGACGAACTCAGCTCACGGATGCGTCTTTCCTTGAGCTCCAGGGACAGGTCCCGCCTGAGCGAGGCCGACAGGGACACCGAAGAAAGGACGAAAATGAGAAAAAGGGCGAAGGGGCGTGTTGTTGTCTTCATAAGCTTCATGTTGCAACCTGTTTTCAAGATACACAAATTCCCGCCGGGTGACAAGATCCCGACGCCGGAGTATAATGCCGCCAGGAGGTGGCCATGAAACCGCGTCGTTATTTCGCTCTGTTCGTTCTGGTCTCCGTCGTCCTTGCCGCGGCCGCGGCCTGCCGGAGAGATGAGGGAGCCTCGCGACGAAGAGCCATCACATTCACGGCCCGCGATGAGGCCGTCTATATCGTCCGCGACGAAGGGCAACCGCCTGCCCTGATCATGAACATGGCGGATCTTGAGAAACCGGGCCATCCCGCCGAATTCACCAATCTCTTCCACCTTCCTCCCGTTCCCCAGGGAGAAACCGGAACGTGCTGGGCTTTCGCCGCCACATCTCTTCTGGAGTCCGATCTCCGGCGCCTCGGCCGGGAACCCGTGAAGCTCTCGGAAATGCACACCGTCTACTGGGAATATGTCGACAAGGCCCGGCGCTTCATCCGGGAACGGGGAAAATCCTTTCTGGGCCAGGGATCGCAACCCGATTCGGCTCTTCAAAGAATCAAAACTTACGGTCTTGTCCGGCATGAAGATTATCCGGGCCTTCCCTCCGGCCTCACCGAACACGATCATTCCGAACTCTTCAGCGAGATCCGCAAACGGCTGCATGATCTGGCATCGCGCGAAGACTGGAACGAAGACAAGGCCGTGTCCGAAGTGCGGGGCGTGCTGGACCGTGTCCTGGGACGTCCGCCGGATCGCATCACCGTCGACGGACGATCCCTCACACCCCGCGAATATCTCACGCGGGAACTCGGCCTCAATCCCGACGACTATGTCGCTTTCATCAGCACCCTGGCTCTTCCCGTGCATACGCGGGGAGAGTTCGACGTCCCCGATAATTGGAGCCGTGCGGCGGATTACCACAACCTTCCCCTTCACGAATTTTACCTGACTCTTCTCCGGGCGCTGCGCCGGGGATATACCGCGACTCTGTCCATCGATTTCACCGAACCCGGATACGTCCCGGCCGAAGACGCCGCGGTCATTCCAACTTTCGATATCCCGGCCAGCCATATCGACGCCGCCGCCCGGGAAATCCGTTTCGCCTACGGCTCGACGACCGACGACCACGCCGTCCACTGCACGGGATACAAGGATTACGGCGGAAAGGGTTCCTGGTTCCTGATCAAGGACTCCTGGAAAACGGCCTTCGAAGGCCGTCATGCCGGATACATGTTTCTTCGCGACGATTACATCCGGATGAAGACCCTGATGTTCGTAACCCACAAGAGCGCCGTCTCCGACATTCTGGCCAAATTCCCCCGGGACAATTGAGATTTGAAACCCTGATCGACGACATGCCGGACTTCGATTTCAAGGACAAGCGGCTTTTCATCCGTCTTTTCGGCGGAAACATCTACGCCGTCGGAGGCTATGTCCGGGATCTCATCCGGAAGCGGCCGTCTCCCGAAGTCGACATCCTGGTCGCCCGTAACTCCGTCGAAGCCGTTGTCCGAAAACTCGAAAGCCGGGGCCGCGTGGATCTCGTGGGCCGGAGTTTCGGGGTGATCAAATTTACGACCGGAGGGAAAACGTATGACGTCGCCCTCCCCCGGATCGACACGCCTCGTCCGGCGGCGGAACGGGGCCACAAGGATTTCGAAATCGCCACCGACCCCAACCTTCCCATTGAAACAGACCTGTCCCGCAGGGATTTCCGTTGCAACAGCATGGCGCTGCGCCTTGCCGACGGATGTCTCATCGATCCCTTCGGCGGGGCTTCAGACGCCAGGGCGGGCCGACTCCGTTTGACCAATCCCGGAGCGTTTCCCGACGATCCCCTGCGCGTTCTGCGGGCGGCGCGTTTCGCCTCGGTTCTGGGATTCCGAATCGATCCCGAAATTTATGACTTGTCCCGGGATATCGATCTGTCCGGGCTGTCCATCGAACGCGTCAACGAAGAGTTTTTCCGGATTCTTCTTGACTCCCGGCGGCCCTCTCGCGGCCTCGAAGAACTGCTCCGTTTGGGTGGGGTTGAAAAACTTTTCCCCGAACTCTATGCCCTCTCCCTGACCATTCAGGATGCCGTCTTTCACCCCGAGACCGACGCCGACGGACACCATACGGTCTGGGGACATACCCTTCTGACGGTCGATCAGGCTCAGTCCCTGGTCCGGACATCGGAATGGCCGGACGGAAAACGGCTCAGCCTTCTCCTTGCCGCGATATATCACGACGCCGGCAAGGCGTCCACGACGCGCCGGGAATTCAGAAGAGGACGGATAACCGTCACCTCGCGTGGACATGACAGGGTCTCCGAGCGTATCGCCCGCAAAGTTCTGACCCGCCATCGCATCGTATCCTGGGGAGGCTGGGATATTGAAAAAACGGTCCCCCGGCTTATCGGCGCCCACCACCGGGCCTCGGAAATCTGGGCCAACCGGGATGATGTGACCCGCAAAGCCTTCAACCGCCTGGCCGCGGATGTGGGAGGCGATTTCGATCTCCCCATCATTCTGGACGCCGCCGACAGGGCCGGACGGCAAAACAAGCTTGTCCGGGGTTTGGACCGGGAGGCCCGCTGGTTGTTCCGGAAATTCCGCGAATTCCGGATTGACAGCGAAACCATCCGGCCGCTCATTATGGGTCGGGACCTGATCGGCCTCGGTGTCGCTCCCGGACCGGCGATGGGGCGGATCCTGAAAAAGCTTCACACGCTGCAGCTCGACGGGGTCTTCGAAACGAAAGCCGCGGGAATGGAAGCGGCCCGACGTTTGCTGGAAGGGAAAAAGGCATGAATGTTCTTGTCGCGGGGGGAGCCGGCTATATCGGGGCTCACACCGTCAAGGCCCTGGCCGAGGAAGGCTTTGAGGTCTGCGTCTTGGACAACTTTTCAACGGGAAGGAGAGACTTCATCCGCGGACACCGGATCGTCCCCGGAGATCTCATGGACAAGGCCGACGTCGAAGCGGTGTTTGCCGGAAACACTTTCGGCGCGGTTTTTCATTTCGCGTCCCTCATCCAGGTCGGAGAGTCCACCCGGGACCCGGCCCGGTACTATGTCCAGAACCTCGTTTCGAGCCTCAATCTCATCGGGGCCGCCGTCGATTTCGGGGTGGAACATGTCATCTTTTCCTCGAGCGCGGCCGTCTACGGGGTGCCGCACGAAACACCCATCGCGGAAAATCATCCTATCGCGCCCGCCAATCCCTACGGTAGAACCAAGGCCGTCGTCGAAAACATCCTTGCGGACTACGGCCGGGCTTACGGATTAAAATCCCTCTCCCTGCGGTATTTCAACGCCGCCGGCGCCGACCCCTCCGGGGAAATGGGCGAAAGCCACGATCCCGAGACCCATCTGATCCCCAACATCCTGCTGTCCGTCCTCGGCCGCGTTCCCCGTCTCGAGGTTTTCGGAACGGACTTCCCCACCCCCGACGGCACGGCCGTCCGCGATTACATCCACGTCACCGATCTGGCCCGGGCCCATGTCGAAGGCCTCAAGGCCCTGATGGCCGGATATCCGGGAGGCGCCGTCAACCTGGGAACGAACCGGGGGTATTCGGTTTTGGAAATCATCCGAAAAGCGGAGTCCGTAACCGGGTCGGTCATTCCCTACTTTGCTGTGCCGAGGCGGCCGGGAGACGTCCCGGTCCTCCTGGCTTCACGCGACAAAGCGGAGTCCGAGCTGGGCTGGATTCCCAGGCATTCCGACATCGAGAACATTCTCGAAACCGCCTGGAACTGGCATCGCAAAAACGTTTGACCGGACGGTATGGCTTGTTATAAAATTCCAGGGACAATGAGATATTTCAAGGAAACATGTCTTCCCTTCTTTTTGGTGCTTGTGCTCGCGATGGGCGGATGCGCATCCGGAAAACGGAAACCGGCCCATCAAGCGCCCGCACCGGGCGACGTTCCCGCTCTCGAAACACCCGCCGGCGAAGTTCTCCCTCCCGCCGATCTCGTGATCGAGGAATGCGATCTCCCGGATCCGGCGGGTGAAGAGACCTTCGCCGACCGCCCGTCCCGGGAAAGAACAACCACATCGGATGCAGAGGCCGGCGCCCGGCTTGAAGAAGCGTTGGCCGCATTTCAGGACGCCCAATTCGCATGGGAGTCCGAGGATCTCGACCGGGCGCTCCAGCGGCTCGACGATGCCTACGCCGTAATCATCGAGATCAATACCGCTCCCGATTCTCCGTTCAGTCAGGAGAAGGACGGATTGCGGCTGCTGATCGCTCAGCGGATTCAGCAGATCTACGCCTCCCGGTTGATGCCGGCGGGCGAAAATCACAAGACTATCCCGCTCGTCGAAAATCCGAATGTTCTCAGGGAGATCCAATCCTTCCAGAATCGGGAACGGCAGTTTTTTCTGGAGTCCTACAAAAGATCCGGTCAATATCGGAGCATGATCCTTGAGGAGTTGCGGAAAGGCGGCCTCCCCGACGAAATCGCCTGGCTGCCTCTGATCGAAAGCGGCTTCAAAGTCCGGGCGCTGTCACGGGCCCGCGCGCTCGGTCTCTGGCAGTTCATCTCATCCACCGGCACCCGGTTCGGGCTTAAACGTGACAAATGGATCGACGAGCGTATGGATCCTCTAAAAGCCACGCAGGCCGCCGTCAAGTACCTGTCCGAGCTTCATGGTTTATTCGGAGATTGGACAACAGCCCTGGCATCCTACAATTGCGGAGAATTCCGCGTTCAAAGCGTCATCCGCTCCCAGCATATCGACTATCTGGACAACTTCTGGGATCTTTTCAACAGACTCCCCTTCGAAACGGCCCGTTTCGTCCCCCGGTTTATCGCCGTCAACCTGATCATTGAAAATCCCGAGAAATATGGATTCGTCCTGCCGGAACCCGATCCGCCTCTTCAATTCGAAACCATCCGCATCGACAAACCCGTCAAGCTGACGGCTTTATCCGCCGCACTCGGTCTCGGCCCGCATGATCTCACCCAGTTGAATCCGGAACTCCGTCACGATTCCACCCCGGATACCGAGTATCATTTGAAAGTCCCGACGGGAAGCGGCGAACGGGTTGTGGCCGCCCTTCCCTCCCTCTCCCGATATGTGCCGCCCGAAGCCGTTTTCAGCTGGCATTCCGTAAGAAGCGGAGAAACCCTGGGAGGCATCGCCCGCCGTTACCGGACCAGCGTCGCCGCCATCGTCCGGCTGAACTCGCTGAAGAATTCACGGTTGATCCATCCGGGCCAGCGGTTGAAAATCCCCGGGGCCGTCGCCGGTCAGCCGGCCACGGCCAAACCTTCGCCTCCGCCGCCGGGAGGCTCGGTGACCCACACCGTCAGGGCGGGCGACACACTTTTTCAGCTGGCTCGCCTCTACAACACGACCGTTCAGCAGATCAAGGCCGATAACGGACTTCAGGGCGACGGCATCAATGTCGGGCAGCGGCTAGTCATCCGCTCCGGCACCACATAATTCCGTTTATTTGTAGATTGAGCTGCAGTATTTGTAGCCCGAGTCCGGAAAAACCGTCACGATGCGGGCGTCCGGCCCCAACCGGCGGGTCGCTTCGAAAGCCCCCCATAAGGCGGCGCCGCTCGATCCTCCGGCAATGATCCCCTCGGTCCGGGCCAGACGCAATGTCCATTCGAAAGCCGTCTGATCGTCGATGCGAAGGATATCATCGATGTATTCCCATTCCACCGTCGGCAGAATGAATTCGTCGCCCAGGCCTTCAAGATGATATCTCCGGGGAGGAATCATCGTCTGAGAGTGAAAATAATCATAGAAAACCGATCCCGAAGGATCAACGCCGACGGTCCGGATCGCCGGATCCCTCTCCTTAAGATACCGTCCCGCCCCACAGATCGTGCCGCCGGTTCCGATCCCGACCACCAGACAATCGATTCGGCCCTCCATCTGTTGCCAGATTTCCGGACCGGTCGTCAAGTAGTGTGCCTCGTTGTTATCGAGATTGTTGTGCTGATCGACATAAAAGAGTTCCGGGGATTGGGCGGCCAGGACCCGGGCATATTGATTGTAGGATTTGTCATCGTCGGGAGAAAGCGATGCGTCCACCTGGACGACCTCCACACCGAGATGCTGAAGCATACGGATTTTCTCCCGGCTGGTCGTATCCCGAATGACGATGCGGCAGCGATAGCCTTTCTGCAGGGCGACGAGAGCCAAGCCCATGGCCGTATTCCCGGAACTGTTTTCGAGAAGAATGTCCCCCGACTTGAGCCGCCCTTCGCGCTCGGCTTTTTCGACCATATGGAGGGCGATGCGGTCCTTGATGCTTCCGCCGGGGTTGAGGTATTCCAGTTTGGCCCAGATCCGAAACGCTTCCCCCTTTGTCGAACGGGACAATTCGACAAGGGGCGTTTTGCCGATGGCGTCCAGAAGACCGGAAGATCGAGCCTGAATGCTCAATGGCTGGGGCACCGGATGAAAGCAGAGATTCTACTTGGTTTTGGCCGCCGCGGGAGTTTTGGCTTTCTTTTTTTTGGCCTTTTTCTTGAATTCGGAACCGATGAGCTCCAGCATGGCCATCTCCGCACCGTCGCCCAGCCGGGGTTCCAGCTTGACGATCCGCGTATACCCGCCCGGCCGTTCCGTGAAACGCGGCCCGATTTCAGCGAACAGTTTGGTGACCACGGATTCCTTCATCATGTAACTCAAGGCCTGCCTTCGGGAATGGAGGGTGTTTCTCTTGGCCAGCGTGATCATTTTTTCAGCTATCGGCCGGGTGGCCCGGGCCTTGGCCAAAGTCGTCCTCATCCGCTCCTTTTCCAGGAACGAGGTGACCAGATTGCGGAGCAAGGCCCTCCGATGAGAGGTCGTCCTGCCCAAATGTCCCCGCTTGACTTGATGCCTCATTCCTCCGTCTCCTTTTCGGCATGTTCGTCCTTGAGCTCCGCCTGAACGCGTTCGAGCAGCGTCGGGTGCAGATCGAGGCTCAATCCCAAACCGATCTTATTCAAAGTTTCCTTGATTTCCGCCAGAGATTTGCGACCGAAATTTTTTGTTTTGAGAAGCTCGTCTTCCGATTTCTGAACGAGATCGACGATGCGATCGAGACCGGCCGCCCGCAGGCAGTTGTTGGATCGGACGGACAGTTCGAGATGTTCGATGGATTTGGCCAGGACATCCGCCTGATAGAAATGCGGGATGTCGCCTCCCTTGGGAGAGGACTGTTTGTCCGAAAGCGGCTCGTCGACGACATCCAGGAAAATGATGAGATGGTCGCGAAGCAATTGGGCCGCCTGGGACAGGGCTTGAGCCGGGCGCACCGCGCCCGTCGTCCAGACCTCCAGGGTCAGGCTTTCGTAATCGATGCGTTTGCCGACGCGGGCGGGTTCGACCTTGTAATTGGACTTGAGAACCGGAGAATGCGACGAATCGAGAGGAATGAAATCCACGCTCAATTCTTCGTCGAAATTCCTGTCGGCGGGGATGTAGCCCCGGCCGTTTTTGACGATCATTTCGATGTCCAGACGGCCGTCGGCATCGAGGTGGGCGATGGTCAGATTCGGATCGAGAATTTCGACGCCCGATTCACAGGTGATGTCGGACGATTTCACTTCGGCCGGACCTTCGATCTTGAGGGTCATCCGAACCGGTTTCTTCCCTTTCATCTTGAGCGGGATGCTCTTGAGATTGAGGAGAATGTCGGTGACATCCTCGACGACGCCGGGGATGGTGGAAAATTCGTGGAGAACGCCCTGAATGCGGACGGCCGTTATCGCGGCCCCCGGGATCGACGACAGAAGGATGCGCCGCAGAGCGTTTCCCACGGTGACGCCGTATCCGCGTTCAAAAGGCTGGGCCTGGAAACGGCCGTACTTTTCCGTCTGCGTTTCGGGGTTGCCGTCCAGGAATTTGGGTTTCACAAAACCGGTTTCTGCCATGTGTCCTCCTCGCGGGATTTTTTCGCGTCCCCGCGGTGTTCCGTTCTTATTTCGAGTACAGCTCGACGATCAGATGCTCCTCGACGGGCAGCGTCACGTCTTCGCGCTTGGGCAACGACAGCACACGGCCTTTCAGGCCGTCCCTGTCGACCTCAAGCCAGGCCGGAACGGTTTTGCCGCTGTGCGCCGCCGCGACGGCCTTGATGTCCTCGCTCTTGATCGATCTCTCCCGGAACAGAATGAGATCCCCCTCCTTGACCAGGAAGGACGGGATATTCACTTTTCGATCGTTGACCAGCACATGTCCGTGGGCCACAAGTTGCCGGGCATGGGCCCGGGACAGCGAAAAACCCATGACATGAAGGACATTATCCAGACGTCGCTCCAGAAGGCTCAGAAGGTTTTCCCCGGTGACGCCCTTATGGCGTTCCGCCCGGTCGAAAAACAGCCGGAACTGCTCCTCGGACATGCCGTAAAATCTTTTCACTTTCTGCTTTTCCCTGAGCTGAATGGCATACCCCAGAACCCTTCTCCGGGCTCGTCCGTGCTGCCCCGGCGGATAGGCCCTTCGTTCGATGGCGCATTTGTCCGTCTGGCATTTGGGCCCCTTCAGGAAGAGCTTCGTCTTTTCGACCCGGCATATCCGGCAATCAGGCTGGCTCGATCTCGCCATGATGGTCTCCTTTTCTCCGTCCGCTCAGACCCGGCGCCGACGCCGCGGTCGACAGCCGTTGTGGGGAATGGGCGTGACATCCTTGATGGATCGGATTTCCAGGCCCGCCGACTGCAGGGCGCGGATGGACGATTCACGGCCCGCACCGGGGCCCTTGACCCGCACATCCACATAGCGGACGCCGAAATCCTTGGCCTTGTTCGCCACATCCCGGGCCGCCAGCTGGGCCGCATAGGGCGTTCCCTTGCGGGCACCCTTGAACCCCGACGTTCCGGAACTGGACCAGCAGACGGTGTGTCCTGTCTGATCGGTGATGGTGATCACGGTGTTGTTAAAAGTGGATTGGATATAGGCCGTACCGAATCCGATATCCTTCCTGACTTTTTTCTTTTTTGTTTTGGCTTTTGGTTTGGCCATGGTCGTTCCCTTTCGTCAGGATCTCTTACTTTTTATCCTTGCCGGCTTTCTTGATCGCATGGCCGCGGGGGCCTTTTCGGGTCCGGGCATTGGTCTTGGTTCTCTGCCCGCGGACCGGGAGTTTCCGTTTGTGGCGCATGCCGCGGTAGGAACTGATATCGATCAGACGTTTGATGTCCATCGTGACGTCTTTCCGAAGATCGCCCTCGATTTTTTCCGTCTTTTCAATGATCTGGCGGATTTTGTTGACTTCGTCCTCGGACAAGTCCTTGATTTTCTTGTTTTCGTCGATTCGGGCTTCCTTGAGAATCCGAAGGGATTTGGAGCGCCCGATTCCGTAGATGTAAGTCAGACCGATGCCGATGTTCTTCTCGGTGGGAAGCGTGATGCCCGCGATTCTTGCCATAGTGACCTCGTCTTATCCTTGTTTTTGTTTGTGCCTCGGATTGGAGCAGATGACGCGCACCTCGCCCTTCCTCCTGACGATTTTGCAGTTTCTGCAGATCCTTTTCACAGATGCTCTGACTTTCATGGCTTTGATCCTCTACTTGTACCTATAAGTGATGCGCCCCTTGGTCAGGTCATAGGGGGACAGTTCCACCAAGACCCTGTCTCCCGGCAGGATGCGGATGAAATACTTCCGCATTTTCCCCGAAATGTGAGCCAGGATGACGTGCTTGTTGGCCAGTTCGACACGAAACATGGCATTGGGGAGCGTCTCCAGCACAACACCTTCGGTCTCATAAACATCAGGTTTAGGCATGGGGATTCCTCTCCCGGAAGGCGGCCTCAGGGGCGCAAAACTCTTCAGCCCCGTCGTCGAGGCTCAGGATTTCGACACCATTTTCGGTGACGGCCACGGTGTGTTCGTAGTGGGCGGCCCGGCTTCCATCCCGGGTGACGGCCGTCCAGCCATCCTCCAGAACATCGGCCTCCCACCCGCCTGCAGCGATCATGGGTTCAATGGCCAGGGTCATTCCCGGCTTGATCTTCGGTCCCCGTCCGGGACTTCCGAAATTGGGAACCTGCGGTTCCTCGTGGAGGGATCTCCCGATGCCATGGCCGACAAACTGGCGGATCACGGAAAAGCCTTCGCGTTCGACGGAGTCCTGAACGGCTGCGGAAACATCGGACAATCGGCAGCCCGGTCGAACCTTATCCAGACCGTAATAAAAGGCTTTTTCCGCAGCCCGGATCAGTCTCAAGTCCGCCGCGGCGACGTGTCCCACGGGAACGGTGACGGCGGCATCCCCATAAAACCCTTCGCACAAAACTCCGAAATCCAGACTGACGATATCCCCTTCCTGAAGCTCGCGTGATGAGGGAATGCCGTGTACGATTTCGTCATTGACGGAAACGCAAAGCGCTGCGGGATAACCCCGGTAGCCCTTGAATGCGGGAACGGACCCGAACTCTCTCGCCCGGGCGTCGGCATAGGCGTCCAGAACCCGGGTTTCGACGCCCGGCCGGATCATCGGCCGAAGCTCGGCCAGAACGCGGGCCACAATTCTGTTGCTCTTCCGCATGGCGGCGATTTCTCTCCCGGATTTCAAAACAATCATGACGCGCCTCGTCCGGCCGTCCTGTTCTGCAACCGGGGAGCCAGAACGATTTGGATCCGGGAAAAAACCTCATCTACGCTCCCCGATCCGTCAATGCGGACCAGGGTGTTCCGATTCCGATAATGTGCCAAGAGTGGCTCGATGCCGTTTCTGTAGACCTTGAGCCTCTCGGCCACAACCTCTGGGGCATCATCCGGTCGACGGACGAGTTCCGCCCCGCAGGCATCGCAGGCTCCGGGCTGTTTCGTTTCCTTGACGGCCGGATTGAAGACGGCATCGCACTCCGGGCAGACAAGGCGGCGCGAGAGTCTATGGATCATGGCCTCTTCATCCACCGCAATATCCAGAGCGATTTCCGAACGTCCGGCATCCAGGGCCTCCAGGCCTTCGGCCTGGGGAACCGTTCGCGGGAAACCGTCCAGAACATACCCATCGGCACAATCGCCCCGGGCGATCCGTTCTCTGACGAGTTCGAGAACCAGCTCATCCTCCACGAGTTCGCCGGAATTCATGCGGTCTTCCGCCTTCAAGCCCAGGGGGGTCCTGTCCCGGACGGCACGCCGGAGGAGATCTCCCGTGGAGATCCGGGGAAATCCCCAGGCCGCCTCGATGAGGCCGCCCTGGGTTCCCTTGCCGCCTCCGGGCGGACCGAGGAGGATGATCCTCATCCCCGTCTCCCTTTGATCCGGCTCCGTCGCATGAAGCCGTCGTAATGGCGCATGACGAGCTGGGCTTCGATCTGCTGGAGCGTGTCCATGGCCACGCCGACGACGATGAGAATCGAGGTTCCGCCGAAATAGAAATCGATATTCAAGCCCTGTGTGAACCAGCGGGGCAGATTGGCTTCCAGCGCATCGCCGATCCAGGGCAGAGCTCCGACCTTGACGCCGGTCATCATGAACTCGGGCATGATGGCGATTGCGGCCAGATAAACGGCGCCGGCCAGCGTAATGCGGGACAGGATGCCGTCAATGTAGTCGGAGGTGTTTTTTCCGGGCCGGATGCCCGGGATGAATCCGCCGTACTTGCGCAGGTTGTCGGCCACATCCGAAGGGTTGAAGATGATCGAGATGTAGAAATAGGTGAAGAAGATGATGGCCGCGACATAAGTCAGGATGTAGAGCGGCATCCCCAGGTTGAACTGCTGGGCGATCGTCTGGAAAACGGGCGCTTTGATGGCCTGGGCGATGGTCTGAGGAAGGGTGATGATGGCGGCGGCGAAAATGATCGGAATGACGCCTCCGGTGTTGACGCGCAGCGGCAGATGGGTACTCTGACCGCCGTAAACCTTGCGGCCGATGACCCGCTTGGCATAGGATACGGGAATGCGGCGCTGGCCTCTCTCGACGAACACGATAAAGGCCACAACGGCCAGCATCAGGGCGACGAGGAAGATCAGACGGAGCGGGTCCATGCTGCCGGTGCGCAGGCCGGTGACGGCGCTGCCGACACCCCTTGGAAATTCGACGACAATCCCGGCGAAAATGATGAGGGAAATGCCGTTGCCGATCCCACGCTCAGAGATCTGTTCGCCGAGCCACATGATGAAAACCGTGCCCGTGGTCAGGGTCAGCACGGTCAGAAGCTGGAACCCGAGGCCGGGGTTGGGAACGATGGCCGCACCGCCGGGACTCCTCAGGGCCTGTAAAAAGAAGGAAATGCCGAATCCCTGAATGAGACAGATGGCGATCGTTCCATATCGGGTATACTGCGTGATTTTTTTCCGCCCCAGCTCTCCTTCCTTGGACAACCTCTCCAGGTAAGGCCAGACGACCTGGAGAAGCTGCAGAATGATGGACGAGCTGATATAGGGCATGATGCCCAGGGCGAAGATCGTCATCCGGGACATGTTTCTCCCGGAAAAAAGATCGATAAACCCGAGAATGGAACCTCTCTGCGCCTGCCAGAACTCGGCCAATGCGGCGGCGGATATCCCCGGAGTGGGGATCTGGGCGCCGATCCTGTAAACGGCCAGGATGGCCAGGGTGAAAATCACCCGTTTTCTCAGTTCAGGAATACTGAAGATGTTGCGGATACTCTCAAGCATTTTCCGACCCGATAACGACGGCCTTGCCGCCCGCCTCCTCGATTTTTTTCACGGCCGTCTGCGAAAAGGCATGGGCCCGGATTGTCCGGGCGGACTGGAGTTCCCCGCGGCCGAGGATTTTGACGAGCGGTTTTTTCCCCCGGATCAGACCGGCTTTTTTCATGGCCTCAAGACCGATCTCATCGCTGGGCAAGGCGTTCAGCCGCTCGACATTGACCGCCTGATATTCTACCCGAAAAATGTTGGTGAACCCCCGCTTGGGGATGCGGCGGACCAGGGGCATCTGCCCGCCCTCGAAACCGCGCTTCTGGGTGAATCCGGCTCCGGAGAGCTGGCCCTTGTGCCCGCGGCCCGACGTCTTGCCCCGGCCCGAGCCGGGTCCGCGGCCCCGTCTTCTTTTGTTTTTCCTTGAACCGGGTTCGGGACGCAGTTTATTGAGACTCATGATTCTTCCACAGCCTCCACTTTCAGCAAATGGGTGATCTTCCGGATCATGCCTCGAATCTCCGGCCGATCCTCACGAATGACGGAGGATTGCAGCTTGCGAAGCCCAAGTCCTTTGATGACTTCCCTTTGGTTCCGGGGATATCCGATCGGACTCCTGACCAGCGTGATCTTTATCATAACGACACCCGGCTCTTCACCCGGCCGGCGGCGGCGGTTTCGGGATTTTTAAGCTTCTTCAGGGCGTCCATGGTCGCATGAGAGACGGATATGGGATTATTGCTGCGGATGGACTTCGTAAGGACATCCTTGATGCCCGCAAGCTGCATAATCACGCGCACGGCGCCTCCGGCGATGACCCCCGTTCCTTTGGCCGCCGGCCGGAGCACCACGACTCCGGCATCGACTTCGCCCTTGACCAGGTGAGGAATCGTCGTATCGGCCAACGGGACCTGGTATAAATTTTTCTTTGCGGACTCGACCCCCTTGGCGATGGCTTGGGGGACTTCCCGCGCTTTCCCCTTGCCGATGCCGACACGGCCTTTTTCATCCCCGACGGCGACCAGCGCCGAAAAGCTCATGTTCTTGCCGCCCTTGACGACTTTGGTCACCCGGCGGATGGAAATGACCTGATCCTTGAACTCCAAGTCTTCGGGTTCGGCTCCGGGTCTACGATAGGTTCGATCTCTCACGCTCAGTCCTCCTTAGAAGGGACCCCGGGTCAAAAACGGATGCCTTCTTTCCTCATTGCCTCAGCCAAAGCCTTGACACGGCCGTGATAGGGATAGATGCCGCGGTCGAAGACAACGCTCTCGATGCGGCGCTCTTTCAACCGGCCGGCCAGGATCTCACCCAACAGATTACAGGCTTCCTTGTTCTTTCCGCTCCGGCCTTTGTCCTTGAAGTCTTTCTCCTGGGTGGACGCCGTCGCCAAGACCTGATGAGTCTGGTCATCGATCACCTGGGTATAAACATAGACATTGCTCTTGAAAACATGAAGCCGGGGTCGATCCGCCGTTCCCTTGATCTTGGCCCGGATCCGCTTGCGCAGCCGGCCGCGCCGGATCTCTCTCTTTGCCAGCTTGTTCTTATCCACCGGTCACTCCTGCTTTGCGTTCTTTCTTGATGAGCTTTTCTCCGACATAACGGATGCCTTTCTGTTTATAGGGATCCGGTCGGCGATGCTTCTTGATGTCCTCGGCCACTTGCCCGACTTTTTGTTTGTCGATCCCGCGGACGGTGAGAAGCGTCGGTTTCTCGGCCGTGATTTCGACGCCTTCCGGAATCTCGAAGATCACGGGCCGGGAATAACCCAGGCTCATCTCCAATTTGTTGTTTTCGATTTTGGCGCGGTAACCGACGCCCAAAATCTCAAGCTGTTTGACAAATCCCACGGAGACGCCCAGAAGGGCGTTCTGGGCCAGCGAACGGCACAATCCGTGCCGGGATCGAACGGCCTGGGTTTCGTCCCTCCGGGTCAAGAGCAAGATGTTGTCCTCGAGACGGGCTTCGATTCCCTCATAGATCGGAGACGACATCTTTCCCTTGGGGCCTTCGAACGTGATCTCTCCGGCCTCGATGGTCACTTTCACTCCCGGTGGAACCGCTATGGGCTGTTTTCCGACTCTCGACATGTCCTTATCCTCTCGCGGTGTCTTACCAGACGTAGCAGACGACCTCGCCTCCCAAGCCCAGTTCTTCGCATGCCTTCCCGCCGACGATGCCCCGGGATGTGGAGATCACGGCCAGACCGATCCCCCCCAGCACCTGGGGGATGGATTCCTTGGTGCAGTAAACGCGACAGCCTGGACGGCTGATCCTCCGGAGACCGGTGATCACGCTGGCATTGTCCTCACCGTATTTCAGCATCAGGGTCAACACGCCCTGCTTGGCATCATCAAGGACCTTGAAATTGCGGATGTATCCCTCATCCTTGAGGATTTTGGCGATTTCAATCTTCATCCGGGAAGACGGCATGACGACTTCTCTTTTGCGGGACCGGGCGGCATTGCGCAGGCGGGTCAGCATATCGGCAATGGGATCCGTGTGACTCATAACCTTATCCTTTCGCTCAATCCTACCAGGACGCCTTGGTGATGCCGGGAATCTCGCCCTTGAGAGCCAGCTCCCTGAAACAGAGCCGGCAGAGGTCGAATTTCCGGTAAGTGCCCCGGGCGCGCCCGCACTTGTGACAACGCCGTTTCCGCCGGATTGCGAACTTGGGCGTCTTCAGATATTTGGCCATCCATGCTGTCGTTGACAATTTGCCCTTCCTTTATCAAGACTCGCGAAACGGCATGCCCAGCTTCTTGAGAAGCGCATGCGCGTTTCCGTCCGTTTTCGCCGTCGTCACGATGGTGATATTCATCCCGCGGGGACGATCCACCTTGGTATAGTCGATTTCGGGAAACACCAGCTGGTCCCTCAGGCCCAGGGTGTAGTTGCCGCGGCCGTCGAAGGCTCCCGGAGGAACGCCCCGGAAGTCGCGGACCCGGGGAAGCACGATATTGACCAGGCGATCGAAAAACTCGTACATCTTTTTTCGTCTCAGGGTCACGTAGCAGGCGATGGCCTGGCCCTGGCGCAGCTTGAAGGAGGAGATGGATTTCTTGGCCCGCCCGATGGCCGGAGCCTGGCCTGTGATCAGGCTCAACTCGGCCTTGGCCGTATCCAGGAGCTTGATGTTCTGAAGGGCATCGCCGACACCCATGTTGACGACGATCTTCTCCAGGCGGGGGACAGCCATGCTGTTGGCAATTCCCAGTTCCTCCCGGAGTTCCGCCAGGATCTCGTTTCTGTATTTCTCTTGCAGGCGATTCATCGGGGTTTCCTCACTTCGTCTTTTCCAGGGGTGTGGAACATCGGCCGCAACTTCGGGCGCGTGTGCCGTCCGGCAGCACCTTCGTCCGGGCTCTTACGCCCTGACCGCATTCTTCGCAATAAATCATGACCCGGGAGGCCGGGATGGGCGCTTCTTTCTCCATGATACCGCCCTGGATGTTCTTGCTCCTGTCCGGCCGGATGAATTCCTTGACAAAGTTGATTTTCTCGACAATGATCCGGTTTTTCTCGGGGATGACCTTCAGAACTTTCCCGGTCTTGCCCTTGTCTTTACCCGTCCGGACCATCACCATGTCGTTTTTCCGCACGTGGACTTTGAGCGCCGGCATCACAGCACCTCCGGAGCCAGGGAGACGATCTTCATGAAGCGCCTGTCCCTCAATTCCCGGGCCACGGGACCGAATACGCGGGTCCCCACGGGTTCATTGGCCTTGTCGATGATGACCGCCGCATTGTCCTCGAAACGGATGTAGGAGCCGTCCTTGCGGCGCAATTCCTTCCTGGTCCGAACAACGACCGCCCGGACAACCTTGCCCTTGGGGATCTTGCTTTCGGGTTCGGCCTCCTTGACGGTGGCCGATATGATGTCCCCCAGCCGGGCCGTCCGTCCGACGCTCCCTCCCAGGGGCGTGATGGCCTGGATCTTCCGAGCGCCGGAATTATCGGCCACCTTGAGCATGGTGCGCATTTGTATCATGGCTGCTTATCCTCTCCCAAGGGTTGTCCGGGCTCGGCGCTCAATCCCACGATGTTCATGACCCGCCAGTGTTTTTTCTTGCTGATCGGCCGGGTCTCGACAATGCGGACGACATCCCCGATATTGCATTTCTCGAATTCGTCGTGAACAAGAAAGGAGGTCCTCAGCTTGACGGATTTCTTGTATAAGGGATGCCGGACCTGGCGGACAACCTGGACTTTAACGGTCTTTTTCATCGTTTTCCCGATGACCGTGCCGATCTTCGTCGTCTTGCGTGTCTTGTCCTTGGATTCCATGCCTATTCCGTCCTTTTCTGCTCATTGTTCAGGAACGTGGCGATCCGGGCCATGGTCTTCCTGATATTCTTAATCTTCATCGGGTTGTCCAACTGGCCGATGGCCTTCTGAAAGCGGAGTTTGAACAACTGGTCCTTGAGCTCCGCGGCTTTGGTCCGCAGTTCGTCGGCCGACAAATCCTTCATTTCGCTCTTTTTCATAGGAGGTCCCTGTTTTCCCTGGAAATGAACCGCGTCTTCACGGGCAGTTTATTGGAGGCCAGACGCATGGCTTCCCGGGCGACGCCTTCGTCCACACCTTCGATTTCAAAAAGGATTTTTCCGGGACGGACGACATCCACCCAGAACTCGGGATCCCCCTTGCCTTTTCCCATACGGACTTCCGTGGGCTTCTTGGTGATCGGCTTCCAGGGGAACGTCCGGATCCAGAGTTTTCCTTTTCTCTTCATGTGGCGGGAGATGGTGATTCGCCCGGACTCGATCTGACGGGCGGTCAGCCAGCAGGCCTCAAGGGCCTGGAGGCCGTACTCGCCGAAGGAGAGATCGGCTCCGCGGGCGGCGCGCCCGCGCATCTTGCCCCTTTGCTGCTTCCTGAATTTGACCTTCTTGGGCATCAACATGACTAGATCTCCTCAACCTCGACCGTCTGAGACGACATTTTCGCTTTTTCCACGTCGCCGCGGTAGATCCAGACCTTGATGCCGATCTGGCCGTACGTGGTGAAGGCTTCGGTGAACGCATAATCGATATCCGCTCTCAACGTCTGGAGAGGAAGCTGGCCTTTGAGATACCATTCGGAGCGGGCGATTTCCACTCCGCCCAGCCTTCCGGCGCACATGACCTTGATGCCTTTGGCGCCCATTTTCAAGGCCATATCCACGGCCCGGCGCATGGCCCGCCGATAAGCGATGCGCTTTTCCAGCTGAACGGCGATCCCTTCGCCCACAAGCAGCGCGTCGAGTTCGGGCTTATCGACCTCCCGGATGTCGACATAAACATCTTTGCGGGCGATTCCCTCAAGGAAGCGCTTCAACGTCTCGATTTCCTTGCCGCCGCGACCGATGATGATTCCCGGACGCGCCGTATGGATGATCACACGGATCTTCGGGCCGACGCGTTCGACGGCGACACCGGAAACGCCGGCGTGGTAATACTTTTCCTTGACGGCCCGCTTCATTTTCAGGTCTTCATGAATCAGACGGCTGTATTCCGGACCCTTGGCGAACCAGCGGGAGCTCCACGGCTTGTTGAATCCCAGCCGGAAACCGAATGGATGTGTCTTCTGTCCCACGGGCTATCTCCCTTTTTCCTCAAGTTCGATGCGGACATGGCTTGTCCGCTTCAGGATCCGGTAAGCCCTCCCCTGGGGCGCCGGCCGGATGCGCTTGGCCATCGGACCGCCGTTGACGGCGATTCCGGAGATGAAGAGGTCGTCCACGTCGATCTGTGGGGATTTTTGTTGGGCATTGGCAACGGCGGAGCGGAGGACCTTCTCGATGACGGCGCTGATTTTCTTTTTATCGTTGAAACGGAGGATGGTCAGAGCCTCGCCGACGGTGCGGTCCCTGATCAGATCGGCGACAAGGCGGGCTTTCTGGGGACTCATCCGCACATATCTGACAATGGCCCGGGAAACAATGTTGGGTTCGTTCATGTTACTTGCCCACCCTCATCTGTTTGGCGGTCTTCGAGGTGTGGCCCTTGAACGTCCGCGTCGGTGAAAACTCACCCAACTTATGTCCGACCATGTTTTCCGTGATGAAGACCGGGATGAACTTCCGTCCATTGTGAACGCCGATGGTCAGGCCCACCATTTCCGGAGTGACGGTGGAACGCCGCGACCACGTCTTGATGACTTTCCGTTTTTCGGATCGGGCGCCCGAGGACGCCTGGACTCTTGCCATCAGCTTGTCTTCGATATACGGACCTTTATGCTGGGATCGGCTCATGATTACTTGCTCCTCCGCTTGATGATGAACGCACGGGTCCGCTTGTTCTTGCGGGTCTTGAATCCCTTCGTCGGGATGCCGGTCGGGCTGACCGGATGACGGCCCCCCTTGGCCTTGCCTTCACCGCCGCCGTGGGGGTGATCGACGGGGTTCATGGCCGTGCCCCGAACATGGGGCCGGATGCCCTTCCAACGGTTCCGGCCCGCCTTGCCGATCGAAATGTTCTGGTGATCGATATTTCCGATCTGCCCGACCGTCGCCCGGCATTCCAGATGGATTTTCCGGATTTCGGAAGAGGGCATGCGGATCTGGGCATAGGACCCTTCCTTGGCCAGAATCTGAGCCCCCGTTCCGGCGGCTTTGGCCACCTGGCCGCCTTTCCCCTTGCGAAGCTCGATGTTGTGGATGACGGTCCCCAGCGGGATATGGCGCAGAGGCATGGCGTTTCCGGGAAGAACATCCACCTGAGTATCGGACGATAGGATGACCTGTCCGGGTTTGACGGTCTGGGGGGCGATAATATAGCGCCTTTCCCCGTCGGCATACTTGATCAGGGCGATAAAGGCCGAGCGGTTGGGATCGTATTCGATGGTTTCCACGGTTCCCGGGACATCGATCTTGTTGCGCTTGAAATCGATGATTCGGTAGACGCGCTTGTGCCCGCCGCCCTTGCGCCGGACCGCAACCCGTCCCCTGTTATCGCGCCCTCCGGACTTCTTCAGAGGCTCCAGAAGAGGCTTGTGAGGCTCCCGGGTGGTCAATTCTTCATAGGTGTTTCCGGTCCGGTGGCGCAGGCCCGCGGTGATCGGTCTGTATTTCTTGATGCCCATGTCTATACCGCCTCTAAGAACTCAATCATTTTTTCGCCGTCTTTGATCCGGACATAGGCAAGCTTCCAGTCCTTGGTCCGCCCGGTGTTGCGGCCCACCCTTTTCACTTTTCCTGTTCGGCTCTGAGTCCGGACCTTGTCGACTTTTGTCTTGAACACATGCTCGACGGCCTTGCGGATTTCGATTTTATTGGCGTCCCGGGGAACCTCGAAACAAAGCTCCCGGTTTTCATCCTTGCGGCGCGTGCTCTTCTCCGTAATGACGGGCCTGACGATGATCTGATGGAAATCCTTCTTCACGACCATTTCTCCCGAAGGAACTCGAACGCCCTCTGGCTGAAAACGAGCCCTGTATGATTGAGAACATCGTAGATATTGATCCGGCCGGGATCGACGGCCTTGACGCCGGGCACATTCCGGACGGCAAGGAACAGGTTGGTGTTGTCCTGGTTGTCGACCAGGAGGGCCGAAGACAGATTCAGGGCCTTGAGAAGCCGGACGGCATCCCGGGTCTTCGGTTCCTTGAATTCGAGCGTTTCGACGATCATCAGGTTCTGTTCTTCGAATTTCTGGGTGAGCGCCGACAGCAGGGCGTTGCGCCGGGCTTTTTTTGGCATGGCATAGGAATAGTCCCGGGGCTGCGGGCCGAAGGTCGTTCCGCCCTTTCTCCACAAGGGAGAGCGATTGCTTCCGGCCCGGGCCCGGCCCGTGCCCTTTTGCCGCCAGGGTTTGCGGCCGCCGCCGCTGACCATGGCGCGTGTTTTGGTGGCCGCCGTCCCCCGGCGCTGGTTGGCTCTATAATTGACGACGGCTTCATAGATGAGGTGGGTTTTCACCGGGTAGGAGAAAAGCCCCTCGGGGAGATCGATCTCCCGGGCCGTCCGTCCATCCGTATCGAGAATCGGCAATTTGCTCATGACTCACTCTTTTTCGGAATTTGGGCGGCGCCGGCGCGGCCGTGTCCTTTCCGGATCATGAGATAAGCGCCCTTGGCACCCGGAACCGCTCCCTTGACGACGAGCAGGTTGTTCTCCGTATCGGCCTCGAGAACAAGCAGATTCTGAACCGTAACGCGCGCGTTACCCATCTGTCCGGGCATGCGCATGCCTTTGATGACCCGCGAGGGATAAGAGGACGCGCCGATCGAACCCGGACGCCGGTGGAACATCGATCCGTGGCCGCCGCCGCCGCCCCGGAAATTGTGGCGTTTCATGACTCCGGCAAAGCCCTTGCCTTTGCTGGTTCCCGTGACGCGAACTTTATCCCCGACGGAAAAAATGTCCACAAGAACCTGGTCTCCTTCCTTGACCTCGTCGGGGCTCGAGCAGGGGACCTCCCGGAGATAGCGAAGAACGGGCACTCCGGCCTTTTTAAAATGTCCCAATTCCGGCTTTCGGGGTTTGCGGACGCCCCGGCCGTCGACGAATCCGATCTGGACGGCGCCGGCGCCGTCCTTTCTGGGAGCCTTTTTCTGGATCACCGTGCACGGCCCGGCCTGGATCACGGTCACGGGATAAACCGTGCCGTCTTCCCCGAAGACCTGGGTCATGCCGATTTTTCTGCCGATCAGACCTTCCACCATGATCAATCCCCTCCCGCCCCGAAGGCCTGGATCTCCACATCAATCCCGGCCGGCAGGTCGAGTTTCTGCAGCTCTTCGATGGTCTCGTTATTGTATTCGCTGATGTCGATCAGCCTTTTGTGAATCCGCATCTCGAAGTGCTCTCGCGATTTCTTGTCCACATGAGGAGAACGGAGGACGCAAAAGCGATGCATGCGGGTCGGCAGCGGAATGGGACCGGCGATCCGCGCACCTGTTCTTTTAGCCTTGATCACAATGTCCTTGACGGACTGGTCCAGCAGCCGGTGGTCGAAAGATTTCAGTCGGATTCGGATCTTTTCCATGGGACGTTCCTCAGTTCTCTCTCTCTCTCTTAACGTTTGCCTTCCGGCCGGGGACGGTTACTCGATGATCTCAGTGACGGTTCCGGCGCCGACCGTCCGCCCGCCTTCACGGATGGCGAAACGCAGAGCCTTCTCCATGGCGACGTCGGTGATCAAATGGATCTCGACGTTGACGTTGTCTCCCGGCATGACCATTTCGACCCCGGCGGGAAGCTTGACATCGCCCGTCACGTCGGTCGTCCGGAAATAAAACTGCGGCCGGTACCCGGCGAAGAACGGCGTGTGCCGTCCGCCTTCTTCCTTGGTCAGAGAATAGATCTCGGCCTTGAATTTCCGATGGGGCGTGATGGAACCGGGCTTGGACAGGACCTGGCCGCGCTCGACTTCGGTTTTGCCGACACCGCGGAGCAGGCAGCCGATGTTGTCGCCCGCCTGGGCCTGGTCGAGAAGCTTGCGGAACATTTCGACGCCGGTGCAAACAGCCTTCCGCGTCTCGCCGAAGCCGACGATCTCGATTTCTTCTCCGACCTTGACCGTGCCGCGCTCGACGCGGCCGGTAACGACCGTGCCGCGGCCGGTGATCGAAAACACGTCCTCGATGCTCATCAGAAACGGTTTGTCGACTTCACGCTCGGGCTCGGGCAGGAAGGAGTCCATCGCTTCAATGAGTTCCCAGATCGGCTTGGCCCCTTCCCCTTCGGGATCGGCCATCGATTTGGTCGCGCTGCCCCGGATGATCGGGGTGTTGTCGCCCGGGAACTTGTACTTGGACAGAAGCTCTCGGACCTCGAGTTCGACCAGGTCGAGGATCTCGGGGTCGTCCACCAGGTCGACCTTGTTCATGAAGACGACGATGGCGGGAACATTGACCTGCCGGGCGAGCAGGATGTGCTCGCGGGTCTGAGGCATCGGTCCGTCGGCGGCGGAAACCACCAGAACGGCCCCGTCCATCTGGGCCGCGCCCGAAATCATGTTCTTGATGTAGTCGGCGTGCCCGGGACAGTCGATATGGGCGTAGTGGCGGGTTTCGCTTTCGTACTCGACATGGCTCAGGGCGACCGTCAGAATCTTGGTCGCATCGCGGCGGAACATCTTCGCGTCCGCCTTGGCCACGTCGTCATACGAATGGGCCTTGGCCAGTCCCTTGGTCGCCAGAACCTTGGTGATCGCCGACGTCAGCGTCGTCTTGCCGTGGTCGATGTGACCGATCGTGCCGACGTTGACGTGGGGTTTCGTCCTTTCAAATTTTGCCTTTGCCATGTTTCACCTCACTCCTTTCTCTCCCGCCGGAGATTGCTTAATCAATTGTCATACCTTTCAAGGGGAATCCGCCCCTCGATTCTTGCAATGACGGCGTCTTGAACGGCGGCCGGAGTTTTTTCGAACCGGACAAACTCCATCGAAAAAACCCCCCGCCCCTGGGTCATGCTGCGGATGGCCGTGGCATACCCGAACAATTCCGAAAGCGGCACCTGGGCCTTGACCAGCCGCGCGCCGCTGTGAATCTCCATGCCTTCGATCCGGCCTCGCCGGGCGTTGAGATCCCCGGTGATGTCGCCGAGGTAATTGTCGGGAACGACGATTTCCATTTTCATCAGCGGCTCGAGGATCACCGGGTCCGCTTTCCGGGCCGCTTCGCGGAAAGCCAGGGACGCCGCGATTTTGAAGGCCAAAGGCGTCGCATCCTCATCGTGGGTGGAACCACCGATAAGGGTAACGCGCACATCCACCATGGGAAATCCGGCCAGGATGCCGGCTTCCATGGCTTCGCGCACACCGTTTTCGATCTCGGGAATGAATTCCCTGGGAATCACGCCGCCCTTTGTTCCATCGGAAAAAGAGAAGCCTCTTCCCCGCTCCATGGGTTCGACGATGATCCGGCAGTGTCCGTACTGGCCTTTTCCCGCGGCCTGGCGGATATATCGGCCCTCGCCTTCGGACTCCCGGGTCAAGGTCTCCTTGTAGGCAACCTGCGGCTTGCCGAGATTGGCCTTGACTCCGAATTCCCTGGACAACCTGTCCATGAGGATTTCCAAATGGAGCTCTCCCATGCCCATGACCAGGTTCTGGCCCGTCATGGGATCCCGGACCAGCCGGAATGTCGGGTCTTCATGGAGAAGACGGGCCAGAGACTCGGCCAGACGGGTGTGGTCGGCTTTGCTGCGGGGTTCAATGGTCGCCGAAACCACGGGCTCGGGGAAATGAATGGACTCCAGAACGATGGGCTGATGCCGCACGCAGAGCGTATCGCCCGTCGAAACGGTCTTCATCGAGGGAACGGCCGCGATGTCCCCGGCATAAATTTCCTTGATTTCTTTTCGCTTGTTGGCATGCATCTCCAGGAGCCGGGTCAGGCGTTCTTCCTCATCCTTCACGGAATTGTAAAGGCTTCCCCCGACTTTGGTTTTTCCGGAGTAAACTCTGATAAAAGCCAGGTTCCCGAGGAAGGGATCATTCATGATCTTGAAAACCAGGGCCGAGAACGATTCATTGTCGTCGGCGCGGCGGGCTTCCGGAGCGCCCGTCCTGGGGTGGACTCCCGTCACGGGAGGGATATCCGCCGGAGAGGGCAGATAATCGACGATGGCGTCGAGGAGAGGATGAACGCCTTTGTTCTTGAATGAAGAACCGTAGAGAACGGGAACAAACCTCAGCCCGATCGTCCCTTTTCGGATGGCCGTTTTGATTTCGGCTTCCGAAATGGCTTCGTCGTCGAGATATTTCTGCATGATGGTGTCGTCGGTTTCGCTGAGAATCTCAATCATTTCCCGTCGTTTGGTTTCCGCCAGATCCCGGCAACCGTCCGAAACGGCCCGGATTTCAAAATTCTTGCCGAGAAGGTCTCCTCCCCAATCGATTTCCTTCATGCCCACAAGATCGATGACTCCGCGAAATCCGTCTTCCGCGCCCAGGGGGATCTGAATGGGCAGAGGATGGGCGGCCACACGCGTCTTGAGCTGTTCGACGGCCCGGGCCGGATCCACTCCGATTCTGTCCATTTTATTGATATACACAATTCTCGGCACTTTATACTTGTCCGCCTGCCGCCACACGGTCTCGGACTGCGGTTCAACACCGCCGACGCCGCACAGGACGGCGATGGCACCGTCGAGTACTCTCAAGGACCGCTCGACTTCGGCGGTGAAGTCGACATGACCGGGAGTGTCGATGATATTGATGCGATGGTCGTTCCAATAACAGGCGGTGGCGGCGGAGGTTATGGTGATTCCGCGTTCCTGCTCCTGGGCCATCCAGTCCATGACCGCCGTACCTTCATCCACTTCTCCCATTTTGTAGGTGATGCCCGAGAAAAACAGGATGCGCTCCGTTGTGGTGGTCTTCCCCGCATCGATATGAGCCATGATGCCTATGTTTCTGACTCTTTCGATGGGGTCCTGTCGCATGATGTTTTCGCTTCACTCTCAGGGCTGTCAAATTCTTGAAACTCCGTACAGAGATTACCATTTGTAATGGGCGAACGCCCTGTTGGATTCGGCCATTTTGTGGGTGTCTTCGCGCTTTTTGACGGCGCCGCCCCTGTTGTTCATGGCATCGATGATCTCCGCAGACAGTTTCTCCTCCATACTTTTTCCGCCTCTCTCCTTCGCATAACGAAGAATCCAGCGGATTCCCAGCCCCACCGAACGCCCCTGGGGGACTTCAATGGGAACCTGATAATTGGCGCCGCCGACGCGGCGCGACTTGGTCTCAAGGAGAGGGCGCACATTCTCCAGGGCTTTTTCAAGGCCCTTGAGAGGATCTTCCTTGGTTTTTTGTTTGACGATGTCCATCGTCCTGTAAAAAACGCCCTCGGCAACGCTCTTTTTCCCTTTCTTGAGGAACAGATTGACAAACTTGGCCACAAGGGTGCTGTTGTAGAAAGGATCCGGGGGGATCTTTTTCTTTTTGACGATTCCTCTCCTCGGCATGATCGCTCTCCTCGGCGTTCCTTACTTGGCGGCCTTCTTTTCCTTGGGTTTCTTGGCACCGTACATGGAACGGCTTCTCTGCCTGTTCTGCACACCCTCGCAATCCAGCGTCCCCCGAACGATATGATACCGGACTCCCGGGAGATCCTTGACGCGGCCGCCGCGAACAAGAACGATGGAGTGTTCCTGGAGGTTATGCCCGACGCCGGGGATATATCCGGTCACTTCGATATTGTTGGACAATCTCACCCGGGCGACTTTTCTCATGGCGGAATTGGGCTTTTTCGGCGTCGTTGTAAAAACGCGCGTACAAACGCCCCGTTTTTGCGGGCAGGAAGCCAGAGCGGGAGCCTTGCTCTTGGCTTTTTTGAGCGTCCGGCCCTTTCTCACAAGTTGATTCACAGTCGGCAAAACACCATCTCCTCTTTGGAAAACGCTTTGTTATTCATCTTCGGGAAGACTCTCCCGCGACGAATGTTGCGAGTGTAGCAAAATTGGTCTTTCATGTCAAGAAATTTCAGGATATTTCAACCGCTTACGAGATCCTCATCCACCAGGGAAACATCGGGTTCCTCAGCTTCCACCACTTTCTCGACATGAGGGACATCCTCCTCCCGAAGTTCCACGTTCCGATAGAACCGCGAACCCGTTCCGGCCGGAATAAGGCGGCCCATGATGATATTCTCCTTAAGCCTCCGCAAATGATCCACTTTGCCGTAGAGGCTGGCTTCCGTCAGAACCCGGGTGGTTTCCTGGAACGAGGCGGCCGCAATGAAGCTTTCGGTACTCAGGGCGCTCTTGGTGATGCCCAGGAGCAGCGGCCGGGCCTTGGCCGGTCGGCCTCCCTTGCGCATGATTTTTTCGTTTTCCGCCTGGAAAACATATTTGTCGATCTGTTCGTCCACCAGAAAATCGGTGTCTCCGACCTCCTCGACTTTGACCCAACGCAGCATCTGCCGGACAATCACCTCGATATGCTTGTCGTTGATGGTGACGCCCTGAAGGCGGTAAACGGCCTGGACTTCCCGAAGAAGATACTCGGCCAGCTCCTTCTCGCCCAGGACCCGCAGAATATCGTGAGGATTGACGGATCCGTCCATGAGGGCGGTCCCCGCCTTGATCCTTTCGCCTTCGGCCACGCTGAGGTGGGATCCTTTGGGAATGAGATACTCCTTCTCCCCTCCCCGGTCGTTGTGGACGGTGATTTTCCGGTGACCCCGGACAAGCCCGCCGATGGAGACGGCTCCGTCGATCTCCGAAATGACGGCCGGGGTTTTCGGCCGGCGGGCTTCGAACAGTTCCTCGGCTCTCGGCAGCCCTCCGGTGATATCCTTGGTTCGGGCGACTTCACGCGGAATCTTGGCCAGAACGTCGCCGGCAAAGACTTTTTTGGCGTCCTTGACTTCCAAATTGGCGCCCGACGGCAGATAATATTTCTTCAGAATGACGGGTTCGCCCTTGTCGTCCGTTTTCTTATCATCGAGAATCTCAACCTGGGGCTGAAGTTTTTCGTCCTTGGGATCGATGATGACCTGGGTGATCAGTCCGGTAAATTCGTCCTGGACCTCTTCCATGCTGATGCCGAGGACGACATCACGGAATCGAATCCGGCCCGTTTCTTCAGTCAAAATGAAGTTGCTGAAGGGATCCCATTCGGCAAATCCCTGTCGGGCCTTGATCTCCTGTCCGTCGCGGATAAGAACCTTGGCGCCGTACGGCACCTGATAGTGTTCGATCTCACGGCCCCGGTGGTCGAGAACGGCAATGTTGGCGTTCCGATTGACGACGACGAGGGTGCCGTCTTTATTGGCGACGGACTTGAGGTTGGTGAACTTGATGATGCCGTCGGTGCCCGCTTCGAGCATCGACCGTTCGGCGCCGCGCATGGCGATTCCGCCGACGTGGAACGTCCGCATGGTCAGCTGCGTTCCCGGTTCTCCGATGGACTGGGCCCCGACGATGCCCACCGCTTCGCCGAGTTCGACCATTCGCCCGGTGGCCATGTTGCGGCCGTAACAGAGCTGGCAGACACCCTTCTTGGATTCGCAGGTCAGAATCGAGCGGATTTTGACGCGCTCGAGACCGAGGTTCTGGAGTTCGCCGGCGATGGTTTCGGTGATTTCCTCGTTCATTTCGACGATGGGCATGCTGGTGTCGGGGTGAAGAATGCGCTCGAGAGAAATCCGGCCGACGACGCGGTCGATGAACGGCTCGATGATCTCGCCGTTTTCGACGATCGCGGTGACGTTGGAGCCCTTGAGGGTTCCGCAGTCATGCTCATCGACGATGACTTCCTGGGCGACGTCGACAAGCTTTCGGGTGAGATACCCCGAATTGGCCGTCTTCAAGGCGGTGTCGGCCAGACCTTTGCGGGCGCCGTGGGTCGAGATGAAGTATTGAAGCACGTTCAGGCCTTCTCTCAGGTTGGAAACAATGGGCGTTTCTATGATTTCACCCGAGGGCTTGCTCATGAGACCCCGCATGCCGGCCAACTGGCGAATCTGCTGTTTGTTGCCCCGGGACCCTGAATCGGCCATAACGAACAGCGGATTGAGCCCGCCGCCCTCAAGACTCATGCGCTTCATTTCCTCGATCATCGCATTCGAAATGTTGTCGGTGACCGTTCCCCAGATCTCCACGATCCGGTTGAACCGCTCGCCCGATGAGATCGTGCCTTCCCGGTAAAGGTTTTCGATGTCCCGGACTTCCCCGTAGGCTTTGTCCACGAGTTCATATTTTGTCTTGGGAATGACGAAATCGTCGATCCCCAGGGAAAACCCGGCCAGGGTGGCATGGGTAAAGCCCAGTTCCTTGAGGGCATCCAACATTTCGACCGTGGCCGGCAATCCGGACTTGAGATAGGCGAAGAAAACCAGATTTTCGAGTCCCTTCTTCCGCAGAACGGCGTTGATGAACGGCAATCCCTTGGGAATAATGGAGTTGAAGATGATGCGGCCCGGAGTTGTCTCAATGAGTTCTTTTTTCATCTCCGTAACCGGACAATTCATCACGGCCTGGTCGTCGTAGTAACTGACCAAATTCATGAACGGACCGCTGAAACGGACCTTGATCCGGCTCTGAAGCCCGACCTGACCGCTTTCCATGGCCAGAAGCGCCTCGTCGAAGGAAGAGAATATCCTCCCCTCCCCTTTTTGCCCCTTCATCTCCCAAGTGAGGTAATAGCAGCCGAGAACCATGTCCTGGCTGGGAATGGTCAGCGGCCGCCCGTTGGCCGGGGAGAGGATGTTGTGCGTCGAAAGCATGAGTGTCTGGGCCTCGATCTGGGCCTCAACCGAAAGGGGAACATGGACGGCCATCTGGTCGCCGTCGAAATCCGCGTTAAAGGCGGCGCAGACCAGGGGATGGATCTGAATGGCCTTGCCCTCCACAAGAATGGGCTCGAAAGCCTGGATGCCCAGGCGATGGAGCGTGGGAGCCCGGTTCAGGAGAATGGGGTGTTCGTTGACGACTTCCTCAAGGAAATCCCAGACTTCGGGCCTTTCCTGCTCGTGCCACTCCCGGGCAATCTTGACGCTCGGGACCAGGCCTTCTTTTTCCAATTTATTGAAAATAAAAGGCTTAAAGAGCTCAAGCGCCATTTTTTTGGGCAGACCGCACTGATTGAGTTTGAGTTCCGGACCGACGACAATGACCGATCGTCCCGAATAGTCGACCCGTTTGCCCAACAGGTTCTGGCGGAACCGGCCCTGCTTGCCCCGGAGAGATTCGCTCAGCGACTTGAGCGGCCGGCGATTGGCCCCGAGATGGACCCGGCCTCTCTTCCCGTTATCGAAAAGAGCGTCCACGGCCTCCTGCAGCATCCGTTTTTCGTTCCGGATGATGAGTTCGGGCGCCTTGAGCTCGATGAGCTTCTTGAGACGGTTGTTCCGGTTGATGACGCGGCGATACAGGTCGTTCAGGTCCGATGTCGCAAAACGGCCGCCGTCGAGCCGGACAAGAGGCCTGAGGTCGGGTGGGATGACCGGAATGACATCCAGCACCATCCACTCCGGACGGTTGCCCGATTTTTTAAGCGCCTTGAAAATGCGGAGACGCTTCGAGTATCGGAGTTTTCTCTGCTGGGACGTCTCTTTTTTCATCAAACGCCTGAGACGGTCCGCCTCCTTGGCGATGTTGATTTTCTGAAGCAGCGTCTTGACCGCTTCGGCGCCGATGGACACCGTGAAGGCGTCGCCGTATTTTTCCTGGGCTTCCTTGAACTCCTCCTCGGTGAGGAGCTGCTTTTCCTTCAGTCCCGACTCTCCGGGATCGAGAACGATATAGGATTCGAAATACAGGACTTTTTCCAGGTCCTTGATCGAAAGATCCAGGACAAGGCCGATCCGGCTCGGAGGACTTTTAAAAAACCAGATGTGGGCAACCGGGGAGGCCAACTGGATGTGGCCCATGCGTTCGCGGCGAACCTTGGACTTCGTGACCTCGACGCCGCATCTTTCGCAGATGATGCCCCGGTACTTCATTCTCTTGTATTTTCCGCAGAGGCATTCGAAATCGTTGATGGGCCCGAAGGTTTTGGCGCAGAACAGCCCGTCCTTTTCCGGCTTGAAGGTCCGGTAGTTGATGGTTTCAGGCTTGGTCACTTCCCCCCAGGACCAGCCTTTGATCTTTTCCGCTGAAGCGATACTGATCTTGACCTGGTCGAATTCGATTTTGGGCCTTCCGCCCAGCTGTGGCCTGGCTTCCATCACGCATCTCCTTTGGCAGCCTGGGGAACCGCAATCCCCCATGGCAGGACGTCCTGCTTGCCGCTCTTCTCGAGCTCAAAACTGAGGCAGAGGCTCTGGAGCTCCCGGATCAAGACATTGACCGATTCCGGAAGTCCCGGCGTAAACTCCAGGTCTCCCTTGACGATGGCTTCGTAGATCTTGGCCCGGCCCTCGACGTCGTCCGACTTGACCGTCAGGACTTCCTGCAGGATGTGCGCCGCACCATAGGCTTCAAGCGCCCAGACTTCCATCTCTCCGAACCTCTGGCCCCCAAACTGGGCCTTGCCGCCGAGAGGCTGCTGGGTGATAAGCGAATAGGGTCCTGTGGAACGCGCATGGATCTTGTCGTCGACAAGATGATAGAGCTTCATCATGTAAATGTAACCGACGGAAACTTCCTGGGCCAGAAGGTCGCCCGTCATTCCGTCGAAAAGCGGTGTTTTTCCCGATTCAGGCAAACCGGCCTTCTTGAGAAGGACCTTAATCTCATCCTCGCGGATGCCGTCGAAGACCGGTGTGGAAATCCACATGTTGAGTTTTCGGGCCGCCCAGCCGGCGTGGGTTTCAAGAATCTGTCCGACATTCATGCGGGACGGCACGCCCAGCGGGTTCAAAATGATTTCCACCGGAGTTCCATCGGGAAGACGCGGCATGTCCTCTTCCGGAACGATGCGGGCGATGATGCCCTTGTTGCCGTGGCGGCCGGACACCTTGTCCCCGACGGACAGTTTCCTCTTCATGGCGATGAAAACCTTGATGGCCTGAATCACGCCGGGCGACAGCTCGTCGCCCTTCTTGAGGTTTTCGATTTTCTCCTTGAACACGGACCGCAGGGCTTCGCTTTGGCGTTTGACCTTCTTGTCGATATCGCGGATTTCCCGATCCCGTTCCTCGTCGGCGTTCAGCTTGAGTTTCAGGGCGTCCTCAATTCCGATTTCGTCCAGGACTTTCTCCGTGAGCTTGGCGCCTTTTTCCAGGGCCGTTTTTCCTGTTTTGTGGGCTTTCTCCAGAACCGCGCCCTTGAGCAGCGTCTTGATCTTTCTCCATTTTTCCTTTTCGAGGATGCTGATCTCATCCTCAAGATTCCGCTTCATTTTGGCCGTCTCGTCTTTTTCGATGAGCTTGGCCCGGGGGTTTTTCTCCGGCCCGCGGCGCGAAAAAATCCGGACGTCGATGATCGTTCCCTCAACGCCCGGAGAGCAGTAGAGGGAGGCATCTTTGACGTCCAGGGCCTTCTCGCCGAATATGGCCTTGAGCAGTTTTTCCTCGGGAGAAAGCTGCGTCTCGCCCTTGGGCGCCACCTTGCCGACGAGAATGTCTCCGGCCTTGACATGGGCGCCGATTCGGACGATGCCGTTCTCATCCAGGTTGCGCAGCAGGTTCTCGGGCACGTTGGGGATATCGTGGGTGATCTCTTCGGGACCGAGCTTGGTGTCCCGCGCTTCAATGGTCTCCTCGATGATGTGCAGGGATGTGAAGACGTCTTCCTTGATGAGCTTCTCGCTGACCACAATGGCGTCTTCGAAGTTATACCCGCGCCAGGGCATGAAGGCGCACAGGATATTGCGGCCCAGGGCCATTTCCCCCTTGTCCGTGCAGAGGCTGTCGGCCAGAACCTGACCCCGGATGACGCGTTCATTCTTGTGGACGATGGGGCGATGGTTGACCGTCGTATTCTGGTTGGTGCGGAGGAACTTGGTCAGAGGATAGAGGTCGGTCCCGACATCGTGTGTCCGCCCGCCCTGCTTGTCGTCGGTGCGGACGATGATGCGTTCGGCATCGACGAACTCAACGATGCCCGGACGCTCGCAGACGATGACGTCTCCCGAGCCCTTGGCCACGACATGTTCGAGTCCCGTCCCGACAAGGGGCGCTTCCGGACGAAGCAGCGGAACGGCTTGGCGCTGCATGTTGGATCCCATGAGGGCCCGGTTGGCGTCGTCGTTTTCCAGGAACGGGATGAGAGCCGCCGAGAGCGATACCAGCTGTTTCGGAGAAACATCCATATACTGAATCTGGTCGCGGGGAATGAGCCTGAAATTTCCCTTTTCCCGGGCGCTGACAAGCTCGTTGACGAAACGCCCCCGGGCATCCAGTTCGGCGTTGGCCTGGGCGATATTGTATTTCTCTTCCTCCCAGGCGGTGAGATAAAAGACGTGAGGTTCAAACACGGGCAACGATTTGCCCTTCTGGGCCTTGAGGGCCTCGCAGGTTTTCTCCATCTCCTTCTTTTCGATTTCCTGCCCGACCTTGAAATCGCTGCTTCCGGGATGAATCACCCTGACATAGTCGATGACCCGGCCGTCCCGGACCTTGCGGTAGGGCGTTTCGATGAATCCGTAACTGTTGACCCGGGCGAAACAACTCAAGGATGAAATCAATCCGATATTCGGTCCTTCCGGACTCTCGACCGGACAGATGCGTCCGTAATGGGAAGCCTGAATGTCCCTGACTTCAAACCCGGCCCTCTCCCGGCTCAAACCTCCGGGGCCGAGCGCACTCAGGCGCCGCTTGTGGGTGATTTCGGCCAAACTGTTGATCTGGTCCATGAACTGTGACAGCTGGGAGCTTCCGAAAAACTCCTTGAGAGCCGCGATCACGGGTTTGGAATTGATGAGATCCTGGGGCATGGCGGCGGCCAGGTCGGCCGTGATGGTCATCTTTTCCTTGATTGTCCGCTCCATGCGGGTCAGACCGATGCGGAAGGCGTTCTCGACAAGTTCGCCGACCGAACGCACCCGCCGGTTGCCCAAGTGGTCGATATCGTCCTCCATGCCTTCGCCGAGCCGCATGCGAAGGAGATAACGGAGAACTTCGACGTAGTCCAGGGGAGACAGCGTTTTCTCCTCCATGGGCGTGTTCAAGTCGAGCTTAATGTTGAATTTCAGACGCCCGATCCGGGAGAAATTGTATTTCTGGGGATTGAAGAACAGATTGCGGAACAGATTGTGGGCACTATCCATGGTGTGGGGCTCCCCGGGACGCAGCTTCCGGTAGATCTCTCCCAGGGCTTGATTGGTGTCTTTCCGCAGGTCCTTTTTCAGGGTGTTGACGAGGATCGTTCCGGCCGGATCAGATTCGGGAAAGAAGACCTCGAAGGGCTCGTTGCGCCCGGCCACCAGTTCCCACTGGATGTCGGTGATTTCTTCGTTGACCTTGATTTTTCCCTTGACGCCGGTGAGAGCCATCGCGCCTTCAAGCTCTTTTTTGTAGACCGGGATCCGGGCGATCCCTTTGGCCTGAAGGGTCTGCAGGGTTTCCGCCGTGATTTTCTTCTTTGCGGGGGCCAGCACGGTTTTGCTCTTGGCATCCAGGACATCCGTATCCGGAGACAAGCGGCCGACAAGATTTTCGGAAACGTCCCAGAACAGGCTTCCGTTTTCAGGAACGATGGTGTGGACCTTATGAAAGAGTCTCAGGATGTCTTCGTCCGAGCCGAATCCCAGAGCCCGCAGAAACACGGAGGCCAGGAACTTCTTTTTTCTGTCCAGCCGCACCCAGAGGAGGTTCTTGGTGTCGAATTCGAATTCGACCCAGGCGCCGCGGTACGGGATGATTTTTCCGATATAATATCCCTTGGTTTCGCTCTGGCGGAAGAAAACGCCCGGAGATCTCTGGAGCTGGCTGACGATGACGCGCTCGATGCCGTTGAAGATGAAGGTGCCCTTGTCCGTCATCAGAGGCAGATCGCCGAAATAGACTTCCTGCTGCTTGATGTGCTTCAATCTTTTCGTTTTCGTGGCGGCGTCCTTTTCCCAGGACACCAGTTGAACCTTGAGCTTCAAGGGTACCGCATAGGTATAGCTCTTGTGGATGCACTCATTGGGCGTGTACTTGAGTTTGAGTCCGACGCGGTCACCGCAGTGTTCGCAGGCGGGGGTTTCGATCTTTCGGGTCGCGCTGCAATACGGGCAGATTTCCTTGGAGGTCAAATCGATGTCGGCCGGAAGGAGGGTTCCGCAGGCCTGGCAGCGGTTGCGGGCGTTCTCGACGCCCTTGAGCCGTCCGCACTTGCATTCCCAATTGCCGATGGAATAACTGAGGAATTCGAGTTCGGTGGTTTCCTTGAAATCCGAGATGGGGAAAACGTCCTTGAAGGCGGCCTGAAGGCCGGTGTCCTTCCTTTCTTCAGGAAGGGCTTCCATCTGCAGAAGTTCCCCGTAGGATTGTTTCTGGATTTCCAGGAGATCCGGCATGTCGAAAGACGTCCGGATTTTTCCGAAATCTTCCCGAGTGCGATACGAGTTGGTTGTTTCGTTAGCCATTGGCCCTCACAAACAATACAAAGACTTCCGCCTCCGACGCCCGCTTCCGGACTGGAAAGCTCCGGACCGCCGGCTTACTGCAATTCAACAATGGCGCCGACTTCGGCAAACTTGGCTTTGATGGCTTCCGCGTCTTCCTTGTTCAAGCCCTCTTTCAGCGGTTTGGGCGCGTTGTCGACCAGTTCCTTTGCTTCCTTCAAACCGAGGCTGGTGATTTCGCGGACGACCTTGATGACGTTGATCTTCTTGTCTCCGACGTCTTTCAGCACCGCGGTGAACTCGGTCGGTTCTTCGGCGGCCTTGGCTTCCGCCTGGACGGCGGCGCCGGCGGCCATCACAGGGACCGCGGCCGCGGCGCTGACACCGTATCTCGTTTCGAACTCTTTGACATAGTCGGCCAGCTCGAGGATGGTCAGGCTGTCCAGGTGCGAAAAAAATTGCTCCTTGGTGAGCTTTGCGGCTTCTTTTTCCATCTCCGTAATCTCCTTTGATTAATCCTTGAATTAAGCCTTGGTTTATCCTGTTTTCCAACCTTATTTCTTGGTTTCGAGCTGTTTCAAAACCAGACCCAGATTGGATATGGGGGCTTGCAATGTTCGAAGAAGCTTCGTCAGCGGGGCGGCCATCAATCCGGCAAACCGACCCAGAAGATCTTCGCGGGATTGGATGCCGACGATTTCATCAAACCGTTCCGGCGCCAGATACCGTCCCTCGATAAGACCGGCCTTGACGGACAACACCTTGCCGCCGGCCGAAAAATCCCTGATCGCCCGGCCCAGAGCCAGAGGATTGTCCGTGCTGTAAGCCAGGGCCGTCGGATTGCGGAAGTGGGGCTTAAGTTCTTCGGGACACCCATCCTGAAGAGCCCTCAGAGCCAGCCTGTTCTTGATGACCCGGACGGCCCCGGAATGGGCGCGCAGAAGCTTTCTCAACTCGACGGACTGGGCCACGGGCATCCGCTTGTAGTCCACGAGATAACAGGATGCCTGTTCCGTCAGGATCTTCTTCAGTTCATCGACAATCTGTTCTTTCTGTTGCTTCTTCACTAACGATTCTCCTATTTCTCGACGGCGTCTTCGGCAATTTTAAATGAGGGCCCCATCGACGAGGACAGAAACATGCTCCGCACGTATTTTCCCTTGGCGGCCGCCGGGCGGGCCTGGATGACGGCCTGCAGGAAGGTCTGGACGTTCTCAATCAGCCTGTCCTCGGCGAAAGACACCTTTCCCACCGCTCCGTGGACAATGCTGGTCTTATCGACGCGGAATTCCACGCGCCCGGCCTTGGTTTCTTCGACGGCCTTGCGCACATCGAAGGTCACGGTCCCGGACTTGGGATTCGGCATGAGTCCCTTGGTACCCAGAATGCGCCCGAGCTTGCCGACCCCGCGCATGACATCGGGAGTGGCGATGACGATGTCGAAATCGATCCAACCGCCGGCGATTTTCTCGATGATGTCGTCCCCGCCCGCGTAGTCGGCTCCGGCTTCTTCGGCTTCCTTGACCTTCTCTCCCGAAGCGATGACACAGATCTTCTTGGTTTTGCCCGTGCCGTGGGGCAAAACGACCGTTCCCCGGACCATCTGATCCGAGTACTTGGGATTGACGCCGAGGCGCATGGCCACATCCACCGATTCATCGAACTTGACAAAACTGGCCGTCTTGAGAAGCCGGACGGCCTCTTCCAGCGAATAGCTTGTTTTTTCGCTGTCCCGGCTTTCAACCGCTTTGATGTACTTCTTGCCTCGCTTACTCACTGACGATCTCCAATCCCATGTTTCTGGCCGTCCCTTCGATGATCCGACGGGCGGCGTCGATGTCGTAGGCGTTCAGGTCCGGAAGCTTGATCCGGGCGATCTCCTCGACCTGCTTGCGGGTCACGCGCCCGACCTTCTCCTTGTTCGGAAGACCCGATCCTTTGGCGATGCCGGCCGCCTTCTTGAGAAGGTAGGAGGCCGGAGGCGTTTTGACGACAAACGTGAACCGCTTGTCCTTGTAAACCGTGATCAGGACAGGGGCGACCGTTCCCTCCTCCATTTTTCCGGTTCTGTCGTTGAACTCGCGGACGAACTGCATGATGTTCACACCGTGCTGGCCGAGCGCCGGACCGACGGGCGGCGCCGGACTGGCCTGGCCGGCGACGATCTCAAGCTTGATCAGGGCGACGACTTCCTTGGACATCTGTGTCTCCTTAGAGTTTTTCCACCTGCAGAAATTCCAGCTCTACGGGGGTGGATCGACCGAAGATCGTCACCATGACTCTCATGGTGCTTCGCTCCGGATTGACTTCCTCGACGATCCCGTTGAAATTGAAAAACGGCCCGTCGATGATGCGGACCGCTTCGCCTTTTTCGAAAGAATGCTTGGGCTTGGGTTTCTCCGAAGTCGTCTCCATATGTTCGACGATCTGACTGACTTCGGTTTTGCTCAGAGGGGACGGCTTCCGGCCCGAACCGACGAATCCCGTCACCTTGGGCGTCTGGCGAACCATCAGCCAGCTCTCGTCCGTCATATCCATTTCCACAAGGATGTAGCCCGGGTAAGACCGCTTGGTTGAAACAACCTTTTTTCCCGCCCGGATCTCGATGACATCCTCGGTCGGAATGATGATCTGTCCGATCTGATCCGGGATGCCGAACTCGATGGCCCTTTGGCGGATCGACTCGGCCACGAATTTTTCGAAACCGGAATAGGTATGAACGACATACCAGTTTTTTTCCATAGCTGAATTCCTGTCCGTTTATCCGAATAAGTCTTTGATGTGGGTAATCACCCAGGAGAAAATCACATCCATGAAGAAGAGGTAAAAGCCGAAAAAGACGGTGGCGATAATGACCACGATCGTCGTGCTCGTGACCTCTGCGCGGGACGGCCATGTGACCTTCTTGAGCTCGGCTTTCACATCCCTGAGGAAGCTCAGGAACCTTTTGTACCAGATTTTTTTTTCACTCATTTCAGGAGTCCTTCCGTCCCGACACCGGCGGCCCGGCCTCCGGGGATCTTCAGGGAAGGGAATTGGCAGGTGAGGCAGGACTCGAACCCGCAACCTGCGGTTTTGGAGACCGCTGCTCTACCCGTTGAGCTACTCACCTGTCGTCTCTGTCCTTCCCGTCGCTTTCCGTTTCCCGCCCCGCCCTACTTGACTTCCTTGTGGGAAATATGTTTTCTGCAAAAGGGGCAGTACTTGCTGATTTGAAGCCGCTCGGTTTTGGTCTTCTTGTTGCGCGTGGTGGAATAATTCCTTCGCTTGCACTCCGAACACTGCAAAGTGATGATCTCTCGCATTCTCGCCTTCTTTCAGCCTCACGGCCGCCGCGCCGACGGAAATTGTTAAGACATCGCACCGCCCGGGCGTTGGTCTATCTCAAAAAAGCCCAAGACCAGAATTGAACTGGTGACCCCGTCCTTACCAAGGACGTGCTCTACCGACTGAGCTACTTGGGCTTCCCGACTGCAGAAAAAGCGGGAAACGGGGCTCGAACCCGCGACATTCAGCTTGGAAGGCTGACGCTCTACCAACTGAGCTATTCCCGCGCTTGGCCGCAATCATGGGCAGGGAAGGATTCGAACCTCCGAAGCGTTTCCGCAGCGGGTTTACAGCCCGCCCCATTTGGCCACTTTGGTACCTGCCCACAGCCTTTTCTCCTCACTCTCGACTTCACGCGGAACGCGTATGGCCCGACTCTCCCGGTATTCCTTCCCGTCCGCCCTCGTGTCAAGGTTGACCGAGCCAGCGAAGGGACTCGAACCCCTGACCCGCTGATTACAAATCAGCCGCTCTACCTGCTGAGCTACGCTGGCATGTGCTCATCGGCCGGCGCCGCTCGTTGTTGTCGCCGGGGCTGCGGGTGAAAGGAAAACGACTCGAGTTTCTTATTTCCCCGGAAAAAACCCGGGAAAATAGTGAACCACGTGCGCCATCCTAAAGGATTTCCGGATTTTTGTCAAGTCAAAACATCGTTTTTCTTTTTTCCCGTGGAGCCGGCATTCGGGCCCGGTCGATCTTTTCTCCCAGCCCTCGGAAAAAATCGATGGTAAAAAGAAAATATCTGGCTTTTTGGACGGGATCCAGTCTTTCATCGAGAAAAGCTTCGAACTCTTCGTCTTTGCGCCGGATGTCCCGACGGAGATGAGTCACGGTTTCGACGATTCCCGCGATGTCGTGTCCCGCCGGAACATCTTTCGCCAACATCAATCTCATCTCGGCGATATGTTTGGCAAGGCGGGCCTGGAGCTCCGCTTTTTCCTTTTCCAAACGGAAGAGTTCGGGATAAATTTCCGCCGTCTGTTCTTGCGTGAGTTCCAGAGCCTGGGTCATTCGCACGAGCCGGAGTGTCAGAATATTTTCCCTGACTCGGGCTCTCTGGCGATGCTCCTGGGAAAAAGCCGGCTCAATCGAACACACGCAGAGCAGAAGACCGGCCGCAATCAGGATTTTCGTGAGTTTGGCGCCTTTCATCTTCCATTCTCCCCCATGAGATCGGCCTCGATCATTTCCATCTCCTCAAGGCTGAGGCTTTCCCAGAAGAGCGGATCATCCCACAGCACCCCATCCCCCTCGGCCTCGGAATCCCGGACCGCTTCCTCGATCGAGTCGGTAAGGATGCGGTTGAAGTTCTCCTGCATGACCGGATTCCCGGTCATTTCATTTTCAAAAAAGACAACTGCCTCGCCCGGATAGAAAGCCAGGAAGACGTCCGGGGGACGGCGGGGCGGTTGAACCAGAATCGCCAGAACGGCCAGGACCGTGACCGTTGCTCCCGCCCAAACCCATCTCCAGGCCGGCCGGAGAGTCCGGACAGGGGCGACTGTCTGTATGGGAGCGACGGCAACGGATTCGAGACGCGACCTCAATCGGGCCTCGAAATCCTCCCAGTATCCCTGCCCAAGAACCGGAGGCATGTTTTTTCCGGATTCTTTCCCGACAATTCCCAGACGGGTGCGGTAAAGGCGGCAATCCCGGCATTTTTCGATATGGGCGGCCAGCCGGGCACGGCGGTGTTCAGGCAGACACCCGTCCATTTCATCGGACATCCAACGTTCAGCCGTACGACATGTCATGTCACATCTCTCCGATGGATTTCAACCGGGCCTGAAGCATTTTCCGCGCTTTGTGCATCCTCCAGGACACGGTGTTTTCCGAACAGCCGAGGATGCGGGCGGCTTCGGCATGGCTCATCTCCTGATTGACGACCAGGGTGAAGGTGGCCTTGTAAGGAAGAGCCAGGCTGTTCACGGCATCTTCGAGGAGATGATGCAGGACCTTGCGGGTCGCTCCGGTTTCGGGACAGAACGCCGTATCCTTTCTCTCCCCGGGAACAACCATGGTTTCGCGGAATTCGGCTCTGTCTTTTTCCCGTTTGTTTTTTTTCAAATGATTGAGAGTCAGATTGACGGCGATCCTGTAGATCCACGTGTAAAAGGCCGATTGACTCCGGAAACCTCGGATGGAACGAAAGGCGGCCAGAAAGGTCTCCTGGGTCAGATCGTCGGCATCCTGAAGATTGCGTGTCATCCCGAAGATCATGCCGTGAATCCTTTGCTGATATTTTCGGGCCAGGGACATAAAGCTCTCGACATCGCCGGCCGCGGCTTCCGCCGCCAGATCCCTGTCCGTTACGGTGTCCTTCTCTTCGCACATCCTGTTAGACAACGCATTATACCCGATCCTTTGCTCTTTTCACCTCCAATTCCGGCCTCCGTTCCGGAGCCGTGCGTGAAAACGCCCGGATCTCTTTTTTCGCCTTAATCGGGCGTTTTCACCCTTCGGGCGTGCCGATCTCACTATTCCAACTGCGTTGCAGCCCTCTCGACGTAGTTCAACTACGCCTCGAGAGCCGCTTCCTTGTTGGAACAGCAATCTCGGCCCGCGCACGGCTCCGGAGCAAGCCGTCGGAGGGTCGCGCGGGCACGACTCCGGATCCGGGGTTCCCGGGATTGTGCGCGAGTCGAGATTGCCGTAGCGATGAGGAGCGGACTGCGCAGGCGTAGTTCAGCTACGTCGAGCAGGCCGCAACGAAATCGATGCGGTGAGATCGGCTCGCCCGAAGGGTCGTAACACCGGAATAGAGAAAAAAGAATTAAAACCGGTGTTACGACGCACAATTCCGGGAGGGGAAATTGACTTTAGGGGGTGTGTGTTGATAAGATGACTTCTCTAAAAAAAGCGAGGCCGGACCCCCATGATTGAACGCTACACTCTTCCAGAAATGGGCGCCGTCTGGACGGACGCCAACAGATACCGGAAGTGGCTGGACGTCGAGTTGGCCGTTTGCGAAGCCTGGGCGAAACTGGGCCGGATCCCGAAATCCTCCCTGGCGCAAATCCGGAGAAAGGCCGATTTTTCCGTGGAGCGCATCGACGCCATTGAAAAAACCGTCAAACACGACGTCATCGCCTTTCTGACCTCTGTGGCCGAAAACGTCGGCCCCGATTCAAGATATATCCATATGGGGTTGACCTCCTACGACATCGTCGACACGTCTCTGTCTCTTCTGATGCGCGAATCCCTGACCCTTGTCCGGAAACGCCTCATCAAGCTGCAAAAAGTTCTCCGCCGTCAGGCGATCAAACACAAGACGACGCCCTGTATCGGCCGGACCCACGGCGTTCATGCCGAGCCCGTCACTTTCGGCTTCAAGATCCTCGTCTGGTTCGAAGAGACCAAACGCCACTTGGAGCGCCTGGATCGGGCCGCCGCCGCCATTTCCGTCGGACGCATTTCGGGATCCGTCGGGACTTATATCCATCTGGATCCCCGCGTCGAACGAATCGCCCTGCGGAAACTCGGGCTCAGGCCGGCCAGGATTTCGACCCAGGTCCTGCAGCGCGACCGTCACGCCGAAGTCCTGTCCGCGACGGCCCTTCTGGTCACCGGCCTGGAAAAAATCGCCCTGGAAATCCGCCACCTCCAGAGAACCGAGGTCGGCGAGGTCGAAGAACCGTTCACAAAAGGCCAGAAAGGCTCCTCCTCCATGCCTCACAAGAAAAACCCGGTTCGCTGCGAAAGAATATCCGGGCTGGCCCGCATCGTTCGCTCCCATCTTCAGGTTGCCCTCGAAAACATCCCCCTCTGGCACGAACGCGATATCTCCCATTCCTCCGCCGAACGGATCATCCTCCCCGACGCCTTCATCCTCACCGATTATCTTCTGGCTGAAACCGCCGATATCGTCGGGAACTGGACCGTCCGGCCGAAAAAAATGAACGAGAACATCGACGCCACGCGCGGCCTGGTTTTCTCCCAGGGCGTCCTGCTGGCTCTGACCCAGGCCGGGTTGACCCGGGAACAGGCTTATGCGATCGTCCAGCGCGTCAGTCTCAAGGCCTGGAACGAAAATCTGGATTTCCGGCAGTCGGCGGCGGCGGACCCGGAAATCGCCCAACGCCTTTCCCCCGAGGAGATCGCCGCCTGCTTCACTCTGGATCCCTATCTCGAAAAAATCGATACCATATTTAAAAAGGTGTTGGCCGATGAAAGCTAGAATTCTCGTTGCCTTCAAGGACAGCGTTCTCGATCCCCAAGGCCAGGCCGTGAAAAACGCTCTTCTCACGCTGGGCTATCACGCCGTTCAGAATGTCCGCCAGGGCAAGGTCTTCGAATTGGACCTGACCGGCCTGACTCGGGATGAGGCGGAACGGCTGGTTCCCGAAGTCGCCCGCAAAGTGCTGGCCAACCCCATCATCGAAAAGTTCACCTGGGAACTCCTTTCGGACACCGCGGCGACGGACGAAACATCGTGACGGACATGCGTTTCGGTGTCGTCGTGTTTCCGGGCTCGAATTGCGACGCCGACACCTTCCACGCCTTGAACAGCGTCCTGGGCTGCGATACGGTCTATCTCTGGCACAAGGACCACGATCTTCAGGGTGTGGATTGCGTGGTCCTCCCGGGCGGCTTTTCCTACGGCGATTACCTCCGTTCGGGCGCCATCGCCCGGTTTTCTCCCCTTATGCAGGAGGTGAAGCGTTTCGCCCGCAAGGGAGGCTTTGTCCTGGGCATCTGCAACGGTTTTCAGATTCTCCTCGAACTCGGCCTCCTTCCCGGGGCCATGCTCCGCAACAAGAATCTCAAATTCATCTGCCGGCACGTCCATGTCCGTGTCGAAAACGCCGGAACAGCTTTTACCCGGCGGGCGGCCGAAGGACAGGTTCTCCGGATCCCGATCGCCCATTTCGACGGCAATTATTACGCTCCGCCGGCCGTTCATCGGCGGCTCGAAGGCAACGGCCGGATCGTTTTCCGCTACTGCGACGCCTCAGGTCAAACGGATGAGGCGGCCAATGTCAACGGGTCCCTGGACGGAATCGCCGGAATCATCAATGCCGAGGGCAACGTCCTGGGCATGATGCCCCACCCCGAAAGAGCCGTGGAATCTCTGCTCGGAAGCACGGACGGACGGTTCGTTTTCCAGTCCCTCACCGATTCCCCGGCCGTCCGGCGCCGGACGGCTCGGAGGCCGTCATGATCGACTCCGGTCTTCTGGAACGTCACAATCTCACGGCCGACGAATATGCCCTGATCGTCGATCTGATCGGCCGGGAACCGAATCTGACCGAACTCGGCATCTTTTCGGTCATGTGGTCCGAGCACTGCGGTTATAAAAGCTCGAAAGCCCACCTGAAAAAGCTCCCAACCCGGGGCCCGCGGGTCATCCAGGGCCCGGGTGAAAACGCCGGAGTCCTCGACATCGGCGGCGGACTGGCCGTGGTTTTTAAAATCGAATCCCACAATCACCCGTCTTACATCGAACCCTACCAGGGCGCGGCCACCGGAGTCGGCGGGATTCTCCGGGACATCTTCACGATGGGCGCACGGCCCGTCGCCGTCATGGATTCCCTGCGTTTCGGCCCCCTGGACAATCCGGCCAACCGGTCCATTATGGAAGGCGTGGTTTCGGGCATTGCCGGCTACGGCAACGCCTTCGGTGTGCCCACGGTGGGCGGGGAGACCGCGTTCCATCCCTGTTACGCGCTCAATCCTCTCATCAATGTTTTTTGTCTGGGGCTGGCCGAAAAGGATAGGATCTTCTATGCCAAAGCCGGGCGGCCGGGCAACGCCGTGCTCTATGTCGGCGCCCTCACGGGTCGCGACGGCATCCACGGGGCGACCATGGCTTCGGCCGAATTCGGAAACGACATCGAACACAAGCGTCCCAACGTTCAGGTCGGCGACCCGTTCAAGGAAAAGCTCCTGCTCGAAGCCTGCCTCGAGGTCATGTCCCGGAACCTGATCGTCGGCATCCAGGACATGGGGGCGGCCGGGCTCACCTGCTCCACGACGGAGATCGCCGCCAAATCGGATCTGGGCATCGGGATCGACCTCGACCGCGTTCCCCAGCGGGAAGCGGGCATGACCCCCTACGAAATCATGCTTTCCGAATCCCAGGAGCGCATGCTCATCGTCGCGGAACCCGACAAGATCGAGGCCGTAAGAGACGTCTTCGCCAAGTGGGATCTCGAGGCTCCCGTCATCGGGAAGGTTGAGGTCGGCGGACGCCTGAAGGTCCGCTTTCACGGCGAAGAAGTGATCGACATTCCGGTCGACGCCGTCGTCAACCTCTGTCCGGTCTACCGAAGGCCCGCCAAAGCGCCTTCGCCGGAAACCCGAAAGACGCAGAGGATGATTCCGAGACGGCCGCCCTTGAAAAATTTCGGAGAGGCTCTCCTGACTCTTCTCTCCTCACCCGCCCTCGCCGACAAGTCCTGGGTCTTTCGCCAGTACGACCACATGGTTCAGACCAACACGGTCTTTCCGCCGGGCGCCGATGCCGCCGTTGTCCGCATCAAGGGCTCGCGGAGAGCTTTGGCCATGACCCTGGACGGCAATGCCTTCCACGCTTTCCAGGATCCCAAAACGGGAGGCCGGGCGGCGGTCGCCGAAGCCTGCAGAAACCTGGCCTGCGTCGGCGCGCGTCCCATCGGCGTCACCAATTGCCTGAATTTCGGCAACCCCGAGAAACCCGAGATCATGTGGCAGTTCGAGCAGGTCGTCGGAGGCATGGCCGAAGCCTGCCGCGCCTTCGGCATTCCCGTCACCGGAGGAAACGTCAGCTTCTACAATGACACCGAAGGCGCCTCCGTCCACCCCACTCCCGTCGTGGGCGTCGTCGGACTGATCGAGGACGTCCGGAAAATCGTCCGGCCCGGCTTCGACAAGCCCGGAGATGTCGTCGTTCTCCTCGGAGCCAATGCCAACGAACCGGGCGCCGCGGCTTATCTGCGGGTTTTCCACGGCCACGATGGAGGGCGGCCTCCCCGAATGAATCTGAAAACGGAAAAGGCGGTCCAGGATTTGTGCCTTGATGCCTCGGAGGCCGGATGGCTGCGTTCGTCCCACGATGTCTCCGAGGGCGGTCTGGCCGTGTGCCTGGCCGAATGCTGTCTTCTCGGATCTCGAAAACGGGGTTGCGATGTGCAATTGGAAGATCGCCTCCCCGCGGATGTTCTCCTCTTTGGAGAAACCCACTCCCGGATCGTGGTCACGGTCAAAAAGGATCATCTCGGCCGGCTCAAAAAAGCGGCCCGCAAGGCGGGCGTCCCCGCAACCGCGATCGGCCGGGTCGGGGGGAAGGCCCTCATCATCCGCCACGGGGGATCCGAACTCCTGCGGCTCGAAGTCGAGGACATCCGAAAACACTGGTCCCGGGCTATTCCGGATCTTTTCAGGATATCGTGATGCGGATTCGAAAACGGAAAACCGGACGCCCGATGCGATGGGGGGCCTGGATCCTGGCCGTCGGGTTCCTTCTCGCCTTCCCTCTCCAAACTCCCGGTCTGGAACTTCGATTCAGGCTTTCGGGCGGATACAGTCTTATGCCGCTTGATTCCGTCAATACGGCCCTCTCCGACTGGATGGCCTTTAAAAAACTCCAGGCCGACACCGTCTCGGGATGGTCCGTCGAACAATCCGGAGACCTGAGCCTTCGCAGCGCCTACGACTTCGAGGGAGAACTCCTGCTCCGGATTTCCTCCCGCTTCGCGGTCGGCGTCGCCTCCGGCTATGTCTTTGGAGAAATCCCGGAAAATCGTTATCCCTTGACTTGGGACCGGAACGGAGTCGTCACGATCGAGGGACGTCCGACCAAGATTTCCATGGTTCCCCTGACGGTTTCCGGATATGTTTTCCAACCCATCGGCAGGAACATCCTGGCTTATGCCCGGATCGGCGCCGGTCGGATCTTCGCAAAATATGCGGACCGGGAAACCAGCAAGAAGCCCGATGACCTTCGTTATGTTTACCCGACATCCCAATTGGCCAAGGGCGGGGGGCGCTGTTTGGCGGCCGGTCTCGGCCTGGTCACGGCGCCCGGGAAAACCGTCGGGTTTTTTGTGGAAATCCTGGGGCGGAAGGCCCGGGCCGACGGGTTCGAAGGTGAAAACAAGGAAAGGGTGGAAGGGATTCTTTACATCTTCGAGGAATACAATCCCTCCGTGGACTTCTGGCAAACCAAGATCCAAATCCGGGAGACGGAGCCATCCGGCGACACGTTCCGGTCCGTGCGGCCGGTGGAAATCATTCTGGACGGCGTGTCGCTGAAACTCGGCCTCACGGTGAAATTTTAAAACGGGCGGGAGAGTCTCCATGAACGAAACCGTCTTTCGCAGCCCCAAAAAAACCGGACGTCTGGGTATATTCCTTTCGGGCCGCGGTTCGAATTTCCAGGCCATCCAAGAGGCCGTCTCGGCCGGCCGCATCGACGCTTCGATCGTTCTGGTCTTCAGCAACAAGGAGGAGGCCCCCGGTCTCGCGGCGGCCCGCCTCCTGGGACTCGAAACGCTCCATCTCGACCCCAAGGCCTTTGCCGACCGGGAAAGCTACGATCTGGCCCTGGCCGACGAGATCCGTCGCAGGCATATCGATCTCATCTGCCTGGCCGGATATATGCGGGTTCTCACCCCCGGCTTTTGCGAAGCTTTCCGGAATCGGATCCTGAACATTCATCCCGCCCTCCTTCCCGCCTTTCCCGGGCTCCACGTTCAAAGAAAAGCGATCGAGTGGGGTGTTCGTTATTCGGGCGCCACGGTCCATTTTGTGGCCCCTGAGGTGGACATGGGCCCGATCGTTCTTCAGGCGGTCGTTCCCGTCAAACAGGATGACACCGAAGACACGCTGGCCGCCCGCATCCTGGTCGAGGAACATCGCATCTACCCCGAGGCCGTGCGCTTGTTTTTCGAGGGGCGGATCGAAGTCCGCGGCCGACGGGTCTTCATCCTCGATGAGGCCTGAACGATTCTTGGCATGGGTGTCAAGAGGTTGAAAGATGCGCTTTCATGAAGTCGGTCTGAGAGACGGACTGCAGATCGAATCGACGATCGTTCCGACAGATCGGAAAATCCGCTGGGCCGAACAATCGGCCGCGGCCGGCATGGACATCCTCCAGCTCGGTTCGTTCGTCCATCCCGGCAAGGTTCCCCAAATGGCCGATACGGATGTGCTGTTCCGGACTCTCGGACCGAGAAAAAGCGGGTTGAACGGTCCCCTTTACTCGGGTCTTGTCCTCAACGAAAAGGGGCTCGAACGCGGCTTGGCCTGCGGCGTCGAGATGTTCTGCATGGGCGTCTCGGCCGGTGAAACCCACAGCCGGAAAAACACCGGCATGTCCGTCGATGAAGCCCTGAAGAGAATCACGGCCATGGCCCGCGAGGCCGCCGCGGCCGGCAAAATCGTTCAGGCCTCCGTGCAGTCGGCATTCGGATGCGGATTCGACGGGCCGATTCCCGAATCCCGGGTTCTGGATATCGTCCGCGCCTACCTTGAGGCGGGAATTCGAGCCGTCAGCCTCGCCGACACGGCCGGGCACGCTCACCCGGCCCAGGTCGTACGGCTTTTCCGGGCTGTTCAAGAACTCGATCCCGGGGTGGAAACAGCCGCACATTTTCACAACACCTACGGCCTGGGCCTGGCCAACGTCTGGGCGGCCTTCGAGGCCGGCGTGACGACTTTTGAATCCGCCTTCGGAGGTCTCGGCGGCTGTCCTTTCACGAAAACGGCCGCGGGCAACGTCGCCACCGAAGATCTGATCCACATGTTTCAGCGGATGGGATTCCGCCCGGACATCCGTTGCGACGGTCTCGTCGAGCTGGCCCGGGATGTCGCCCGATTTTTCAGCCGCGAACTTCCCGGCCTTGTTTATCGGACAGGGCCGCTTGATTTCCCACGGAGAACAGACTCATGACCATCTGCCAAGGCATTCGCGTCCTCGACCTGACCAACGTCCTGGCCGGCCCGTTTGCCACACTGCACCTGGCTTGGCTCGGCGCCGAAGTCATCAAAATCGAAAACCCGGTCGACGGCGATCTGGCCCGCAAACTCGGCTGTGTGCCCGAATACAATCGGAAATTGATGGGGACAAGTTTTCTGGCCCAGAACGCCAACAAGAAATCCCTGACATTGAATCTGAAGAACCCGGAAGCCAAGGAGATTTTCAGAAAGCTGACCGCGACGGCCGACGTTCTGGTCGAAAACTTCAGGCCCGATGTCATGAACCGGTTGGGTCTGGGATACGACGCCTTGGCCGCCCTGAATCCCCGCCTCATTTATTGTGCGATATCCGGCTTCGGCGCCGACGGGCCGGACGCCCACAAGCCGGCTTATGACCAGATCATCCAGGGATTGAGCGGAGTCATGGCCGTCAACGGCGATAGAAGATTGAACCCGCTGCGGGCCGGATTTCCCCTCTGTGACACGGTCGGCGGCCTGAACGCCGCATTCGCCGTCATGGCCGCCCTCTACCACAGGGAACGCACGGGAGAAGGCCAGTTCATCGACGTCGCCCTTCTGGACTCCATCATGCCCCTCATGGGCTGGGTGGCGGCCAATCTTCTGATCGGAGGCCAGCCGCCCCAGCTTCTCGGCAACGACAATTTCACCGCGGCGCCCTCGGGCACCTTCCGGACGCGGAACGGATTCATCAACATCGCCGCCAACAAGCAGGAGCAGTGGGAGGATCTGGCCGATATCCTGGGGCTTTCCGGGCTCAAGGATGATTCCCGCTTCAAGGAGCGGGATACCCGCAAGGCCCGCCGCGATGAGCTGACGCCGCTTCTCGAAGCCCGGCTGGCCGAAAAGGATACGGACGAATGGGTGGAAATCCTCAACGCCCGAGGCATCCCGTCGGGAGCGATTCTCACGCTTGAGGATGCTCTTTCGTCACCCCAGGTGGAACACCGGAAAACGCTGGCCTCGGTCTCCGTCGAAGGCATCGGGGAAGTCAAGCTTTTCAACATGACGGCCAAGTTCGGAAAGACGCCCGCCGGAGTCGGGACACCGCCGCCGCATCTTTCCGAACATACGGCGACGATCTTGAAGGAATTGGGTTTCGACGACGGAGAGATCGCCCGGCTCAGAGACCGGGGCATCGTCTGACCTTCCCTATTTAAACAGGCGCGGCGGCTCCATGGCCGGGCGCTTTCCGAAGACCCTCTCGTAGATCTTCGGATAGGCGTCTTTGCCGCCGAGCAAAAAACAGGACAGGGGAAGGACGCCTTCCGCAAGATGCTTCATGCGTTCCACAACCGCCCGGATGTCCCATTGAGCCGTGGCGTCTTCCCGCAATCTCGAAACATGATAGAGTTCGCGGACATTGACCTTGAACAGCACCCGGCGGCGGTGGGCGTTCGTCAGCACATAATCCGCCGCGGCGGGCGGAACGAGGCGGCGCCTCAGGAGATCCCAGGTTTCCTCCGTGCGGGCTGTGAGATCCCGGAAAGCGTCCTCGCCCCCGATATCACGGATGGACTGGGGAACGGTGACGCCGAGCGACGGATCGTATCTCTGAACCGTTAGGGTGGCCATGCGGTGGCGCTTGAGCTGGGCGAAACAGGATGCGGACACGATAAGCTCAAAGGTCAGGTCGGCGAATTCGAACTCGCGAAGAGGAAAATCGAAAAACTCCATGCGCTCGAAGGTCCGGCGGAAAAGTCCTAGCTTCTCCTCCTGTCCCAAGGCCCGCACGCGGGTCCGGATTTCGGAAAACGGCACCGAAGACAGGGAATGGATGAGCGAAGCCAGAATGATTTCGTCACCCTCGGCGGGATACTCCACCAGCCGGACACCATCCCCGGCCCGCCGGAGCGGGGAGATGTCTCCGGGTCCCGGCTGAAGCAGGTCCCGGCTCTCCGCTTCCGCGGCAAAATCGATGCGCGTCCCGGAGTCGAAGGCACAGGCCTCCGTAAAAAGGACGATGGACGGGGCGACCTTCGCCGCAAGATCGCAGAATCTGCGGCCCAATTCCCGAACCTCCTCAAGCTCATGAGCGGCGAAACGCCGGATCACAAGCTCCAGGTTGCGGCCGTTCAAAGTCATTCCGAGTTGGCCCTCGGCGGCCAACCCGATGGCATAGCGGGCGTCTTCCTTGGCCCATCCCTCCAGAATGGGAAGATGGGCCGGATCCGCGGCTTCTCCGGGATGCCTTTCCAGGAAATAGGGCCGAAGCCGCTTGAAAAGCTCGTGATAGAGCGCATTTTGGGCGCCGATCATCTCGGAGAACGGCTTTTCCAGGCCGGCGTTCCGGACTTCCGCCGGAATCACAAAGTCGTCTCCCAGGGCAATGTAGCGCTGGGACTTTTCCGTAAACGAGCAGAGCCGGAATCTTTCCAGCGCCTCGACGGCCAGGCGGCTGACGCCGATGACATCAAAATTGAAAACGGCGTGTTCGGCCACGGAATGGTGGCCCATTTTGAAAATGATGGTTCGATTGGATTTGCGGGCTCTTTCGACTTCGGCCCGCGCCGCCCGGCGCAGTTCATCGACCGGGCGGGGATCCCGGGAAATGCGGGCGTACGCGGCCGAAAGGGTTTCGGGCGTGACATCGTCCCTCGTCTGCCGGCTGCTCTTCAGAGCCTCGAGAACCTCGGCGTCGACATTGTACCCGGCCAGAAGAACGCGCATGGCTATTCCACCGTGACGCTTTTCGCCAAGTTTCGCGGCATGTCGACATCCCGGCCGAGAAGATCGGCGATCCGATAGGCCAGGACCTGCAGAGGCACGACATTGATCAGCGGGGAGACGAGTTCATGAACTTCCGGAACGACAAGGGGATGATCGATGCTCCCGTTTCCGGACGGGAGGGCGTTGACCAGGGCGATGACCCGCGCATCCCGCGACTTGGCCTCCTCGAGATTGGAGAGGATTTTTTGCATCAGGGAGCCCCGGGTGGCGATAACCACGACCGGCATATCTCCGTCGATGAGGGCGATGGGGCCGTGTTTCATTTCTCCGGCCGGATAGCCCTCGGCATGAATATAGGAGATTTCCTTGAGCTTGAGGGCGCCTTCGAGTGCGATGGGATAGTTGACGCCCCGGCCGAGATAGAGAAAATCGCGCTTGTCCCGGTAAAGGCGGGCCAGCGCTTCGACCTCGCGGGTATCCGAGAGAATGCGCTCGATATGGGCCGGCGTGCGGACGAGGGAATCCAGCATGGCCTCCGCTTCCGCCGTGCGGGCCGAGCCGCGCAGGTCGGCCATATGAACGGCCAGTAGATACAGGCAGACGAGTTGTCCGGTGAAGGCTTTGGTCGAAGCGACACCGATTTCGGGACCGCAGCGGGTAAAGATCGTCGCGTCGGCGTCCCGGGCCAGGGAAGACCCCGGAACGTTGCAGATGCCGAGCACGGGAACGCCGCGGTCCTTCAGGACTTCCCGGCAGGCCAGGGTGTCGGCCGTCTCCCCGGACTGGGAAATCAGCACAGCCAGGGATCCCGGCGCAACCACGGGGTCCCGGTACCGGAATTCCGAGGCAATGTCGACCTCGACGGGAATTCGGAGAAGGCTCTCGAACACATACTTTCCGACGAGCGCGGCATGATAAGATGTGCCGCAGGCGATCATGATCAACTTGTCCAGACTCCTGAACTTATCCTGCAAGGGCGCCGTTTCCCCGCCGAAATCGACGCAGCCGCCGAAGACCCGGGCCTGAAGATTCTCTCTCAGAACCTGAGGCTGTTCATGGATTTCCTTGAGCATGAAATGGGGAAAACCCGATTTTTCGGCCGTGGCCGGATCCCAGGTGATGGTCGCTTCGGTTCGGCTGCGGGCCTTCCGGTCCTCAATGCCGAATATCGAAGCCCCCTCAGGCGTCGCCAAACCGTAATCGCCGTTTTCGAGAAAAAGAAACCGCCGGGTCCGGGACAGAAGCGCCGTGACGTCGGAGGCGATGAAGGTTTCGCCCTCCCCCAAACCAATGACCAGAGGACTGTGACGCCGGGCGAAATAAAGTTTGCCGGGTTCCATGGCCGACATGATGACGAAGGCGAAGGATCCCTCGAGACGGGGCAGGACGATCTCCAGGGCCTCCTTCATATCGCCGCGGTAAACGGATTCGAGAAGATGGCAGACGACTTCGGTATCGGTCTCCGAACGAAAGAGATGGCCGTGGAGTTCCGCCCGGAGCTCGGCGTGGTTTTCGATAATGCCGTTATGGATGAGGACGATGGTGTCCCGGCAGTCGGCGTGGGGATGAGCATTGTCTTCGGACGGGCGGCCGTGGGTTGCCCAACGGGTATGGGCGATCCCCGTTTTTATGCTGTCTCCCGGGAGGCCGGGCGGGAAAAATGTCTCGGGCAGCGAGGCCTCGAGCGCGGAGATCCGGCCCTCGGCCCGATGTCTCAGAACGGCGGGCGCCTCGTGTGAACCCCCGATAACGGCGATGCCGCTCGAGTCGTATCCCCGGTATTCCAGTTTCCGCAGCCCTTCGAGAAGAACGCCGCGCATATCGCCCCGTCCCAAGTATCCGACAATGCCGCACATAAAAACCCTCCGAACGCGGAATCAACCCTGAACTTTCAGCGGGTTATCATACCATATTCCCCCCTTTTTTGTCCCGGCCGGCCTCGGCTCGTGAATCGATCCAATCAGCCCTTCATGACGGCGACGGGAACGACGCGGGCCACAAGGCGGCCGAGCCCGGATTCATGGGAGACCTTCACCACGTCATCGACATCCTTGTAGGCCTCTGAGGCTTCTTCGGCCACACCTTTCCAGCTTGTTGAAAACAGCAGGATTCCCTTGCGGGCCAGGTCGTCACGGATGCGTTCGCCGCGAAAGCGGCGCAGAGCTTCGTGGCGGGACATCCGGCGGCCGGCTCCGTGGGCCGTCGACCCGAAACTCAGGGCCTCGGCTTCGCGCGTCCCCGCTAAAACATAGGAGGAGGTCCCCATGCTGCCGGGGATGAGGACCGGCTGGCCGGAGGATTGATAGACGGCGGGGATTTCCGGGCGGCCGGGGCCGAAGCTTCTCGTGGCTCCTTTCCGGTGGACGCAGAGTTCCTTTTCGAGGTCGCCGGCGACGCGGTGACGTTCGACCTTGGCGACATTGTGGCAGACGTCATAAACCAGGTCCATGCCCTCGGCGTTTCCCATAACCCGGGCGAAAACGTTCCGGACCCGGTGCGCGATCATCTGCCGGTTGGCAAAGGCGTAGTTGACGGCCGCGCACATCGCCCCATAGTATCTGCGGCCGAGAGCGGAACGGAAGGGGGCGTTGACGAGTTCGCGATCGGGCAATCCCTCGACACCGCGGGCATCCTTCATGATCTCGATATAATCCGAGGCGACCTGATGGCCCAGACCGCGGCTTCCGCAATGAATCATGACGCAAACCCGTCCTTTCCCGTCAAGGCCGAAGGTCCGGGCGGCCGCCTCGTCGAAGATGTGGTCGACTTTCTGGATTTCCAAAAAATGGTTGCCCGCTCCGAGCGTTCCAAGCTGGGGCAGCCCCCGCTCCAGAGCCTTGTCGGAAAGCGCGTCGGGATCGGCGTCCATCATGCGACCTCGTTCCTCGGTCCGTTCCAGATCGTTCTTCGTTCCATATCCTTCGGCAACGGCCCAGGCGGACCCCCGCGTCAGAATATCCCGAAGAACTCCTCGCCCGATTTTCTCCCCTCCCTTCCCCACGCCGGAGGGAACATCCCGGAAAATGCCGGCCATGAGGTCTTTCTTTTTCGGAGCGATCTCCTCTTCCGTGAAATCCGTTCGCAGAAGGCGGACGCCGCAATTGATGTCGTATCCGACGCCGCCCGGAGAGATGACGCCGTCCTCGGTGTCGAAGGCGGCCACGCCTCCGATGGGAAAACCGTAACCCTGGTGGGCATCAGGCATGACATAGGACATACGTTGGATGCCGGGCAGGCAGGCCACATTCCGCGCCTGTTGAAGCGTGAGATCTTTCTTGGCCGCTTCCAGAAGTCCGTCCGATGCATAAATCCGGACCGGAACCCTCATGTCCCCCTCTTGGGGGATTTCCCATGTCCACGCATTTATTTTTCGCAGAGTCATCATTTCACCTCACGCATCCACGACAACTTGGATCGACCACTCGCCGGTATCGGCGCGCTCGACTTTCAGCTCGCTGTAGGTGACGGCTTTGACTGAGCCGTAAATTTCGGCGCCGCTCGAAATCTCGCCGCCGCGGAATACGGCTTGAAGCCGGTAGACCTGTTTTTCATCGATGGACAGATCGCCGACCGAACACAGAAGAAACCCGCGGGTGTCCAGAAGAAAGAGAATTTCGGACAGAAATTTCACGAGAAGCTGTTCCCGATCCAGGCCGTCAACCTCAACGGGAATTTCGGTCGAGGCCTCGATCCCGCGGCAATCCCACATCAGTCCGGTCAGGGCCCGGGCGGAGTTGGCAAAAGCTTCCTCAAGAGTTTTGCCCCGGGCCCGGAATTTGGCGTCGGCCGGATGCGGCAGATATTCATACCCTTCAGCCGTCATTTTGTCCCCTCTATCTATCTTCCGAGGCTGTGCGCGGGTCGAGATTGCATGCTGCGTCGGCTTCCGCTCTTTGGGCTCGGGTGAATCCCTTCACAAGACGTGTCCGGGCCCCGGCGAGTCCCGCCCACTCCGGCTCCGGGTCTCGCTCTCCTCGACCTTCAGTCTCGGATCCATGCCCGCTCGACCCTCCGACGGCTTGCTCCGGGATCCCCCCTGCGCCCCGCGGAATCCTCCTTGTGAGCACATAAAGGTGCGACGATGCCGGAATGGTGAGATCGGCACGCCCGAAGGGTGAAAACACAGCATTTTCACGCACAGTCTCGGCCTTCATCGTTTGAGGATTTTGTATTGATGCCGATGCGGCTGATCCGCCGCCACCCCTCGGCGGCGCCGAAGATCCTCGTGATACTCCGAGTAATTGCCGGTGATCCAGACCAGCCCGCCGTCTTCCTCGAAGGCCAGGATGTGGGAGGCGACGCGGTCGAGAAACCAACGGTCGTGGCTGACGACGACAACACAACCGGCGAAACTCAAGAGAGCGTCCTCCAGGGCCCGCAGAGTGTTGACATCAAGATCATTGGTGGGTTCATCGAGAAGAAGAACATTGGCCCCTTCGGACAGCGCCTTGGCCAAGTGAACACGATTCCGCTCCCCTCCCGAAAGCGCATCGACCTTCTTCTGCTGATCCGATCCGCCGAAACCGAACGACGCGCAATAAGCCCGTGAGTTGAGTTCCCGGCCGCCGATCATCAGCACCGGGGCGTCTCCCGTGATCTCCTCGAACACCGTCTTGGCCGGATCGAGACTTCTCGACTGGTCCGCATAAGCCGTCTTGACCGTCTCGCCGATCCGCACGCGGCCGCCGTCGGGTTTTTCCAATCCGACAATCATCCTGAGCAGGGTCGTCTTTCCGGCCCCGTTGGGACCGATTATTCCGACGATCGAACCCGGCGGGAAACCGACGGTCAGGCTTTCAATCAGCAACCGGTCTCCGTAGGCTTTGGAAACATCCTCGAATTCGACAACCACATCCCCCAGGCGCGGACCGGGCGGAATCGGAATTTCCTGTTCGTCCCGGACCTTTTCGTATTCCCGGCTGAGGAGCTCTTCGTAAGCGGTGACGCGGGCCTTGCCTTTCGCCTGGCGGGCTTTGGGTGACTGCCGAATCCACTCCAGCTCGCGGGCCAGAGTTTTGAGACGCCGCGATTCGGATTTTTCTTCCAGGGCGAGCCGGGCGCTTTTCTGTTCGAGCCAGGACGAATAATTGCCCTTCCAGGGAATGCCGCGGCCGCGATCAAGCTCCAGGATCCAGCCCGCCACATTGTCCAGGAAATAGCGGTCATGGGTGACGGCGATGACCGTGCCCTTGTATTTCTGGAGATGGCGTTCGAGCCAGGCCACGGACTCAGCGTCCAGGTGATTCGTCGGCTCGTCGAGAAGCAGAATGTCGGGTTCCATGAGAAGCAGACGCGTCAGTGCGACACGGCGGCGTTCCCCGCCGGACAGGACGGAGACGGACGTGTCGGGCGGAGGACAACGCAGCGCTTCCATGGCGATGTCAAGGTGGTTGTCGAGATTCCAGGCGTCCAACCGTTCAATCTCCTCGATCAGCTTGGCCTGTTCGGCCACCAGCACATCGATATCGGCGTCCGGCGTGTCGAATCCGGCATTGACGGCGTCGTAACGGGCCAGGAGGTCGACGACGGGCTGCACGCCCTCGCGCACCGTCGCGATGACGGTTTTCCCGGAATCGAGAGCCGGCTCCTGCTCCAGCATGCCGACCGAATAGCCCTTGGTTGCCGCGATCTCCCCGATATATTCCTGATCGAGGCCGGCGATGATGCGGAGGAGAGTCGATTTTCCCGCGCCGTTCAAGCCGAGAACACCGATCTTGGCACCGTAGTAGAAACCGAGCGAGATGTCGCGAAGGACATGCCGATTGGGCGGGTGGATGCGTCCGACACCGACCATGGAATAAATGACCTGGGTCTCGGAAGCGGGTGGCGTTTTTTGGCTCATTTCTCAAATTCCTTGAAGACTCCGGAAACCGGGGTCCGGCAGTCGGGGCAGAGACCGTCCCGGAGCCGCAAGGACAGCACCCGGAAACCCCGCCGCGCGACGAGGGTCGTCCCGCAGGCGTGACACAGGGTGTCCTCTCCCTCGCCCGGAACATTCCCTATATAAATATAGCGCAAACCGGCCGCTTGACCCAAGACCCGGGCCCGGCGAAGAACGGAATGAGGGGTCGGCGGCGAATCGTTGTAGACATAATCCGGATGATAACGGCTGACATGCCAGGGGATGCCCGGATCGATCCCGGCGATGAAACCGGCGATCCGTCGGAGCTCCTCCTCCGAGTCGTTGAGCCCCGGAACGACAAGCGTCGTAATCTCGATCCAGATCCCCAGCCTGAAAAGGTGACGGATGGTTTCACAGACGGGGTCCAGACGGGCGCCGCAGATCTTTTTGTACGTCCGGTCATCGAAAAACTTGAGGTCGACATTGGCGGCGTCAAGCCAAGTCGCGGCATCCTCCAGGACTTCCGGGGTCTGGTAACCGTTGGTGACAAAAACATTCCCCAGTCTGCGTTCGCGGGCCAGCCGCCCCATATCGCGGGCATATTCATAGAAGATCGTCGGCTCGGTATAAGTGTAGGAGAGGCTTTTGCAGCCATGAACTTCGGCCTCCCGGACGGCGTCTTCCGGGGCCAGGGGAAAGGCCTTTGGATCTCCCGGACTTCCCTTTTTGGTCGCTTGGGAAATCCGCCAATTCTGGCAGAAAGAGCAGCGGAAATTGCAGCCGGCGGCCGCCAGCGACAGAGAGGTCGTACCGGGCAGATAATGGAACAAAGGTTTTTTTTCGATGGGGTCGATATGGGCGGCAACGGCCTCACCGTAGGCCCGTGTCATCAATCGGCCCGCGTCGTTTTTCCGGACACCGCAGATTCCCGTTTTGCCGGGGGCCACAAGACAGCGGTGAGCACACAGAAAACAGGAAACACGGCCTCCTTCGAGGCTCTTCCAGAAGCCGGCCCCCCGAATCACGGCCGCTTTTCCCCGAAAAGCTTTCGTTCCGCGGCCGCTCCGGCGGAAGGACAAAGGTCCCGAAGCGGACACTCGGGACATCGCGGCTTGCGAGCCGGGCAGATTTCGCGGCCGAATTCGACAACCATGAAGTTGAAGTCCAACCAGTCCTTTTCGGGAATGAGAGCCATGAGGTCCCGCTCGATCCCGTCGGGATTCTTCCGGGCGCTCAAGCCGAGACGGCCGGCGATGCGGCGGACGTGAGTATCCACGGCAATCCCCTCGGACCGGGCGAAGGCCGCCGAAAGGACAATATTGGCCGTTTTGCGGGCCACTCCCGGAAGAGTCAAAAGGTCGGTCATGGTCCCGGGCACACGGCCGCCGAAACGTTCGACGACGACTCGGGCCGATCCGACGATATGTTTGGCTTTGTTTCTGAAAAAACCGGCCGGGCGGATCATCCGCTCGAGCTCTTCCCGGTCGGCGGAGGCGAAGGCTTCGATTGTCGGATATCTTCGAAAAAGAGCAGGCGTCAGCGTGTTGACGCGTTCGTCCGTACACTGCGCCGCGAGGATGGTGGCGACAAGGATCTGGAACGGCGTCTCGAATCCCAGGGCCGTCCGGCTTTGCGGATAGCGCCGCCTCAGACGGGAGACGATCGTGGCGACGGCATCCGGGGAATGTTCCACGACCCGGCCTTCACATCCCGAGTTCGGATCGGAGCTGGATGGTCTTGAGAAGATCGTTCCGGCAGACGATGCCGGCGACCCGCCCATGTTCGACGACGGGAATTTGGTGAACGTTCAGACCGGCCAGTTTTTCAAGGACCTTGCTCCCTTCCGTATCGGGACCGACGGATTCCAGCTTGTCTTTCGGGGTCATGACGCTTCGAACATCGGACTCGGCCCATGTCTCCCGCGCCGCCCGTTTGACATCTTCAAGGCAGACAATCCCCTCGAGCTCCTCGCCGTCGACGACCAGGAAAACCCTCTCTTTGCGCTTGAGGATGTAATCGTCGACCAGCGACTGAAGAGGCAGCCGGGAACTCACCGTGGCGAAGTCGGAGGTCATGAGGTCCCGGGCCTTCAGCCCATCAAGAGCCGAGGTGATGCGAACCTGTTCGTAGCTCCGGGCCGCGGCGCTGTGAAGAAACCATCCGATAAAGATCAGCCAGAGACCGCCGAAATTGGCCCGCAGAAACTGGAGAATGCCGATGAAAATCAGGAAAAAGGCGAATCCCTGTCCGGTCAGGGAGGCGATGCGGGTCGCCTTCTTCAGATCCCCCGTGATTTTCCAGATGATGGACCGAAAGACGCGGCCGCCGTCCATGGGGAAACCGGGCATCATATTGAAAACGGCCAGGGCGGTGTTGATGATGGCCAGATAGCGGACCGAAGCCCCGATGGGGACGCTCAGGGCCATGAGAGGCCCGGAGAGAAGGAAAAATCCGGCCGCCAAAGCCAAGCTGGAAAGGGGGCCGACGACGGCCATGGAAAACTCCTTGCCGGGCTCCTTGGGTTCTCCGCTGATCTGAGCGACGCCGCCGAGAATGAAGAGCGTGATATTCTTGACGCTTTCGCCGTTGCGAATGGCGACCAGGGAATGGGACAGTTCATGGATCAAAACGGAAACAAAGACCATGAGGCTGGTCAGGGCGCCTACGGCCCAGTACAGGCCCGGCGGCCAGCCGGGAAAGCTTCGGGGAAAGTAGTTTCCCGCAAGAGACCATGTAAAGAGAATGAAAATCAAAACCCAGCTCGAGTCGACCTGGATGTCGATTCCGAAAATGCGGCCGACCCGCCAACTGTGTCGAAACATCGGATTCTCCTTTCCCCCCTCCCGTCCGGGACGCCGGCCGGCTCAGGGTCCGATATGAAAGAGATCCTGGCCGAGGTGAAAGTCCTGAACTTTGTAGGAGTCCGGAAACTGGCGCAGGAGATCGATTTCCGACCGGATGATGGCCTGATGGCTCCGTTCGACACGACCGAGGTAGGAGAGAAGATTGCGGGACAGATCGTCGTCGAGGCTCCGCGCGGCCTTGTTGTAGAAGGCCTCGGCTTCTTTCTCCGCGGTCAGGGCGGCCTTGAAGAGATCGAAAACGGACGGCTTCGGACCGACCGAGGCCTGAATGGGAGGCATCAGGGCTTTTTTCGGCGCATCGGCCTTTCGGCCGCGGAAACGCTGGGAAAAAAGCTTTTCCAGGATTTTCTTGTGCTTGAGTTCCTCGAAAATCAGAAAATCCAGTTTCTGCAGAAGCACCTCGTTTTTGACCTTGGTCCGGAGTTTTCTATAAAAAGCCGCGGCGTCGATTTCAGAATGGATGGCCACGGCCAGGACCTGATGGGGTTGAAGTTTGATGTTTGCGTTCATGAAATCCTCCTTCAAACGGCCAGCATGGCGTCAATGGCGCCCCGGGCCCGGGCGGCGATATCGGCCGGGACAACAACGCGCCCATCCATGCTTTCCAGGGAACGACAGACTTTTTCGAGCATCGTCTTTTTCATGTTGGAACACAGCGACGCGTCAGAGGCCGGAAAAAAATTCTTGTCCGGGTTTTCCTTCTTCAGCCGGTGGACGAGGCCCGCCTCGGTGGCCAGGATGACCGTCGTCGCCTTCGTGACCCGGGCTTCCGCGACCATTTTTCCCGTGGAAAAGATGCGGTCGGCGGCATCGAGAACGTCGGCCGGGCACTCGGGATGAGCCCAGACCTCGGCTCCGGGATGAAGCCGTTTTTTCCCGCGGATGTCCGCCGCGCTCAAGCGATGGTGAACATAACAATAGCCGTCCCAGGCCCGGATCGTCTTGCCCGTCTCGCGGGCCACATAAGCGGCCAGGTTCTTGTCCGGAACGAACAGAATTTCGTCGTCCGGGATGGATTCGACGATTTGAACGGCGTTGGACGACGTGCAGCAGACATCGGATTCGGCCTTGACTTCGGCCGACGTGTTGATATAGCAGACGACTTTTCTCCCGGGATATCGGGCTTTCCAATTGCGAAGCTCTCCGGCGGTGATCATGTCCGCCATCGGACATCCCGCGGTCCCATCCGGCAGAAGAACGGTCTTGTCCGGAGCCAGCATGGCGGCCGTCTCGGCCATGAAATGGACGCCGCAGAACACGATGACGTCCTGGGACAGTCCGGCGGCCTTGCGGCTGAGTTCGAGAGAGTCGCCGACGAAGTCGGCGATGTCCTGGACCTCGCCGATCTGATAGTTGTGGGCCAGGATGACCGCGTTCCGGCGCGCTTTGAGGTCGAGGATCCGGTCTTCGAGGCCCGGGGCGTTCATCCGGCCTCGGATCCCTCGTTTTTTTTCATGGGAGCGCCGCAGGTGACGCACGTCTCCGACCCCGCCTTGCTCAATCCGCCGCAGGCCGGACAGTCCTCGAATTCCAATTGGCAGGCCCGGCAGAATTCCTTTTTCCCGTGATCCAGCTGACCCTCGCAGAAGGGACACGTGCATTCCTCATCATGGTGGTGATCGTCCAGCGGTTTCGGCTCGGGTTCGGTGTATCCCGGCGCTTGGCGGCGGCGGTAATCTTCGATCGCGGCATGAAGGGCGTCGGCCCCGAGGTTCGAGCAATGCATTTTATTTTTCGGGAGACCCCCAAGTTCCTCGGCCACCGTGTCGTTGGTGATGGCCATGGCTTCGTCGAGGGTCCGACCCATGGCCATTTCGCTGACCATGCTGCTCACGGCGATGGCGGCGCCGCATCCGAACGTCTGAAACTTGACGTCGGACACACGGCTGTCCTTGACCTTGATGGAAAACCTCATCATATCGCCGCAGACGGGGTTGCCGACCTGGCCGACTCCGTCGGCGTCGGCGATCGTTCCGACGTTACGGGGATTCTGAAAATGATCCATGACTTTTTCGCTGTACATTATGACCGCCTTTCCTCGATGTATCGGGCATAGAGAGGGGACATGGCCCTCAGTTTTTCGACAATGGGAGGGAAAACCTTCATGAGATGATCGATATCGCCGTCGTCCGCGCCGTCGATAAGACTGAAGATCAGGGACCCCTGAGCCAGGGCATGATCAAGACCCATGGCCATCAGCACCTGGGAGACCTTCAGCGACTTCGAGGCGCATGCGGATCCGCTCGAGGCCGCCACTCCGGCGAAATCCAGGCTGAGAAGCATGGCCTCGCCCTCGACGAATTCCACACAGAAACTGGCATGATGAGGAAGCCGGTGTTCGGGATGGCCGGTGACGATCGTCCGGGGAATGCGTTCCGGTATTTCCGCCAGCATGCGGTTTCTCAGCTTCACCATCGCTGCGGTCCGGCGTTCCATCTCCGCCGCCGCGATTTCCGCGGCACGGCCCAGGCCCGCGAGGGCGGCGACGTTTTCCGTGCCCGAACGCCGGCCGTTTTCCTGGATTCCGCCTTCGATCAGAGGGACGAGACGGACGCCTTCGGCCAGATAGAGAGCGGCCGCGCCCTTGGGTCCGTAAAACTGATCGGCGGCCAGGCTCAGGGCGCCGGCGCCGATCTTTCGGACATCCAACGGGATGTTACCGGCCGCGGCGACGGCGTCGGTGTGAAAAAGGATTCCGCGGTCCCGGCAAACGGCGGCGATGTCCTCGACGGGCTGAATCGTTCCGACTTCGCTGCTTGCGGTCTGGATGGAAACGAGAACCGTGTCGTCCGTCAGGGCTTCGGCAACGGCCGCAGGATCGATCCGGGCTTGGCGATCGACGGGAACATGGGCGATGGAATAGCCGTATCGCGAAAGATGGGCGGCGGCCCGCAGAACGGACACATGCTCCACGGCGGAAACGACAATCCGCTTTTTCTTGGCTCCTCCGGCCAAGCTCAGACCCTTGACGGCCAGAACATTGGCTTCGGATCCGGAAGCCGTAAAGACGATCCGGTCGGCGCCGGCCCCGATCAATGCGGCGGTTTTTTCCCTGGCTTCATCGACCGCGGCGCGCGCTTCCCGGCCGAGGGCATGAAGACTCTGGGGATTTCCGAAGCGGTCTTCCAGAAAGGGACGCATGGCCTCCCGGGCCTCCGGATGGAGCGGGGTCGCCGCAATATGATCCAGATAAACCCGTTTCATGTCTTCGGACAGCGTCCTCATCTCTCCTTATCGGAAACGTCAGACCGAAACGACGCTCTTGACTTCGGGAACATCCTTTTTGAGCTGACGCTCAATGCCCATCTTCAAGGTCATCTGGGACATCGGGCAGCCGCCGCAGGCTCCGGTCAATCTCACCTTGACAATGCCGTCGGCCTCGACATCCACGAGTTCCACATCTCCACCGTCGGCTTGGAGAGCCGGACGGATCTTGTTCAATGCCGCTTCAATTCTTTCTCTCATCCGTTAACTCCTTGAGGACTTCTGAAAATTCCTTACAGATTATACGCCCGAACCGCCCGAAAAATCAACCATTCTTATAATTCTTATGTAATCAATAAAAATTAAATCACGGCAATCCGAGTGCGGATTGTCCGCAAGAGAAATGGGGTATCGGTCCAGGCCGCGATCAATAACAGGCCTGATTGTCCCGCCGGACAAAAAGGGACATCATCTTCGGAGACATCCCAACCCTTATTCAGAATGAAAAGGGCGGTCGACCGATTGAATCGGCTACTTGGTTTTTTTGGCGGCCGGTTTCTTTGCCGCGACTTTTTTCACGACCTTCTTGACTGCGGCTTTCTTGGGCGCAACCTTCTTGACGGCTTTCTTCACGGCAGCCTTCTTGGGCACAGCTTTCTTGACAGCCTTCTTGACGGCGGCTTTCTTGGGCGCAACCTTTTTGACGGCTTTCTTCACGGTTTTCTTTTGCATGTTCTCCCCGCAACAAATAAAAAGATGCTCCTCCGCGCAACCGCAGAGGGGATTGATAACGGCATAGGATCCGCAAATCCGGCATTCATAATCCGGAACGGCTCCCGCCTTTTTGGACATCGCCATGAATCCCTCCTCTTTCATTTTTACCTAACTTCTATCACCCCGAATACCCGAAGTCAACCCCGGAAACATTTTTTTTAATCTGCAAATGCGGCCAGCACTTTGTCGACATCCATGAGGCCCTCGAGTTTTTCCCGCAGAAACAGCGTGTCTTTTCTCTCGACCCCGGTGGAAACCACACCGACGGGCGTCTCAATGAGATCCTCGATGCGACGGACATAATCCCTGAACGGCCGGGAAAATTCGTCCGGAGTTTTCGCGGACTTCAAAGAATCCGACCATCCCGGACAGGACTCATAGACAGGAACCACGCGATCGAGAATCCAGGATTCCGCCGGGAATGTTTTCAAGAGATCTCCGCGATACTTGTAACCCGTGCAGACGAGAATCTCCCCCAGGCCTTCCAGAACGTCGGGTTTGGTCAGGGCGATTCCGTCGATCCCGTTGAGCCGGCAGGCATAGCGGACGGCCACGGCATCGAACCATCCGCAGCGGCGGGGCCGGCCCGTCGTCGCTCCGAACTCATCGCCGCGCGCCGCGATGGCTTTGCCTCTCGCGTCGTCGATTTCCGTGGGAAACGGCCCGCCCCCGACGCGCGTGGAATAGGCCTTGGCGATGCCCAACACGCCATGGAGGTGTTTCGGCGAAATGCCGAGTCCGGTGCAAACCCCCCCCGCCGTGGGATTCGACGACGTGACGAACGGATAGGTTCCGTGATCGATATCCAGCATCGTGCCCTGGGCGCCTTCGAAAAGCACGGATCGGCCCTGCGCCATTCCGTCTTCCAAAAGAGAAGACACATCGCGGATATAGGGTGCCAGCCGCAAAACACGAGGCGCCAGCTCGGCTTCAATTTTCTTGGGATCGATCGGAGGCAACCCATAGGCTTCGAACACCCTGTTTTTGACTTCGGCATAAGCCCCGATTTTTTCGGATAAAACGGCCGGCTCCAGAAGATCTCCGGCCCGGATGCCCCATCGGCCGGCTTTATCTTCGTAGGCCGGTCCGATCCCGCGCCCTGTTGTCCCGATCTTATCCTCACCCCGGAGGTCTTCGACCGCGGTTTCTCCGAGGGGATGATACGGCATGATGATATGCGCCTTGCGGCTGACCGCGATCCGCGAACCGTCCACGGAGATTCCCAGGCTCCGGAGATCGTCGATTTCTTTGAGAAAGGCCTCCGGTGAAACCACGACGCCGTTTCCGATGAGACAGAGAGTCCCGTCTCGCAGGATTCCGGACGGCAAAAGATGAAGAACGATTTTCCTGCCGTTGACATAGACCGTATGCCCGGCGTTGTGGCCGCCCTGGTATCGGGCGACGATATCGAATGCCGGAGTCAAAAGATCGACGATCTTTCCCTTGCCCTCATCCCCCCATTGTGTGCCCAGGACGAGCAGATTGGCCATGGCGATCCTTCTTTCTTATGTATCTTTGGGTGCCCCGATCCGGGATCCCGCGGGAGGAAGCCGGGAAGCGGCATTGTATCAAATCGTCCTCCGGGACTCAAGGCGCGAAAACGGCCGCGGCCTGAAGGCGCAAAACATGATCTTTCCGGGAGAGTCCATTGTCCGCGTTGAGGGAATATTCTCCCTTGAGCAGCAACCCCGGTGCCGGAATCCACCGCAAACCGAAGGTCCATCCCCGGAGTTCGGTGTCTTCGCCGTATGCGGCGCTTCGGGAAGGCATCAGGGTCGAGGGAAAGGCGATATTTTCCATCCTGACGGCCTGGTAACCCACCACGGGCTGCAAGCTTCCCGGCGTCCAGATCAGAACGACGAAAAATCCTTCGCTCTTGCCCTGATCCTCCGGCAAAGGCAGGTCAAACCGCCCCCGCGTATATTCCCCGCGGATTTCCCAATCCGGGGTTTTCCAGGCCGCATCCAGCCCCTCCATCCGGTAGCTTTTTTCCTGCGCTTCGTCGGAGAGTCCCGCGGCATAAGAGAGCCCGATTTCCATTCCCTGGGATAAAAAGGCTCCGATCCGTCCGCCCCAGGCTTTGTGCGCATTGTTGTCCGTGAATTGCCGGTTCAGCACACCCTCTTCATCCATGGCCAGTCCATTGCCGAAGTTGACGGCGTAGGAGAAGATGCCCCATCGACCCTCGGCTGCGGCTCCCAGATCGCGCCAGTTTTCCGGATACAGAACCGCCAGATTCAGGGGAATCCCGACAAACGGATTCTCGTGAGGCCGCGACCTTTCATTGAACCGGCCGAAAGGGACAAGGTGGAGTCCGAGCTTCAGGCGCAGTGCGGCCGAAAAATCCATCCGCACATAGGCTTGTTTCCATTCGAAACGGCCTTCGTCTCTCCCATGGACTTCAACAAGAAATCCCGCCCGGGAGGAGGACGGACCGGCGATCCGGAAGCCTCCCTGAAGCCCATGAAAACGACCGCCTTCCGGAAAACGGGTCCCCGCCGGCTGGAGATACTCATAAGCCAGGTATCCGCCGAAGTCGATCTCCGGCGTCTCGGAGGCCGGGGCAGGCTGGCCGGATAGTCCGGCCGCGCAGAATCCCCAGAGCGTCAGACCACAGAGAAGTCGAAGGCGTCGTCGAGCAATTCGTTTTTCCATTTTTTCACAGAAGCTTTCCGGGCGGCCAATTTGGCGATTTCAGCCGCCCCTTTCCGCGTCCCCATCCAGACCGCTCCGGCCACGGTGTCGTCCCGGATCAGGATCTTCTTGTAGATCCCCTCCTCCGGCCGTTCACGGAAGAAAACCTCATCCCGATCCGATTCGGGTTCGACGGCGCCGACGGATGTCACCGCCAGGCCGACGACTTTGAGGGTTGTGAACGGAACGGTTCCTTCATACTTTTTTTCGATGCCGAGCATGTTGTGAGCGGCGACCCGGGCCTGTTCGAAGGCCGCCGGGATGATGCCGTAGCTCCGACCGGAATGTTCGGCCACATCGCCCGCGGCGTAGACACCGGGGGCGCCGGTCATCAGCGTGTCGTCGACAACCACGCCCTTGCGGGTTTTGAGGCCCGCCGCCGCTGCCGGTTCGATGCGGGGACAGACGCCCGAAGCCGCGATCACGATGTCGGAGGCGTACTCCCGTCCGTCCTTCAGCTTCAGCCGCAATTCGGTTGCATCGGCGCGAATCTCTTCCGTGACGGCCCCGAGATGAACATCGATGCCCATTTTGGCGATGCGATCCGAAAGAATGCGGGAGCCTCGATCGTCGAGCTGGCGCGGCAACAGGCGTTCGAAAAATTCGATCACCCGGACGGACGCTCCGCTCTCACCGAGAGCCCGGGCGATTTCCAATCCGAGCAATCCGCCGCCGATGACCGCGACCCGGCCGCCGCCCTCAAGCCGTTTTTGGATCTCCAGAGCGTCATCCAGGGTCCTGAGGACATACACATCCGGTCCATCCGCGCCTTTGATCGGAGGGATCGCGGCCCGCGCCCCATTGGCCAGAAGGAGCACATCGCATGGGACGATTTCCCCTCCGTCGGTTTCCACGGCCGGACCCCCGGGATGAACGGCCTTCAGGGAAACCCCGAGTCGCATATCGATCGTCATGCGTTCCGCCCAATCCGCAGGAAAAGCAAAAAGCTTTTCAAAGGGCAAACGCCCGGCAAGAAATTCGACCAGGTTCGGGCGGGGATAATACGGGTGTTTTTCCTCGGCAAAGACAATGATTTCGGACTCGGCGTCAAGTTCCCGAATGGTTTTCGCGGCGATCGTCCCGGCCAGGCCGTTTCCGACAACGACAGCCCTCATCGCGGCACGCCCGCCTTAGAGATCGTCATCTCCGATCCGTTGAATCGGATCAGTCGATCTGCTGGAACAGGTCCTTGCCGACTCCGCACTGGGGGCAGACCCAATCTTCCGGCAGATCGGCAAAGGCCGTACCGGCCGGCACATCATTTTCCGGGTCTCCGACTTCGGGATCATAAATATAACCGCAAGCCGTGCATTCCCATTTTTCCACGATAACCTCCTTCACCGGAAATGGATTTTGAGGCGCGAATCAGTTTTCGGCCAGAAAATGCTTGTCGTATTCGTCTTCCAGGATTTTCTTATGCTGCAACTCCTGGTCTCTTAAAAACGTGAAGATGCTGCGGATTTCGGGGTTCCGGGCTCCGGCGGCCATGGCCTCATAAAAATCCGCGGCCTGACGTTCTTTCCGGGCGGCAAAGATCATAAGCTCCTGGAGGGTCATATCGGGACGAAAAGGTTCTTCATCCAGTACATCGGTCATGCCCACAGCCTCAGGGATAGGATTTGCAGAAGGGAAAATATCCTCGGCGGAAAGGCTGAGAAGCTTCTCCTTGTGGTGAAGTTCCTGCTTGACCAATTCCTCAAGAAGACTTTTCAGCGACGGCGAGGCGGCCTGGTCCTTCATCAGGCCGTAAACACGGGCCGCTTCTTCTTCTCTTTCAACAGCCAGGGCCAGAATACTCTCGCGATCATTCATTCTCTTCTCCCATTTGGACCATTTCCGGTCGAAAGGATTTGCCGGCGCCGAAGGCGGCCGTCGGAGCGCGTTCATTATAAAGCATCCTCGTCCCCTGTCAATCCGAATGGGCCGGTTTTCCCCCTTTCATCGCCGTCAGTTTTTCTTTGAGCCGCGCGTTTCTGTTGACGGGTTTATCATTCTTGATGGCGATGTGAAGGGCTTTCGCGGACCCGACGACGACGCTCAAGGATTTGGCCCGGGTCAAAGCCGTGTAGAACAAGTTGCGCTGGAGCATGATGAAGTGCTGGGTCAAAAGAGGAAGCACGACAGCCTGATATTCGCTGCCCTGGGCCTTGTGAACGGAAATCGCATAGGCCAGAACCAGATCATCGGCCTCGTCTTTTTCATAAACCACCGTGCGGCCGTCAAAAAGAACACAGATCCTCGCCTTGGCGCCGTCGATATGAACAATGGTCCCGATGTCTCCGTTATAGATGTCCTTTTCGTAATCGTTGCGAATCTGCATGACTTTGTCCCGGACGCGGAACTCCCGCCCCCCCAAACGCAGGCCCACCGGTCCGGGATTGAGACTCGCCTGGAGTTCCCTGTTGAGATTGTCCACGCCCACCCGACCTTTATACATCGGGCTGATGACCTGAATTCCGGTCGACAGCGGAGGCAGGTTGAGACGGCGCGGGATGCTGAACCGGCACATCGTCATGATGGTCTGGAAGGCCTTGTCCTCCTCCTCTCTTCGGATGAAATAAAAATCGGATTCCCGATCCTCCCGCGGCGGATAGATGAGAGGCCGGCCCTGGTTGACGCGATGAGCGTTCAACACAAGGTAGCTTTCCCTGTCCTGGCGGAAGATCTGGTCCAGCCTCACGACGTCGGCGATTCCGGAGTCGATGACATCCCCGAAAACGCGGCCGGGACCGACGGAGGGAATCTGGTCTTTGTCTCCGACGAAGACCAGACGCATGGCCGGAGGCACGGCCTTCAGAAGGTGGTGCATCATGAGAAGATCCACCATGGAAAATTCGTCCACGATGAGAACATCGGCCTCGAGAGGATGGCGGTCGTTCCGTTTGAAAACACCTTCCTTGGGCCGGAATTCCAGTGTCCGGTGAAGGGTTTTCGCATCTTTCCCGGAAGTCTCAGCCAGCCTGCGGGCGGCTCGGCCCGTGGGGGCCGCCATGAGCACCGTTTTGCCCCATTTTTGGAAGATCTCCGCCACAGCCCGGATAATGGTCGTTTTTCCCGTGCCGGGACCGCCGGTGATAATCAGGACTTTTTTTTCGACGGCGGATCGAATCGCCGATTTCTGAAGTGCCGACAGTTTGAGGCCGAGACGCCCCTCGGCTTCATCAAGGGCGGCGGACACATCGAAATCCGGCGCGACGCACAGACTCCGGCTCAAAACTTTCAGGCGGCGGGCGACCTCATTTTCAGCCAGGTGAAGTTGGGGAAGGTAAAGCGCCTCATCGCTTTCCGTTTTCTCCCGGACCACCTTGTTCTCCAAAATCAAGGCTTCCAGAGCTCTCGCAAAAATCTCCCGGCCCAGGCCGAGATCGCCCGAGACCGCTTCAGCGACCGAAGACGCCGGGAAAAACACATGGCCCTCCTCGGCGCATTTTTCCAGGATATGGAGAATGTAGGCCTTGACGCGTTCCGGGGATGACGGATCGATCCCAAGCTTGAGAGCGATGGCATCGGCCGTCTTGAAGCCGATGCCCCAGATGTCCTGGGACATCCGGTAGGGATTGTTTTTGAGCACGTGAAACGCCTTGTCTCCGTAATGGCGATGGATCTTCACGGCCAGGCCCGTCGAGACGGCATGATCCTGGAGAAAAAGAATCAGGTCCCGGATCTCGCTGTGGCCTTCCCAGGATTTCAGGATTTCACGAAGCTTGGCCGGTCCGATTCCCTCCACCTCTCTCAGCCTTTGAGGTTCGGCATTGAGAACGTCCATGGTGCGATCTCCGAATGTCTCGACGATCTTGCGGGCCAGGACCGGACCGACTCCCTTCACCAGCCCCGAGGAAAGAAATCGCTCCATTCCCGCCGCCGAGGCCGGCAGAGCCATCACAAACCGATCCACCCGGAACTGCCGTCCGAAACGGGAGTTGGTTTCCCATCGGCCGCTGACTCGAAGGCTTTCACCCGGAGAAAACGGCGGCAGAAAGCCGACAAGCGTGACGGCGGCGCCGTCTTCGGTTTTGAAGCGGCAGACGGAATACCCGTTCTCGGGATTGTAGAAAACGATTTTCTCGATCGCCCCTTCCAGAGATTCACAGGATTCCGGCCTCAATGCCGGTTCCTGTGGAGACGGGTCCCGGGACGGAAAACCGGGCAAGGCGCCGGGTTGTGGATGTTTTCTGGCGGGGCGCTTCATGGACGTTGTGTTCATCTTATCCGTTTGACCGCCGAGGGTCAATCCGGAACGATCGCCACGGCCCTGTCCCCGGACCTCGATTGACGGGTTGGGATAATCATGGTAGATTGAGGTGCTAATAACCGTGAAATTCCTCAAGGTCCTTTCCAATTCCCTGCTGAGCGCGGTCTACCTGGCCTGGCTTCTGGCCCTGTTGGTCCTGACGGTCAATATCAATGCCCGGGCCGACCTTTCCGAACTGATCCTTCTGGTGATGTCTTTGGCCGTCGTCTACGGGCCTCCGATCCTCATTGTTTGTGCCATCGCCTTTTTTTCCCTCCAGTTTTTTTCCGGAAGACATTTCCGGATCCGTTTTGTCTCTCCGTCATTCCTGGCCGTCAGTTTTTCCGTCATCACGTTCCTGTTTCTCTTCGTTTTCCGACAGAACATCAAGTACTTCGATGCGTTTTTCGACGGAAGGACGCTTCCTCTCATCGTTTTCCAGGCTGTTCTGCTTCTTGTCTGGGCCGTCCTGGCGCCGGCGGCCTTTTTCCTCTTCCATCGAACCGGGAAAAAATCCCTGGTTTTCATCGCCGCTTTTATTCTGTTCGCAGGCGTCGTCTTTGGAGTCGCCAAAGCCCGGATGAGCTTCCCGGAAATCATGGAATCCACCACGTCGGCCTCCATTCCGGCGAGAAAGATCGAAAAAAATATTCATGTCCTCGGCTTCGAAGGCATGAGCTTCGACTTTTTGATTCCGCTCATGTCGGAGGGAAAACTGCCCAATTTTTCCTGGCTGGCGGAGAACGGCGCCTGGGGAAAACTCGAGGGTTTTTCTCCCAATGAATCGTTCGTTCTCAACACCTCCTTCAATACGGGTAAGTTGCCGTCCAAACACCGCCAGCTCTCCCTCTTCGATTACACCCTGACCTGGAGCCCCCTGAAATTTGATGTCGTTCCCCGCTTCATGTTCATCCGCCAGTTGTCCCGAATCGGCTATCTCCAAACAGCGCGCCGCGAGCCCGCACCCGTCGTCACCGACATCTGGCGGATTCTCGAGGACAACGGATCGGCTTATCTCCGGAGAGACCGGCAGGCCGGTGAATGCCCGGCGCCGACCGAAAGGGCCGAAAAAGGCTTCGACCACTTTCTCCAGGACGAGTCGGCCGCAGGCAGCTATTTTCACGACCAAGCCCGGAAGGCTTTTTTTTGTGATTGGGATTATGAGGAGAAAGCCTTCGCGGACAGAGCCCAGATCCAACCGACGCTGTCCCACATCCTCCTCGGCGGTCTCAACACCGTCCAATCCATTTTTTATAAATACAGTTTTCCCGATCTTTTCGGCAATATCCCTCAAGAGGACATCAACCGGCACGGGAGCATGATCGAAAGATACTATGCCTTTTGCGATCAAATCGTGGGGAAATACTTGGCTTCGCTCAAGGACGAGGAAATTCTCGTGGTTTATTCCCCTTTCGGAGTCGAACCCCTTCCCCTCTGGAAAAGATTCGTGGAGGGACTTCAAGGCAACTCCGAAATCTCGGCCCACCATGAGGATGCGCCGGAGGGTGTGGTCTTTTTCTATGGGAAAGGCATCCGCAAGGGCCGGACGGTGGAGGGCATGAATATCGTCGATATCGCCCCGACTCTGCTGTATTGCTTCGGCCTGCCCGTCGGAAAAGACATGGACGGCATCGTGATCAGCGAGATTTTTTTACGCGATTACACGGCGGAAAACCCCGTGTTCTACATATCGTCTTATGAGGAAATCGCCGTCAGCCCGGCCCGTTGAGCCCATCCCGGCCCTGAAGCCGGACCGGATCATCAGTGGATGGTTCGAAGCATCCTGTTCCATCGCGCCTGGGGCAGGAAGCTGAGAAACTTCCGCATCCTGTCGCGGAATCCGGTCTTCTGCCAGGCATCCTGCTCGGCTCGATAGGAAAAATAAATGATCCAGGGCTTTCCTTTGATATAGTCGAGAGGTAGAAATCCCCAATAGCGGCTGTCGGCACTGTTGTCGCGATTGTCGCCCATCACAAAACAATGGCCGGGAGGAACGACGACGGGACCGAAATTGTCCCGGATGGCGTCGTCGTAATGAAAATAGCTGTTGCGGGTGATGACCTGGGAGTCGTTGTGAACTTTGTAAGCTTCATCCAGCGGAACATCGTTGATCAGCACCGCCTTATCGGCGATTTCGACTTTTTCCCCCTCGAGGGCGACCACGCGTTTGACGAAGTCCTTGGTCAATTCTCTCGGGTATTTAAAAACGACGATATCGCCCCGGCCGACGGGGCGGCGCGGCAGGACGGCCGCCTCCAGCGCGGACCGCGGTTCCGCATAAGCCAATTTGTTGACAAGCAGAAAATCCCCGATCAGAAGAGTCGGCTCCATGGATCCCGTGGGAATTTGGAAAGCCTGGACGACGAAGGTCATGACAAAAAAAACGAAAACGGCCGTTTCGGCGATGAGTTCGAAATATTCGCGAAAAACGCCTTTCTCGCGGGGCTTTTTTTCTTTCTTCATGCGAATCCTCAACTAAAAGGAGATACTATAGCCAAAAACACACGGCACATCAATACCGTTTCACAAGACTCCTCGCGGAAATCCAAAGGTGTGACGAAATCGATGCGGTGAGATCGGCTCGCCCGAAGGGTTAAAAAGCCGGGGATTGGAAAAAGAAAATTAAACCCCGGCTTTTTAACGCACAATCCCGGGGGGTTGACAGGGGGGGTGGGATGACGGATAAAAGACAGCGTGAACATCACGCTCTTCGGCTATCCCCAAACCGGAAAATCCACCCTTTTCCGGCTTCTCGGGGGGCCTCAGGACGCGGAGCCCTCGACCGCCGAAAGCCGGAAAGACGTCCATATCCGGATCCTCCGTCTGCCGGATGACCGCCTGGATGGAATCGCCGCACTCCATCCGGACAAAAAGACGATTCCGGCGGCTGTTGGAATCGTCGATCTGGCGGGAATCTCGCTCGGAGAGGTCAAGACCAGTCTTTATCTCGACCATCTCCGCAAGGCCGACGGATTGGTCCATGTCGTTCGAGCCTTCCGCGACCCCAGGGTTCCTTCGCCGTCCGGAAAGATCGATCCCGCGGCCGATCTGAAGACGATGGAGGAGGAGCTCATTCTGAGCGACCTGCTCATGACGGAGAATCGCGTCGCGAGACTGGAGGCCGACCTCAAGAAAAGGAAATCGCCCGACGAGGAAAAGGAGAAGGAGATCCTGGAGCGTCTCCGTCCCCTTCTCGAAAGCGGCCGGGGCGTTAGAGGGGCGGAACTCGCGCCCCATGAAGAGAAAGCCCTGCGGGGATTCGCTTTTCTGAGCCGGAAAAACATCATGCCCATGATCAATCTCGACGAGAAAGACCTGCCATACCTGAACCGGCCGAAGGACCTTCCGGCCTTTTCGGAATATCCCGGATCGCTTTCGGCTTTCTGCGGCCGCATCGAAGAGGAAATCATGAGCCTTGACGATCAGGAAAAGGCCCTTTTCCGGGAAAGTTTCGGCATCGACGTTCCCGGCGCCGAAGCTTTTCTCCGGCGCATCCCCGATCTTCTGGATGTGGTGACGTTTTTCACAATCGGAAAAGATGAAGTCCGGGCCTGGATGATCTCCCAAGGAAAATCGGCCCGACAAGCCGCGGGCGTTGTCCACACGGATATGGAAAAGGGATTCATCCGCGCGGAAGTCGTCCCCTGCGGAGATCTTCTGGCCCGCGGTTCCATGGCCGGCGTCCGGGAAGCCGGCAGCCTCCGGCTCGAGGGAAAAGACTACATCGTCCGGGACGGCGACATCCTGCAAATCCGGTTCACCTCATGAACGGCACTTTCCGCATCCTCGCCGAAGACTCCGATTCGCGGGCTCGGGCGGGCCTTCTCCGGACCGCTCATGGAGATGTCGAGACCCCGGCTTTCATGCCGGTGGCCAGTCAGGGCTCTGTCAAATCCCTGACCCGGGCCCAGCTCGAGGAACTCGGCGCAGAGATCCTGCTCGTCAACGGCTACCATCTTTTCCTGAGACCGGGTGTGGATGTTGTCAGGGACCTGGGAGGAATCCACGCCTTTATGTCCTGGCCGAAACCAATCCTCTCGGACAGCGGCGGTTTCCAGATCTACAGCCTCTCGCCGCTCGCCAAAATCACGGAAAACGGCGTCCGATTCGCCTCTCACATCGACGGGACCAAGTTTTTCCTGACTCCCGAGGAGATCGTGGATATCCAGGCCGGCCTCGGAACCGATATCATGATGTGCCTGGATCATTTCCCCGCCTACCCCTATTCCCGGGAGGCCATGGAAAAATCCGTGGCCTTGACAACGCTGTGGGCCGGCCGATCAAGAAAACACTGGGAAACCCTCGGCGAACCCGGACAATTGTGGGCCATCAGTCAGGGCGGCGTTTTCGCCGACCTCCGGCGCCGTTCGATCGAGGAACTGCTGGCTCTCGGTTTCCCGGGATATGCCTACGGCGGCCTGGGCATCGGGGAGCCCAAGTCGCAGCTTTTCGAAATCCTCGAACAGGGCGATACTCTTTTGCCCCGGGACAAACCGCGCTACCTCATGGGGATGGGTTACATCGAGGACGTCGTTCAGGCGGTGGCCCGGGGTGTGGATATCTTTGACTGCGTTCTGCCCACCCGGAACGCCCGCAACGGAACGTTATTTATCAGCCGCGGACGGATGGCCATCAAGAACATCAAGTACGCGGATGACGCCCGGCCCATCGACGAAAACTGCGGCTGTTACACATGCCGCAACTTTTCCCGGGCCTATCTGCGCCATCTTCTCGTCCGGCAGGAGATGTCCTCCGCCGTGCTGAACACCATCCACAACCTTCATTATTATCTTGACATCTTCAGCAAAATCCGGCAATCTATTTTATCGAGTTCGTTTCCGTCGCTGCTCGAAAGCCTGATGGAAAATTGCACCGTGAAGGAAGAAAAGCAATGATGTTCTCAACGCCTCTTATGGCCGCTCCCGGCGCCGGCTCGGCCGGAGCCCCCCAGGGCAGCATGTTCGGAGCCCTGCTTCCGTTCATTCTGGTCTTCGCCATTTTTTATCTTCTGATCATCCTCCCCTCCCGGAAAAAACAGAAAAAGCACCAGGAAATGGTGGAAAACCTGAAACCGGGCGACCGCGTCGTCACATCCGGGGGGATCTTCGGAACGGTCATGGGAGTCCAACAGGACCGGATCGAACTCAAGATCGCGACCAATGTCAAGATCGACATCACCAAGAGCGCCGTGGGCGCCATTATCGGCCCCACAGACAAACCGAGCAAGGAATAGTCCCGGCGGACACTCCAAGCCATTCTCGACAGGTAAGCGCGGGGAAACATGAAAAAAGGTTTGAAATGGAAAGTCATTCTGACCGTCGGAGTCATCGCTCTGGCCGTCTTTCTAGCCACTCCGCCCAAGGAAAAGATCCGTCTGGGTCTTGACCTTCGGGGAGGCCTCCATCTCGTCCTCCAGGTCGTCACCGACGATGCCCTGAATATCGAGACCGATCAGGAGATCGCCCGGTTCCAGGACCTTTTGACAAAAAAAGAACTGCCCTTCGGGATGATCACACGGACCCAGCCCGGCGAATTAAAGGTTCAGGACATCGACACCGACCGGCTGGGACAAATTCGTGACCTTCTCGACGACGACTTCCGGAATTGGGATTACAGCGTCGTCGGACGCACCTTGACGGTGTCCCTGAAGCCTCAGGTCAAAGTTCAATTGCGCGATATGTCCGTCAGTCAGGCTCTGGAGACCATCCGGAACCGGGTCGACCAGTTCGGCGTCGCCGAGCCGACCATTCAGCGGCAGGGCCTGGGCGGCGAAGGAATCATCGTCGAGCTTCCCGGCGTCGACAACCCCGAGCGAGTCCTCGACCTCATCAAGACGACCGCGCTTCTCGAATGGAAACTGGTGCTGGCCGGACCGGCCGCCGACGAAGAAAGTCTTCTCAGGGAATACGGCGGGGTCGTTCCCGACGACGCCGTCGTCATCCGGGGCGATCCCCGGCGCCGGGCCGAGGGATATTACCTCCTCAGCCGGGTATCGACCGTCACCGGAAAAGACCTGAGAAATGCCCGCCGGTCCGTCGACGAATGGAACAACCCTGCTGTATCCTTCTCCCTGAACGCCGACGGGGCGCGCCGTTTCGAACGCACGACGGGAGAAAACATCGGCAAGCAACTGGCCATCGTTCTGGACGGAAAGGTCCAATCCGCTCCCGTCATCAACGCCCGCATCTCCGGAGAAGGCATCATTCAGGGGACATTCACCATCGAGGAAGCTGAAGATCTATCGCTGGTTCTCCGGGCCGGTGCTCTGCCCGCCTCGATCAACATCGCGGAAAACCGGACCATCGGGCCGTCCCTCGGCGCGGATTCCGTGCGCAGGGGGCTGATGGCGTCTCTCGTCGCTCTTCTCATGGTCATCATCTTCATGGTGGTCTATTACCGGCAGTCCGGGATCAACGCCGTTGTCGCCCTCGTCCTGAACATCATTCTGCTGGCCGGCGCCCTCGCTTATTTCAAGGCCACCCTGACTCTGCCCGGAATCGCCGGCATCATCCTGGTCATCGGCATGGCCGTCGACGCCAACGTTCTCATCTTCGAGAGAATCCGGGAGGAATTGACTTCCGGAAAGAGTGTGCCCGCCGCAATCTCCCTGGGCTTCTCCCGGGCCTTCTCGGCCATTCTCGACGCCAACGTCACGACCATCATCGCAGCCGTCTTCCTGTTCCAATTCGGAACCGGGCCGATCAAAGGCTACGCCGTCACCCTGATCATCGGCATTACGGCCAGCATGTTCACGGCCGTCTTCGTCTCCCACCTCATTTTCGATCTGACGGTCACATCCAAGAAAAACATCAAAAAGATGAGCATCTGACCATGCAGTTTTTCAAAACACCCAATATCGATTTTCTTCGTTACAAGATTCCGGCCTTCGCTCTGTCCGGAATCCTCATCCTGGCCGGCCTGGCGAACATCATCATCGGCAAGGGGTTGAATTTCGGAGTTGATTTTTCCGGCGGAGCGCTGATCCATCTCATGTTCCGCGACACGATTCCCGTCGATCAGATCCGAGCGTCTTTGAGGGATATTGATCTCGGCGGCAGCACCATCCAGGAAGTGGATCGCTCCGGAAAGGAATACATCATCAGGACCCAGCTTCAGAGCGACCTCGAAAACGAGGATGCGGAACTTGAGGCTCACGAGCTCATGGGGATCCGGATCATCGAAACCCTTCGCTCTCCCGAAGAAGCGGAAAATCGAGCCCGGGGGCTTCGCGACCTGAACGAAATCGACGAAAAATCACTGGTTCTTCTTCTCGAATCCGGGTTCCCTGAAGACGCGGGCCGCCTGGCTCGGGGAATCATCGCCTATCGTGTCAAGAACCATATCATCGGCGACTACGGCGAATTGACCGCCGCCGGGACCGATCCCGAAGCCGTCGACATCCTTCGCAACACAACCTATCTCGGCTCCCTCGCGGTCCTGAGCAAGGAAACCGTCGGCCCCCAAGTCGGGGCGGATCTCAGACGGAAAGCCCTTCAGGCCACCTTATGGGCTCTGGTCGGCATGCTCGCCTACATTGCCGTCCGCTTCAAGCTGGCCTACGGCGTCGCCTCCGTTATGACCCTGGGCCACGACGTTCTGATCACCCTGAGCATCTTTTCCTTCACCAGCCGGGAAATCAATCTTCCCGTGATCGCCGCCCTGCTGACCATCGTCGGCTACTCGCTGAACGATACCATCGTCATCTTCGACCGGGTCCGGGACAACATCAAGCTCATGCGCAGAACGCCCCTCGAATCCATTCTCAACTCCAGCATCAATCAGACTTTGAGTCGATCCATCATCACTTCGGGCACGGTCCTTCTGACCGTCGTCGCCCTCTATCTCTTCGGCGGAGAGGTCATTAACGACTTCGCCTTCGTCATGATCATCGGCGTCATCTCCGGAACCTATTCCACGATCTACCAATCCTGTCCCATCGTCTATTTCTGGCACAAGATTTTCAAAACCCGGCAGGGGTTCAGAAAATAAATATGGCTTGCGAAAAAAGGTCTTTTACTTTATAATTTTCCGTGGTATGCTTGAATCCTTTTAAGACGAGGTAATAAAATGGCGGATGCAAAAAAAACCCAAGTCAAACAATCGGTTCCCGAAATCTTCAAGGATTCGTTTGTCAAAGGTGGTGGAGGAGGCGGCCGCAAGGCTTTCGCTCTTCCCGTCGCCATCATCGCCCACGTCGTCTTGATCGGCGCCGCCGTCGTCATCCCCCTTATGTCAACAGGCGATCTTCCGACGGTTGAGGTTTACAGCGCCTTCCTGGCTCCCCCGCCCCCGCCTCCGCCCCCGCCCCCGCCTCCCGCCAAGAGAGCCTCCAGCTCGACGACCCGCACACGGATCAGGCCGGTTCAGGCCGCAACGTCCGTTGAGCCCGGCCGACTGGTGGCGCCGGTCGAAATTCCCGATGTCATCGCCGATGAGGTCATTTCGGACATCGGAATCGAGGGCGGCGTCGAAGGCGGCGTCGAAGGCGGCGTGATCGGCGGCGTCCTGGGCGGCGTCGTCGGCGGCGTCCTGGGCGGCGTTGTCGGAGAAGTGGAAGCTCCCGTCAGGGCCATCGGAGAGATCAAACCGCCGAGGCTGGTCCGCCAGGTCGAGCCGATTTATCCCGAAATCGCCCGTCAGGCCCGCGTCGACGGCATTGTCATCCTTGAAGCCACGACGGACATCTACGGACGCGTTCAGAACATCAAGGTTCTGCGTTCCATCCCTCTGCTCGACCAGTCGGCCATCGACGCCGTTCGGCAGTGGGTCTATGAACCGATGATCATCAACGGGCGGCCCCGCCCGGTCGTTTTCACCGTCACCGTCCGATTCCAACTCAAATAGGCATTAGGTTCGTTCGCAAAGCTATTCATGCTTTCGATATTTAAAAGGAGGTAGGCAATATGCAATTCGATCTTCTCGAGATGTGGCATGTCATGGGCCCGATCCCGAAGGCAGTCGGCGTCATCCTGATTATTTTGAACATCTTCACGCTGTACATGTTTTTCGAGCGGAACATCATTTTCGCCAAGGCCAAGAAAAGGTCCATGGCCGTCGCGCCCAAGTTGGCTGATTTTCTGAAAAACGGCAGCTACAAGGAAGCACTGGCCTTGGCTTCGAAGAAAGAAAACAAGTCCAGCCACCTGGCCCGCGTGACGGCGTCCGGCGTGCAGGAATTCATCGACGGCCGCGATTCGGGTCTTGCCGTGAGCGATCAGATCGCCTCGGCGGAACGAGGCGCCGACCGTGCGGCGACCCTTTACAAGCATGAGATGAGCCGCGGGTTCAGCATCCTGGCCACGATCGCCACGTCCGCTCCCTTCATCGGTCTCTTCGGAACCATTTTCGGCATCATCACCGCGTTTCGCGGCATGGCGCTGACGGGTTCGGGCGGAATCGGCGCGGTGGCGGCGGGCATCGCCGAAGCTCTGGTCATGACGGCTCTGGGCATCGGCGTGGCCATCATCGCTCTCTGGGTTTACAACATGCTGAACAACCGTGTTGAGATTCTCGACGCCGAGATGAACAACACATCGTCCCAGATCGTCGATTTCTTCATCAAGAAAACCGAAGCCAAGTGATCCGAAAGGCTCACTCTTAGAAGAAAGGACACACAAATGGGATTTTCAGTTTCCACAAAAGGGCAAAAATACAACGCCGAACCGAACGTCGTTCCCCTGTGTGATGTCCTTCTGGTTCTTCTGATCATCTTCATGGTCGTAACCCCCCTCGTCCAGAAGGGGGTCGAAGTCAGCCTTCCCAATGCATTAAACACCACCGATATGCCGGACAGTCCGGAAGTCGTCCTGACCATCCGGCGCGACAGCACCATGTACGTCAATCAGGACATCGCAACACTCGAAACCCTCCAGAATATGCTTGAAGAGGCATTCCTGATGGTCACCGAAAAGAAACTCTTCCTCAGGGCTGATGAAGAACTGGAATTCGGAAAGCTCGTCGATGTCATCGACATCATCCGCGAGTCGGGGATCGAAATCATGGGCATCATCACGGAAAAGAAAGCGGGGAGCGTGGATTAGTCCTGCCTCTTTCGCTTGACGAACGTCTTGCCATTGCGGGGAGGAAGCCGAAAGGCTTCCTCCCTTTTTTTTGACACTCCCGGATCAGGAGGCCTTCAATGAAGCCCCGAGTTCTCGTCGTCCACAAGATTCTTCCTGAAGCGCTCGACTATCTGGACCGCCATGCCGACGTCGAGATCGGAACGGATGCCGAACTCCTGCCCAAATCCGACCTGATTCGCCGTCTCGCAGATAAGGACGGCCTATTGCCGTTGCTTGTCGACATCATCGACCGTGACGTCATCGACTCCGCGCCCCATCTGAAAATCATCGCCAATTGCGCCGTCGGATACAACAATATCGATGTCCCTTACACCCGCTCCCGAGGCATTCTCGTCACCAATACCCCGGGCGTCCTCACCGAAGCCACCGCCGAGCTGACCTGGGCTTTGATCCTGGCCGCGGCCCGCCGCATTCCCCAGGCCGACCGGTTCATCCGGGACGGGTCTTTCAAAGGGTGGGCCATCGATCTTTTTCTGGGAAAAGGCTTGGCCGGCAAACGCCTGGGCCTTATCGGCATGGGCCGGATCGGGAGGGCCGTCGCCCTCAGGGCGTCGGCCTTCGAAATGGACGTCGTTTACACCGATCCGCATCCCCTTTCCGCAGACGAGGAAACCGCCTCGGGAGCTTCTCACCGGAATCTCGAAGATCTGCTCCAAAGCTCCGATGTCGTGTCCCTTCATGTTTCCCTGAATCCGGAGACCCGGCGACTTCTCTCCCGGGAAAAGATCGGGTTGATGAAACGCGGAGCCATTCTGATCAACACCTCACGGGGCGAGACGGTCGATGAGGCGGCCCTGGTCGATGCTCTGAAGACGGGGCATCTCGGAGCGGCCGGTCTGGATGTCTATGAACGCGAGCCGGAAATCAACCCCGGGCTCTTCGCCTTGGACAATGTCGTTCTTCTCCCCCACATCGGAAGCGCCACCTATGAGACCCGTCTTAACATGTCTCTCACGGCGGCGCGCAATCTCGTTCAGGGACTCCGCGGGGAACGGCCCGACAATCTCGTCGAACCCTGATCGGCTTCAAATCCCCGGACCACGTTCCGGGCTTTGACCGGCCAATTCCAGGACATCCTCGACGAATCCATCGACAAGGTTCTTTTCGGGTAGACGGCGGTGGATCCTGCCTTTTTTAAAGACAACGCCGGCCCCCCGGCCGCAGGCCAGCCCGATATCGGCTTCCTTGGCTTCCCCGGGTCCGTTGACCATGCAACCCATGACCGCAATCGTCAGGTCGTGAGGCAATCCGGACAGGCGCTCGGCCACGGCCGAGGCGATTCCGGGAAGGTCCACTTCGCAGCGTCCGCAGGACGGGCAGGAGACCAGCTCGACACCGCGGCGGCGGATTCCCATCGATCGAAGAATCGTCCATCCCACGTCAACTTCGTTTTCGGGCGGCGCGGTCAGGGATACGCGGATGGTGTCGGCCAGACCCTCGTTCAGAAGAAGAGCCAGCCCGGCGCTCGACTTCACCGTGCCGGGAAGAAGAAGGCCGGCCTCGGTGATCCCGGCATGAAAAGGATAGTCGACCCGGCCGGCGACAAGCCTGTAGGCTTCAAGCGTCCTCGGGATATCGGAGGCCTTGAGCGATATTTTGATCAGATGGAAATCCAGATCTTCAAGGATTCGGACATGCCGGAGCGCGCTTTCAGCCAGAGCTTCGGGAACGGCCCGGCCGTATTTTTCGAGGAGGTCTTTCTCCAGGGATCCGGAATTGACGCCGATGCGGATGGGAACGGACCGCTCCCGGGCCGCTTTAACGACCTCTTCGATCTTTTTCCGCGAACCGATGTTTCCGGGATTGAGACGCAGGCCGTCGACACCGGCCTCGAGCGCGGCCAGAGCCAGTTTGTGGTCAAAGTGAATATCGGCCACCAGGGCGGTTTTCGTTCCGGCGCGAAGCCCCCGGAGGGCTTCGGCGGCCCGGATGTCGGGAACGGCCAGCCGGATGACTTCGCAGCCCGCCCGTTCAAGGCGCCGGATCTGGGCGGCCGTCGCCGCCGCATCCCGGGTGTCGGTTTTGGTCATCGACTGGACGGAGATCGCCGCGCCGTCTCCGACGGCGATCCGGCCGATCATGATTCTCCGCGTCCGGCGCCGGGGAAACGGAGACGCAGTCTTGTGACTCATGGCTGACGGCTAAAACGGGAGAAGGCTTTTCCATCCTTCCGGAAGACGTTTGACGACATCATTCAGGATGACGAATCCGATCAGAGCCACAAAAATTACAAAACCGATCTGCATCCAGATCTGCCTCAGCCGCGGCGACAAATCCCGGCGGAGAATCCCTTCCACCATCAGGACGAAGATCTGGCCGCCGTCGAAGACCGGAATGGGCAGAAGGTTGATGATCCCCAATTGAAGGCTGATGACGGCGATCCAGCTCATGAGCGCCAGCCATCCCATGCGCACGGCGGCATAGGAAAAATTGGCGATTTCCAGGGGTCCGCCGAGCTGGCGCGTCGAGGCTTCGCCTGTAAACAGATCCTTGAGGAAGCGGACGATGAGAAAGACATTTCTCAGATTTTCCCTCAGGCTTTGACCGATCGCGGCAAAAAATCCGTATTTTTTGACGACGGAGGCCGGGCCCTGCATAACGCCGATCCGGCCCACCTGGCCCTCACGGCGGGGTGTGACGACGATCTCAACGGGTTCCCCCTCCCTTTCCACGGCAAATCGCAAAGGCGTTTCGGGGTTGCTCTCGATGACCTCGACAAACCGGTAGAAAAAGACCGGTTCGCCGTCGATCGTCCGGATGACATCGCCGGGCCGGAGTCCGGCCGCCTCGGCCGGGGATCCGGGATTGACCATCTGGACCTGGGTGAGAATTTCGGCCCGGAATCCGGCATAACCCATCTCGAATCGGGTCACCTTCTCCGTCATGAGATCCACGGTCATGTCCCGGCCGTCCCGCCGGATATCCAAACGGATCATTCTTTCGGGCTTCGTTCCGACGGCGATTTCCACATCGTTCCAGGTCGGAACCGCCCGGCCGTTGATTCTGAGGATTTCGTCCCCGACGAGAAGTCCGGCCTGCTCCGCCGGCGATCCGGGGTCGATCCATCCGATCGCCGGTTTTTTATCATGATATTCGGGGACGGAAACGCCGATTCCGCTGATCACGGCCACGAGGGCGATCGCCAAAAGAATGTTCATCACCGAACCCATGACCATGATCAGAAACCTCTGAAAACGGGTTTTGGCCATCAGGTCGTCGGGAGCCAGTTCCTTGTCCGGCTCGAACAGGCCTTCGCCCAGCATCTTGACGTATCCGCCCATGGGAATCAGGCTGATCCGATAGTCGGTGTGACCTTTGCGGAAACCGAACAGGCGTTTTCCGAATCCGAAGGAAAAAACCTCGACGCGGACACCGGCCAGCTTGGCCATGAAAAAATGCCCGAATTCGTGGATGAAAACGAGAATCCCCACGACAAACAGAAACGAAAGCAATGAGCCGAGAAAATTACCCATTAAATTGACCTCTTTCCTATTTCGCGTCCCGCCCGCCGCCGCGCTTCGGCGTCGGCCTCCCTGACGGTTTCGAGATCGGGGACCGGGCGGGAGACATGTCCGTCCATGACCGCGGCGACGACCGAGGCGATTTCAAGAAAACCGATTTTTCCGGAAAGAAACGCATCCACGGCGATTTCATTGGCCGCATTCAACACGACGGGAAAACTTTTGCCTTCTTCCAGGGCCCGGCGGGCCAGGCCGAATAAGGGATAGCGCTTTTCCTCGACGGGGAAAAACTCCAGAGACCGGACATCCGCCAGATCGAGACGGGAAACGGCGGTTTCCAAGCGGCGGGGGTGGGTCAGAGCCAACTGGATGGGGATACGCATGTCCGCCGGGGCCAGTTGGGCCAGGATCGAACCGTCCGCAAGCTCGACCAGGGCATGGACGGCGCTTTGGGGATGAATGAGAACATCCAGACGAGCCGGCTCCACGGAAAACAGCCAGCGGGCTTCGTGAAGTTCAAGCCCTTTGTTCATCAGCGTCGCCGAGTCGATGGTCACCTTGCGGCCCATGGTCCAGCGCGGATGTTTGAGCGCCTCGGCCGGAGTCCGCGATTTGAGTTCCCGAAGAGGCGTCTTGAAAAAGGGGCCGCCGGACGCCGTCAAAATGATTTTCCGGACCTGGGATTTCCGGACACCGGCCAGGCACTGGAAAACACCGCTGTGCTCGCTGTCAACGGGGAGAATCCGGGCTTTCGTCCGGGCCGCCTTGCGGAGAAGGATCGGACCGGCCACAACCATGGATTCCTTGTTGGCCAACGCCACCGTCTTCCCTTCTTCGACGGCGGCCAGCGTGGATCGCAGCCCGTCGAATCCGCTGATGGCGGCGACGACAACGTCCGATTCCGGACGGCGGGCCACCTCTTCGGCGCCTTCCGGGCCGAATGTCACCCGAAGGCCCGGCTTCCGGCAGATGCGCCGGAACGCTTCGGCATCCTTCTTCGTGCGGAGCGAGACGATTTTCGGATGGAATCGAAGGACCTGTTCCTTGAGAAGTCGGACGTTTCCGCCGGCGGCCAGCGCCGAGATCCTGAAATCGTCCCCATGGCCGCCGACGACGTCCAGGGTGGCTGTCCCGATGGATCCCGTGGAGCCGAGGACGGCAACGGATTTCATCTCACCAGCCGAACCATTGTGTCAGGTAATAAAAGACCGGTCCGGCCAGAATCAAGCTGTCGATCCGGTCCAGAAATCCCCCGTGTCCGGGAAACACCTTGGAGGAATCCTTGATGCCCGCGGCCCGCTTGAACAGGGACTCCATGGGATCGCTGATCTGGGCGGCGGCGTGAACGAGAACGCCGACGGCGACGGCCGAAGGAATCGGAAGATCCGGCAGAACCAGAAAACGTACAGCCAGGGCGCCGCCGGCCGCGAAGAGAATTCCCCCGGCGCTCCCCTCCCACGTTTTGTGGGGGCTTGCAATGGGCGTCATCTTATGCCGGCCGATGAGTTTGCCGATCAGATAGGCGCCCGTGTCGCCGAGAAAAATGACGGCGAACAGAAAATAGAGCGCCAGCGGACCCCGGACATCGCGGAGCAGGAACAGATGATTCAGCATGAATCCCAGATAAAGGGCGCCGAAGAGGGTCAGTCCGGCGGCGGATGGAAAAGCGGGAAGTTTTTCCAGGGTGTCGAAAGCGAAGACAAAATAGGCCGCCGTGGCCAGAAAACACAGAATCAGGGCCTGATCGAAGGTGAATTCGTTAAAATAAAACGACAAGCCGATGAGAAGCGTGCAGGCGATTCCCAAAGGACGCTGCGGCTGAAGGTTTTTCCGGGCGACCAGGTTGTAAAATTCGATGAGGGCGCCCAGAACGAAAATCTGACAAAACACGAAAAAGACGGGCCGCGGCGCATACTGCACGAGGACAAAAAGAATACCCAGAAGGACGATCGCCGTCGGAACACGCTGGCGCATGCTCATGGGGATCCCGCCGCTTTGATATCTCCGAATCTCCTTTCCCGTTTCTGATAATCGAGAACGGCCTGGATCAGATGATGTTTCCGAAAATCCGGCCAGAGGACCGGCGTGATCCACATCTCGGCATAGGCGATCTGCCAGAGCAGAAAGTTCGAAACCCGGCACTCCCCGCTCGTTCGGATGAGCAGGTCGGGATCGGGCAGTCCGCCCGTATACAAATAACGGGAAAACATGTCTTCGTCGAGATCCGCGGCATCCGGAGCCTCGGCCAGGATGCGCCGGACGGCATCGATGATTTCCGTACGCGCCCCATAGTTCAGAGCCAGGGCGACGGTCATGCGCTCGTTGTTCCGGGTCAGGTTTTCCACGCGTTCGAGCTCATGGAGGGCCAGCCCCGGGATGCCGTCCCGCCGGCCGATGACAACCAGCTTCAAATCGTTGTCCACAAGGACCTTGTCCTCTTTCCGGAGATAATCCCGAAGAAGCTTCCAGAGGCGCTGAACCTCCCGGGACGGCCTCTTCCAGTTTTCGGTCGAAAAGGCAAACAGGCTTAAAACCTTGATCCCCAGGCGGGCGCAGCATTCGACGGTCTCCCTGACGGAATGCGACCCGGCCTGATGGCCTTCGATCCGTGTTTTGCCGTGCCGGCCGGCCCATCGGCCGTTGCCGTCCATGATGACCGCAATATGCCGGGGAAGACGGCGGAAATCGATGTCCCGGACAAGACGATCCGCCTCGCTTCCGGGTTCGATATAGCCTTCAAGGCTTTTCAGCATGTCCGGTATTATACGGGCTCCCCTCCGGCGTGTCAAAAAAGGAAACCATGCCGAAATCCGGGCCCGCGGTGGACTTCCCGTGAATTTTCTGCTATGGTGAATAGCCGAAAGACGAACAACCATGTGCCTCGCCGTGCCCGCCAGAATCAAGACGATCGATGCCTCGAGCCGCGGGGCGGTCGACCACATGGGAGTCGAAGTGGCCGTCGATTTCAGTCTGCTTCCGGATTCGAAGAAAGGGGACTGGGTCATCGTCCACGCCGGATTCGCCATCTCACGCCTTGACCCGGACGAGGCCCGGGAAACCCTGAAACTGTTCAGAGACATCGCCCGGGCCGGAGGTCAATAGCCCGGCGGTCCCATCCGGTCGACGCCGCTTCACCGCGCATCATTTCCGATGAAGACCCCGGATATCAAAGCGTTTCGGGACAGGGCCTCCATCGAACCCGTCTTGAGGGAAATCGCCCGCCGGGCTTCCCGTCTCCCCTCCCCTTTCCGAATCATGGAGGTCTGCGGCACACACACCATGGCGCTTCATAAATACGGTCTGGCCCGTCAACTGGCGGAAACCGGGTTGGACATGATTTCCGGTCCGGGCTGCCCCGTCTGCATCACTCCGGACGGATATCATGAGGCGGCGGTCAAGCTTCTCACGGAGACCGAAAACCTCGTCCTGGCCTCGTTCGGAGATATGACGCGCGTGCCCACGCGGGTCGGCCCGATCCGCAATGCCGTACCGGCCCGGGGATCGCAGCTCCGAATCGTCTATTCTCCGGCCGAAGCCCTGGAAGAGGCCCGCGGTCATCCGGAAAAAGAAGTCGTCTTCTACGGTGCGGGTTTCGAAACCACCATTCCCGCCATCGCCCGGACCGTCGAAGCGGCCGGAGAAACGAAGACGGCCAATTTTTCCGTGCTCGGGGCCCTGTGGCTCATTCCGCCTCCCCTCCGAGCCCTCCTCGAAAGCGGCAAGACGGCCGTCCAGGGTTTTCTCTATCCCGGGCACGTCAGCGCCGTCATCGGAACAAGAGCCTACGATTTCATCCCGAAGACTTACGGACTCCCGGGAGCCGTCGCCGGTTTCGAGCCGGGAGACATCGTGTTGGGCATTCTCTCCGTCCTCGACCAGGCCGCATCCGGCCGCCCGGTCGTGGCCAACGCCTATGGCCGCGTCGTCCGGGACGAGGGAAACCCCCGGGCTCTCGAAATCATGGACCGCATTTTCGAACCCTGCGATGCCTTATGGCGGGGGCTTGGAGAAATCCCCGGAAGCGGGCTTCGTTTCAGGAAAGCCTGGATCGCCTACGATGCCGAGCGCAAATTCCGCCTGGATGTCCGCAGTTCCGCCGACGATGTCGCCGGATGCCGTTGCGGGGACGTCCTGCGCGGACTCCTGAGTCCGCCCCAGTGTCCCCTGTTCGGCGTGTCCTGTTCCCCCGATTCTCCGAAAGGCCCGTGCATGGTCTCCTACGAAGGCGCCTGTCTCGTCCACTTCAAGTTCGCCCGGCGGAAAGGAACGCCTCATGTCTAAAATCACGCTCGAACTCGGAAGCGGCGGACGCATGATGCGGGATTTCCTGGCGGATACGATTCTGCCTCTACTGGGCAATCGCTATCTTGAAGATCTTCCCGATGCCGGACGCCTTCCGGGCGGCATCATCTTCACCACGGACGGATACGTCGTCGACCCGCCGTTTTTTCCCGGCGGCGACATCGGCACGCTGTGCGTCAACGGCACCGTCAACGATCTTGTGGTCTCCGGCGCCTCTCCCCGCTTTCTCTCGTTGTCTCTGATCCTGGAGGAAGGGTTGGCCGTCGAAGACCTCCATCGTATTCTGAAATCGATCGGCCAAGCGTCCCGCAAGGCCGGAGTCACGGTTGTCACCGGAGACACCAAGGTCGTCCGCAAGGGGCAGGGGGATAAAATCTTTATTGTCACATCCGGCATCGGGACCTCCATCGCCCGGCCTGCCCCGTCGCGGATCCGGAAGGGCGACAAGATCATTCTCACCGGGACTCTGGGTGAACACAGCCTGGCCGTTATGACCGCACGGGGCGAGTTCGGGCTTTCGGCCCGCGTGCGGAGCGATTGCGCGCCGCTGGTTTTTCTCCTGCCATTCTGGAAAAAAGGCGTCCTCTGGATGCGCGACGTCACACGCGGAGGGTTGGCCACAATTCTGTCCGAACTGGCCGGCACCCTGCCCTATCCCGTCCTCATCCGTGAGGACCGGATCCCGCTTTCGCGCGCCGTGCGGGGGGCTTCCGAGCTCCTGGGCATCGATCCGCTCTTTATGGCCTGCGAAGGCCGGGCCGTCGTTGTCGCGCCCGAGAAAAAAGCCGAAGGGATGCTCGAACAGATCCGGCGTCATCCCCTGGGGAAAAAAGCGGCGATCATCGGCGAAATCGGACACCCGGCCGAGGGCCGGCCCGGAGAACTGCTGCTGGAGACGTCAACGGGCGGGCTGCGGTTGCTGGAACCGCTGACCTCCGAACTTCTCCCCCGAATCTGCTAGCCTCATCGATTCATCAAAATGCCGATTTGATTTTTTCCTTGGCTCTCCAACTTAGATCTCCAAGCCTCCGGTTAAAACATCCCATACGTCAGCCAAGATTAGTCCGGCATTTTGACCCTCCGGGCGAGCCGATCCGGCCGCATCTGCGGCGTTGCGAAGGGTTCGCAGTACCGAGAGTACAGCTTCACCCTCCGCGCCTTGCATCTGCAGCCGCCTCGACTTGTGCATCGATGAGGCCTGCTTGGCCTATTCATCAAAATGCCGATTTGATTTTTTCCTTGGCTCTCCAACTTAGATCTCCAAGCCTCCGGTTAAAACATCCCATACGTCAGCCAAGATTAGTCCGGCATTTTGACCCTCCGGGCGAGCCGATCCGGCCGCATCTGCGGCGTTGCGAAGGGTTCGCAGTAGCATTTTGATGAATCCATGAGGCAACCCTGACGTTTATTTCCGTGTCATAATTTTTGATGACCGGTTTCATGCCGGATAAGGAGGCCCCGATGACATTCCCGCGGTTTATTCCAGCGACTTGGCTTCGGTTCAAGTTCATCATGCCGCCGGCGTTGACTATCCTTCTCATGGCCGGATGTGCCGATCCTTCTCCCGAGATCCAAAAAGACACTGGACCGGATCTTCGATTCGGCATCACCGGGACAATCGGCGATAATGTACCTGACGCCCGGCACCCTTTCCGGCTTCTCGAGCGTCCGGAAATTCAGAAGCTCGTTTTTGAACTCGCCGATTCCTCCCGATCGGAATCCTATTTGGAAGACCGATTGGACGGAACCGGCCTGACCGTGCAGGACCTGGAAGCGGCGGGCGTCGTGAGAGAAGAGGCCGGTCTTTATTTTCTGGATTTCTGCCTGTTGACTGCGGACGACGTGAAGCAAGTTTCCGCGGAGGCCGCACGTTACGGCGCCGGACTGGCTGCGGCGGTCCTGGAGCGCCGGGAAGAGCTCGATCCCCTTCTGCTGGAGATGTCACCGCCCGGTGTTGCGGCCGAGGCCACGGCCTTCATCGTCATGGGCTGTTTCATGCTGGACTGGTATGGCGGCTTTTTCGCAAAGGACCGCGGCTATGCGGACTCCGCACGCACCCACGGCAACGGCAGCCGCTACTCTCTCTGGGCGGTCGAGAGGCCGAGTCTCGACTTGAAAGGCATGTACTGGGGCAGCCACAACGATTACAGAGAAGGCCGCGTTCTCTCGAGCTTCGGCGACCATCACGCCCTCCCCCGAACCGCCTTTCCCGATCTTCTGCGCCGCTTGCGGTCGGCGGTCCGCCGGGTCGAAACGGATCCTTCGATTCAGCCGCTTTTGGCCGATCTGGCCACAGACAAACTCGACCGCCTGGCTGATGATGTCGGAGCGATCATGCTCGGTCTTCGGTCCCGAGACCTGAAGGCTCGGGAGTTGAGCTCCGGGACGGGAATCGAAATGAACAGGCTCGGCCGGATCCTCGATCTTCTTGAACGGCTGGACTATATCGAGACCGATAAGAGCTCGACCGCCGTCCGGGCGGTCATCCCGGTTCTTGCGGCCGAAGATGCCGTCCCTCTCCGGAAAATCCGCGACCTCACGGCGGGCATCCTCGAAACCTGGCTTGAGGAAAATTACGAGACGCTGCGGGAGAGCCTGGGCGACATCACGCCTCTGCGCTTCGACGTGCCGTTCAACGAAGTTTTCATCCAGGTTTGGCACGAAATTTTCGGCGCCGCCAACAAGGCCCTGGCCGCCGAGGATTGGTACGCCGCCCCCTACGCCCGGCGCTATCCGGGCTTCATCCCCGCCGTCTGGGATCGCTCGCTGTCGGATGTCATTCGGAACTGACGCCCGTCGTTTCTTGCGTGTCGCGGGATTTTAACCCCAAGCCCCCCTTGAAAGACCACATCGATTCACATGTTTCGAAAACGTCTTTGCATCGCCGGCGTTATTTGTTAAAATTTTTCAAATGCCCGATTTCCCAAAAACCCATCAAAATCTGGAAACACGCGCCGACGGGACCTTCGCCGATGATGTCCGGAAGGGGTTGACCGCCGCCCGAAAGTCCATTCCCTGCATCTATTTCTACGACTCCCGGGGATCGGAACTGTTTGAAGACATCACCCGGCTGCCGGAATATTACCTGACCCGTTCGGAGACGGAAATTCTGAAAAACAACGCCGACGACATCGCCGGCTTGTTGCCCACGAACACCCTCTTGATTGAACTGGGCAGCGGCAGTTCGGTTAAAACCCGGCATCTGATTCAAGCTTTGCTGTCCCAAAACGGAGAACTGGAATATATCCCCATTGATGTCTCGAGCGATATTCTCGAAGAGAGCGCGGAGAAGCTCGACCGAGCGTTTCCCGGACTTGAAGTCAATCCCCTGGCCGTCCGGTACAAGGACGGCATCGATCTTATCGAACACCGTCAACACAACCCCAAGCTCATCCTTTGGCTGGGATCCAGCATCGGCAATTACGGCAAAGAGGAGGCGGTCCGTTTCATCCGCCACTTGTGCGAACGGCTGCCCGCCCAAGACCGTCTGCTGATCGGGATCGATCTGCTCAAGAACAGAAACATCTTGGAGCCGGCCTATAATGATTCCCGGGGGATTACGGCGCAGTTCAACCTGAATCTTCTCCACCGAATCAATCGGGAACTGGGAGGACATTTTCAAATCGAAAACTTCCGTCATCGCGCCGTCTTCAATGAAGATAAGGGATGCGTCGAGCTTTTTCTGGAAAGCCGGCGCGAACAGAACGTTGTCATATCCTCGCTGGACCTGGAAATCCGCTTGACGGACGGCGAACGGATCGATACGGAAGAATCCCATAAATACAGCCTGGAAGAGATCAAGATCCTGGCCGACAGGACGAACCTCCGCCTTGAACGGCAATGGTTCGATCACAACCGATGGTTCTCCGTGAACCTCTTTTTCCTGAAGGATTGAATTGAAATCGACGGAAAAACGCGCGATTTGCGGGATCTGCCCGGCCGGATGCTGGGTCATCGTCGACATCGATGACAGGGGCCGACTGAAAAGCGCCCGAGCGGATGAAACCTCCGACCTGGGTATCATTTGCCGGCTGGGCGAACACTCCGCGGACATCGTCTATTCCAAAGACCGGCTTCTTCATCCCCTGCGGAGGAAAGGAGCCAAGGGAACCTATGATTTTGAACGCATTTCCTGGGATAACGCTTACGAAATCATTGTCGGACGCCTGCAAAAGATCAAGGCCGAATCCGGACCCGAAGCGACGGCCATTTATACCGGACGCGGCAGCTTCGAGTTGGCCATGTGCGACATCTATCAGCCCGCAGGCGTTGCCGTCTCCTCGGCATCCAGCGTGCTTTTTCCTTTCGGCTCGCCCAATACTCTGGGCGTGGGGGCCCTCTGTTACGTCTCCTTCGCCATGATCGCTCCCCATGTCACCATGGGCGGCATGCTGATCAATATGTTTTCCGACATCGAGAACGCCGAACTGGTCGTCGTCTGGGGCGCCAATCCCGCGACCGATTCCCCACCTTTGGATTTTCACCGCATTCAGAAAGCGGCCGCCCGGGGGGCCCACGTCATCGTGATCGATCCCCGCAGAACCCGGACAGTCAAGGTCACCGGCGCACAATGGATCCCGATCCGGCCGGGCACGGACGGCGCTCTGGCGCTCGGCCTGTGCCGGGTTCTGATCGAAGAGGAGCTTTACGACGAGCATTTCGTGAAAACGTGGACCCGGGGATTCGACGACTTCGCCCGCTATGTCCGGCATTTTCGTCCGGATGTCGTCGAGGACATCACGGGAGTTCCGGAGGAAACCGTCATCTCTCTGGCCCGCTGGATCGCCGAGGCCGACGGGGCCGCCCCGGTCATGTACAGCGGGCTGGAGTACAGCAACAGCGGCGTCCAGGCCATCCGGGCCACATTCGCCGTCTGGGCTCTGGCCGGACAGTTGGATGTCCCCGGCAGCCGGTGTTTCGCCATGCCCGGAAGCATGTTCCCTCTTAACAAATCCGGCTTGGTGGCCAATCCCGATGAAACCAAGTCTCTGGGGCGGGACCGTTTTCCCGTTTACAGCGCCTATCGGGGCGAATCCCACGCCATCGCTCTCCCTGACTCCGTCCTGAAAGGGGATCCTTACAGGATCCGCGCCCTGATGATCCTTGGAGGATCCATCATCACAGCCTGGCCCGAACCGAAAATTTGGAAGAAAACTCTGAAAAACCTGGATTTTCTGGTCTCCATCGACAGACAAGCGACCGCCGACGCCGCCTATGCCGACATCGTTCTTCCGGCCACAACGATGTACGAAATCCAATCCTACATGACATACGGACCGATCTTCAGAATCAGGGAAAAGGTGATCGAACCTCCGGGCGAAGCCCGCAACGATTTTTTCATCCTGGCCGAGCTGGCCCGCCGCCTGGGCTACGGCCATCTCTACCCCCAGAATGAAGACGAACTCCTGCAGCGGGTGCTGAAGAACTCCGGATTCACACTCCAGGATGTCCGAAAGGCCGGGGGCACCGTCCGGATCGAATCCCCCATGCAACAATATAAAAAATGGGAAAAAGGAACATTGAGAACGGACGGGAAACCGGGATTCGAAACGCCCAGCGGAAAGTTCGAATTCGCCTCGACCATCCTCGAAGAGCACGGCTACGATCCCCTGCCCGTCTATACGGAACCGGCTGAAGGGCCGAGGAGCCGGCCGGAATGGGTCGAAACGTTTCCCTTGGTTTTCAATTCCGGCTCCCGGGTGACCACGGACTTCAGGTCCCAACACCACGGAATTGAAGCCCTCGTCAAGAAGCGACCCGAACCCCTGGTTCAAATCCACACAGCCGATGCCGCGGAACGGAACATCCAATCCGGGGACATGGTGAAAATCTCAACCGCCCGCGGCAGCCTCGTCATGCGCGCCTTCGTCACCGATGACATCATGAAAGGCGCCGTGGATGCCGATATGGGCGGGGGCGGGCCCGTGGGACCCGAAGCTTGGAGAAACACCAACATCAATGAACTGACGGATCTGCAGAACTATGATCCGATCTCCGGTTTTCCGGTTTACAAGTCCCTGCTCTGTCAAATCCACAAGGAAGCCGAGGGAACGCGTGAGGCCGTAACGGATTCCGGTGAAGACGGCGCCGCTCTGTGGATCACGAAACCCGATAATAAGCCCGTCCGGCGGATTTATCTGGACCACAACGCCACGACGCCTCTCGATCCGGAAGTCCTGGCGGAAATGGTCCGGCATATGGAGCGAACTCCGGGAAATCCGTCCAGCATCTATGCCGAGGGAAAGACCGCTAAAAGCGCCTTGGATTCAGCCCGGCGGCAAGTCGCCCGCCTGATCAACAGCACGGCCAAACGCATCGTCTTTACGGGAGGAGGATCCGAGTCCGACAACCTGGCTGTTAAGGGCGCCGCCCGGACCGGCGGGGGAGAAAGAAACCGAATCATCACCAGCGCCATCGAACATCCCGCCGTGTTGGGAGCCTGCCGCGATCTGGAAAAAGAAGGCTTTGATCTTGTCATTCTCCCCGTGGACTCTTCCGGACGGGTCCGGGTCGGAGACCTTCGAGACGCCCTGAATCCGAAGACCCGACTCGTCAGCATCATGATGGCCAATAACGAAACGGGGGTGATTCAACCCATTGCCGAACTGGTCAAGATCACCCACGCGGCCGGAGCCCTGTTCCATTGCGATGCGGTTCAGGCGGCGGGAAAAATCCCCGTCGATGTCAGGACGCTGGGTGTGGACCTTCTGACCCTCTCGGCCCACAAGTTCCATGGCCCCAAGGGAATCGGCGTGCTCTATGTCCGCGCCGGCGTTGACATTCGTCCCCTGGTCAGCGGCGGAAAACAGGAATCCGGGTTGAGAGCCGGAACGGAAAATGTGACGGCTGTAATCGGGATGGGCCGGGCGGCGGACTTGGCCGTCAAGCGGCTTCCGGAAATGGCCGAGATCGGTCGGCTTCGCGACCGGCTTGAAGCAGGCATCAAGCGGGTCTTCCCCGAGGCCCGCCTGAACGGGCATCGTGAAAAGCGGATCCCCGCCACCTTGAACATGACCCTGCCCGGTTTGAGGGGCGAATCCGTTGTTTTGGCCATGGATCAGAAAGGCGTCGCCCTCTCCCCAGGTTCGGCCTGCCGGGCGGGTTCTCCGGATCCTTCTCATGCCCTTCTGGCTATGGGGCTCAGTGAGGAGGAGGCCCATTGTTCCGTCCGCTTTTCCCTGGGTATCCACACAACGGAAGAGGATGTGGATGGGGCGATCGCATGTTTTGATCAGGTCGTCCGCGAATCCCGAAACACCGTCCGATTCGTCCCCTGCCGCTGACGTATTGATCCTTGATGTGCCTCTGAACACCTCATCGGATGTCCGGAGTCCGCGAATCAACTCGTCACTCTTCCTTGACAGGATACGGATCGAAATTTATAGTTGTCGCTGAGATGTCATTCAAACCCGCGGACTCAAATTCGTGCGCAAAGTTCCTGTGCACGGTGATCGTTTCGGCCGTTCTGCTCGCCGCATTCGTGGCGTGTTCCGGACGCGACACGACCGTCCCGGACTACCGGTCGTCGATCGAAATCGATATATCCGGGCTCGAGGCCCGCGAAGGCGAGACCATCGAAGTGCCTCTCCGAATCAAGAACACCGGACAGGCCGCCTGGGAATCGTTGGGGCCGAATCCGATCGTTTTATCCTATCACCTCCTCGACTCCCGAGGCGTCATGATCCGATTCGACAACCCGCGGACATATCTCCAGGGGACAATCGAACCCGGCGAAACGTCCGAATTGACGGCCGCGGTCAAGGCACCGCTCGATCCCGGAGAATTCCGCCTGGAGTTCGACATGGTGCGGGAGGGCATTGCCTGGTTTAAAGACTTCGGTTCAAAAGCCCGCATTCTTCCCCTTACGGTTCTTTCCCGGAAATGGCCCGAGGACGGTCTTCCCATCGATTTAAACAAGAAGGGTTTGACACGCATCGCGTCTCCTATCGAAGAGTTCGTCCGGGCCGGACGTCTGATCCGCCTGACGCTCGAACATACGGCCGTGTCCTTCCCGGGCCGGACCGGAACCGTAAGCGGGTTCTTCCCCGGATCAGGCTATCCCCAGATCTGGACACGCGATGCGGCGACCATTCTTCCCGCCTCGCGTCATTACTATGATGCCCCTCACCTTTCCTCATGGATCGAGGAATTTTTGTCGGTCCAGGAGGATTCCGGATCCCTGCCCGACTGGATCGATGCCCGAGGCGTCCGGGACAAAAACACCACCGAGACGGACCAGGAGGCGAGCGTCGTGCAGGCCGCCTGGCATATCGTGCGCATTCTCGGGCCGGACTGGCTCGACCGCGACATCCGGGGAATGACGATCCTGGACAGGCTGGAGAAAGCCCTGGCTTTCGTTCCGTCCGAGCGATTCGACGCCGCACTCGGCCTGGTCACAGGCGCCCATACTGCGGATTGGGGGGATGTCGGAATGACGGCCTCCGGTCAGACGGCGATCTACATCGGCGACCAAACCCGCTGGACGGCCGACATCTACGATCAATCCATGTATTATCTGGCCTGTCTCAACCTGGCCGATCTGCTCGAGGCCCGAGGACGGCGAAACCGGGCGGACGCCTGGAGAAGGAAAGCGGCGGCGGTCAAGGAGAACACAAACCGCCGTCTCTGGCAGGACAAACGCGGATTCTACCGGGTTCACATCCACCTGGACAAGGAATTCGTCCACGATTTCGACGAGGACGACATGTTCGCCATGGGCGGCAACGCTCTGGCCGTTCTTTCAAATCTGGCCGGTCCGGACCGTAGCCGGCGGATCATCGCCGAAGCCATGGAACGCCAAATGCGCTTCGGAATTTCGACCATCAGCGGAACCCTGCTTCCCCCCTACCCGCAGGGCTTTTTCAAGCATCCGATGATGGATGATCCCTACGAATACCAGAACGGCGGCCAGTGGGACTGGTTCGGAGCGCGGCTCGTCTATGCCATGTTCAAGAACGGGTTCAGCCGCGAGGCCAGGGACAAACTCCTCGAAATCTGCCGCAAGAACCTGGCCAACGGAGGCTTCTTCGAGTGGGATACGCCGGAGGGATCGGGCCGGGGCAGCGATTATTTCGCCGGAGGAGCCGGAAGCGTCGCCCAGGCGCTCTTCGAGGGATACTTCGGCGTCGAGGTCCATCGCGGCGATCTCGTCCTGGCGCCGAGGCTGGGAACGGACAACGGCCGTATTCACGCCTACATCCCCGCGCTGGACGTCTTCGCAGCCTACGATTTTGCCTTTTCGGCCTCAACGCGGACGCTGATGATCCACTGGAACACCGATCATCCCGGACCCATTCGGCTCGAAATTCTGAGTCCTTATGAAGACGCGGACACGGACCCTGGGACCATTCTCCGCCCCGCCGCCGAGCTCGACGGAAAACCGGTTCATATTGAAGTCGCGCGAAACGGCGGAGACACCCTCATCCTTCTCGATGTTCCCCCGGGCCGGCACAGCCTCCGTCTCCGCCTCCCCGACACAAAGTGATGCTTTATTTGCGGCCGATCGAGGCGTATTCGAAACCCCGGGCCCGGACGTCCGCCGGATCGAAAACATTCCGGCCGTCGATGATGATGGCGTTGGTCATGAGAGTCTTGATTTTCTCCAGGTCAAGGCTCCGGAATTCCTCCCATTCCGTAATCAGCAGCAGGGCATTCGCTCCTTCGGCCGCCTCATACGGGTTCCCGCAGAAGACGACACGGGGAGGCTCATCGGGAAAGATCTCTTTCATGTTGTCCGCGGCCTGGGGATCATAAAGCCGGACCCGGGCGCCTTCCCGAAGAAGCTCGTGGATGATTTTGATGGCCGAGGCCTCACGGATATCGTCGGTCTCCGGCTTGAAAGCCAGCCCCAGAACGGCGATGGTCTTGTCCTTCAAGATCCACAGCGCGCGCCGGATTTTCTCGCAGAAGCGGTCGATGCGCTCGCGGTTGATCTTCTCGGTCTCCTTGAGAAGATCCATATTCACACCCAGATCCTCGCCGATCTTGGCCAGCGCCTTGACGTCCTTGGGAAAACACGACCCGCCGTAGCCGAGCCCGGCCTTGAGAAACTGGCAGCCGATCCGCGGATCGAGCCCCATACCGAGAGCCACCTGCTCGACGTCGGCGTCGGTTTTCTCGCACAGGTCGGCGATCATGTTGATGAAGGAAATCTTCGTGGCCAGGAAGGAGTTCGAGGCATGCTTGATGAGTTCGGCGGTGTCGATGTTGGTGAAGAGCAGGCGATCCCGGAAGCGGTCGTAGATGCCGCCCAGCAGGGCCCGGGCTTTGTCGGTTTCGACGCCGATGATGATGCGGTCGGGGTTGAGAAAATCGCCCACCGCCGCGCCCTCCCTCAGAAATTCGGGATTCGAGGCGATGTCGAAGGTCTGATCGCCTTTCCGGTAAAGCGTGATGACCCGCTTGATCCAGGCCGACGTGCGGACCGGGACCGTGCTTTTTTCGACGACAAGCTTGTAGCCGTTCAGATTTTCCGCGATCATGCGGGAAACCTCTTCGATCTGAGACATGTCCGCCCGGCCTTCTTCGTCCTGAGGCGTTCCAACGCAGACAAAGATCACATCGGCTTCCCGGATGGCCCGCCCGACATCGGAGGCGAAGGACAGACGGCCCGACGCCATGTTGCGCTTCAGAAGATCTTCCAGTCCGGGTTCGTAGATCGGCGATACGCCGCTTCGGATCTTTTCGATTTTCGCCGCATCCTTGTCCGCGCCGACGACGGGATGGCCGAACTCGGCCAACCCGGCCGCCGTGACCAACCCCACATATCCCGTTCCCAGAACCGTAATTCTCATAACCGTTCTCCCTGCCTTTCTCTTTGTGCGCTCAAGCTTTGATGACGTTGGCGCGCTTTTTCCTGACTGCGTTCCTGGTATCGACAACGAGGGGTGCCGTGCGTACGATCCAATCGATGTCGTAGCAGGTATGATCCGTGGCGATGATGACGGCGTCGGAGCGTTTGAGCCGCGCGGCGGTGAGGGGGACCGAGGCCATGTCCATGTCCGGATATTCGCGGTGTCCGGCCGAACGCGGAATGTAGGGATCGTTGTAAGCCACCGATGCGCCTCTTTCCTTGAACAGGCTGATGAGCTTCAGCGAGGGCGATTCCCTGGGATCGTCGATGTCTTTTTTATAGGCCAGCCCTAAAATCAGAATCCGGGCCCCCTTAAGAGGTTTCTTCCCGGCGTTCAAGGCGGCGACGGTTTTATCCAGAACATAATACGGCATCGACGTGTTGATCTCGCCGGCGAGTTCGATGAACCGGGTCGCGAAATCCACTTCCTTGGCTTTCCAGGTCAGATAGAAGGGATCGATGGGAATGCAGTGGCCGCCGAGCCCGGGTCCCGGATGGAAGGGCATAAAACCGAACGGTTTCGACGAGGCGGCCCGGATGACCTCCCAGACATCGATGCCCATGCGGTCGAAAATCATCTTCAACTCGTTGACCAGAGCGATGTTTACGGAACGGAAGATGTTTTCCAAAAGCTTGGATGATTCGGCAACGCGTGTCGAGGAGACGGCGACGGTGCTGCCGACGACGGCGTCATACAGGGCGCAGGCGATCCGCAGGCAGTCGCGGCTGTGTCCGCCGACAACCTTGGGGGTGTTTTCCGCCGTGAAATGCGGATCCCCCGGGTTTTCTCTTTCCGGGGAAAAGGCCAGATAAAAATCCCGGCCCGCCCGAAGACCCGAAGCCTCCAGAATCGGGAGCATTTCCTCCTCCGTCGTTCCGGGATAGGTCGTGCTTTCCAGGATGACGATCTGTCCCTTGCGGAGGCGTTCGGCAATGCTGATCGTCGTTGTCAGGATATAGCTGAGATCGGGATTGCGATGTCCGTCGAGCGGTGTCGGCACACAGATGACGATCGCATCGACTTCGCGGAGCCGGTCGAAATCGTCCGTGGCCCGGAATTTTTTTGATTTCAGAAAGATTTTGAGATCGGAGGCGGTGACGTGGCGGATATAGCTCCGGCCCCGGTTCAGCATCTCGACCTTTTTGAGGTCGACGTCGAACCCGGTGACGGAAAAGTCTTTCTTCAGAAAAGCCTTGACCAGGGGCAACCCGACATATCCAAGACCGATGACGCCGATCCGGGCTTCCCGATCCCGGATTTTTTTCAGAAGGGCCTTGGTTTGAGCGCTCATGGGTTCTTGTCCTTTCGAAACCAGGCCGCGGTTGCGGCCAGACCGTCTTCGAGCGGGACACTCGGCTTGAATCCGATCAAACGGCCGGCTCTCTCGATATCGGCGTAAGAGTGGAGAATGTCGCCCGGACGGGGATCGGCATGGACGGCCCGGACTTCGGCTCCCAGTTCGCGGGCCAGAATTTCCGCAAGATGATTGACCGTCGTTCTCCGCCCGCAGGCCACATTCATGACCGCGCCGCCGGCCGGCTCGGCGGAGGCGGCCAGGATATTCGCTTCGACGATGTCGGCGACATAGGTGAAATCCCGGGATTGTTCGCCGTCGCCGTAGATGATCGGGGCCCGGCCCTCGAGCATCCGAGTGATGAACAGCGGAATGACGGCGGCATATTGAGAAAACGGATCCTGCCGCGGCCCGAAAACATTGAAATACCTCAGGGAAACGGCCCGGAAACCGTAGAGGTCGTGAAAAATGCGGCCGTAGACTTCACCGGCCAGCTTGCTTGCGGCATAAGGCGAAAGCGGCGCGCCCTCCCGGCCTTCTTTTTTGGGCAGTCCGGGATCATCGCCGTAGACGGAAGATGAGGAGGCGAAGACGAAGCTTTCAACGCCGGCATCGCGGGCGGCCAGAAGCATGTTGAGCGTTCCGGTGACATTGATGTCGTTGGTCGTTCGGGGATCCTCGACCGATCGCGGCACGGAAGGCAGGGCGGCCTGGTGATGGACATGACGGACTCCCCGGACGGCCTTGCGACAGGCCTCGGGATCCCGGATATCCCCTTCAAACAGATCGATGTCTTTCAGAAACGGAGCCAGATTTTCTCTTTTCCCGGTCAGGAAATTGTCCATGACGCGCACGGACTGCCCTCGCGACAGCAAGGCGGCCGCAAGATGCGATCCGATGAAACCCGCGCCTCCGGTGACAAGATACATTGTTGCTTCTCCCATCATCAGAATCAACCCAGAATTTTGCCCGACATCTCTTCGGGCACGGACAGGCCCATTCGATCGAGAACGGTCGGCGCGATGTCCAGAATGTCGGCATCCCGCCGGCCTCCCGGCCTCCTCATCGGGTCACGGAGAATGTAGATGCCCTCCTGGGCATGCACGGCATCATCCGGCCCCGTATCGTTTTCCGGCAGAAACATCGTTCCGTGACCGAGAGTTCCCGCCGATCTCCAATAGAGGTCGTCGAAATAGACCATGAGATCCGGATACTCGCCGTTCACCTCTCTATAGTGGCTCTGGGGCCGGATCACCCGGGTTTTCCATTCCTCGCCGTTCGGACCGCGAAGCGCGAGCAGCCGTTTTTCCAGACGATCCCGTTCCATCTCGTAGTCTTCAGGCTTGATGATGCCTCGGGGTTCGCGTCCCTCAACGTTGAGAAAGATGCGGGCGTAATAACCTCCCCAGGCCCAAGCCTTGGTCCGCGTCCAGTCGATGTCGAGGTCGTCGACGCTCGTCGGGACGGCCGGCCGATTCCGGACGGCCAGCTCTCCGGCGTCGATCAGCCACTCGTTGACACAGAACGCGCCTTTCATGCGTTTGGCGCCATGATCGGAAACGACAAGGACGACGGCGTCATCCCCGGCCTGGGCGAGAAGACCGCCGATTTTTCCGTCGATAAACCTGTAATAATCCAAGATGACGTTTTGGTAACGGTTTCCCGGCTCGAAGAGGTGGTGTTCCGGATCGGTGTATTTCCAGAAGGCATGCTGGATGCGGTCCACGCCGATTTCGACGAACATGAACAGGTCCCAGGGTTTGTTTTCCATGAGCCAGGTCATGATCTGGAATCGTTGTTCGGTCATGCGGTAGATTTCGGCCAGAATCTGATCTCGGTCGTCCGTCCGGAAAACGACATCGAATATGTAGGGACCGAACCTCTGTTCAATCTCGTCTCTCAAACCGGCCGGATAAGTGTATTCGCGCTCCTTGCCGGGCGTGATGAAGCAGGAGATCAGGTTACCGGCAACCGGATAGGGCGGATAGCTGGGCGGGACACTGACCAGGCAACTGTGTCCCCCGGCCCGGCCGATGATGTCCCAGATCTTCGGAGCCCGGACCGCCGTGGAATTGGCGATCCACATCTTGTCATAGGCGTACCCCCGGCGGTGGCGGAATCCGTAAAGGCCGAGTTGTCCGGGATCCCGTCCGGTGGCCATGACCATCCAGGCCGGAATCGTGATCGGGGGATCGGAACTCCGAAGAAGGCCATGGACGCCTTTGTCCATGAGCGCCTTCAGAACAGGAAATTCTTCGGCCCTGTCAAAGACGATGCCCGCCGGTGCGGAGTCCAGCCCGACGACGACGACTTTTCTTCCCTTCATGTCTCTTCCCTTTTTGCGGCGCGCGGATTACGGCTGCGGTTCAGTCGATATAGCCGAGGGCTTTCAGACGGTCCTTGACCTTGTCTTCATCTTCCTTGCTGAAGACCTCTTCCGAAGATTCCCGGCGAGTCAGGCTTTCGCTGAGAACGTTGGCGATATAGCTCGATACGGAGGCGATCTCCGTTCCCCGGATGGCCTCCTCGATCTTTTTGTAAAGAGCCGTGGGGATCATGACGGAGGTGAATTCCTTGTCCATTCTTGCTCCTTGTCGGATTCGTGGGAATTAAGGGTTTTTATACCCCAGCCGGCGCATTTTTTCAAGGTCTCCGGGATTTGCGGGAGGCCTTCAGGCTGCGGCGCAACTTGACAACGCCTTTTCGATAGTGATTAAATTCCTCTTGCGCATGAAAGACGATCCTCTCCCCTCCGCTTTCTGAGATGGAAAAAATCATCCACCCCTGTATCCAGAAGACCGTTTTTTCCGGGGTTCTGGACCGCAATCTGAAAAAAATGGAAAAGCGCCTGGGCGTCAGTCTGTCCATCCGGGGCGATCTCCTCGTGATCGACGGCGATCCCGATAAGACGGCCTTCGCCCGAACATTTTTCGACAAGATCCAGGAACTCGAAAACAAGGGGCACACCCTGAAGGAGGAAGACCTCCACATCGTGCTGGACATCCTCGAGGCCGGACCGGCTCCGACCTGGGACACGTTTGTTCCCTCCCAGCCCCTGAGCCTGTCCCGGAAATCCGTCAATCCCAAAAGCCTCAATCAGAAAACCTATCTGGAGGCCATCCGCACTCATGACCTGGTGTTCGGAATCGGCCCGGCCGGGACGGGAAAAACCTATCTGGCCATGGCCATGGCTTTGTCGTTTCTCCAGGAGAAAAAAGTCGAACGGATCGTCCTGACCCGGCCGGCCGTGGAAGCCGGAGAGCGCTTGGGATTTCTGCCCGGAGACATGTATCAGAAGATCAATCCCTATCTCCGGCCGCTCTATGACGCCCTCTTCGATCTGTCCCGGCAGGAACAGGCCAATCGTCTGATCGAAAAAGGCGTGATCGAGATCGCTCCGCTGGCCTACATGCGCGGCCGGACGCTGAATTCCGCTTTCATTATTCTGGACGAGGCCCAGAATACCACTCGGGAACAGATGAAAATGATCCTGACCCGAACCGGCCTGGAATCCAAACTCGTCGTCACGGCCGACGTGACCCAGATCGATCTGCCCGATCCCGGAAAATCCGGAGTTCTTCACGCCGTATCCGTTCTCTCATCCCTCAAGGACGTCGCTTTCGTTCGTTTCGACGACAGGGATGTTGTCCGCCATCCCCTGGTCCGCAAAATCATCGCGGCCTACCAGAAATGGGAATCCCGGGACGGTTGACGATGCAGCCCCTCTCTTTCGACAATCTCAAGCTTTTCAAGGGGTCGGATATCCAACCCCGGAAGCCCAACGGAACGGCGCCGCCGCGCGCAAATTTCTGGCTTCGAATCGTCAAAAGCCCCTTTTTTGCCATGTTCTTTTTCGTGCTCACCGTAGCACTCCTTCTTGCCTACGTGCCCTCCCGGGCTCTCAAGGTCCTGGAACCCGGAGAAATCGCCGACACCGACATCGTCGCACCGGCCAATCTGACCCTCGATGACCAGGAAACAACCGAGAAACGCCGTTTGGAAGCCGAGCAATCCGTCCTGCCCGTTTACATTCAGGATCCCAATGTCTTTCTCAACATCGAAAACGCCGTACGGCTGTTTTTTTCCACGGGCCGGGACGAGCTGGAAAAGCCGGAGAAGGAAAGGAGTCCGGGCAACCTGCAATCCGAGATTCAGAATAAAACCGGCCTCGAAATTCCCCGCCGGGACATCGAACTCCTGCTGAGACTCGGGTTTCCCGCCGAGATCGAGGACAGCCTGGTCAATCTCCTCGGCAAAGTCCTGTCCCGCGGAATCATCCTGTCGAAAACCCTTTTCATCCAGGATGAGTCCGAACGGGGCTTCACGATCCTCCGACCTCCCCGGAGCGAAACCACGATTCGCGTTCCGGACATCCTGGACATGAAAGAAAGCCGGGAAATCCTGGCCGCTGAAATCGACGATCTGGAACTTCCCGAAAGATCCCGCACTCTCCTGAAAACGCTGACCGGAGTTTTCCTCTCGGCGAACATCACCTACAACCGCCTGGAGACCGAAGCCCGGAGGAAACGGGCCAGGGACGCCGTCGAAACCGTTTTCTACACCATCAAAAGAGGCAAGGTCATCATCCGCAAAGGCGACGAGGCCACGCCCGACGCCATCAAACAGATCGTTCTCATCAACAGACAGATCGCCGGTGCGCCGAGCTGGCTGGCGAATTTTTCAGGGACATTTCTTCTCACCGCGCTCCTGTTCGTCGCTCTTTGGTATTACCTGAAATCCCTGGGCCGGCGCCGGGAGGCTTTCCGGAACTTCCTGATGATGGGTCTTCTGCTTATTCTCAGTCTCCTTGTCTCGAAAATGTCCCTGTTTCTGGCCGGTTCCTTCAGCGAACGGGCCGGAATCGCCTTTCTTGCCGACGCGAGAACCTATCGCTTCGCCTTTCCCCTCCAATTCGGCACGCTGATCTTCGCTTTTCTGACATCGAGTCAAGTCGCCCTTGTCTATACCATTTTGAACAGCCTGATGACGGGCACTCTGCTGGGCGCCGAGTTCTACCCGATGCTGTTCTGTTTCATCGGAGGCCTGGCGGCGATTTACGGCGTGAAGTATTACCAGCGCAAACACCGCACGTCGGTTCTTCGGACCGGATTGTTTCTCATCGGACCGATCAACACCTTCGTCATCCTGACCATTCATCTCATCCAGAGGCCGAGCGGGGTGTCTTCCTTTCTCGCCTCCGATCTCTTTTTCGGACTTCTGGGCGGGTTGTTCAGCGCCGGTCTGGCCTTCGTGCTTCTTCCCATCCTGGAGAGTCTCTTCAGCATCGTCACGTCCACACGGCTTCTCGATCTCACCAACTCGGATCTTCCCATTTTCCGCCGCATGGCCATCGCCGCCCCGGGCACCTATCATCACTCCCTGATCGTGGCCACGATCGCCGAAAAAGCCGCTGAGGAAATCCGGCTCGATCCGATGCTGGTCAAGGCCGGAGCGCTCTATCACGACATCGGAAAGCTCAAAATGCCCGAGTACTTCATCGAGAACAAGACCCTGGATTCCGACGCTCACAGGGACTTGACGCCGGCCATGAGCACGTTGGTCATCGTCAACCATGTCAAGGAAGGCGCGGAGATGGGCCGCCGGCTCAAACTTCCCTGGAAGGTCCGGGAAATCATCGAACAGCATCACGGGAATTCCCTGGTCCGCTATTTCTTCCAGAAAGCCAAGGAACAGTACAACCCCGGCGATCACAAGATCAACGAAGAAAGCTTCCGCTATCCGGGACGGCCGCCGCGAAGCAAGGAAGCGGCTTTGGTCATGATCGCCGATTCCGTGGAAGCCGCGGCGCGAAGCCTGAAGCTTCCCAAGAGGGAAACTCTGAAGAACGTCATCACGGACATCATCAACGCCTATCTTCAGGACGGACAGCTCGACGATTGTGACTTTTCGCTGCGGGAGCTGAGGACCGTCGCCTCCTCCCTTCAATCCATCCTGTTCGCGGTTTACCACCCCCGGGTGAGCTATCCCGGGTTCGACTTCGAAAAGAAAAATGATCACCGTCGTCAACCGTCAGCGTAAGCATAAACCGAAGCCGGCCGTCCTTGGCCGCCTCCTGGAACGGTTATGCCGCCATTACGGGCATGAGGAATCCGACGTCACACTTGTCCTGGCCGGAGACCGGGCCGTACGGACTCTCAATCGGCAATACCGGAGGCTGGACCGGACCACCGATGTTCTGAGCTTTCCGATCAAGGAGAAGAGCGCCGAAGGGCGCCATTATCTGGGCGATCTCATCATCGCCGTCCCCACGGCTTTCCGCCAAGCCCGGATCCGCGGCCACAGCCTGGATCGCGAACTCCGCACTCTGGTCATTCACGGCTTTCTGCATCTTGTCGGGTTCGATCACGAAAAACGCCCGGGCGACCGCCATGAGGAGACCGAGGCCCTCCGCCTTTTTCTTGAGGAAGAGACATGAGCGATCCCGCCGTTTTCTTCGCCGGCATGGCTCTGACCGTCCTGGCGGTTTTCTTTTTCTCGCTTTTTCACTTCACCCTCGGATCCTATTCCAAAATTTCCCTGAGCCGGTTCCTTGAGGAGAAAGACAAGGGATTCCGTCAGATGGTCATCGATCGTTTCGAGGAAACCCGGATCGCCGTCGAATGGCTGAGAACGATTGTCATCATCGCCTTCCTTGTCTATCTCTTCGCGATGTTCCCGCAGTTCCGTTTCCGGCCCTTGTGGCTGTTTATGCTTTCTCTGGGAATCTACGCGGTGTTTTTCGACGTCCTTCCCCGGGCGATCGCGTCCCTGGGGAAACACGCCCTTCTGAAAATGTTTCTGCCGGCCTTCGGGCTTGTTCGGATGATGGGCGCTCCGGTTCTGGCCCTGATCCGGCCGGCGGCGGCATGGGACGACCGGAACGAACGGGATGAGGAACGGGAAACCACGGACGGCGAAATCCAGACCTTCATCGACGAAGCCCGGGAACAGGGGATCATCGAACAGGACGAGGACGGCCTGCTGAGAAATGTCGTCGAGTTCGGCGACACCATTGTCCGCGAGATCATGACCCCCCGGCTGGACATGGTCTGCATCCGTGTCGACGCGACCATCGACAATCTCAAGGACATCATCATTCGGGAAAAATATTCCCGAATTCCCGTCTTCAGGGACCGGCTGGACAACATCGAAGGCATTGTCATCGCCAAGGACCTGCTGGGATACCTCGACGAAAAACACAAGACCCAATCCATCAAGCCGCTGATCCGTCCGGTCAGCTTTGTCACCGAGTCCATGGATGTCGCCGATCTTCTCGAGGAATTCCAGAAATCCAAACAGTACATGGCCATGGTCGTGGACGAACACGGCGGCGTCAGCGGTCTGGTCACCATGGAGGACGTGGTCGAAGAAATCATCGGTGAAATCCAGGACGAGTATGACGTGGAGGAAGCCCAGATCCGGGAAAACGGCCCGTTGGATTTCACGGTGACGGGAGAGGTGGAGGTCGAGGAACTCGAGGAACTGTTCGATGAAGACCTGGCCGAGGACGACTTCATTTCCGTAGGAGGGCTCGTCGTCCACGCCCTGGGCCGGTTTCCGAAAAAAGGCGAGATCCTCCGCATCAAGGGCCTCGCCGTCGAAGTTCTGGATGTCGACGACCGCAAGGTCCGCAAGCTGAGAATCCGCAGGGCCGCCGCGCCTGAAAGACGTGAATCATGACGGAAAAAACGAAGCCGAAAGGCAAAAGAAAACCGGCGGGCACACCCGCTTACCGGGCCGGAACGGTCGCCCTTGTGGGCCGCCCCAACGCCGGGAAATCGACCCTCCTCAATGCGCTCATGGGGGAAAAAGTCGCCATCATCTCCGACAAGCCCCAGACGACGCGGATGAACCTTCTGGGTATTAAAACCACCGACCGGCATCAAATCGTCTTCATCGACACGCCGGGAATTCACAAACCCCTCCATGCCTTGAACAAACGGATGATGAATTTCGTCCGTTCCTCGCTGGAGACGGCCGATGTCGTCTGCCTCCTGATCGACGCAGCCCAGGCCTTCGGACACGGCGACGCTTTCGTCATCGAGATTTTGGGCAAGGTGAAAACGCCCGTCATTCTGCTCATCAACAAGGTCGATGCCGTACGCAAGGACAAGGTCCTTCCGCTCATCGACCGTTACAAGGACCTGATGAATTTCCGGGAGATCGTCCCCATCTCCGCCCTGAAGGGCGACAACCTTGAGGTTCTGGAGAACATTCTGACGTCCCTTCTTCCCGAAGGCGAAAAGCTTTATCCCGAGGGATCTGTCAGCGATCAGTCCGAGCGGTTCTTTCTGTCCGAGATCGTCCGGGAAAAGATTCTGGCCCGCGTCACGCAGGAGCTGCCGTTCACGACGGCCGTTCTGATCGAGGGCGTCGAGATGAAAGAAGGACGCGACAAGAAGGGACAGCCGAGACCCGTCGCCCATGTTCGGGCCTCGGTCTTCGTCGAAAAGGACAACCACCGGAAAATCGTCATCGGCCGCGGCGGAGATCTCATCAAGGAAGTCGGCATCGAGTCCCGCCGCGAGATGGAGAAGATCCTCGAGGCGAAGGTCTACCTGGAACTCCAGGTGCGGGTGAAACCGCGGTGGCGGGATTCTCGGGACGTCCTTGACCTGATCGAGGGCCAGCGGGATTAGATTGCGGTTCGCTCATAAGACCCGACAATTCGCTACATCATTTGCACTTGACAAAAATTCATTTTGATATAGAATGCTTTTCGGTCGAAACATGGACATCGCCTTAGCGCTATCACACCCTCCATCCTGCCGCCCCTCTTTCTATTACGGCTTTACCTACCGGGCGGTAGGGCGCTAAGGTTTCCTTAACACTCCCCCCCGCGAAAAGCGAAAAGGAAACCCCTATGCCCGCCGAAAGACAGAAAGAACGGAGTCCTGCCGTGATCTCGCCCGAAACGGTTCGGCCGTCGGCTCTCGGCATCCCCGAACCTCCGTCGCGCCGGGAGGCTCAGGTCGAACTGGGCGACATCCGCCGCCGGATCGACGCCGTCGATGCCCGCCTCGTCCGGCTTTTAACCGAACGCATGGAACTTGCGCTCCGGGCCGGAAAAACCAAGGCCCGGGTTCAGGATCCCGGCCGGGAAGAAGCCGTCCTCAACAACATCCTCAGGAGTCGGCCGGGTCCTTTGTCCGAAGAGTTCCTGCTCGACCTGTTTCAAAGGATCATCTCGGAATGTCGAACGGCCGAGGAGGCGCATCCATCCCTTGTCGGATTTCAGGGCGAGCACGGGGCATACAGCGAGGAGGCCGCCCGGACGGCCTGCCCGGAGTCCGTTCCCATTCCCTTCCGCGGATTCCGAGACATCTTCGATGGCGTCGGCGGGGGAAGGCTCGACCTCGGCATCGTTCCCGTCGAAAACTCGACCGAAGGCGCCGTCGCCGAGGTCAACGACCTTCTTCTTGAATACGATCTCTTCATCATCCGGGAGATCCGCTTCCCCATCCGCCATAAGCTCCTTGTTCCTCCCGGAATCGACCCGGGCGGTTTGAAGACGGTCATGTCGCACCCCCAGGCCCTCGCCCAATGCCGTCGTTTTCTGAGGGACAACGGCCTGGACGCTCAGCCCGTCTACGATACGGCCGGGGCGGCGCGGCGCTTGAGCGACAACCCGGGCGCCGGAACAGCGGTCATCGCCTCGCATCTTTGCGCCGACCTCTACGGCCTGGAAATCGCGGCCGAAAACATCGAGGACGAGCCGAGCAACAGGACGCGCTTTCTCGTCCTGTCCCGGGCCCAACATACGGGCGCGGCCGCAAAGGGCTCCCTCGCCTTCTCCACGCGACACGAAGCTGGCGCCCTGTGCGCCGTTCTCGACGTTTTCCGTGAGAGGCGGATCAACCTGCTGAGGATCGAATCCCGCCCCGTCAAGACCGATCCCGGCACATACGTTTTTTTCGTGGATTTCGCCGGGTCGCCGCGCGACGCCGGCGTCGCGGAGGCCTTGGCCGCGGCTCGGGAACGCGCGACGTTTTGGAAATTTTTCGGCGGTTATGAGGAGGTGTGATATGAGAATCGCCGTTATGGGAATCGGACACATGGGACGTTGGCTGGCTTCGGGGTTGGCACGCGACGCCGAAGTCGGCGTTCATGACAGCGACACCGGCCGCATGGCCTCCGTCCCCGGCGCAGCCAGGCTGGAGCACCCGGCCGAGTTGGCCGGCTTCCGTCCCGATCTCCTCGTCAACGCCGTCGGCATCGGGGACACCGTTTCCGCTTTCCGGGCCGTTGAGCCCTTCCTCCCCCCGGGCTGCATCTTGACGGACATCGCGACGATCAAAAGCCCCGTCTTCGAATACTACAGCGGATGCCCGTTCCCGCATGCCTCGATTCACCCTCTTTTCGGCCCGAACTTCGCGGACCTCGACCGCATCTCCGGCGGGGTCGTCCTCGTGCTCCGCGAATCCGCCGAACCGGCCAAGATCCTGTTCCGGCGCGTCTTCGACGCCCTCCGCTGTCGTGTCGTCGAATGTTCCCTGGCCGAACACGAGGCCGTCATGGGAACGTCCTTGTCGCTCCCCGTGGCCTCCGCGATTGCCTTCGCCGCCGCGCTGTCCCCCGACCCGTTGCCCGGCTCATCATTTTCAGCTTTCCGGGAAATAACCCGGCGGATGTTCCGGGAGGACGACCGCCTTCTGGCCGAAATCCTCTTCAACCCCCATTCGCTCCGGAGGATCGACGACATGACGCGCAGCCTCGAATTCCTCAAGCACGTTATCCGGGCCAGGGATTATGACGAAGCCTTCGGGCTTCTCGACAGGCTGAGAAAAAAAATCGGTTGAGCCGCTTGACAAGATCCGGGAATTGAGCTAAAAGACTCCTCATGACAACGCAAGGATCCGCCGTGGCCGACGCCCGGGGCGTATCCTGCTTCGTTTACGGTTTTTATTACTGGGCGGTCTCCCCCGCCCTGTAATATCACCCCCGCTCCCCTTTTTCCCTGAAGAGGGATCATTGTGTCTTGACATCCCCTGTCCAAGGAGAAACCCCTAGTGTTTGCAATCATTTCCAATCCTCCGTCACAGCGGAAGCCGGCATCGTTCGCGAGGTCCGGATCCTCAACCGCCCGGCCGGCCCGTGAGGCCCGGTGATGACGCCCAAACTCTATTCGCTGGAATCGTCGCGCGAGCGGCGTTCGACGGTGTGGGTGGACGGCGTCGAGATCGGCCGCGGTTTCGTCCTGATCGCGGGTCCCTGCAGCGTCGAAAGCGAGGCGCAGATGCTCCTCACCGCACAGAAAGTCCGGGAAGCCGGCGCCCATCTTCTGCGGGGCGGCGCGTTCAAACCGAGGACATCGCCCTACTCTTTCCAAGGCCTCGGAATCAAGGGATTGAAGATCCTGGCTAAGGCACGGGAAATCTTCGGGCTTCCCGTCGTGACCGAGGTCATCGACCCCCGCGATGCCGGGTGGGTCGGCGAATACGCCGACGTTCTTCAGATCGGCGCCCGAAATATGCAGAATTTCTCCCTCCTCCGCGAAGCGGGAAAGGCGGGGAAACCCGTGCTCCTCAAGCGCGGCATGAATTCGACGCTCGACGAGTGGCTCAACTGCGCCGAGTACATCCTGGCCGAAGGCAATCCCCGGGTCATCCTCTGCGAACGGGGCATCCGGACTTTCGAAACCTACACTCGCAACACACTTGACCTCAGCATCGTGCCCGCCGTCCGGGAACTGTGCCATCTGCCGGTCATCGTCGATCCTTCACATGGAACCGGGCGGGCGAGCCTCGTGGAGCCGATGGGCTTGGCCGCGGCGGCCGCGGGCGCCGACGGGTTGATCGTCGAGGTCCACCACAACCCCGCCGAAGCCCTCAGCGACAAGGACCAGACCCTGTCGCCCGAAGAATTCGCCCGGATGGCCGGCCGTGTTCTCCGCCTTTGCGGGCATCTCGCCGGGGAAGGCGCGGAACATGCTTGAGACCGTCGAAATCGCCGCCGCAAGCGGCCGGTCACAGATCCTGATCGGCACACCGCTCGAAGCCCTGACCGACCGCCTCGCAGGCTCGCCCGCCGTCGTCGTCACCGACCGGACGGTCCGCAGGCTCCACGGCCGCCGTTTTCCCGCAAACGTCCCGGTCCTTCTCGCGGAACAGGGTGAGAGGCGCAAGTCCCTGCGAACCGTAGCCCGTCTCTACGTCCGCCTGCTCGCCGCCGGCGTGGACCGCTCGACGTGGATCGTCGGCGTCGGCGGCGGCGTCGTCTGCGACCTCGCGGGGTTCGTGGCCTCGACGATCCTGCGCGGCGTGCCGTTCGCCTTTGCGCCGACGACGCTCCTGGCGCAGGCCGATGCCGCGATCGGAGGGAAAAACGGCGTGAACATCCGGAACTATAAAAATATGGCCGGAACCGTCCACCAGCCCCGGTTCGTCCTCTGCGACCTCTCCATTCTGGCGACGCTTCCCCCGGCCGAACTCCGCAACGGCTTCGCCGAAATCGTCAAGGCGGCCGCCGTCGCCGACTCCGGGCTTTTCAAGTTCCTGGAAAGAAACGTCGGGGCGCTTCTCCGTCTCGAACCGGTTTCCGCGGCCCGGGCCGTGGCGGGCTCGGTGCGGGTCAAGGCGGCCGTCGTCGGCCGCGACGAGGAGGACCGCGGCGAACGCAAAATTCTGAATTTCGGGCACACGATCGGCCACGCCCTGGAAAAAACCCAACGGATTCCCCACGGCCTCGCCGTCGCCGCCGGAATGTCCCTCGCCGCCGAAATTTCCGTACGGCGCGGCATGCTCGCCGAAGAGGAGGCGCGGCGGCTCGAACGTCTCCTTGCGGCCTTCGGGCTTCCCGCGCGGCCCGGGCGGCGGATGAAGGCGGCGAAGGTTCTCGACGCCGTTTTCCACGACAAGAAAAAAACGGGCGACGCCATCGACTTCGTGTTGCTTCGGAGCATCGGCCGGGCCGTCGTCGAACCCATCCGGACGAGCGAACTCGAGGAGATTCTCCGTGATCTGCGCTAGCCTCGGACGTCTGAGCCCCGGACGGTGCCGGAAGCTTCTGCGGACGATTCCCTTCGCCGAGATCCGGCTCGACCTCGCCGACTGGACGGAGGAAGACATCCGCGGCGTCTTCGCCCTTCCCAACCGGTTGATCGCGACCTGCCGTCCCGGCCGCGGCGTATCGGATGCCGTGCGGTTCGGCATCCTTGCGGCGGCCCTTGAGGCCGGGGCGGCCTATGTCGATGTCGAATGCGACGCAGCCCCGTCTTTCCGGAGAAACCTCGTTTCCCACGCCCGGCGTCGCGGACGGCGGGTCATTCTCTCGTATCACAATCATCGGCGGACTCCGTCCGCCGCCGTTCTGGAACGGATCGCCGTACGCGGCCTGAAGAACGATGCTGATATCGTCAAGATCGCCTGCCGCGCCCGGAGCGCCGGGGAAGCCCTCCGGATTGTCTCTCTCTACCGCGAGCCGGGCGGCCGCGCCGGAAAAATCCTGGCTTTCGGCCTCGGCGCTCGGGCGACCTGGACACGGATCGCCGCGCCCCTGCTCGGAGCCCCGTTCACGTTCGCTCATCCCGACGGCCTGGAAAAGACGGCCGAAGGTCAGATCGCCTACGGGGAGATGGAGAGAATACTCCGTCTCTTTTCCGAGGAGGCGCCGTGAACCTCTACGGAGTCGGCGGCCGTCCCGTCCTGCACAGCAAAAGTCCGCTTGTTCACGCCCACATCTTCGGACGCGCCGGATGCCGCTCCATCCGCATCGGCGCGGACACGGCGGAGGAGTTGGCGGGCCTTGTTCGAAGCGCGGGCATTCTGGGGCTGAACGTGACGGCGCCGTTCAAACGCAGCATTATGCCACTCCTCGACGGTCTCGACGCGTCCGCATCCGCCGTCGGGGCCGTGAACACCGTCGTCAACTCCAGCGGGCACTTGACCGGGTTCAACACGGACCCGGACGGCGTGCTCTTCGCCCTCAAACAGAAGGGGATCCGGCCGGCCGGACTCCGCATCCTCGTTCTCGGTGCCGGAGGGGCGGGCCGGGCGGCGGCCGCATCGCTCGTCCGAAACGGCGGCCGGGTCACGGTCGCCAACCGGACGGATGACGTCGCGAAATCCTGCGCCGCGGCCTTCCGCTGCGGATGGACGCCGTTTTCCGGGTGGGTTCGTCGTCTCGACGCATTCGATCTTCTCGTCAACACCGTCCCGGTTTCCGCCGAAAACGCAACACCGCCGTCGAACCTCATCGTCCTCGACGCTCTCTATGCCAAGCGGCCTTTCGCGCCGGTCGCCGCGCGCCGGGGGTGCGTCTACATCCCCGGCGAGGCGTGGCTGTTCGGTCAGGCCCTGGCCTCCTGCCGTTTATGGAGGAAAATCCGCTCCGGATGCCTCGAACCGGCCGGCTGCGGCGAACCGCCGGCCCGTCTCTTCAAACCGCTCTACCCGGCACGAAAAATCCGCCGAGTCGCGCTCGCCGGCATCATGGGGGCGGGGAAAAGCACCGTCGGCCGCCTTCTCGCCGGCAGTCTGGGCCGGCCCTTCATCGACATGGACGCCCTGATCGCCGAGCGAGAGAGAATGTCCATTTCCGAGATCTTCCGGCGGCGGGGCGAGAACGTTTTCCGTGCGGTTGAAACCGAGATTCTTCAAACAGTCCTCCAGACGCCCCCCGCGGTTCTGGCTTTGGGGGGCGGAGCGGTCCTCCGCCCGGAAAATCGCGCGGCCCTACGCCGGAATTCTCTTGTCGTCTGGATCCACGCCGCGCCGGACGCCGCATGGAAACGGGTTTCCGGCGCCGGCCGTCCCCTGCTGGAGAACCTGCCGGGCCGGGAAGCTTTCCGGAATCTCTGCGCCCGGCGCATGCGGTTTTATGCGGATGCGGCCGATCTCATGATCTCCGGGGAAAAATCTCCGGAACATATTGCGAGGCACATTCATGAAGACATTCATCAAACCCTCCAAGATTGACGGCCGGGTCGAGGCGCCCCCGTCGAAGAGCATGATGGCGAGAGCCGTCGCGGCCGCCGGGCTTGCCCCGGGCCGAAGCCTGATTCTGAATCCATCGTTTTGCGACGACGCCCGGGCCGCCTTGGGAATCGTCCAAACGCTGGGAGCGGAAGTTCATCTGGAGAGTGAATCCGCTTCGCATTTCCCCCTGCCAACGGTCGCTTCTCTCCCTGCCTCCCTTTCCCGCGCGGGGCATGAATCCCGCGCCGCCGCCAAGGGAGAATGCCCTCTTGGTTCACCCAACAGCCGGCTCCCCGCGGCAAGCCGCGGGATTGATCCGCCGGCCGTGATTCTCCGGAACCGTCTTCCGGACGACGCTCGTGATTCGGCCGTCCTGGCCATCACGGGCGGGAATCTTCACGGCGGCGGCGATCTTTTCTGCGGCGAGTCCGGTTTCTGCCTGCGCCTGTTCACGCCCATCGCCGCCATGAACGCGGCCGGGCGGTCTCTCCACGGGCGCGAATCCCTGGCCGCCCGGCCGGTCGGCCCCGTCGAAGATCCGCTTCGGAGTCTCGGGGCGGAATGCCTCACGCGCAAAGGATTCCCCCCCGTCCGCGTCCGGGGCCCGCTTCGGGGCGGGGACTGCCGCGTCGACGCCGCCCTCAGCTCCCAGTTTCTGAGCGGGTTGCTCTTTGCGCTCCCGCTTGCCGAAAAGCCGTCGATCGTGCGCGTGTCCGCACTGAACAGCAAACCCTATGTCGAAATGACCCGCCGCGTGTTGAAGGACTTCGGTGTCGTGATCGAGGCGGACGGGAACCGTGAATTCTTCATCGATGCCCCGCAGAATTTCCGCCCCCGCGAATTCCAAATCGAGGGGGATTGGAGCGGGGCGGCCTTTCTCCTCGTAGCGGGCGCCGTCGCGGGACGCGTCCGCATCTCCGGTCTGGACCTAGAATCCTCCCAGGCCGACCGGCACATCCTGGACGCACTCGAAGACTGTGGCGCCCGGATCGGCCATGCCGGAGGCGATGTCGTCGTCGAACGGACGGCGATGAGGGCGTTTCATTTCGACGCCGTCGACTGCCCCGATCTTTTCCCGCCGCTTGCGGCCCTGGCCTGTTACTGCGAAGGGACAACCCGGATCCGCGGCGTCCATCGGCTTCGGGCCAAGGAAAGCGATCGGGCCGCCGCCCTGGCCGGGGAATTCTCCGCCGCAGGCGCGGATGTCGGCCTGGAGGGGGACATGTTGGTCATCCGGGGCCGGCCGCCGGCGGGCGGCGCCGCCCGGGCTCGAGGGGACCACAGGATCGCCATGGCCCTCGCCGTGGCCGGGCTCGGCGGCGGGAGCGGCATCGCCGTCGACGGCGCCGAATGCGTGTCCAAATCTTATCCCGAATTCTTCCGGGATCTCTCCCGGATAGGAGCGAACATCCATGAATAGCTTCGGCCGCATGTTCCGCATCCACATCTACGGCGAATCCCACGGACACGCCGTGGGCGTCGTCATCGACGGCTGCCCTCCCGGACTGGCTTTCGCCCCGGCGGACTGCCGGGTTGACCTCGGAAGGCGGGCGCCGGGCCGGCCGGGGACGACGGCCCGGCGTGAGCCGGATATTCCGGAAATTCAAAGCGGCATCTTCCAGGGCCGGACGACCGGCACCCCCATTGCCGTCCGGATCGAAAACGCGAATGTCCGGAGCGCGGATTACGACGATCTCCGCGACATTCCGCGCCCGGGACACGCCGATTTCGCCGCCCGGGTGAAATCCCGCGGATTCAACGACCCGCGCGGAGGCGGCATGTTTTCGGGACGCCTGACGGCGGGCCTCGTCGTCGCCGGGGTTCTTGCGAAAAAAATCATCGCGCCGCTTTCCGTTGCGGCCCGGCTCTCCGAGGCCGGGGGGCGGAGGGATGTCGAGGCGGAGGCGGCCCGGGCGGCCGCCGAAAACGACTCCTGCGGAGGGATCGTCGAATGCCGCGCCGAGGGCGTCCCGGCCGGCCTCGGAGAGCCGTTCTTCGACTCCCTGGAATCCCTTCTCGGTCATATGATCTTTTCCATCCCGGGCGTCAAGGGCCTGGAATTCGGCGCGGGATTCGCCGCCGCCCGGATGCGGGGCAGCGCCTTCAACGACACGCCGATCGACGCCCGGGGCGCAACGGCAACGAACCATGCGGGCGGCGTTGCCGGAGGGATCACGACCGGCAACCTCCTCGAATTCCGGGCCGCTATCCGTCCGGCGGCCAGCATCGGACGACCGCAAAAAGCCTGGAACATCCGGACCGGCAAGCCCTGTGTCCTACGTGTCACGGGCCGCCACGATGCCTGTTTCGCGCTCCGGGTTCCCGCCGTCATCGAGGCCGCGACGGCCATCGTTCTGGCCGATCTTCTTCTTTTGAACGCGGCCCGGAACGGCCGAGCCGACTCCCCCGCCCCTCCAAGGAGGCAGCCATGATTCATCCCGATGAAAAAACCTATCTTCGCGACGCCGCGTCCCATTCCGTCGTCCCCGTCTTCGAGGAGATCCGTTCCGACTTCGAAACGCCGCTCTCGCTCTTTCTCAAGGCCCGCGGCATGTTCCTTCTGGAATCCATCGAACGCGGAGAAAACGTCGGCCGCTACTCGTTCATCACGCGGGGCACAAAATTCCGCATCACGTTCCGCGGCCGGGAGATCGCGATCGAGGAAACCGGGAAGGCGGAACCCGTGCTGCACACCGCTCTCGACAACCCGCTCGAAGAGGCCGGCCGATTCCTGGGAGGGTTGCGCGCGCCGGACCGTGCCGGCCTCCCGCCCTTCTCCGGCGGCGCCGTCGGCTATCTCGGCTACGAGACCGCCCGATATTTCGAGAACATTCCCGTCGTCGAAGACCGGTCCGGCGTTCCGGACGGGATCCTTGTCATTCCCGAAATGGTGCTCGTCTTCGATTCGGTCAAACGCTCGACCTTCGTCATCGCCGTGACCTTTCCCGGAGACGACCCCGCCGCAGCCTACGGCCGGGCCCTGGAGATCATCCGGGAAACAGGCCGTCTCCTGGAGAAGCCTCTCCCTGCGCCGCAGGCCCGCCCCGCCGGCCCGGCGCCCGTCTTGCAACCGGACATCTCCAAGGCGGCGTTCCTCGAGGGCGTCGAAACGGTGAAACGGCACATCCGGTGCGGCGACATCATCCAGGCGGTCGTCTCGCAGCGCTTCACTGCGGAATCGGATCTTCCTCCCTTCGCGATCTACCAGGCTCTGCGCCGGATCAATCCCTCGCCGTACCTGTTTTACCTTGACTTCGAAAGCTTTCAACTCATCGGTTCTTCCCCGGAAGTCATGGTCAAGGTTCAAAACGGCGAGCTTCTGACCAAGCCCATCGCCGGGACTCGGCCGCGGGGAACATCGCTCACCGAAGACACCCGCTTGAGTCGGGAGCTTCGGGCCGATCCCAAGGAGCGGGCCGAACACCTCATGCTCGTCGACCTGGCCCGGAACGACCTGGGGCGCGTCGCCGCCCCGGGCACGGTCGAGGTGACGGACTTCATGAGCGTGGAGAAATACTCCCACGTCATGCATCTCGTATCAACGGTCAAAGCCGAGCTCGACTCCGGCCGGGACGTTTTCGACGTCGTCCGCGCGACCTTCCCGGCCGGGACGCTGACCGGCGCCCCCAAGATCCGGGCCATGGAGATCATCTCCGCCGTCGAAAAAAGACGCCGCGGCCCATACGGAGGCATGGTCCTTTACCTCGGCTTCAACGGCAACCTCGACTCCTGCATCACCATCCGGACCCTTCTCGTCGAGGGCCGCGGGGTAACGCTCCAGGCCGGGGCGGGAATCGTCGCCGATTCCCGCCCGGCCGCCGAGTACGAAGAAACCGTCGACAAGGCACGGGCCCTGTTCGAAGCCGTCGAGCGGGCCGCGCGGGGAGACTGACATGATCCTTCTCATCGACAACTACGATTCCTTCACCCACAATCTCTTCCAGGCCTTCCGCAAGCTCGGCCGGGAAGTCGCCGTGAGACGCAACGACGCCCTGACGGTCGAGGAGGCCGCGGCCCTGTCGCCCGACGCCGTCGTCATATCGCCCGGGCCGGGGACGCCCGAAACCGCGGGAATCTCCGTTCCTCTCATCCGGGCCCTGCAGGGCCGGGTCCCGATTCTCGGCGTCTGCCTCGGGCACCAGAGCATCGCCGCCGCCTTCGGCGGCGAGATCGTCCCGGCGGCCGAGCTCGTCCACGGCCGGGACTCGGAGATCCATCACGACGGAAAAGGCATTTTCTCCGGGATCGGAAACCCCTTCCGCGCCGTCCGCTACCACTCCCTGGCCGTCAGCCGGCCCGCCCTTCCCCCCGATCTGGAAATTTCCGCATGGACGGATGAGGGCGAAATCATGGGTCTCCGGCACACCCTCTACAGCATCGATGGCGTCCAGTTCCATCCCGAGTCGATCGGCACGGAATCGGGATTGCAAATCCTGTCGAATTTCCTCGCTCCTCCCTCCAAACCGTCCCCCCTGCAGACCGCGATCCGCACGGTCATGGACGGGAAGGACCTCGATGCCGGAGAGGCCGAGATTGTCATGGAGGACATTTCCTCGGGCCGGGCGACTCAGACCCAAGTCGCCTGTCTGCTGACGGCCTTATCCTGGAAAGGAGAAAGCGTCTCCGAGATCACGGGGTTCGCCCGCGTCCTGAGGAGAAAGGCCGTGCCCATTCCGCGGTCCGGCGGCGACGGGCCGCTTCTCGACACCTGCGGCACCGGAGGCGACGGCCGGGCGACGTTCAACATCTCGACGTGCGCCGCCCTGGTCGCGGCCGGAGCCGGAGTCACGGTGGCCAAGCACGGCAACCGCTCGGTCACCTCCCGCTGCGGAAGCGCCGATCTTCTCGAGGCCCTGGGCGTCAACGTCACGGTTCCGCCCGAGGTCATGGGCCGGTCCCTTGAGGAGGCCGGAATGGCCTTTCTTTTCGCCCCGCGGCTTCACCCCTCGATGAAATTCGCCGTCCCCGTCCGGGCGGAAATCGGCATCCGCACGATTTTCAACATCCTCGGCCCCCTGGCGAATCCGGCCGGCGCCGACATCCAGATTCTCGGCGTCTTCCAGGACCGGCTCCGCCGCAAGATGGCCGAAAGCTTGGTCCGGCTGGGCGTCCGCCGGGCCATGGTCGTCCACGGCGAGGATGGAACGGACGAAATCACCCTCTGCGGCGCAACCCGCGTCTCCGAAGTCCGCGACGGCTGGATCCGCGACACCACGATCCGGCCGGAAGACGCCGGTCTTGCGCCCTGCCGGCCGGAGGACGTGCCGGGAGGGGACCTGAGAACGAACTGCGACATCGTCCTCGGCGTCCTGGGCGGCGCTCCGGGGCCGGCCCGGGACGTCGTCGTCCTGAACACGGCGGCCGCGATCATGCTGGCCGGTCTCGCACCGGATCTGCGCGAAGGGGCGCGCCGCGCCGAAGCCGCCATCGACGACGGATCGGCCATGAAGAAACTGGAGGCCCTCGTTGCCGTCACAAACCGCTGAAACCCCGGACATTCTGGCGAGGATCATCCGGAGAATCCGGGAGGATGAACTCGGGCTCTTCGAGAATACCACGACCGACATCTTCCGGCCCGCGGAGAGGACGCGCCCCCGAGACATCCTCACCACTCTCGGCGGGGGATTCGCGGTCATCGCCGAAATCAAGAAGGGCTCGCCGTCAAGAGGCCGGATCCGCGACATCGCCGACCCGGCGGCTCTCGCCCGGGATTACGAGGCGGGCGGGGCTGCGGCAGTTTCGGTCGTCACCGAGAAGAATTTCTTCCTCGGGGACAAGGCCGACCTGGGTCGGGTCCGGGACGCCGTCTCTCTTCCGATCCTGCGCAAGGACTTCATCTTCCACCCCGCCCAGGTCCATGAATCCTTCGACCTCGGCGCGGACTTCATTCTCCTCATCGCCTCGATCCTGCATAAAAACGATATCGCCTCTCTCCTCGAAATCTGCCGCGGGCTGGGCATGGAAGCTCTCGTCGAGGTTCATGGCGCGGAAGATCTCGAACGGGCCTTGGGCGCCGGCGCCAGGCTCATCGGCATCAACAACCGGGACCTGCGGGACTTCTCGGTCGATTGGACGCATGCGCTCCGTCTCCGGAAGGGCGTCCCGCCGGGAATCCCCGTGATCGCCGAGTCCGGAATCCGTTCGCCGGACCAAGTCCGAACCCTCCGGGACCGCGGTTTCGCCGGCGTTCTCGTCGGCGAACACCTCCTGAGGCAGAAAAATCCCGGCCAAGCCCTCCGGGAGCTTCTCCATGGTTAAGCTGAAAATCTGCGGGCTGACGCAACCGGAAGACGCGCGGCTCGCTGCGGATCTCGGCGCCGATTTTCTCGGTTTCATCTTCCACCCCGGATCGCCGCGATGCGCCGATCCGCACCGGGTCAGGGACATGGGAACGCCGGGGCGCGCCGCACCCCGGAAGGTCGGAGTCTTCGTCGACGCTCCGATCGCCGAAGTCCGGAGGATTTTCGAGGCATCGCGGCTGGACGTCGTCCAGCTCCACGGCCGGGAAACGCCGGAATACATCCGGGCGCTCGGACTTCCGGCCTGGAAAGCCCTGCGAACACGGGACGAGTCCGTGCTCCACGAGGCCGCCCGATTCCGGGACACCGTCATCGTCCTCGACTCCTATGTCGCGGGGCGGGCGGGCGGGACGGGGCGGCCGTTCGACCCGGTTCTCGTCCGCCGGGCGATCGAAACGGGCGCGAAGATTTTCGTAGCCGGCGGCGTCTCCAAGGCGAACGTCGCGGCGGCCGTATCCCTGCGGCCTTTCGGGGTGGATATCAACAGTTCGCTCGAAAAAAGCCCCGGCCGGAAAAGCCGCGAAAAAATGCAGCGGTTTTTCGAGGTTTGGCGCTCGATTCAAGAAGAGAACGCCCGGTCCGGCGGGCCGGATCCGAAGCGCCTCTTCGGGACGCCGGCCTTCCCGAAAAATGAACAAGAAACAGGATAAGATCATGCGAATCACAAGACCCCGGGCCCGGAGCCGCTTCTTCGGCAGGTACGGAGGACGGTTCGTCCCCGAAATGCTCGTTCCCGCACTCGAAGAGTTGGAGGAAGCCTACCTCAGCCTGCGGAACAATCCCGGATTCAAGCGCGAACTCGCGCGCATCCGGAGGGATTTCGCCGGGCGCCCCACGCCGCTCGCCTTCGCCGAAAATCTCACCCGCAAGGCCGGGGGTTGTCGGATTTACTTGAAAATGGAATGCTTGGCCCATACAGGTGCGCACAAAATCAACAATGTCCTGGGGCAAATCCTCCTGGCCCGCCGGATGGGAAAGACGCGAATCATCGCCGAAACCGGGGCCGGCCAGCACGGCTTGGCCGTCGCGGCGGGCGCGGCCCGCTTCGGCCTTCGGTGCACGGTCTTCATGGGAGAGATCGACATGCGCCGCCAGCGCCCGAACGTCTTCGCCATGGAAATCATGGGCGCCGAGATCGTCCCCGTCCGCGACGGTTCGCGGACGCTCAAGGACGCCGTCACCGCCGCCTTGAAGGATTGGATCGAGCATCTGGACACGACGCACTATCTTCTCGGCTCGGCCCTCGGCCCCCATCCCTATCCCCGGATGGTCCGGGAATTCCAGTCCGTTATCGGACGCGAGGTCAAGCGGCAGCTTGCGGCCCTGCGGATCTCCCGGCCCGACATCCTCGTCGCCTGCGTGGGCGGGGGATCCAATTCCCTCGGGCTTTTTCATCCTTTCCTCAGGAACGGGAAAGTCCGGTGCGTCGGAGTCGAGGCCGGGGGGCGCGGAAGCCGTCCGGGGGATCATGCCGTGCGCTTCGGCGCTCACGGACGTCCCGGCATCGTCCAAGGTTACCTGTCCTATTTTCTCCAGGACCGGGACGGCCAGATCCTCCCCACCCACTCCGTAAGCGCCGGCCTGGACTACGCGGGGATCTCCCCGGAGCTGGCCGATCTTCACGACCGGAAACGGGTCGAATTCGTCGCCGTCACGGACCGGGAGGCGCTCGAAGGATACCGCCTGCTCGCCGCCGAGGAGGGGATCATTCCCGCCCTCGAATCCGCCCATGCCGTCGCCTACGGCGTCAAGGCGGCCGCGGATCTGCCGCGGTCGCGGGTCATGGTCATCAACATTTCGGGCCGGGGCGACAAGGACCTGTTCATCGCCGCCCGCGCCCTGGACCGCGGAAATTGGCTCGCATTTCTGAAAGACGAGGCGGACCGTGCCGAATGACATCGCCGGGACCTTCCTCCGCCGGCCGAAACCCCTCTTGATGACCCATGTCGTGGCCGGTTATCCGGACCTCGACGAGAGCCGGAAGACCGTCGAGACGATGGTCGAAAACGGCGCGGATCTTGTCGAAATCCAAATCCCGTTCACCGATCCGCTCGCCGACGGACCGGTCATCACGGCCGCCAATCGGGCCGCGCTGGCGCGCGGCGTCCGGCCGAAGGACGTCTTTGCCATGGTGCGGCGATTGACACAAAACACGGCGGCGCCTCTCCTCGTGATGACCTATGCCAATATCCCCCACCGGATGGGTTTCGAAAGATTCGCGTCCGCGTGTGCGGAGGCGGGCGCGGCCGGAGTGATCATCCCGGACCTGGCTTTCGACGAGGCCGGCGGGGATTGGCCCGGACTCTTCCGCCGATACGGAACGGCCTGGATCCCGGTGCTTTCGCCGGGCATGCAGGAAGAACGGATGCGGCGGATTCTCGCCGGCACATCGGGCTTCGCCTACGTCACGCTCCGCACGGGAACGACGGGAGCCCGGCTCCGGATCGGGAAAGCGGGTCTGGATTTCCTCGGCCGCGTCCGGGAAGTCTCCGGCCCGCCCGTTGCGGCCGGGTTCGGAATTTCCCGGCCGGAGCATGTCCGGGCCCTCCGCAACAAGGCCGACGCCGTCGTCATCGGAAGCCGCCTCCTCGAGCTTTACAATGCGGGAGGGGCGAAAAAAGTCGGTGCATTCCTCCGCCTCTGCCGCCGGGAGCCGGAGTCATCCTCGGCCTCCGGCTGATTTCGGAACTCGGAAACGGCGGAGGCCCCACCGCAGGATTCCGCGAAAAGACATTTCATCAATTCCGGTGTGGTTGCAAGTTTGACAATTTCCTAAACAGGGATAAAATGTGGGCTTAAAGACAGAGGGTTGAAACGACCATGCGCATCATCACCATATCATCGGGCAAAGGCGGCGTGGGCAAAACCACCTTCGCCATCAATTACGCTCTGAGCCTCTCCCGGTATGGAAAAACGATCCTTGTGGATCTGGATACCGGAACATCCAGCATCCGCAACTCTCTGGACATTCCGATTCAACGGGATTTGTATCATTTCTTCCGCAAAGGCCATCGTCTCGATGACTGCGTGACCCCCCTGGATCAGAGAATGGATCCCAAAGGCCGGTTTCCCAACTTCGGTTTTGTCGCCGGTCCCCGGCGGATGATCGAGGAAATCGCCAACCTCGACAAAAGCCGCCGGCATCACCTGATCGACGCCATCAACGGCCTCTCGGCCAAATATGTGGTCCTGGATCTGAAAGCCGGACTGGATGAAAACGTCGTCGACTTTCTCCCTTTTTCCAACACGGGAATCCTGATCTTCACACCCCACCTGACCGCCGCCACCATGACGGCCTCCGATCTCGTCAAGGCCGTTCTTTTCAAAAAACTGAGACACATCTTTTCCTTCCATTCTCCGATTTTCGATGAGATCGGCACGGGCTCCGATTTCTATTACCGGATCAACACCCTCATCGACAAGGTCGAGGACGTCTACGACCTCGATTTCAACAACCTGGACGACTTCCTGGTCTGGCTGGCCGCGGAGCTGAACAACCCCCGGGTGGTTCAGGTCATCGCCAACACCGTCAAGTATTTTCGGGCCTTTTTCGTTCTGAACATGTTCAACGAGACCAAGGAATCCTATCAAAAGGCCGTCAAGCCTTTCGTGGAAAACATCGTGCAATACGTTTCCTCCGGGATCCGCATCGTCAATCTCGGCTGCCTGCTGAATTCAGAAAAGATGCACCTGGCCGGCTGCAATAATGTCCCGGTCCTGTTGTACGACGATGTCCTGGGCGGCAAGAAAGACAAAACCGCCGCGACGACATTCGAACAGGTCACGGAGGATCTGGAAAACGAAGACAAGGACGCCCCCGCCCTGTCGGAACCCTATAAAAAATCCGATTCCGGCATGAAACTGCAACGGCAATTGGACATCTTGAAACAGATCTATACCCAGACCCGGAACATCACCATCGAGCAGAACTTCGAATACATCATCGAAAGAAGCCTGTACCTTCTGAAAAACCCGCGGCCGAGCCACTTCGGAGACACCCGGCTGTTCAAGGACGGCGAGATCGTCGATGTCCTCTTCAAGCGCGGGCAATAAAGAGCGACCTGAAGAGCCTATCTTGCTTGCGGACTTGTCCCGGGCCTCGCTCCGGCGGGCATCCGATGCGTTCCGGCGTCCTCCCCTCCCTCAAGAACTCCGGAACTTGAGCAGGATCGGAAGAAGACGATGGGCTCACATTTTCAATTAAAAGAGAAACATGTTGTTTTTCCGGCACGCCTCGGCCATGTCGTCCGGCCAGAGGCCGGCCTGAACCTCTCCGATGTGCGCTTTTTTCAAGAAAAACATGCAGAGCCGCGACTGCCCGATGCCGCCGCCCACGGAAAGAGGCAGCTTTCCGTCCAGGAGGAGCCTGTGGAAAAGAAGACTCTTCCTCGAGGCGGTTCCGGTCATTTCAAGCTGGATGTCGAGCGCCTCCCCGTCCACACGGATGCCCATGGAAGAGATTTCCATGGCGGTCTCCAACAATGGATACCAGAAGAGAATATCCCCGTTCAAGCCCGGCCCTCTCTCCGTGGGCGTCGTCCAGTCATCGTAATCGGGCGCCCGTCCGTCGTGGGGCTGCCCTTGTCTCAAAGGCGCGCCGATGCCGAGGATAAAGACCGCGCCGGCCTCCCGGCAGACCGCATTCTCCCTTTCCCGGGGCGTGAGGTCCGGGTATTCCGCTTCCAACTCCGCGGAGTGGACGAACCGGATTTCGGGGGGAAGACAGGGTTCGAGGCCGGGGTAAAGGCTGTGGACGAAAACCTCCATTTTTCTCAAAACGGCATGGATTCTTTTCACAATGCCGGCGAGGAATTCCAGGTTTCTTTCGTCGCGGGAGATGATCCGTTCCCAGTCCCATTGGTCGACGTACAGGGAGTGCAGGTTGTCGAGGGTTTCGCCGGGCCGGACGGCGTTCATATCGGTGTAAAGGCCTTCGCCCGGCCGAAGGCCCAGCTGGGCCAGGGCCATCCTCTTCCACTTGGCCAGGGACTGTACGATTTCGACGCCGGCGCCGTTCAGGTCCTTGACCGGAAAGGACACGGGTCCCGCCGTTCCGTTGAGGTCGTCGTTAACGCCCCGCCCCGACTTGACCAGCAGAGGGGCCGTGATACGTCTCAAGTTCAGAGCGCGGGCCAATTCGGTTTGGAAGACATCCTTGATGCTTTTAATGGCGACCTCGGTCTCGAGGGGATCGAGATGCGATCGGTAGCCGCGGGGAATGATGAGATTCCGGACCATGAGTTTTCTCCTTCAGAATAGATTCGTCGGCTGGAAAATGGGGGAAGAGCGGGAAAGGACTTATCGGGCGGGGCGGACCGCCCGATTCATGTTCCGGTTGGCGTTGAAGACAGACCGCGACCGCTCATCCGGCGGGACCATCTCTCTCCAACTCATGGCCCCAGTATAGTCATTCCTGAGTCGAAGTCAACCATGGTTAGGGTGCCGCTCGGTTTGGCTCTTGACGGAACCCCCGCCTTCTGCTATGAAGAAATCATGAACGGCCCGAAGAGAAGATGGTATCTCCTGCTTCAGAACAACCGTTATCTGTCCTGCTGTCGGGCGGACCGCTCCGCCTGACACCCGCCGCTTTCTCCACTCTCGTTTTCTCCAAGGGATTTGTATTGAAAAAAATTCAGGGAGACAAAAACCATGCACATCTTGGAAACCATCGGCAACACCCCTCTCGTGGAGTTGCGACATCTCAACCCCCGGAAGAACCGGGTCCGCATTATGGCCAAGCTGGAAGGGCACAATCCCGGCGGCTCGATCAAGGACCGCGCCGCCCTCTACATGATCCGCGCCGCCGAAAAAGCGGGACGGCCGGCCGGATCGCAGACCCTCCTGGAAGCGACGTCGGGCAACACCGGAATCGCCCTGGCCATGATCGGGGCGGCCCGGGGCTACCGGGTCAAGCTCGTCATTCCGGCCTGCGCCAGCCTGGAACGGATCCGCATTCTCGAGGCCTTCGGCGCCGAAGTCGAGTTGACTCCCGCGGAATCCGGGACGGACGGAGCCATCCGCCGGGCCCGGGAGCTCATGGAACGCCGTCCGGCGGAATATTGCCTGCTGAACCAGTTCGCCAACGGCGAAAACGTCCGCGCCCACCGCGAAACGACGGGGCCGGAGCTTCTCTCGCAAAGCGGTGGAGAGATCGACGCGGTCGTCGCCGGGTTGGGAACGACGGGAACGATCATGGGACTGGCCGAGTTTTTCAAGGATAACAAGTCCGGAACCCGCATCATCGGCGTCGAGCCGGAAAAGGGGCACGCGATCCAGGGATTGAAGAACATGGAGGAGGCCGAGGTCCCGGCGATCTTCAACGAAAGTCTGCTCGACCTTCGCCTGACGGTCAACGACGAGGACGCCTACGGCACCGCCCGGTCGCTCGTACTGCGGGAGGGAATTTTCGCCGGCATGTCGAGCGGGGCCGCCCTGTCCGCCGCCCTCGAACTCGCCCGGGACATGCGCTCCGGAACCATCGCCGTCATCCTCCCCGACCGCGGCGACCGCTATCTCAGCACGACGCTCTTCCGATCGATCTGCGGGAAATGCCCGCCGTGAGACACGAAAAACCGGTTCTTGCCCCGGGCGGAGAAAATCTCTATCATACGCATTTTCGGAAACTTCGCGGTTTCGCTCAGGCTCAGCCGCGCAACCCGAAAATCGGGTCGAAACCGCTTTTTAATCAGGAGGTTGGATGTTCGTGAGATTGAGAGCCATGCGTCGCGCATTGGCCCTGCTCTGGCTTCTCTCCGGGTTTCCCCCGCCCGGCGCCGGCCAGGAGAGCGAAATCCACGAGGAGATCGTCGTAACGGCGGCGCGGACCCCATCCGTTTTCTCCGAAGCCGCCCGTTCGGTCATCGTCATCGATCGCGCGGTGATCGAGACCGCTCCGGTTCGCAGCGTTCCCGAACTTCTCGAATATGCGCTCGGCGTTGACGTCAGGCAACGCGGGCCTTTCGGCGTCCAGGCCGACCTGAGCCTGCGCGGCGGGACGTTCGAACAGACTCTCGTTCTCGTCGACGGCGTCAAGATCGGCGATCCCCAGACGGGGCATCACAGCGCCATCCTTCCCCTGACGCTGGACGATGTCGAGCGGGTCGAAATCCTCAAGGGCTCCGGATCGCGCCTCTTCGGCCCGAACGCCTTCGGCGGCGCTGTCAATATCATCACCCGCAAGGACCGGGAGACGAGAAGCCGGGTCGGGGCCGCATTCGGCCAGAACGGTTTTATCGGCGGAGACGTTTCCCTTGCCGTCCCGCTGGGCGCTTCCGGCCATGGTCTGTCCTTCAGCCGGAAGCGGTCGGACGGCTACCGCGAAAACACGGATTTCGATATCACCACCCTGTCGTATCGCGCATCCCTGCCCGCAGCCGGCGGCGAAATTTCCGTCTTCGGCGGTCATACGGACAAGGCCTTCGGCGCCAACGGGTTCTATTCCGACCGGTTTCCGATGCAGTGGGAGCGAACCCGAACGACTTTTCTCCAGTCCTCGGGCGAATTCGGGAGAAGCGGCCTGACCGTCGTTCCGAAGGTCTATGCAAGATGGAACGCGGACGAGTTCGTCCTCGACCGAAACAACCCGGCATGGTACAGAAACACCCATACAACGCATACCGGCGGAATGGAAATTCAGGTGAGCTTCGATTCGAAACTCGGCCGGACGGCGATCGGAGGGGAGATCGGGAAAGAAGGAATCGCCGTCTCGACGCTTCGGGATATGACGGGCCTTATGAATCGAAGTACGCGCTCGACCACCTCAAGCATCAATTCATTCTGGCTCTTGATTTTCAGGCGGCTTACGGAATCCGGCAGAGTTGGAAAGTCCGCTACGAGGAGAGACGGGGATACCCGGGACATGTGATCGTCGATGGGCGTCTCTCCTGGCGAGGAAACGGCTTCGAGTTCTATATCGGAGCCACGAACCTCCTGAATGCCGAATACCGGGATTTCGGAAACATCCCCATGCCGAGACGATGGATTGTCGGAGGTTTGACCGTCGATCTCGCCCGGCCGTCTTCGACTTCGAAGTCCGATCGCCCGGTCCTTTCGCCGATGAGCCGGTCTTTTCGGCCCATCTCTCCGGAAGTTTCTCAACAATCGATTGCCCTGCGGTAACAGACCTTCAACATCGGCGTCACTTCCTTCAGCAACAACATTCTCCGCAAAACCTGCTCGAGAACCTCATAATCTCCTTCATGTCCGCCTCTTTCCCTGAGGGGACATTATTGCTTGGTTATCACACCAGGACCCGCTCGTATTGACAACCCGGGGCAAGGATGCGAGAATGAGGCTCCCATACGGCGGTGGGTGTAGCTCAACCGGTTAGAGCACCGGACTGTGGATCCGGAGGTTGGGGGTTCGAGACCCCTCACTCACCCCACTCTAAATAAATATGGATCAAATCGTCGTCTTCCTGACCCTCGGCCTCGCCCTCCTGCTTTTTGCCTCGGGAAAAACCCGGCATGACGTTACGGCTCTGATCGCCCTGTTCATTTTGATCCTTGCCGGCATCATTCCCAAAGGTCAGGCCTTCATGGGCTTCGCCCATCCGGCCGTCGTGACCGTCGCAGCCGTGCTTGTTATCAGCCGGGCCCTGACCAATTCCGGCCTGATCGACGTCCTTGCATCATGGATGTTGAAGGCCGGGAAAAACCTCATCATGCAGATTTTCGTGCTCACCGTCGTCGTCGCCGTCGCCTCGGCCTTCATGAACAATGTCGGCGCTCTTGCGATCCTGATGCCCGTGGCCCTCTTTCTCGCCCGAAAAAGCGGCAATCCCCCGTCTTTCATTCTCATGCCCATCGCATTCGGTTCGCTCCTGGGAGGAATGACGACACTGATCGGAACCCCTCCCAATATCATCATCGCCACGTTCCGGGGAGAAGAAACCGGCTCCGCTTTCGGCATGTTCGATTTCAGCCCGGTCGGCGCCGGCGTCGCCGCAGCCGGCATCGTCTTCATTGCCCTTGTCGGATGGCGTTTACTTCCCAAAAGGCGTGGGGAAACGTCGCCGGAAGAGTTATTCAAAATCGAGGACTATATCACCGAGGTGCGGGTCACCAAAGATTCCAAACTCAAAGGGCAGGCGGTCAAAGAGATCCAGAAACTGACGGACGCCGACATCAAGATTCTCGGGCTGATCCGGCAGCGGAGGAGGGTCCATGCCCCTGATCCGGAAGAAATCCTGAAAACGCACGACATCCTGATACTCGAAACCGACTCCGAGGACCTGAAAACTTTCGTGAATAAAAGCGGGGTGAAACTTGTCGGCGGAAAGCAATTCCGCAAGGATGCCGTCGGCTCAAAGGATATCGCCGTCGCCGAATCGGTCATCCGGCCCAATTCGCCGCTTGTCGGATATAGTGCGGCCGGATTGTCCATGCGCTCCCGTTACGGATTGAATCTCCTGGCCATCGCCCGCCAGGAAAAAAAAATGCGGCAACGCATCGACAACGTCATATTCAAAGCGGGAGACGTTCTCCTTCTGCAGGGAAGAACCGCGAACCTGAATGATGCCATCACGGCGATGGGCTGCCTGCCCCTGGCCGAACGCGGTCTCAAAATCGGGCAACCACGCAAGATCCTTCTTGGTCTCGGGATTTTCGGATCGGCCATTGCTTCCGTCGTGGCAAGCGTGTTTCCGGTCTCGATCGCCTTCCCTCTCGCAGCCGTGTGTTTCATGATTTCCGGCGTCCTGCCGCTCCGGGACGTCTACACGAGCATCGACTGGCCGGTCATCGTCCTCCTCGGAGCCATGATTCCGGTGGGAGAGGCTCTGGAGACGACCGGAGGCGCCCGGCTCCTCGCCGATCAGGTCCTGGCGGCCGGAAGCCGTTTTCCCGTATGGGCCGTGCTGGCCTTCGTGCTCATCGCCACGATGTTTCTCTCCGATGTGATCAACAATGCGGCCACGGTTGTCCTCATGGCTCCGATCAGCATCAGTATCGCCCGGAGTCTCGATGTCTCCATCGACCCTTTTCTTATGGCGGTCGCCGTGGGCGGGTCCTGTGCCTTTCTGACACCGATCGGACACCAGTCGAATACCCTCGTGATGGGGCCCGGCGGATACAAATTCAGCGATTACTGGAGGATGGGATTGCCGCTCGAAATTCTCATTGTGCTCATCGGCGTCCCCTTGATTCTCCATTTCTGGCCGCTGTAACCGGCCGGAAACCGACTACCTGTCCTTTTACAAGTTTGAGGAAGGCTGGAAGATCGTCGGCAAGATTTTCCACCGGCATATCGACTGATCGCCGCCACCCGACATATCCAATCCTTCGTCCGCAGTGAAGGGTTCGGTTACGGCGGCCGATTTTTCGCGACGGTTCAAGCCAGAATATATCTCAGAATGAACAGCGCCGAAAACAGGTGGATGATCCAGTGAACCTGCCGCCCCTTTCCCGCTGCAAGCTTCAAAAGTGAATAGGAGATGAATCCGAAGGCGATGCCCTCCGTGATGCTGACCGTGAGCGGCATGATCACGATCGCCAGAAAGGCCGGAATGGCCTCTGTCAGGTCCTCCCAGTCGATGCGGGTCACGCATCGCATCATCATGCAGCCGACAAGGATGAGCGGCGGCGCGATGACCGGATGGAGAGTCGACCCGTTCCAGATGTAGGAACCGCTGATCATCTCGGCCAGAGGGCTGAAGAAAAGCGCAACCAGGAAAAACAATGCCGTAAAGACATTGGCCAATCCTGTTCTCGCCCCCTGGGCGACGCCCGTGACGCTTTCGATATAGGACGTGATCGTGGAGGTGCCCAGCATGACGCCGGAGACCGTCCCCACGGCGTCGGCCGTCATGATGGTGTTCGCCCGGGGCATCTTCCCGTTTTTCAGAAATCCGCCCGAACCGCCGACACCGATCAGCGTGCCCATCGTATCGAAGACGTCGAGGAAAAAGAAGACGAAAATCACGGCAAATAGTCCCGATTGAAAAGCTCCGGCGATATCCAGCTTGAGGAACGTCGGCGCAAGACTCGGCACCGGTGCGACAAGGCCGTGATACTTGACGATGCCAAGAGGCACACCGGCCAGGGCCGTGGCGAGAATGCCCAGCAGGATGGCCCCCGGTATCCGAAGCACCATGAGCACCGACGTGAACGCAAGTCCGAAGAGAACCAGCAGAACGGGGCGGCTGGTGAGATCGCCGAGCCCGACCAGCACGCCTTCCGCATCGACGACGACGCCTCCGTACTGAAGGCCGACAAGGGCGATCAAAAGGCCGATCCCGACGGCGATTCCGTATTTGAGGGCTCCGGGCACGGCGTCGACGGCGCGGCCCCATACCCCGAAGAGGGCCAGGACAAGAAAAAGGACTCCGGAGAGGAAATTCGCGCCCAGGGCCACCTGCCAGGTGTAACCCATCGACCCGCAGACGATCACGGCAAAAAAAATGTTGTGGCCCATGGCCGGGGCTTGGGCGATGGGGTATTTGGCCAGAAGACCGACCAGAAGCGTGGCCAGAGCGCTCGAAAGACAGGTCGCCGTCATGACCGCCCCCTTGTCCATTCCGGCCAGTGACAGGATGGCCGGCTGGACGAAGATGATGTAGGACATGGTCATGAAGGTGGTTGTCCCGCCGATGAATTCGGTCCGCAGCGACGTTCCGTTGGCTTTCAGTTGGAAGGTTTTTTCGAGCCAGATTTTCATTGTCTCCTCCCCTCCGGGCCATTAAAAGACAAACGTTGTCCGCCTGTCAACCGGAATCGGGATTGCCCGTGAAGGGTGAGGTTGTTATAATCGGCGGGAGCTGCCATGAAAAGGATCGATTGGACATTCTATCTTGTCGCCGACACGGCTTTCCGGCGCGGCCGGGATTTTCTCCAAGCCATCGAGGACGCCGTTGAAGGCGGCGTGACCGCGATCCAGATCCGGGGAAAAAACATCGAGGGCGGAGATCTGTTCACCCTGGCATCGACGGCCGCATCCCTGCTGGAACCGCACGGCATCCCCCTCATTATCAACGACCGCGCAGATGTGGCCCGAGCCTGCAGCGCTGCGGGCGTCCATCTCGGACGCGATGACCTCCCCATTGAAGCGGCCCGCAAAATCCTGGGACCGGACGCCGTGATCGGCCTGTCCGTCAATACGATTGATGAGGCTCGGGAGGCCGAAAGGCTCGGCGCGGACTATGTCGGCCTCGGTCCCGTCTTCGCCACAACGACCAAGGACACCCCTCTTCCCGTTCTCGGACCCGAGGGTGTGGCCCGCGTCAAGGCCGCGGTCGGCATCCCCGTCATCGCCATCGGCGGATTGAATGCCGCGAACGTCGCCGCAATCATGCAGGCCGGCGCCGACGGCGCAGCCGTCATTTCAGCCGTCTGGGGAGCCCCCGATGTCCGCACCGCGGCGCAGGAGTTTCTGGCCGCCATACGGACATCCCAGCCGTAAGTCAGGCTATGGAGATGCGCCGGGTGTCGTTCTCCTCCACTTCGATCGTGACCCGGATTCCTTCGATCGGGAAAGACAGTTTTTCCGCCCACTCAATGACGACGACGGCCCTTCCGATAAAATCCTCCCAGCCGAGGTCGGCGATTTCCTCCGCCGCTTCCAGCCGGTAGAGGTCGATGTGATAGAGGGGATAACGGCCCTGATGGATATTGGTGAGCGTGTAGGTCGGACTGCAGACTCCCGATTCCTCATCGATCTCGAGACCTGCAGCGATGCCCTTGGCGAAAACCGTCTTGCCGGCTCCGAGATCCCCGACAAGAAGAACGGTCTCTGCACCCTGGAAACCCCGGGCCAGATCCCGGCCCAGTTGGAACGTCTCCTCTTCCGAACGGGTGGTGAAGATTCCGGAAGGAATCAATCGCCCTCCAGTTCTCTTAGAGTCCGGGGCAGAAACCGGATGATGTCGCCCGCCGTCAGAGCCCTCTGGGATACGGACTCCGCAGCCAGGTCGCCGCTCATGCCGTGAGCGAAGACGGCGGCCGTAACGGCGGGTGTGAGGGCGGCTTTCGGCATCAAAAAGGCGGCGATCATCGCGGCCAGGACATCCCCCGTTCCGCCCGTGGCCATACCCGGGTTCCCCGACGGATTGACGAATATCCGGCCTTCGGGGTCGGCGACAAGCGTCCGGTATCCCTTGAGGACAAGGTGAAGACCATGTGTCCGCGAGAAGCCGGGAGCGAGCTCCAGGCGGCGGGATAGAACGTCGGGAATCGAAAGGCCGGTCAGCCGGGAGAACTCCCCCGGATGCGGCGTCAGAACGCAGGGCGCCTTCAGAACATCGAGGACTTCTCTGTGCGAGGCGATGATATTCAGCCCGTCGGCATCGACAACGATCGGGATCTTGATCTCGGGGAGAAGATACCTGACAAATTCCACAGTCGACGGGTCGGTCGAAAGCCCGGGTCCGAGAAGAAGCGCGTTCTTCCCCTTAAGAAGATTGCGGACGACAGGCAGGGCCTCCCGGGCGATCGTGCCCTTGGGCGTTTCCGGAAGAGCCTCCGTCATGAGTTCGCTCGAGGCTCGGGCAACGATCGGCAGACAACTCTCAGGCACAGCCACGGTCACAAGACCGGCGCCCGACTTCAGAGCGGCCTTGCCGGCCAGGACGGCGGCGCCGGTTTTTCCGCGCGAGCCGGCCACAATCAAAAGGTGGCCGTAGGTGCCCTTGTGGGTGTCCGGCTTCCGCCTGTCAAAAAAGGGCAGGAGGCCTTCGATTTCGACAAGTCCCAGCCGGTGCGCCGGGTCGTCCAGAAGCGCCGGAGGCATGCCGATATCCACGATGCGGAGCTTCCCGACACAATCTTCTGCGGGTGGAAAGACGTGGGCGATCTTGGGGGCGGCCAGGCAAACCGTGAGGTCGGCCTCGACACATGGACCGATGATTTCGAAGGTGTCCGAGGATAGCCCGGAAGGGATATCGACGGCGACGACAGGGGCCGGAGAACGATTGATGGCAGCGACGGCCTCGGCGTAGAAGCCTTCAAGAGGCTTTGTGAGCCCGGTCCCGAAAAGAGCGTCCACAATGAGCGGCGCTTCCTGAAGGCGCCTTGCCGCCCGCTTGATATCGGCGACTGTTCGGATCTCTTCGATTGGAAGTCCCATGCGCACGGAAACGGCCAAATTCACGGCCGCATCTCCCCGAATTTCGTCTTTTCCGGCAAAGAGCAGGATCCGGGGCCGCCAACCCTCGATGGCCAATTGGCGGGCGATGACAAAGCCGTCGCCGCCGTTGTTGCCCTTTCCCGCGGCAATCAGGACCTCGCCGCCGTCGCATTCGGGATAGGCGTCGGCGATGGCGGCTGCGGTCCGGATTCCGGCGTTTTCCATGAGGACAACCCCGGGGATGCCGATCTCTTCGATGGCCTTTCGATCGACCTCCCGCATTTCGGCGGACGTCAGGATTTTCATGGATTCACCTCGCCCGAATTCTAGCACGCCTTGAATGCCGCGGGCAATTGTGATACAAAGAACTTACACGCATTCATCTCTAAAAACATAAGATTTGAGGAGGTTTTTTTCATGAGCATTCGAATCGGCATCAACGGGTTCGGCCGCATCGGCCGGAATATGCTGCGGGCATCCATCGATGACCCCGCCGTCGAGTACGCGGCCGTCAACGACATCACGGACGCCAAGACTCTGGCCCACCTTCTGAAATACGACTCCGTCCTCGGAACCTTCAAGGGTGAAGTCGCCGCCGAAGGCGACACGATCATCGTCAACGGAAAAAAAATCAAGGTTCTGGCCCAAAGAGATGTCTCGGGACTTCCGTGGAAAGAATTCGGCGTCACCGTGGTCGTCGAATCCACCGGCCTTTTCACCAAGCGTCCCGACGCCGTCAAGCACATCGAGATCGGCGGAGCCAAGAAGGTTCTGATCTCGGCCCCGGCCACCGAGCCCGATATCACCCTGGTTCTGGGCGTCAATGACGCCGCCTACGATCCCGCCCAACATCATGTCATTTCCAACGCCTCCTGCACGACGAACTGCCTGGCCCCGGTGGCCAAGGTTCTTCACGAAAATTTCGGCATCGAGAAGGGCTTCATGACGACGATCCACGCCTACACCAACGATCAGAAGATTCTCGACGCTCCGCACAAGGACCTCCGCCGGGCCCGCGCCGCCGCCGTCTCCCAGATCCCGACGACGACGGGCGCCGCCAAGGCCGTGGGACTGGTTCTTCCCGACCTCAAGGGGAAAATCGACGGCATGGCCATCCGCGTCCCGACCCCCAATGTCTCCCTCGTCGACCTGGTGGCCGTTCTCGGAAAACCCGCCGAAGCCGAAGCGATCAATGCCGCTTTCCGGAAGGCCGCCGAGGGCGATCTCAAAGGCATCCTCGGATTCACGGATGAGCCCCTTGTCTCCGTCGACTTCATGTCCGACCCTCGGTCCGGAATCGTCGACGGCCTGTCGACCAAGGTCATCTCCGGCAATCTGGTCAAGGTCCTGGCCTGGTACGACAACGAGTGGGGCTATTCCTGCCGCCTGGTCGATCTGGCCAAATTCGTGTCCCGGTGAACCGGCCGTGAAATCCCTGGAGAACCTGGACGTCAAGGGGCGGCGCGTTTTTCTCCGCGTGGATTTCAATGTCCCTCTGGATGACAACGGCGTCGTCCGGGACGACACCCGGATTCGGGCGTCATTGCCGACGATCACGTTCCTCCTGGACAAGGGCGCCAAGCTCGTCGTCGCCTCCCATTTGGGACGGCCCAAGGGAATCGTCAATCCGAAGATGAGTCTCAAACCAGCCTCGGCGCGACTGGCCGAACTCATCCCCAACAAGGTTGTTCAAGCCGCCGACGTCATCGGCGAGGATGCCGCCCGCGGGAAAAAGAACCTCGGCGACGGAGAAGTCCTGGTCCTCGAAAATCTGAGATTCCACAAGGAAGAGACGGCCGACGATCCGGATTTCGCCCGTCGTCTGGCCGAGGATATCGACATTTACGTCAATGACGCATTCGGCGCCTGCCACCGCGCTCACGCTTCGGTCAAAGCTTTGGCGGAATTCGTTTCGGACAAGGCGGCCGGATTCCTGCTTCACAAGGAGGTTGAATATCTCCGTAAAGTCGCCTTATCTCCCGAGAAACCTTATGTCGCCGTCCTGGGCGGCGCCAAGGTCTCGGATAAAATTCCGGTTCTCGAAAAAATCGTCACCCGGGCCGACCGCATCCTCGTCGGCGGGGCCATGGCCTACACCTTCTTCAAGGCTCTGGGACGGGACGTCGGACGCTCTCTAGCCGAGGACGCACAGAAAGACATCGCCTTGGATATCCTGCGCAAAGCCGAAAACCACCGTGCCGACTTCCGCCTCCCTGAAGACCACGTCCTTTCGACCTCCATCGACGGCAGCGGAGAAACCCGGATCGCGGAAGGCTTCCCCTTCCCGGGCGATATGATGGGCGTCGACATCGGACCCCGAACATCAGCCGCCTATGCCGAGGCTCTGGCCGGAGCCAAAACCATCTTCTGGAACGGGCCCATGGGTGTTTTCGAAACGGAAGCATTTTCCCGCGGCACAACAGCCGTGGCCGAAGCTGTGGCCGCATCCCCGGCCCTCTCCATCGTCGGCGGCGGAGATTCCGTGGCCGCCGTTCACAAGGCCGGGGTCGCCGGCCGCATTTCCCACATCTCCACCGGCGGAGGAGCCTCGCTCGAATTTCTGGCCTACGAGACCCTCCCGGGCATCGAGGCCCTGGAAAAGGAGGACCGCCCATGAAAAGGAAACCCTTTATTGCCGGAAACTGGAAGATGAACAACCTGGTCAGCGGCGCCCGCCGCCTGGCCTCCCAGATCGCCCAGATGAGCGGCGATGTCGAGGAGGCGGCGCTGGCGGTCTTCCCGCCCTTTACCGCGTTGGACCAGGTCAAAAAAGCCGTCGCCGACACCCGGGTCATGGTCGGCGCCCAGGATATCTTCTGGGAGGACGCCGGGGCCTTCACCGGCGAGATTTCCGCGGCCATGGTTCGCGACCTGGGATGCAGCCATGTCATCATCGGCCATTCCGAGAGGCGTCAATATGCCCGAGAAACAGATGCCGACGTCAATAGAAAGATCCGGGCCGCTCTCCGCCACGGTCTGTCCCCCATTGTCTGTGTCGGAGAATCCCTCAAGGAGTGGGAGCGGGGCGAATCTCTTTCCCGTGTGGAATCGCAGTTGGAGGCCGGTCTTCATGAAATCGACGCCGCGGACATGGTTTCAGTGATTATCGCCTACGAACCGATTTGGGCCATCGGGACCGGCCTGACGGCCGAACCGGATCAGGCGGAAAAAGTCCATGCCCGGATACGGGAGTGGATCGAAGAAAAATATGGCGCCGCGGCGGCCGATTGTGCTATAATTCTCTACGGCGGTTCTGTGAAACCGTCCAACGCAGCGTCGTTGTTTATGGAGTCGAATATCGACGGATTTTTGGTCGGAGGGGCTTCCCTGGAGGCGGAATCCTTCATCGGGATCGCATCGGAAGCCATCCGAACCGGTAAGGACAAAAAGTGAGCACCATCGTCATTACCATCCATGTCATTGTTTCGCTGATCCTGATTCTCTCTGTTCTTCTTCAGTCCGGAAAATCCGCCGACTTGGCGGGCGCGTTCGGCGGAGGCGGAAGTCAGGCGGCCTTCGGACCGAGAGGCGCAGCTTCTCTCCTAAGCAGGATCACAACCGCCTGCGCCGTGCTTTTCATGATGACATCTTTGGGTTTGTGGATCATATCGGCCGCGGGAACTCGGTCCGTTATCAGCGGCGAACCCGCCCCCAAGGAAACGCCCGCCGCCGTCGAAACCGAAAAACCGGCCGGCGAGGCGGATGAAGCGGAAAAACCGGGAACGGTCCCCCCGGAGAAAAAAGAGGATTCGGAGACGACCGGAAACGGCGATATCGAATAGGGACGGCGTCCCAGGCTTGCCCATGCCGAAGTGGTGGAATTGGCAGACACGCTAGCTTGAGGGGCTAGTGAGCATTTAACCGCTCGTAGGGGTTCGAGTCCCCTCTTCGGCATTCCTTCTCACCTGTTTTTGATGACTCTGGAATCCTACCAGGCAATCCGGTAACGAAATCCTGCTTTTCGACGTATAAGAATATGGTGTTTGTAATGGATTTTTACATGTCATTGGAAATGGACATCCCTTCCTCAGGAAAAAGGATGGGAGGATATGGCACAATTCATGCATAAAAGAGAAATCGAGAAAGGGATTATTTTGGGAGGTCACGAGATGAAAATCATCCTTTGCTGTCTTCTTCTTGTTTTTTCGGGAAACGTTTTCGCCCAGGAAACGTCCGCCGTGGACATCGCCGTCAGGGTTCATGACGGCGACCGATTCGTCGACACCTTGACGCTTGAGGATTTCGAGATCCTTGAAGAGGGAAAGCCCCAAAAGATTGAAGCCCTCTACCTTGTGCGGGGGCAGAACATCATCAAACGCTGGGAAATTCAACCGTTCGAGCCCGCCGTCGGCCGTCATTTCTATCTGCTTTTCCAGAGCGTGGACTACGATTCGAAATTCGCCGAAGCCGTGGATCATCTTTTCAAGAACATCCTCCGTCCCGGAGACACCATGACTCTCATGACCCCCATGAAGGTCTACTCCCTGAACGAGGAGGCTCTGGTCAAGAAACCCGCCGAAAGCCTGTCCAAGGAGATGCAACAAATTCTTCGCAAGGACATCCAGAGAGGCGGCGGCGACTACCGAGACATTCTTAAGGACTTGAGGCGGCTGGTCCGCTCGATCGGCGGGGATTCGGGCGTGCCCAATCCCGACATGGAGGGCGACGCCTTCGCGGGCGGCGCTTTCGGACTCGAGATGCAGATCGACCGCTACAAGCAGAATCTCATGAAACTGGAAAACATCCGTCTGGTGGATGAGAACAAAATGCTCGGCTTCGCCTCTTCGCTCCGGACTCTTCCGGGACAAAAGATCGTCTTTTTCTTTTATCAGCGGGAATTCCGGCCGGAAATCAGCCCCCAGGCCATGAACCAGATGATGAGCATGTACCAGGACCAGCCGAACATTCTCAGCGACCTGCAGGATCTCTTCAGCTATTATCGCCGGGAAGCCCCTTTTAACAGCCGGCGCGTGTCTCAGGCCTTTTCCGATGCCGGGCTGAGCCTGAATTTCATTTTCATGAACAAGGAAGCCCAGTACATTTTCGGGGCCACGATGAGAGAACAGTCCGAAGACATTTTTTCGATCTTCAGCGACATCGCCCGGACGACGGGCGGCCTGTCCGACATGTCCCAGAACCCGGCGGTCTCCTTTAAAAGCACGTCACAGGCGTTTGAAGACTACTATCTTCTCTATTACAGGCCGTCGGATCCGGCGCCCGCAGGATCGTTTCGGACGATCGAAGCCAGGGTTCCGGGACGGGACTTCACCATCCATCACCGTAAAGGATACTTGAGAAATTAGAACGGCGCGGCGTTAACGCCGGTAGACGAAGATTTTGTGCTCCTTGCCCGTGCTGTCGGCGATCGTTTCCTCGGCGATTTTGTTGTCCTCCCAGCCGGGCATCCGGTAATTGTGGGATACGACACGGGCTCCCGGGGATAATTCCTTTTCGAGTTTGGGGCGGAGGAGCGCGTTCGATTCCGGAAGAAGATACATCGTCACCACCGTGGCTTCGGACAGATCGAGAGCCAGGGCATCGCCGTGAATGAATTGGGTCCGCTTTTCGACGCCCGCGGCCCGGGCGTTTTCCTCGGATTCACGAATGCGCTCGGGATCGATGTCGATGCCGACGGCTCTGGCTCCGTAGGTTCCGGCCGCGGCAATGACGATCCGCCCATCGCCGCTTCCCAGGTCATAAAGGATATCTTCTTCCGTAATGTCGGCAAGCGCCAGCATTCTTTCGACGACGGCCCGGGGTGTGGTCACGAAAGGCGCCAGGTCCACGGCATCCGTCTGCCCATGAGCGCCCAGCCAGACATCGATCCGGTCCTTTTCATTGTATCGGAAGGAGTAGGGACGCCCCGGGCTCAGAAGGCGCCAGACTTCAACGCCGTCCCGGAAAAACTTGACAACCATAAGGTCCGGAGCGGGATGGCGGCGCACCTCCCCGGGGGCCAGACGAAGCGTTTGGGGAATTTCGTCGGATTTGTATTCCGTGATCGTGTAACTGACGTCCTCATCCATGGCATTGCGCAACGTGACTTCGGCGTGATCGACGCCCGGATAGCTTTCGGCCGCGGGAGCGGTTTCTCGGGCCGCAGCAACGGGGTCCACGCTCCGGCCGGGTTTAAGAATAAAAAATGCGCCCAGCGCCAAGAGAAGGACGGCCGCCGCAAATTCGATGAACCGACGGGTCTTTCTGCCGTCCGTCATGACAGCTTGGCCACCCATAGGGAAAAGTCCTCTTCCCGGGCCGCGCCCTGGTGCCGGCCCCGTTCCATCCCCTTGAAAAAGACGCAAAAGGTGGGCACGGCCTGAACGCCGAATCGCCCGGCCAATTCCGAATGGGACTCCACATCGACTTTGGCCACGGCGATATCACCGGCCCGTCTCCGGGCCAGGCGCTCGACAATCGGATTCATCATGTGGCAGGGTCCGCAGGAGGGCGAATGAAAATCCAGAAGAACCGGAAGCCCGGACCGCTCGATCAGCGCAAGGACACCGTCGGCTGACGGCTCGAGCACCGTGCCGGGAGGAGAAAGCGGACTTCGGCAGCGGCCGCAGGCGACTTTTTTGGCTCCGGCATCAGCCGGGTAATAATTCGTCGTGCCGCATACGGGACAACTGACCTTGGTTTTATCGGCTGTCATGGTCTTCCTCCCTGAGCCGTTTCATCTTAACACAAGGGGCAGGTGCGGGCAAACCGCCGGAAAGATTCAGGCTTTGTCGCGGCCCGACCGAACCGGGTGTCTTTTCACCGAAAGCGGCCGGGAACGCGTGGTTTCCAGAATCCGCCGCCTTTCAGGCTCGGGAAATCTTTCGATGGCATATCGCAGCGTCGTCCGGGGAACGGCCGGTCCGTGGAGGAGTAGAAACGTCTTCAGACGGTGTTGATCGCACTTTCCCGCTTCTCGGAGGAGCCAGCCGCAGGCTTTGTGAATAAGATCCTCACGATCGGCGAAAAGGTCGGAGACGATGCCGTAGATCGTGTCTCCATAATGGGATTTCTTGGCCGGTTTGATGAAGGCGACGACGGCGGCCCGCCTGACCCATATATTCGGATGGGACGTCCAAGCCCGGATCTTCTTTTCCAATTCGGGGTAGGTCTCCACGAGAAAACCGAGAACGTCCGTGCAAAAGACATCGACGGAGGCCCAATTGTCCAGATAATTCTTTTCCAGCCACCTCTTGATCCTGTCGAACAGGCTTTCCGGAAATTCTTTCCGGAAGCGGGACAGAACGAGGGCGGCCACGCCCTTGGCCTCGAGCTCGGGCTTGGGGAACAGGATTTCGCAGAGTTCGACGGCGTCCGGGAAAGTCCAACGGCCCCTGAGATCTCGGTAAAGATCCGCCGCAATGGCTCGGACACGGGGTGACGGAACGCCGTAAAAAGACGCTTTCTCCTTGAAGTACCTGGATGCGCCGGCAGCCTTGACGGGATCGGCCTCGGCTTGAAGAGCGGTCAGCGCCGCCTTTGCCGCCTGCCGGGGTGTCATGCTCTTGGACATCATCTTATGCCTCATGTCGTCCTCCTTCTTTTTATGAATAGATCAGGGAGCCCTGGTCTATTCACGCCCGGCAAACCCAAAGAAAACGGATACCCGAAAGATTGATCGGACGGCTCTGGAAATTGAAAACCTATCGGCATTTTTATGAATAGATCAGGGAGGAGAGGATGGTGTTGGAGATGAGCATCCTCTCCCGGGGGATACGCCATCGGCCGTTTTCGACAATCAGGGACCCCTCCTTCCTGAGAGATTCCACAGTGTCCGTCATCGTATCTTGGACAGCAATTCCGAATCGCCGGCCGAGCTTTTCAGGGTCCAGGCCCTCGTCCAGCCGCAGGCCGAAGGCCAGAGCCTCCCGGAAGCTTTCCACCCCGGAAAGTTCCAGAACCTCGTCCCGCGGATCCTGACCCTTTTCAAGAGCCCGGCTCCACTTTTCGATCGATGACACATTCGTCCAGCGCACGTTTCCGACGTGCGATGCGGCCGACGGCCCAAGACCCAGAAAGGGCTCATAACGCCAGTACTTGAGATTGTGGCGGCAGGCCCGGCCGGGACGGGCGAAATTCGAGATTTCATAGCGGACAATCCCCAGGGATTCCAGGCCGGCCGCAAGAGACTCGAATCTTCGCACGGCGCCGTCCTCTTCGTCCGGACTCAGGACGAGATCCGCCGCCGCATCCCGTCCTTCGAGTTCCTCCAGGAAATAGACCGAGACGTGGTCGATTCCCAAGCGGTCCAAAGCCGCCAGATTCCGCTCGACCGTAAGCCGGGTTTCTCCCGGAATCCCGGCGATCAGATCGACGGCGATATCCGCGAAACCTTCCCGGCGGGCCGCATCCAGAAAGACAACGGCCTCATCCGCACGGTATCCGGTCCGGCCGAGCCGGCGGAGAATTCCGTCCTCGAAAGATTGAACGCCGACGCTGAGACGCGTGACCCCGGCCTTCCGCCAACCTCGGAACAGACCGGATTCGAATGCGCCGGGATTGACTTCGAGGGTGAATTCCTCGAGCCGCAGATTCAACCGCTTTCGGAGAGAGTCGGTCATATGGATCAGATCATCCGGGGAGAGGAGGGACGGCGTTCCCCCGCCAATATAAAGCGAATCGAAAACGCATCCATCCACGGCCGCCGCTTCCGCTTCTAGGGCGATTCCTTTTTTCCATGTTTCGACCGCCGCCGGATCCCAAGGGACACTGAAAAAATGGCAATACCGGCACTTGGCGGAACAAAATGGGACGTGGACATAAAGTCCGAGATTTCCGGTCGGCATCGCCTTCCAGACTATGCGGACGGGAAACGCCTGTCAATGCCTTTCGATCGCCTCCCGCTTACAATCCGGAAGCCGTTCTGATAAACTAGGAGCCGATACCTCACCGGGTCACATCGCAAGTTGAAGAAAGGAATGCTGATGAAGGACCGACGCCGCATCCTCGTCACGAGCGCCCTCCCCTATGCCAACGGCAGCATTCACCTGGGGCACCTTGTGGAATACATTCAGACGGACATCTGGGTCCGCTTTCAGAAAATGCGCGGGCATGAATGTCTTTACATGTGCGCCGACGACACCCACGGAACCCCCGTCATGATCAGCGCCCGATCCCTCGGCATCACGCCCGAAGAGCTCATCGACCGCATGCACAGGGAACACACCGAGGATTTCGCCGCTTTTCATGTCGCCTTCGACAATTATTACACGACGAACTCCGAGGAAAACCGCATTCTGGCCGAGTTCATCTATTCCGAAGCCAAGAAGAAGGGACTGATTTACGAGAAGGAGATCGAGCAGTACTTCTGCGAAAAGGACGGCCTGTTTCTGCCCGACCGGATGATCAAGGGCGCCTGCCCGGTCTGCGGGACGGAGGACCAATACGGCGACGCCTGCGAGTCCTGTTCGGCAACTTATGACCCGACCCGTCTTGCCGGACCGACCTGCGCGATCTGCGGCGGCCGGCCGGTTTTCAGAAAATCCATCCATCACTACTTCCGTCTCTCGGCCATGACGGATGAGCTCAGCCGATGGGTCCGGGGAGGACACCTTCGTCCCGAACTCGTCCGCAAGCTCGACGAATGGTTCGGCCAGGGCATCCGCGACTGGGACATCTCCCGCGACGCCCCCTATTTCGGTTTCAAGATCCCCGGAACCGAGGACAAATATTTCTACGTTTGGATGGACGCCCCCATCGGCTACATCGCCGCGACGAAAAACTGGTGCGACCGGACGGGCGCCGATTTCGAGGCCATCTGGAGACGGGGGGAATACGAAATCCATCACTTCATCGGCAAGGACATTCTCTATTTCCACACGCTTTTCTGGCCGGCCATGCTCATGACGGCCGGTTTCACGACGCCGACCCGGGTCCACGTTCACGGCTTCCTGACCGTCAACGGAGAAAAAATGTCCAAAAGCCGCGGGACGTTCATCCGGGCCGCCGACTTTCTGAAACACCTCAATCCGGAGTTTCTGCGTTATTATTACGCCTCGAAACTCGGGCCGGCGCCCGAGGACGTCGATCTCAACCTCGACGATTTCGTCCTCAAAGTCAACGCGGACATCGTCGGCAAAGTCGTCAATATCGCCAGCCGCGTCGGCCGCATCGCCGCGTCAGGCCTGGACGGACGCCTGTCCACCCCCGACACATCCGGCGCCGCGCTCCTGGAAAACATCCGAAAATCCGCAAACAGCCTGGCCGATTATTATGAGGCTCTCGAATTCGGCAAGGCCATGCGCGAAATCATGAACCTGGCTGACCAGGTCAACAAGCACATCAATGACGCCGCCCCCTGGGAATCGGTCAAAACCGATCCGGAAAAAGCCCGGCAAACCTGCACGGCGGCGCTTTCGGCACTGGCCATGCTGGGCGGCCTTTTGAAACCCGTCCTGCCGCGGATCGCCGCCGGAATCGAAAGTTTCCTCAATCTCCCGCCCTTAACCTGGTCCGACATCGCGGCCGTCCCGGCCCCGAAAACCGTCAAGCCTTATGAACGGCTGGCCGAGCGTATCGATCCGGCCGCCGTCGGCCGCCTTTTCGAAACCGTCAAGGCAGAGAAAAGCTGACCGCGGAAAGACGCATGAGACTTCCGTCTCCCTATGAAGCCCCCGATTTCTACGACCTGGCCTTCGACGACATCGACTTCGACATTCCCTTCTGGATCGCCGAGGGATGGGACGGCGGCGGTCCGGTTCTGGAGATCGGCTGCGGAACAGGGCGGGTGCTTCTGCCTCTCCTTGAGGCGGGGCTCGATGCTGAAGGCCTGGACGAAAGCCACCCCATGCTCCATCGCCTAAAAGCCAAGGCTGCGGCCCGGGACCTCACTCCTGTTCTTCACCTTAAGGACATGCGGCGGTTCCGCATGAAGCGACGCTATCGGAGAATTTTCATCCCCTTCAACGGATTCGCCCACGCGGAAACCCAGGACGACCAACTGGCCGTCCTCCGCTGCTGCCGGCGCAGCCTGGCACCCGGCGGCGCGGTCGTCATCCACATGTCCTATCCCGGACAGGCCTATTGGACCGGCGAGGACGGCCGCCCCGAACTCGAAATTGAAGCCTCCATTCCCGGGACAAAAAACACCATCCGCCTTTTCGACACCCGGCAAAAAGACCGGGTCCATCAGATCCAGGATTCCATCGCCGAATATCAGATCGTCGGGCCCGGCGGGAACCTCATCGAATCCCGCAAACTCCAGACCCGCCAACGATGGGTCTACTTCCACGAATTCGAACTGCTCTTCCGCTGCGCCGGATTCGCCCGCTGGGAGATCCTCGGCGGATTCGAGCGCGAGCCTCTGGAGCGGGACGACCAGCAAATGGTGGCATTTGCCTGGGCGCCGTCCAACCGGTCAAAATCCTGATCCATCCTGCTTCCGCTTTATGGGCTCGGGGCGCCCTGCGGAAGCCTCGTTGTAAGGGATATTAAGGTGAAAACGCCAGCCCCGGCAAAGGGGGTGTGCGCGGGTCGAGATTGCCGTTCCGACAAGGAAGCAGCTTGCGAAGGCGTAGTTGAGCTACGTCGAGCAGGCTGCAACGCAGTCGGAATGGCGAGATCGGCTCGCCCGAAGGGTTCATAGAGCCGGAATTAGGAAAGAATAAAAATCCGGCTCTATTAACGCACAGTCCCGACTATCGCATAAATTGAAAGGCTTCGACTTTGAGGGCTCCCCTCTCCACCATTTTGCCGACCCGGAGTTCGACCGAGTATTCGCCCGGCTTGACCGGCGCCTTGCTTCCTTCCGGGATGAGGTCCCATTCCACGATGTTCATGCCCATAACGGCTTGAACGTTCAGGCTCTTGACCAAGGCTCCGGCCTGATCCTTGACCATGATCGTCGCCGGTCCCGCGGCGGAGGCCCAGAATTCGATCCGGGCTCTTCCCGGAGCGCCGAAATACTGCGGCACAATCCGGGTTTCCGGGATCGGGTAGAGATGAGCCTCTTTCTTCAGCACTTCGGGCGTCAACTTCTGGATTTTTTCGACGGGCATGACGAAGACGCCGCGGCCGTGCGTCCCGATGATCAGGTCTTTTTCCCTGGGATGGATGCGCATGTCATAGACGGCCTGGACGGGCAGGTTGCATCTCAGGGAATGCCATGTCCGTCCCCTGTCGAGACTGACATAAGCGGTCAGGTCCGTCCCCAGGTAGAGCACGTTTTCGTTTTCGAGATCCTCCCGGATGACATTTACGCCCTCCTCGGGGAGATTGCCCTCGATCGAGGTCCAGGTTGCACCGTAATCTTCCGATGAAAAGACGTAGGTTCGGAAATCGTCCTCGCGGTACCCGATCATGGTCAGGTAGACGCGTCCGGGAGCGAAACGGGAGGCTTCGATCCGGGTAACCCATTTCTTCGGCAGGCCTTCGATGATGCTGTCCCAGGATTTGCCCATGTTTTTCGTCACCCAGACGTTTCCGTCGTCCGTTCCGGCATAGATGACCTCGGGGGTCAGGGGCGACTCGTCGAGGGCCGTGATGGTGGCGAAAGGCACATTCCCGTCAATGTTCTTCCGATCGGTCAGGTCGGGAGAGATCTCGATCCAGTTGTCTCCCCGGTCGACACTCTTCAGAATCTTGTTCGCCCCCAGAATGAGGGTATAAGGATTGTGCCGTGAAATCATGAACGGCGTGAGCCAGTTGAACCTGTAGGGAGGCTGGACGGTCTTCAAATCGGGACGAATGCTTTGACCCCGGCTTTCCTCGGCCAGGTTGAGGCGGAAGATACTGCCGAACTGAAAGGCCGCATAAACCGTGTCGGGATCCTGAAGATCGGGCTGAACGAAGGCGCCGTCACCGCCCAGGATCATCCGCCACTGTTTGTCCCTCCGTCCGAAGACGAAATCGCTGGGACCCATATTGACACCGTTGTCCTGAAGGCCGGTGTAAATATTGTAAGGAGTCTGCATGTCGAAAGCGACGGTGTAGCATTGGGCCAGAGGGATGTTGTTGATTTTCTGAAAGGTTCGTCCGGCATCGTAGGAGACGTTCAAACCGCCGTCGTTCCCCAACCAGAGGACATCCGGGTCGTTGGGGTCGATCCACAGGGCGTGGTGGTCGGGATGGACATCGAACAGGCCGGTGCCGTAGCTTCCGCCGGCTTCGGGGATTTCCTTGAAGGTCCGGCCTCCGTCGGTCGATTTCATGGCCGGGACACCCAGAATATAGACGGTGTTCTCGTCTTTGGGATCGACGGCCATTTTGCCGAAATAATAGCCGTAGGTATGGACGATTCCGGCCGGGAGGTCCTCCTCATGGGTCCGTTTCCAGCTCTCGCCGCCGTCATCGCTTCTGTAAACCTCGGCTCCCTTGACCTGGGCGGCGAAGAGGGCGGCGTTGGCCCCGCCGATCAGGATATCGGCCAGGTCCGGAAGCGTGATCTCACCGTTCCGAACGGCTTCCTTGACGGCCTTGGCGGTGAAGACACGTGGGGCGCCCGAGGATCGGAGAAGGGACTCCAGGCGGGCGTCCTCGATCTTCAGGAATGCCTCAACATCCATCGTTTTCAGGCTTTCCGCCGTAAGATCGGCCGTCCGCCCTTCTCCCGGCCGCCGGGCCACGGGCCGAGGAGCCTGGTTATCATGAAAGGCGTAAACGATATCGGGATTCGACCGGCTGAATCTCAGGCCGATCCGGCCGACATGTTCGCCCTGGGGAAACCCCTCGACGACTTTGCGCCAGGTTTTCCCGCCGTCCGTCGTCTTGTAGATCGCGCTCTCCTCCCCGCTTCCGGTGAAATGCCAGGCCTTCCGGTCTCTTTCCCAGGCGGCGGCCAACAGGATTTCGGGGTTCTTCGGGTGCATGGCCAGATCGATGACGCCCGTCCGCGGCGAAACATAGAGGATTTTCTCCCAGGTTTTTCCGCCGTCCGTCGTCTTGAAGACACCCCGCTCCTCGTTTTCCGTATAGAGACGGCCGATCGCGGCGACATAAACGATTTCGGTATCTTCGGGATGGATGAGGACTTCACCGATGTGCTGAGTGTCGGCCAGCCCCATATGAGTCCAGGATTTGCCGCCGTCCGTGCTCTTATAGACGCCGGTTCCGGCATAGGAGCTTCTTGAAGAGTTTTCCTCGCCCGTTCCGGCCCAGATCAGATTTTTATCCTTTTCCGAAACGGCGATATCACCGAACCCAACGGCCGGCTGGTTTTCGAAAAGCGGCGTCCAGGTGGTTCCCCTGTTTTCCGTGAGCCAAAGCCCACCGGACGCTGCGGCGACAAGGATCCGATGGGGATCGGAAGCCCAGCCTGCGATGTCACAGATGCGGCCGCCCATGAAATAGGGGCCGACGCTCCGCCATTCGAGCGCCCGGAACGGACTCTCGGCCTGCATGGCCGTATGCCGGGAGAAGGACTGGAATCTTTCCTCCGGCGTGGTCGCGGCGAAAAGGGACAAGGCAAAAACGAGAACCAGGACTTGAATGACGGCTTTTTTCATATGGCACCTCCAGGGAAATTATAACCGGCCCGCACGGATTTGTCATCGAAAACCGGCAACCTGGAGGGTCGATATTTGCGTTTTTTTCGCCGCTGAGGCATTCTTAAAGGGTAAAGGAACAACATGTTTGAACACGCCTTCAATTCCCCGGTTTTCCAATGGATCATCCTGCCCCTTTTGATTTTCTGCGCCCGCATCATCGACGTTTCCCTGGGCACGCTGCGGATCATCTTCATTTCCCGGGACAAGCGGTTCCTTGCGCCCCTCATGGGATTCTTTGAAGTCCTGATCTGGCTCCTGGCCATCAGCCAGATTTTCAAGAATCTCACCAATCCCCTGTGCTATATCGCCTATGCGGCCGGATTCGCCGGAGGCAATTTCATCGGGATGGCCATCGAGAACAGACTGGCCATCGGCACCCAGGTCGTCCGCGTCATCGCCAAATCCGGCGCCGAGGACATGATCGCCAAGTTGAAATCCAGAGGGTACGGATTGACCATTCTCGAAGGAGAAGGCGCGGTGGGGCCCGTCACGGTGCTGTTCACCATCATCAAAAGGAAGGATCTGCCCGAGCTCATCGAAATCATCCACAGCGTCAACCCCAAGGCATTCTACACCGTCGAGGATGTCCGAAGAGCCCGCGAGGGCGTTTTTCCCACGGCGCCGCCGAGCGGCCGCACGGGCATTCTGAATCGCTTGCTTATGGTGCGCAAAGGAAAGTAGACGAAGCCCAGCGAATGACCTCGACTCCGATCACGAACCGGACGCGACTCTGTCCGGAATCATTCCGAAACCAGCGCCTTTCGATCCCGGCGTAGGGCCGGATTTTCACAGGTCCACCGACTTCACCGAAGACCCGGATTCTCGTTTCCCGTTTCGTTGAATCGTATTCTCCTGAAACATCGACTCCGAAATCGACCGGCTTTTCGACTGTGTTCAGGCCCAGGTGGAGAGCGGCTTCAAAATCCCTGTGGACATTCCATCCGCCCCGGACTTCGAACCGCAGAGGGCGGCCGAGCCGATTAAAATGCGACTGATTCCTCAGTCCAAGGCCAAACCCCAGGTCCACGGCCCCTTCCGTGGAGGTATCGAGGGGCATCTCCACATCGAGACGCCCGTATCCGAAACCATAGAGACCGGGAACAGCCCGCCTCTCATAAACAAGGGACAGCGGATAACGCATGGAATCGGGCCGGAAACGGCCGAGGAACGAGTTGCCCTTGAGTACGGGAATCCGAGTTTCGATCTGGAGAAGAAAACGCCGGTCGGGCCGGTTGAACAGGATCAATCCAACAGCGGGGACGGCCTTGACTTTGTGAATCCCGTCCCCGGGAAAGGCCTGAAGCCGGAGATGCTGATGCTCGAATAGAGCGTCTTCAAGACCGTCCGATTTGAAACGAAGGCCGGCATAGGTCATGTTGCGGTCTTTGTAGGTCCTGGCATTGCGGACGAAGAGGTCGACGTTGTCGTTGAGAGCGGCTGAGAGTTCCGCTTCGTGGAGAAGGGTTTGAAAATTGACAAGCCGGGCTTCCCCGGAGAGAGAAAATTCCGAACCCAAAATCCTCGGCCAAGCGCCGTGGATATGAGCCAGGCTGCGATATCCTCCGGTTTTGCCGAGATAGGTTCCCAGCCCCAGGCCGGCCGTGACATGATCGGACGCGAAGCGGATGCGGGCTATCAGTTCGTTGATGTCGAAGATGACGGGATTGGGACGCGAGGTAACATGGCGGCAAAAATGAATGAGATCGCCCTCGAGAAAAAAGCCCCGGCCGACCGGAGAACTCCAGCCGGTTTTGATCCGGAAATCGATCTCTCCCTGGAGGCGGCTGTTCGTTTTCTGGTCGAAGCGGATGTCCAGATGCCAAAAGGACGATCCGGCGGGAAAGGTCAATTCAACGGTGGGCCGGAAAAATCGACGGGCAAAACGATCGGCACCGATCTCGACTTCGGAACGGATGCGGGGCACGGCGGACGTCTCTTCGGATCCGGTGACCGGAACGGGATGAGCCAGGGTCACCGCAGCGGCAAGACATAGAATTACGGTCATGGCGGCGGCCGGGCGACCGGCTGTTTTTATGTTGCGCTCTCCGTTTTTCATGGAAGACCCATGATACACGATGGCGCAACCCCGGCCAAAAGGCGTCCCAATAAAACGGCGGGATCAGTTTCCCTGTCTGTGGATCGTCATGCCCAGGGCTTCGACCGCCTTCGGAGAGGGGAAAGATTCCCGGAAAATCCGGTAATAGAAGAGATCCTCCTTGGACGGAAGAACAAGCCCGGGGGCGATCTCCTTTTCCGCGGCAAACGCTTCATCGCTGATCCGCGTTTCGGCGACTTCGGCCAATTTGTCGCCGATACCCGAACCCGACCAGAATTTCTCCTTCGGCCGCATCCGAATCTCCTCGGGGAGGCGGCCTTCCAAAGCCTTCCGGAGGATCCATTTTTCGGTGCTGCCGCTTTCATGGATCTTCCATTTCATCGGAATGGCGTTGGCGTAAGCCGTGACATCCGGATCGAGAAAACAGGTCCGTGCCCTTGTGCCATGGGCGGAGGCCATCCGGTCGACGCGCTGAAGCGCCGTGTTCGAAAGCGCCGCCTGTGCCTGAGCCAAAGCGGCCGGGATCTCGTCTCCCGAGAGGGCTTTGAGATAGCTGTAACCCGCGAAAAGTTCGTCGCCGCCCTCGCCGGAAAGAACAGCCTTGACATGCCGGGAGGCCAGTTCGGCCACAAGGAAATTGGCCAGAGAACTCCGGACAAGCGGTGCATCGAAAGATTCGAGATGATAAATGACGCGGGGCAGAATTTTCAGCAGATCGTCGACGCCGTAGAGAACCTCAAAGTGCCGCGTGCCCAGGTATTCCGCCGTCTTCCGGGCGAAAGCGAGGTCGGGAGCGCCAACCATTCCGGCGGAAAATGTTAGAAGAGGCGAACGATAGCGGGAGGCGAGAGCGGCCATGGTCGCCGAATCGAGGCCTCCGCTCAGCCAGCTTCCGAGAGGTTGATCGCCGGCCGCTCGAATTTCCACAGCCCGTTCCAAACGCTGGAGGAGGGCCGAGGCAATGGAACCGGCATCTTCCGGAACTGCGGAATCCAGGGGCTTGACCTCAAAAGCTTGAAGCTCGCCGTCGAAAATATGGCCGGGAGGAAGGGCCTGGATTTCCCCGGTCGCTTTTTGCAGCGCTTTCATCTCTGAGGCAAAACACAGCCGGCCTTCCCGGTAACCATAGTAGAGGGGCGCCTGGCCCATGGCGTCGCGGGCCAGAAGGATTCGGTCACCGTCACGGATAACCAGGGCAAACGGTCCGTTCAGGCGTCCGACAAAACCCGGGCCTTCGTTTTCGTAAAGTTTCAAAAGGAGGTCTTCATCCGAAACGGCCTCGACATTCGCTTCAGACCGAAGCGCCTCAAAATTATAGAGTTCCCCGTCCCAGACAACGGACTTTCCATTTCGGCTCAAAGGTTCAACCGCGGCATTCGGCCCGGCGGATAGCGCGATCATGCCGAAGGCAAAGTCGTCTTCAGCCAGCACTCGGCAACCGTCGGGACCGCGGTGGGTCATGGTGTCCAGCATGGCGAGGACGAGCGTTCCCGCGTCCTTCCTGTCAACTCCTGCGATTCCGGCCATGGTTCAGAACCGCGGCCTTTCGGTATTTTTTTCGATTTCGTTATGTTTCATGATTTCTCCTTTTGCAAGGCGGCCAACCGTTCTCTCTCGGCCATCGATTCACCCGTTTGGGGATCGACGGCCCGGCAGGCGCCGTCGACAATGCGGGTGACGACACGGCCTCGGGCGTAACGGTGGCCTTTGAAGTGAGGCGTGTCCAGAATCCCTTTTTCAACCGCACCGGCGATCACTTCGGGATCCGTCCACGGATCTCCTGCGCCTGAACGCCCAAGATCCTTCAAGTCTTCGAGAAGAATCCCGGCTTCGGCGATCAATTCGGCCTTTCTTTCCTGAACCCGGGGATCGCAGGCCGGGTCGGGAAGACCGAGCAGGCAGAGTTCCAAAGCGCCGCGGGCAATTTTGCAGCTTTCGATGAGTTCGTCGGCCGTCACGGCGTGATCCCCCTCGCTGAATCCGACCACATGGAAAATATGAGGTGCGAGGGACATGCTGACGGCCCCGGATGCGGCCAGGTGCCCCTTGGCGGCTGAAAAATCGGCCGGCATGCTCGAAAGCCCGGCCCGGACTTCCCGGAAGACGGTGAAGTTCTCGTCGGCCAGACCCTCGATCAGTTCGATCTTGGCCAGCATCTTGGCCAGGTCCATGGCCGGAGAAGTCCCGGCCGGTGTATTGAACATGTATTGCGACACGTAGTTTCGAACGCCCGCCGCCTTGGCATTGTAGGCGGCCAGAAAAGCCATGGTCACGGCCAGGGCATCATGGGCGTTCCGCAGGCTCCATTGATGCGATTCATTGACCTCGACCGGAGTCCCCTTTTCAGCATACCAGCGGATGACCCGGAGGTTTTCGGCCATGGCCTCCCTGAGGGGGCGGGTCGACCGGCCGTCGAGATCGCTGTACCAGCACAGGGGAATGGCCGCCCAGGCGATATGGATTGTCCGCAGGCTCATCTCCGCCCACTTGTCGAGATCGCGCGTCCCGCTGTAACAACGGACAAGCGGGAAATTGCCTCGGCGCGTTGCGGCATAAATCGCCTCCAGGTCCTCGGCCCGGCGCAGGGGCACACCGCCCGCCCCGTCCTGGGCCGGATCCCTATCGGCCGGCCGGAAAAAACTCGCCTGGGCGTTCTGGTCGGGACCAATGGACAGGACGTCCAGCACTCCGGCTTCGGCAATCTTCTCCACTCCGGCCACGGTTTCTTCCAGCGTCGGCCGCCCGAAATGATGACGGATCAGCGGATAGGGATGGAAACTCCGGATCCGGCCGACCAGATCCGCCGGATAGTCTCCGGGACCCGTCTGATGTTTTTCTCCACGGATATAGGACCGGATCTCGTCCAGGGACTCGGTTCCGGTGAAGACGCGTTCGAAAAGGCCCGATTGTTCGGCGACGGCGGCCGCCGGCGGCGTGCCGCCGAAAACGCAGCGCAATCCCCCCCGGATCTTATCTTCGAGGAGACCCTTCAATTCCTGAAAAAGCGGCGCGGCGGCTTCCGGCGTAAGGCGGTAGCTCACAGCAACGATGTCGGGATTGTGCTTTTCCACGGCTTGGGCAAGATCCCGGGGCGGCACGGCCGGACCCAAAAAGACGGTTTCATGCCCCTCGTCCTCGCACATCCTCAGAAATCCCTGGATGCCCGCGACATGGACGCAGGCGCCCAGGGACGCGCCCAGAACCTTTGCGGTTTTCACGCTCCCGCCTCCTCGCCGAGAGCCAGAATGCGAAGCTCCCGGACGGAAAGGCCGTCAATGCCCAGCCGCTCGACCGTCCGCCCCTCGGTCATATAGTCACAACTATGGATGACCGAAGCCAGGTGGATGAATGCATCCATCGTCGGTGTGGGGATCTCCAGCATTCGTCCCAGCGAAGCCATCGGAACAAGGCTCATGGGAATGTCTTCCGTGATGTAGCGGACTCTCAGCGTCTTGGGTGCCTGGATATCGCGATAGCCGGGATTGTCCATCATGGCGTCGTAGAGGTTTTTTCCGGTCGCATGATAGGCCCTGTAGAGCCACTCCCTTGCCGTCATGGCGTTGATCCCCACGGCCGCAGCCACGGCGACACGCTCCTCGTCCATCCTCTCCATGATCGTGCAGACTGAAGCGCTGATCCCCTGCATGTAAAACTCAAAATCCACCCGTTCTTCGATCCACGAAGCATTGAGAATGGTGATGGCCGGATGGAAGACGGCACCGATATTATCGAAACTCGTCTTGAAGATGTTGGTTCCCGGAACGAACTGGGGGAACGCCAGCCGGACGATCTTGAGAACTTCGGGAATCCTGTAGGCGGGGATGGCGGCCAGGGGGACGGAGTTCTTGATGCGAAAGATTTTCGCTTCTCCGGGTCCCAGGGCCCGGGACGCATAGAGAAGGCTCTGGGTTTCTCCGACAATGACGTCCGCCGTGCAGCCCTCCTGCTTAAGGACCTGTTTGAATTCGAGGGCGCCGAAAGTCCGGCCGGGATTGAGCACGACGACGTGGCCGTCCCGGAGATGGGGCGCACAGACTTCGGCCATGAAGCGATGTCCCGAGGCGGGGACCACGACCATGAGAATATCTGAGTCTTCAAGAGCTTCGGCGATTTCGGACGTGGCTTTTCGCACCCGTCCGAATCCCTCGACTTCGCCGCTCAGTGAAATGCCTTCCCGTTCTTGAACGGGCACGATCCTGGCCTCGGTGCGGTTGAAAAGGTTCACCGTAAAACCCAGGAGAGCCAGATGACCGGCCATAGCCATGCCGCCGTGCCCGGCGCCCAACACACAGAAATTCGGTTTTTTTCCTTCAAGACAAGACATCAAAATGCTCATTCTCAAACCCTTTCAAAGGCTTTCCTTCTCCGAAAAATGGAGAACCGTCAAACTTCAGCGGGATGATCCGTGTGCTTCGATGATAAGGGACGGAATCCCGTCTGTCAAGAAAAGAGCGGACTAGCCCCGTTTGGGGAGAGAATCAAAAGGAATATCCTTGAGGCGGGGGAAACGGGAGTCCTTGTCCGAAACAAGGGGATGTTCGACCGGCCATCGGATGCCGAGATCAGGATCGTTCCACAGCACCCCGCCCTCGGTCTTTGGATCGTAGAATTCCGTGCACTTGTAGACAAAGAGGGCCGAGTCGCTGAGCACACAGAAACCGTGGGCGAACCCGGCCGGAACATAGACCTGCAGGCGGTTTTGATCGGAAAGGGTTTGCCCGGTCCAGCGCCCAAAGGATGGAGAATCCGGACGGATATCGACGGCGACGTCATAAACCTCGCCCGACAAAACCTGGACGAGCTTGCCCTGGCCGCGGGGATGCTGAAAATGAAGCCCCCGCAGCACGCCTTTGGCGGAAAAAGACACATTGTCCTGGACAAAAGGCTCGGATAAACCGAACTCGGCATAGCGATCCCGGCTCCACGTCTCCATGAAATAGCCTCGGGAATCGGCGAAGGATTTCAGTTCGACAAGAACGACTCCGGGAAGATCGGTCTCGACGATTTTCATCCCTCGTGCTCCCGGGCCAGCTGCAACAGATACTGGCCGTAGTGATTTTTCTCCAGGGGATCGGCCAACTGCATGAGCTGCTCCCTGTCGATCCAGCCCTTTCGAAATGCAATCTCCTCCGGGCATGAAATCATCAGGCCCTGGCGCTGTTGAACGGTCTGAACGAAAACACCGGCCTGAAGCATGGCTTCCGGAGTTCCCGTATCCAGCCAGGCGATGCCGCGTCCCAGCAACTGGACATGGAGACTTCCGTCTTTGAGATAGGCGTTGTTCACATCGGTGATTTCCAATTCGCCGCGGGCCGAGGGGCGGATCTTGGAGGCAATGTCTGTGATCCTCTCGTCGTAGAAGTAGAGACCGACGGCGGCATAGTTCGACTTCGGACGGGCCGGCTTTTCCTCGATGCCCAGGACACGGCCCGCGCCGTCGAATTCAATGACGCCGTATCGCTCGGGATCGCGGACATAATAGCCGAAAATCACGGCACCCTCGCGACGCTCGGCCGCCCGGTTCAAGGCTTCCGGAAGCCCGTGACCATAGAAAATATTGTCACCGAGGACGAGGCAGGCCGGACCGCCCTGAAGGAAATCCCGTCCGATGATAAAGGCTTGGGCCAGCCCTTCCGGACGCGGCTGCTCGGCATACCGGAGACGGAGACCCCACCGGCCGCCGTCTTCCAAAAGATGGCGGTAGAGCGGAAGATCCTGAGGCGTCGAAATGATCAGGATGTCCCGAATGCCGGCCAGCATCAGAATCGTCAAGGGATAATAGACCATGGGCTTGTCATAGACGGGAAGCAGTTGCTTGCTGACGCTACGGGTCACGGGATAGAGGCGGCTTCCGCTGCCGCCGGCCAGGATGATGCCTCGTCGTTCCATGGAGCCTCCGCAGGATCAATATCCGATTGAGGGCATTTTATCTCAAAATCCGGCAAATCGTCAAAAAGCTTGACGGGTTTTGAATGAATTCACTACAATGAGTTTTGATAGGAGGTGTCATGAAACCTTTCCGCAACGCCATTATGTTCCCCATCATCGCCGCCCTGATCGCGTCTCCCCTCTTATGCTTGCAGGACGACGATGCCAAGCTTTTCGACAAAGCCGGCCCGGGCATGATTTCCCTTGTCGCGACCGGAGCCAACAATGAGACCGTCGGACGCGGGACAGGTTATCATGTCACTGAGGAATTGGTCGCCACAGCCTACCACGTCATCAGCCGGGCCGACTCCGTCGACGCTCTGAACATCAAGGGTCGAAAAGTGCGGGTGGACGGGATCGTCGCTTTCAACAAGGAGATGAACACCGCCCTGATCAAAGTCCGCGGTAAAACCGCTCCTCTTGCTTTGGATACGGAGTGGAACCCCGAGAAAGGCACCCGCGTTCTGATCGTCGGGGCCAACGAGTCGGGAGAATTGACCCACATGGAAGGGGTTGTTCGGAACACCCATCAGTTCGACTCCGTTCGGCGCTTTTACGAAATCGGGGCCTCGACCCCCGAATCCTTCAGCGGCGGAGTCATTCTTGCGGAGAACGGCATGGTCGTGGCCATGATGGTCTCTTTGGAGAGGGGCGTCAGGATCGGCATTCCCGCCTCCTTCGTTCAGGGAATGTCGCGGACCGCAGCCGCCACGGCCTTCAAGAGCCGTCAGACCGAAGATTACTTCGAAACCCTAGAAGGCACCTTATTCGCCGGCCAGGCGGCCTTACGAATGAACGAATTCATGGCCGCCCGCATCCATATGGAAAAAGCCGCACGCCTGGACCCGAAACAGATTGAAGTTCATTCGGCCCTGGCCGATATTTACATGGACCAGCGGGATTACACGGCGTCGATCGCGTCCTATCAGAAGGTCCTTGAACTCGATCCCAAGCGCGCGGATGCCCTCACCCGGTTGGGATCCGTTTTCATGAGAATGCAGCGGTACGCCGACGCGATCGAAGTTCTGGAAAAGGCCCGGGCTCTCGAACCCCGAAACTTGCAGATCCTCTTCGATCTCGGGGGAGCCTACGAGGAAACCCGGGATTTTGCCAAGGCCGCCGACATCTTTCATGCCTATCTCAATCTCAACCCGGAACAGGTCTGGCCCGCCTATCAACGACTCGGCAACACCCGGATGAAACTCGAGCAATATGACCGGGCCGTCGAAGCCTTTGCCGCCGCAGCGCTTCACAACCCGGACGACCCGAAGATCGCCTTCAGCCTGGCCGAGGCTTATCAGAAGACCGGCAATTTGGACAAGGCCGAGGAGACATTCGCCAAGCTGGCGGAAAATAATCCCGATGAGGCCAAATCCTATTACGGCCAGATTCTGAAGATGTACGACGAGGCCGACATGCCCGAAAAAGCCATCGAAGCCGCAAGGAAGATTTTTGAGCTGGATCCCCAAAATGAGTACGCAGGTTACAACCTGGGCCTCATGCTTCAGAGAGTCAATCGTTACAAGGAAGCCATCGACGCCTTCCGGAGCAGCCTGGAAGTCAATCCCGATTTCAGCGCCGCCTGGTTCAATATCGGATCCTGCCACATGCAGCTCAAGAACTGGGCGGAATCCGTGGAGGCCTACAAGAAATATGTCGATCTGTCCCCCGACGACCCCAACGGCTGGATGGCCATGGGTGTCGGATACATGCAAATGAAAAAATTCGAGGACGCGCTGGATCCTCTTCGCAGAACCGTCGCGCTTCAGCCCCAAAATGCCGCGGCCCAATTCAACTTGGCCGTTTGCTACGTCAACCTCAACGATCATTTCAGCGCGCGCGAAGTCCTGAAGGTTCTCGAAAAGCTTGATCGCGGCTTTGCCGAAAGACTGCGTAAAGTCGTGCGCTGACCGCATCCGCCCGACCGAAAGGCAGAGACATGAGCGACAATCCGGCCTCCCGTCCCAAGTCCTTTAACCGGAGAGATTTCCTCAAGGCCGGCGGAGCCGCCGGATTGGGTGCGGCCCTGGGCCATTTGGCCTTTCGCCATGCGGCGGCCCATCCGCCGCAAATCGGCGGCATCGCCCCTGTCGATCATTTCGCCGTTCCTCCGATTCCCACGGTCCGCGTCGGCTTTGTCGGCGTCGGAATGCAGGGATCGGGGCATTTCCGGAATTTCCTGCGTATCGAAGGCGTCGAGATCAAGGCCGTTTGCGACATGCGCCAAGAGCGGGTGGACTGGGCGAAAAGCCAGGCTGAAAAAGCCGGCCGGCCCATTCCCGTCGGTTATGCCGACGGTCCGGAAGACTTCAAACGCATGTGCGATACGGAGGAACTCGACCTCGTCTACAATGCCACGCCCTGGGAATGGCATACGCCTGTGTGCATCAAGGCCATGGAAACCGGTTCACACGCCGCGACCGAAATTCCCGGCGTCCTGACCCTGGACGATTGCTGGAAGCTTGTCGAAACGGCGGAAAAACAGAAAAAACACTGCGTGATCATGGAAAACTGCAATTACGACAGGACCGAATTGATGCTTTTCAACATGGTCCGGCAGGGCCTCTTCGGCGAACTCCTGCACGCCGAATGCGGCTATCTCCATGATCTGCGCGGCTACAAATTCGGAACCGCCTATTATCCCCATGATTGGCGGTTGCAGCATTCCATCAAGCGCAATGCGGATCTCTATCCCACCCACGGCCTGGGACCGGTCGCCCAGTGGATGGACATCACCCGGGGCAATGCCTTCGATTTTCTGGTGTCCTTCAGCAGCCCCGCCCGCTGTCTTCACCTGGAAGCCGTCAAACGCCACGGCCCGGACCACCCTCTGGCCAAAACGGACTATGCTCTCGGCGACATCGTCAACACCATGATCAAAACCCGCAAAGGCCAGACCATCCTGGTCACCCATGACACCAATGCTCCCCGCCCCTACAGTCGAAAAATCCTGATCCAGGGCACCCAGGGCTTGGCCCGAAAATACCCTGAGGAAAAACTTTACCTGGAAGGAAAAAGCCCCTCTCACCGGTGGGAGGACCTCGCGAATTACCGTGATGAGTACGAACACCCTCTCATCAAATCGCTCAGCGAACAGGCCAAGGGCGCCGGCCACGGCGGCATGGATTTCATCGAGGATTACCGGCTCGTCCAGTGCCTTCGGGAAGGCCGTCCGACCGACATGGACGTCTACGACGGCGTGACCGTCAGCGCCGTGATCGAACTCAGTGAACAATCCATCGCTTCCGGCAGCATGCCCGTCAAGTGTCCCGATTTCACGCGTGGCCGCTGGAAAACCCGTCAACCCCTTCCGATCATCGGCGGGGAAGCCTGAGGCCGCCCTTCCGAGTCGTTCTGAAAAACGGGAAAAAAGAAGCGCGCCCGGCAGGATTCGAACCTGCGACCGTTGGATTCGAAGTCCAGCGCTCTATCCAGCTGAGCTACGGGCGCACGCTGTTGATTCTAATGAGTTTGAGTGGCCTTTTCGGGCTCATCAAAAAAGCCTGTTTTTTCACCACTGGCGACATTTTGACGACATTGAAACAGGTTTTCCGTCACCCGCTCGATCGCCGTCCGTTTGTCGGTGTCCGTCGGATGAACATAACGCATGGTCATTTGAACCGAGGCGTGCCCCAAGATCTTTGAGGTCGTCACGAGGTCCGTCACCTTCACCAAACGATAGGCGGCCAAGTGCCGGAGGTCATGGAAACGGAGCCCCGCGATTCCCGCAGCCCGGAGCGCCGTCGAAAAGGATCGCTTGATCTCCGTGATGTTCTTCCCGGTCTCGAAATTCATGAAGACATAATCACTTTTTCTTTCTAAAGAGTCAAGCTCCGCAATCAGCCGGCCGTCGATGGGAATAACGCGCTCACGCTTTGTCTTGGAGTTCTCGGCCGGGACCCGGATCGTGCCCAAACGGAGATTCATGTCCTCCCACCTCATCTTGAGAATTTCCGATTTTCTCATCCCGGTGGTGATCGCCAACATCAAAATCGGCCTGAGGTGCGGCGCAGCTGCGTCCAACAGCCGGATCAAGTCTTGGTCCGAGAGATTCAGTTTGAGAATGAGCTTCTCGCGACTGTTGTTTTCCTCGAGCTTTTTAACCCGCCGGCCGCGGATCGGGTTCGAGGCAATAAGTCCGTCATACTCCGCGGCATAGAGGACCGATTTCAAAAGCGAAATCTCTCGGTTGATGCTGGCCGGGCTGAGGCCCGCCTCTCTCCGCGACGTGATGTATTTCCGCACGGCGCCGGGCGTGATGTCGCCCAGGGCAAAGTTCTTAAAGGCACGGTTGAGATGCTTCAGTGAAATTTCATTCCGCGGGGCGGATCTCTTCTCTTTCCACTCTGCCGAATCGAGAAGAGCTCGAGCGTAGGCTCCGAACGCGTCTCCGGTCGGCTTCGGATCTATCAATTCGCCGAGCTTCCCGCCCCTGGCTGCAATCCGGAGCTTGGCCAGGAAGGCGCGCGCCTCTTCTTTCGTCCGGCCGGCGTAGCGCCGGACCCGGCGATAATTCAGGGTGATGTCCGAGAGATAGTGGCTCGGCTTCCCCTGTATCCCGGGAACGAAGATAAGGTTCTTTTCCGGCTTCATGGCGTCCCCCTTTTTTCTCAACTCGACCTCCGGGCCTCACAATGCGTCGGGAATGCACGCGATCGCATTGGGGCCGCGATTCCGGCCCAATCCATACCGGAGGCAGCATTTTTCAATTTACCCCCCCTGTTCCTGCATGAACTTCGCGCGGAACATTGGCATTTCTGGAGCCCGCCACGCCCCCAAATTCCCGGGCCCGGAGAAAGCCCTTGATTTTCTGAACTTCAAACCGCCGACACCCAGGGAGCTGGATAAACGGGATCTTCCGCTGGGCGCACCACTTGTCGATGCACTTCGTGGACACCCGGAGAAGATCCGCGAGTTCTTTTTTTGTCAGAAGGGTCATTGCCGGCCTGCCGCCTGAGCTCTCGAGTTCTCCCGTCGCCAGCTGAACAGCTCTTGAAGCGCCCAGACGTCGGCGTTTTTCTCTGACTCCCTGATCGGTGCCTGCAGATCCTTTCCATCGAGAGACAGCAACAGCAGGGCAACCGGGGTGCCGCGAACCTCCATGTGCCCGATCTCGTGGAAAAGCGCGAAGTAATAAACCTCATCCGGAAAAATGCGACACCCCAGCCTCTTGGTGAGATATTCGGCGGCAGCTGCCGTGTCAACATTGGGGTTGAAGTGAAGCCGCGGTCTGATAGCCCCGAGCGGTTGGCTCACCCGTGCATAGGCGCCGTCTTTCCAAGATTCCTCTTCCTGCCAGTCGGGATGCGTGGTTGCGACACGCGGATCCCGGGTGCTGATTTCATCGACCCCATACCTGGCGGCTTCGGCCTTGGCAAATTCGAGGAATACCTCGAATCCATTCTTTGAAGCGTTCATGAATCACCCCTTGTTAATGAATTTTCGAAGATCCCGCTCGCGGATCCTCCAAAGTCTGCCCCCCCCGAGCTTGTGGGCCCGGAGCTTCCCGGAGTCGATCCAACGAATCACCGTGCTCCGGTCAACCTTGAGCAGACTGCAGACGTCTTTGATTTTCAAATATGTGTCCATAACAATTCCCTCCCGGCTGACGATTCATTTAAGAAAAACGGCATTTCAGGAAATCTCCACAAAATCGAATTTCTTCTCGCCCGGCGTTCGGCTCACTATGCCCTTCGTGAAGATGCGGCCAGGCAACCGGTAATTATGGCATAGTTGGCGATCCCGATCCGCGATGGGGCCCTCGACCACCCGGATCATCAACACCTCGTCGCCCTTGTTTTGGGAGTTGCGGATTCTCTCCAGGTGAAACGGACATGTCGGGTCATTGAGCTCAATGATCCGATACATCCCCAGCGGTGAGTCTAACCACGCCCGAACGGACTTGATCATACGGCTCCGCGGGCGTTCGTTATTGTCTTTTTTATGCATCACTATACTACATAATACAACATAAAACGACATTGTCAAGACCCCGGCTATAATTTTTTCCGGCTTCATGGTATTATCCCCGCCAGATGGATACGGGATATTTTACAAAGCGGGAGATCGCCGAGTATTTAAAGATCAGCCTGGCGACCCTTGAGCGCCTCATGAAAGAGGGCCTTCCCCACATTAAACTCAGCCGGCGCGTCCTATTCCGTAAGGCCGACGTGGATGCCTGGCTGGAATCGAAAATCATTTCCCGGTAGCCGCCCCCGCTGGCTCTCATTTTGGTTTAGAGCATTGAGCGTTCTTCGTGAGCCGACGGTTCAATTCTCTGGGCCTTGACAACGGCCTTCTCCAGCATCGGGAGGAGCTCCTCGATAATTTCGGGCCTCAGGCAAAGACCCTTCTTTGTCGGCACCGGATCTTTCCCTCCTTCATTGAGAAGCCAGAGCCTGATGTCGACATAGGTGTTTCCTTTGAACCGCGAGATTCCGACCCTGACAATCTCCGCGGAATTCTTTTCAACGGAACCGATCAAGTCACGAGCGTCCATGATCTTAGGTCTCCTCTCGCCCCAGCCGGGCTTTCTGCTGCAGCCGATCCAGGCGTTCGATAACATCATCGAGTAGGCCGGCCGCGTCTTTTCGCGTCACGGTGTTCCGCACGGTGAAAAGCAGGCTCACGATTCCGCGCTCAATCTCCTTCAGCTCACCTTCGAGCCGCTTCTCCTTATCGATGCGCTCCAGGCGTTCGAAGGTGGCGTCCAGCTCCTCCCGCCAGGTTTCCTTAATTTTCATTCTTCTCGCCTCCGTAGTCATCTTCGGTTAAATGATGTCCTTGAGTATCTTCTTGATTCGCTCAAAGAACGGCCCCGCATGTTTCTCGAAGGCCGGAAACAGCCACGGCCGAGCCGGAAGCCCGCCGCGTTTCAGGATGTTCTTTGCGATCGCGAATTCCGCCCCCTCCATGCCGTGCCACCGCGCCCAGTGCTCCAGGGCGTCCGGCGGCGGCATCTTTGTCGTGTGTTTCGTACCAAACTCAACCCACTTCCCATGAGGCGCCGTCGTGCCGACCTCGGCTTCCATTTTATCGGTTGAAAATTCTACAATGGTCTTCTTTCTCAGCTCCCCCGTATCGATGGCCTTGACTTCATCGAGATTGCGCTTTGCCTCCGCCTGAATGTCAAGAGCGGTGGCCGCGATTTCACCCGCAACTTGTTTTCGGACCTCTTTTGACATCTTCTTCAGGGCCTTCCGGATCTCATCCTCGCCCTTGATGGTGACAGTGACCTTCACGATGCCCGCTCCCCCGCCCTTGCCCGGGCGGTCACTTCGCGACTGAATTCAACAGCCCGCTTCTCCCATGCGTTCTTTTCTTCGACCGTATAGGGAGGGCGGAATAACTCGTAGTCGGCCAGGTGCCTGCATTCATGCGCAACCGTCGGAATGATTTCCTTGAAGGGCATGGAAGACAAGAGAAGGATTTTCCCTTTGAGAAATGATTTCGTTCCCACCTGGCCCCAAAAGCCGGACTCATCCTTGTGATATCGCAGCTCCGGCAAATCTCCCCCTCGGCCGGAGAGGCTTCGAAGGGCTGTGAGCGTCTGAACAAAAAGCCGGTCCACTTCTGCCTCTGCCTTGGTTGCTTCGCGGATCCACTGAATCTGGATGTCGCGCGGGAGGTCTGGCAGAAGCTGCCGGCTCAATTCAACGCCCCGGGCCGCCTCCCAGTGCCGACCAAAGTCCACAAGGTTGTCTTCTATCATTCGGTAGAAGAAGGCCCCGCTCTTCTCGGCTTGCCCGACCGGCATCATGCCCTCCCGCCCTGGACGGCTCGGGTGACGCGCTGCGCCAATCGCTTCGAGATCTCATCCAGATCCCCGGCGTTGTGGATGTCGCCGTAAAAATACGCCTTGACGTTGACCCCCCCGCCGACGCCGGCCAGGGCCCCCGCCTTATCGAGCGGGATCACCGCCTCCGGGCCTTTTTCTCCGACCATCGCAAAAGTCGGCCGCGTGACGATGCCGCCTTCTCCAAGTTTGATCGCGGAGAAAAGACGCGAGACGAGAGCGATTGCGCCGCCGACGGCCGCGACGTTGAGCGGGAACGGAAGCGACGTCATAACCGAGCTGATGACGCCGGAAATCGCCTTCGCCTTGCTGGACGCGAAGGTTGCCATTTTACTGATCGCCTCTTGTGCCATAAGCTTTTTCAGCGACCCGATCGCATCGTTTGCCATACCCATGAAGGCCCCGGCGACGCCATCCAGAAGCGACTCTTTGCCCGTGCACCAATCCACGAACGCCGACATTGAGTCTCCCATGAAGTTTTCGTGGATCTTCATTATCTCTTTGTAAGCCAAATCCTCCAGGCCTGTCAGCCGTTGGGCCGTTTCTTCCGCCGCCGCATAACGCGCATCATTGAATTCCTCGTAGGCTTGGGTCTGGATCTCGTAGCCGTGAAGCGCGGTCTGATAGGCGGCCGCCACGGCGTTCTGATGCAGGCTGGCGAGAACGGCCGTTTTTCCTTCTTCAATCTCGATCTCTTTCTTGGCCCCGCCTTCTCTGGCCTCGACTTTCTCGCCGATCGACACGCGGGTCATTTCGACCTCAGAGGTCATCAGGGCGTTGAACTCCGAGGTAGCCTGTCTCTGGGCCTCGGTCATGCCGGCGAGTAGTTCTTGATATTGCGCCATCGCATCGCCCGACTCTGCGGTCACGTCTTCCCACTTGAGACCGACGGCCGCCACGGCGTCTTTCATGGCCGCCAGGATCGGTTCGGATTCTTCGACCTTCGCGTTGAGTTCTTCCGTCGATTGCGTCGCCTCGGCCTGTTTCCGCGCCATGAGTTCTTTCGCCAGCGCTGCGTCGGAGACTCCGCCCGTGAACCTCCGGATCGCCGCATCTGCGCTTCCCAAGATCCGCTCGAACTTCGACGTCTTGCGACCCGTTTCCTCTATCTCGCGTTGATAGAGTTCATTCATGTCCTGATATTCTTTCCGGGCTTTGCCAAATGCGATGCCCGCCGCCACGGCCGCGCCCGCGACAAGAGCCCACGGGCCGAGAGTACCGAGAAGCGCCGTCTTTACGGCCCCGAGTCCGGCGACAATCGTCGGGAACAGCGCAACGACTTTCCCCAGGACAATAAGAACAGGCCCGGCCGCGGCCGCGAGGCCCCCGACGACCATGATCACGTCTTGAACCGGCGAGGGAAGACGCTCGAACCATCCAAAGACTTTCTCAACCATCCCGATCAGTTTCGGAAGATAATTCTCGGCTAGGGTCAAGAGTTTTGTCCCAATCGGCTCCAGGGCCAGCATGAGGCGGTTTTTCGTCTCACCCCACATCTCGGAAAAGCCTCGCGTGTCATCCGTCGCGCTCTTGACGGCACCGCTTGAACCCTCGATTGTTTTGACCAGGTCCCCGACCTCAAGGCGGCCTTCGCGGATCGCCGCGGCCATGTCCGGACCCGCCACCGCGCCGAACAGCTCAAGCGCCAGGCGGTTCGCCTCCGAAGTGTCGCCGGCGTTTTTAATCGCATCGACCGTCCGCTGGAACGTCTCTATGACCGGCTCGCCGTCTCTCGCCATCTTTCCGAGCGCCTTCCTCAATGATCCCATGACCAACTCGGCGTTGACGCCCTCTTTCTCGAACTTACCGACCATCGCCGCCGCTTCCTCGAAAGAGAACCCCATCTGGCGGAGAGGCGCGCCATATTGGACGATCTGCGCGTTGAGCCGATCGAGGCCGATCCCCGTCACCTGACTGGCCGTAAAGAGTTTATCAAGAGCATCCGGAGCGTCTTCTAATTCAATCCCCCAATCGCCGAGAGTCCGCGTAAAAGAGGCAATGAGCGCCGACGAATCCACGCCCATCATCCGGGCCGCGTCCAACGTCCGTTTCGCCAGATCTTCGAGAACCGGACCCGTCGCGCCCGTCCGCGTGTTGAGATCCGCGACCGCCCGAGAGACTTCAAGGATGCTCTGCGGGACGGTCTTCGCAACTTCCCGGGCGGATTGCTGAACGCTCTTCAGCGCATCTCCGGTCAGGCCGGTTCCGATGCGGATCGCGTCCATGCCCTTGTCAACGTCGATGCCGGCTTTCAACGCGGCCGCGCCGACGGCCATGATCGGGAGCGTGACAGCCGCCGTCATCGTCTTTCCAATCGAGGTCATCTTTTTGCCGACGGCATCAAATTTTTTCTCGGCACCGGAGATCTTCGATTCAAACTCGGCAACGTTGGCGCCGATCTTAATAAGCAGTTGTTTTAGAGTCACAATCCACCCCCCATCTTCAATTCACAAGTCCAGGCCCCTCGCGAGGCCCGCGGCGATCCGGCCCGGGCGCCTCTTCCAGCTCCAGGGTCCCCGTCAGATAGCGCGTCATAAACGGAAGAAAAAGAGCCGCGATTGTCGTTCTCCAGGCCTCAATCATTGTGATCTGCCCTTTGCTGACAGAAGCATTCAAGAGATTGGCCGCGCTTTCTTCCGTCATTCCCGGATCCTCCCACGCCAGCCCCATTTTCAGAAGCGGCGGAAGATCACCAAGGTTAAAGGCAAACTTGTCCGGATCAATCCCAGAATCCGTGAGGGCTCCGGGATATTTTTCACGGAACCATTGAACAGCCTTCATGTCGAAAATCAACCGCCGAGGCCGGTCCAGCATGATGACGAACTCGCCCAGCGGCGCCACGGCAGCCCCCCTCACTTCGCCCCGGGCGGCTGGAACCCCCGGCACAATCGCGCGGGCCCCCCGACGGCGTTGAAGCCAAGATCCCCCAGGCTGATCCCGAATTCCGCGCACTCGCGCGTGAAGAGATCCACCGTTGTCGCCGTGGTCGGGCCATCGCGGCCGACGGCCACGACGTGGGAACCCGCAAGGAGGTTCGAAAGCGGCGGCAGAACCCCGGCATAAATAACCCCGCCGGCCTCGCGAAAAACCTCATTCGTCTCGGCTTTCAGCTTGAGGATGGCCTTCTCGGCCGCCTCGGCTTCCCGGAGCTTCACAACAAACGCCTTGACTGCCTTCACAAAGGCCGGCCAGGCCCCCTCCAGAAGCTCGCGTTTTGCCTCGATCCTCGTTTCCGTCACGGCTTCTTCAAGAACCGTCGCGGCCTCTTTGCGCTCCGGCAGTTCTTTCTCGATCGTCGCCTTTCGCTCAAGTAGCCCGACGCGCTCCGCCTCCAGCTCCTTGAGATTCGGGGTCTTCAACACCCGCGCCTTGACAAGCTCACCGTGGAGTTCGCTCAGCCTCTTTTCGATAGGCGCCGCCTCGACCCGACACCCCTCGAGCGCAGCGGCATTCTCGGCCAATGCGGCCGTGAGCTTCTTCAGTTTCTCAATCGCTTTTTCCATCGTCTTTCACCTCCGATATTTTTATTCACAGACCAGGGTCCCCCCTGGCTTTCATTTCCACCCATCCCACAGCGGGAAACTTGGGCGTCGGATCGGTTTCGGGGTCTCTCCCCCGAACGAATCATCAAACAGCCGCCGGATCCTGGGCGCCATCGCCTGCCTCGATGCCAGAACCGCGGCGCCGGCGGCCGCATTCGCCAAATCATCATGAAGCCCCGCCGGGTGTGTCACCTGATCTTTCCCCCCAGGCCGAACACGACGCTCGAGCTGCAGAAGCTGTGTCTTGAGCCTTACATTATCCGGAAGCTCAACCTTCCCGGAAGCGACGAGCGCCAGAAATGCCACATAGATCTCCGATGCCGAAAGCTTCGATGCCTCAACACGAAAACCATTCTTCCGCCAAATCTCACAAACCCACTCACCGCCCCAATGGTCACAGGTGACGGTGGAGACCCGATAGCCCCTGAAGAATTCGGCAAAATCAGCCGTCACGGCCTCCGGCGAGAAAGGCGGCCTCTTCTCCCTGACCGCATTCACAACAATCCGCCCCGTGACCGGGTTCCGCGATGCCACCGCCGCCGTATAGGAATCCTGACGCCCCCCAGACGGATCAATGAATCCCCGAGCCTGCGCCCCCTTCTCAAGCTGCAGATCCGCGATCCGGCCAGGCACAACCGCGCTCTCAAGAAGATCCAACCCCAGGAATGACTCAACGTCATCCCTGAAAACCGAAAGCCACTCAGCCCGGGCGGCCGACGGATCTGCCTCGAGCTCCCTCTCGATCATAGCTCTGTCAAGCGTCGGGTTCATCGTGAGTGAATCTGAAACCCACGTCAGAACATCAGAATCCTTCCCGTGATGCTTTGAGACCATCTCCCAAAGTAGGCCCTGCCTTGCATACGCCGAGGATATCCCCAGCAACAGTGACCCCGGTGCCGTCGCGAGAGATGGCTTCAACGCCCGGAGGATCTCCGTCGCCGGATTCGCGTAGATCTCCGAGGACCGCCAAAACGCGAGCTCTTCCATACACGCGAAAATCACCGTGCGCCCGCGGATGCTCCTGTAATTAGCCGTGGCTATCTCGATATCAACCCCGGTGGAAAGCTCGATCGACTCTTTGCCCTCTGCGATAATTAGACGCCCGAGGCTCGGGTTTGAATTCAGCAACCCCGAGATGTAACCGTGAATGACCTTCGCTTGCGCCCTATCCGTTGCGATGATAATGGCCTTCCCCCGCTCACCGGGAGATAACACATTCCGCCAGTCCCGGAACGTCGCCAGGAAGACGGCGATTAGAGCGGCCAGCCGAGATTTCCCGCTCCTCCGCCCGGACACACAGAAGACTTCCCGGAACGGCCCGGTGGGAAGAAATTGGCGGCCGGTGCATTTGCGGTAGATCTCAAGGTCCCGGCCATCGACTATCGGAAGCCCAAAGGCCGCGGCCAGAAAGACCATCCAGGCGCGCCACGTCTCAACATCATCGAATGCGCCGGCAAAGATCCGGGGGGACCGGAGAGCCCGGAGAATATCGCTCATGACGCGCCTTTCTCCTCGTTTTCCTTCTGACCCTGGCCCCCCTGACCCTCATCCTTGGGAGATCGCTTCTCCTGGACCGCCCCGTGGCCCGGCTCCGCGGAATCCTGCGCCTCTCTGCCCTCTTCCGCGGCAAGGTCAAGGAGCTCTGCCGGAGTCAGGGGCTTCCCGCCCGGGTGGTCAGGATCCAGCCCCAGCGCCACCAGGTCCAGGCGGATGCTGTTGGCCCACGCCAAGTAGTTCTGTCGAAGGATTGGAGCCAGTGTATCCCCGACAAGAATGCCGCTCTCCCCGAGGTGCTCCTCGATGACCCTAAGAACACCCAGCTTCGAAATCACGCGATCAATCAGGATCCGCCGGCCCGCGGGGATAGCGTCTTCGTCTCCCCCGTGATCGTGAATCAGGCCCTGGCGAATGTCCTCGAGATATCTCCGGACTCGGTTCATGTCCTCGGGGAGGGTCCCACTCCGGACGGCGAGAGAGTAGCCGCCGTGTTTAAGGGGCCGGCCGATCTTCCGCGGCTTTTTCTTCGTCATTTCGTATCCCTTTTGTTTTCTTTCACTTGGATTTTTGGGTGATTTCTCATCTCGTCAAAATTCCCGTCAATAGTCACGCCTACAGGGGAAAAACATGGACCTTTACTCCGGAGGTCCCCAGCGCTTCTCAAGGGCACAAAGAGCCCCTGGGGGCGGGCTTTCAAGGCGGGGTTTTGACCTGTCCAAAAGCTCGGGAACAGCTCGTTTTTTCTGACCCCCTCAGGGCGGCTTATTTTCGCCCCACCTGTTCCCGTTGCCTGGAATAGCTTCTTATGGCGGAAACCCCTCACGTGTCCCACCTGTTCCGACTTGTTCCCGAGGCCCCGGGATAGGTGGCGAAGTGACCTGTCCGTCCCCCACTCTTTTAAGAGGGGGGACAGGACAAGTTCACGGTCCAATCGGCTCATAAGTTTTTGCTCCTCTGAATCCTCTGGAAGAACACCATCGCCCTTCGCGCTCGCCATTTTTTAATAAAGCGATAACCCGCTCTCTTCGACGGACGCCAAGGGTATCCGTCGCCCATCGGATAATTTCGGTTTGGTTGCTGCCTCGGCCGGCGCCGCGAATAAACAAGGAAAGGGACTCCAGGGCGTCCGCGTTGGGGTCCTCGGCCAAACTGAAGCCATCGGCATCGGGGTTGAACTGAAGGAAGAGGCGGAAGGGTTGATAGCGGGTCTTTCCGGTGGCGAGAACAAACCTTGCATCCGGGCCCGGCTCATCATCATCTTGAATTTCATCAAAGCCGCTCCGGCGGGTTCGGTAAAGCCGAATAACGTGATCTGCCAGATCCGAAATGGCGCTTGAACCCTTATAGGTTTGCGAATTCATTTTCGGGGAGTGGTGGATCACGAAAATATCAAAACCCGCCTCGCGCAGCTCTTTGAGCCGCGACATAACCAAGCTCATGTCCTGGCTGCTGTTCTCGTCGCCATCGTGAGCGGCACGCAATGTGTCGATGATTAGCAGACCGGGCGGGAGTTCGAAAAATAGTTTATAGGCCGGGCTGTCCAATTTCGGCGGGGGGGTAGAGGCGGAGAGGTGCCAAAACATGGGGGCCTGGATGTTGAGCTTCCTGGCCCTTTCGCAAATCAAGCTCAATGGATTCTCGTAATCGACGTAATAGACCGGGCGCTTTTTTGTCGCCAGCCCGAGAAAGGGCTCTCCGCGGGAAACGGCGTTTCCCATGCCGAACGAGAAAAAGGTCTTGCCCACGCCACCGGGAGCTGCAAGCATATTGATAGAGCGCGCCGGAACCGCCAATTCCACCGCATAGTTCACGACGACTTCGCGGCTCTGAAGGTCTTGCCCGGAAACCAGAACATCGGCGGGGTTGAATGAGCTCGGGGCGAGCCGGTCCAGGGCCTCGAGGTCGGAGCGGATCTCGGTGAGGTCAATCTCGGGAAGGGTGTCCTGATCGCGAAGGCGGGCCCGGATCCGGCGCGTGATAGCCCGACGGCGGAGCTCAAGAACACGCCCCCGAAATGCGTCGGGCTCAAGCCGGATTTGGCCATCGACTAAACTTCCAACAAACGCCGCCGCGCCATTCCCGCCGATGGACCCGGAAAGAAGAACAGGATCAATCTCTCGGGGCTGACGCTCCGCCCAGGTCCTCGATATTTCTTGAAACGTCTGGCGCGTTCGCCCAGCCGGGAAATCGCCCTCCGTAAGATCTGAGGCCTCGAGGAGCTCCGGACGGAGGATTAGGGCTCCGAGAACGGCTTGAAATAATTGGTCGCTCACGACGCCCCCCGTGATTCACGCCGGGGCCCGGTCCCGGTCTCGATTGCCTCAATGTTGAATCGAACCTGCCTGCCAATGCGCAGGACAGCACCGGGCGGCAGCAGCCCGCGGGCGGCAAGGGAATATAGGGTCTTGCCGTTCATGCCGAAATATGCGGCGGCATCTCGCACGGACACCCACCGCCGCGCCGACGTCATGGGTTGGCCTCCGGGAAGAGCTCGAGCTCGTCTACCCCAAGGATTCCAGCTATGAGATGGCGCTGCTCAGCCGTTGCCCGCCGCCGATTGTTTTCGATGAAGGAAATCGTCGGCCTGCAAATCCCTGTCAGCAACGAGAGGCGCGCCTGCGTCAGCCCCTTGATGGCCCGGGCAATCCGCAAATTATTGACAAATTGTCGCTGCCCACGTATTATCATCTGATACAGAATGTTACAGCAGGGCGGGCTTTGATTGTGAGTCGGAATAGCGGGAAACTTTTTGCCAAACAACTTGAGGGCAGTCAGCAACTTGCGACCGTCTGTGTGGCCGGAATAGAGATGCCAGAGAATGAGTTGTTGAGGGTCTATCCAAAACAAGGCGAGAAGGGTTTTTATGAAAAAGCAGCCCGCGCCTGGGTGGGGCTTGCCAATGATGAGGGGCCAGCGTTCTGGCTTTTCTCCCACATCAAGCCGAGAAGAAATAAGATCGATAGGTTCAACGCCTTTGTCCTTTACTTGGCCCTTTGTTTAAAGCGGCCCTGGGAGAGAAACGGCGGGGGCAGCTGGAGCGCATTTTCCAGTATTTCTGGAAACGACGATCTTTTGTGGCAGATAACATCAATTCTGGAAAGGGTTTCAGATGATTTTCCCGATCTGCCTGATTCACAATTTCTCAAACGGCACTCGAAGAAGAGCGCCTTCAAGGAATCCGTCGCGGAAGTCACCCTGGGCGCCCTTCCCTTTCAAACCGGGGCCGCTATTCAGAAGCTTCTGGCTCCACAAATATCAAAAGTGGAGAGTAAAAAAATTGGGGTTGCCATCAGGCTCGCCCGGAGGATAAAAGAGGGCCGGGTGAAAAAACGCGATCTTCTCAGAGAATTCTCGGGAGACAAAAAGCAAGTAGGGCTCCTGTTGGAGCGCTGGGAGAAAGCTGGATCCATAAAACAGGAGAAATTTATTGGCGGCGCGACCTGGGTATCTCGCGCTCGGCTTAGTGAAAATAATTTGACTTGCCGATAAAAACAAGATATAGGTAGATTAGTGCTCGGGAGGCGACACTATGTCAATCAAGACCACATGGACAGTATCTCTGCCTTTTAAGATTCGCAAAGAAAGAAGCCACTATATTTCCTGGTGTTATCCCCTTGACGTGTCTTCCCAGGGGAAAACTCCTGAAGAAGCTATTAAAAATTTAAAAGAAGCCCTGCACCTGTTTTTAGCCAGTTGCCTTGAAAGGGGAACCCTGGATAGGGTTCTTAAAGATTGCGGATTTGTTCATATTCCCAGAGGAAGCCGTAAATACGCATCAGCAAAAAAGGCCGATGATCCGGAAATATCGATCCCCCTGCCTTTTATGATAGATGAGCAACTGGCAAAATGCCACGGCTAACGCCCGTTCACTATAAAGCCCTGATTAAAGTCTTCCGCCAGGTGGGTTTTTCTATAGATCGGCAAACATCCAGCCACATTCTGATGACCAAAAAAAATATACCCCGACCCTTGGTGATCCCCGCCTATGATGAGGTGGAGGTTAGCATTATTCGAGGACTGCTTCGATCGGCAGGGATGAGCAGATCTGAGTATTTCCGGTTATTGCACTGACGGGATTATTGACGTCCCCTGACGGAAAAGCCCGGGAAAACCTGGGACGGGCGGGCACTCCCTAAAGTCTTTGGATTGAAGCCCTTGGGCTGTTTTTCAAGCATAATCAGCAAGATAGCGGCTACCGGTTAAAGGGGATTCGAAGTCCAGCGCTCTATCCAGCTGAGCTACGGGCGCGCCCGGCCATGATAGATCCTGGCATCCAAAAATGCAAGACGCCGGATTTCTCAGTCTGACGGAAGCCTTCGGTCGGTTGCAATAACTCAAGGTCCTGTGATAATCTCTTGCTTTCGAAAGCAACCCGCCATGGGCAAGACCTCCGCAAAAAAAATCCTCCTCGTCGAAAGTGACAAAGCATCAGCCAAGTCATCCGCCGGATTGCTCAAAAAATTCGGGTTTGGGGTTTCCACGGTTTTCAGCCGGGAAGAAGCACTCAAACGGATCGGAAAAACTCAGGCGGTCGATCTCATCATGATCGGTTTCGGTCCCGGAGAAGGCCGCTATGCCGCGGACACGGCCTCGGCACTCCTCGATATTCAATCAGTTCCCGTCGTTTTCCTGACTGCGGCGTGCGGACCGAAAGACATCAAAAGCATCGGTTCCATCGCGCATTACGGCTGCATCCCGAAAGATGCGGAAGAGTTCATTTATCAAACATCCCTGGATACGGCTTTCAAGCTTTTCGAGGCCTCAAAAAAAATCCAGGAAAGCCAGACACACCTCCAAGCCGTTTTCGAAGCGACGGCCGACGGTCTCCTCGTCGTCGACCTCCAGGGCCGCGTCCGCCGGCGCAACCGGAAGTTCAACGAAATGTGGGGCATTCCCGATGATATTCAAGACGGAGGTCTGGACGACCGCCTGCTTGAATACGTGAAAGACCAACTCGCCGACCCGGACGCGTTCATCGCGGACGTCCAAAGTATTTATGCCTCCCGGAATACTCGTCTCGACACTCTGACCTTCAAGGACGGCCGCATTTTTGAAAGATACACCCAACCTTATGAGACCGAGACCGGCATTCTGGGCCGCATCTGGTCCTTCCGCGACGTCACGGAACGCATGCGAGCCGAAAACGCCCTGGAAGACACCAAGCAACGCCTGGAAACCATCCTGGGCATCACCCGAACGGGCGTCGATGTCATCGACCCGGATTTCAACCTCATTTACGTCGATCCGAACTGGCAGAAGATCTACGGCGATCCGCAGGGGCGCAAGTGCTATGAATACTTCATGGGTCGCAGCGAGCCCTGCCCGGGCTGCGGAATCCCCAAGGCTTTGGAAACACAACAGGTTCAGATCACCGAAGAAACCCTGGTCAAGGAGAACAACCGCATCGTCGAGGTTCACACCATCCCTTTTCTTGACAGCTCGGGTCAATGGTTGGTCGCGGAATTCAACGTCGACATCTCGGACCGCAAGCGGTCCGAGGCGGCGCTTCGCGAAAGCGAGGAATTGCACCGCAGTCTGATCGACAAGGCCTTCGACGGCATCTATCTTATTCGGGATAGACGGTTCGTTTATGTGAATCCGCGCTTTACGGAAATCACGGGATATGGCCTGGAGGACGTCTCCTCCGAGAATTTCGATATGGGGATTCTCGTCACTCCTCAAAGCCGCGGGATTTTCGAAGAACGATACCAGGCCCGTCTCCGCGGGGAGACCATCCCCGATCAATACCAGTTCCAAATCCAGTCGAAGGACGGGAGGATCAAGGAACTCGAGCTCTCCACGGTCTCGCTCGGAAACCAAAGCCACGTCGTCGTTCTGGGCATCATGCGGGATATCACCGAACGCAAAAGAGACGAGCAGAAGCTCCGGGACGCGCTCCAGGAAAAAGACGTGATGTTGAGGGAAATCCACCACCGCGTCAAAAACAACATGCAGGTCATCTCGAGCCTCCTCCGGCTGCAGGCCCGGGTCATCCCGGATCCCGCCCTTCAGAACGCCTTGAACGCCAGCCAGGAACGCATCCGTTCCATGGCCCTCATTCATGAAAAACTCTATAAATCCGAAAACCTGTCCCGCATCAATTTCGGCGAATATATCCATGATCTGGTCAACCGCTTGATGATCATGGCCGAAGGCACCGCGGCATCGATCGATTTCGAAATCGATGCCGATGATGTGGAACTCGACATCAACCAAGCCATCCCCTGCGGCTTGATCGTCAACGAAATCGTATCCAACGCTCTCAAACACGCCTTTCCGGACGGACGGTCGGGAACCCTCCGTGTGGAAATGAAGAAGGAAGAGCCGTCCCGTCTCAAGCTGGTGATCCGCGACGACGGCATCGGAATTCCGGAGAATGTGGACATCCGCAACCCGTCCACGCTGGGTCTCCAGATCGTCAGCGACCTCGTCGGCCAGCTTGACGGAACGATCGAGGTCGATCGCCGCAAAGGAACCGTCTTCAAGATCTGTTTTTAGCCCGCTCCACCGTTTTTTACGCCGGCATTGCCCTTTTTTGCGAAAACTCATGAATTCCTGTATTTTCTACAGGCTCGTCCGGAAATCTGACGGCTCTCCGGCCTGGAGAAACATCGCTTAAGCTTTTGAATCTTTTTTCAATCGGCCCTTGACAAACTTCGTCGCCGGGCGTATTCTATTATTGATAATGATTATCATTAGCGATTGGAAGTGAGATCATGCCCGGACCCCATCACTGGCGGCGGAGATTCCAGGAAAATGTCTGCCGCTGGACGGCGCCCAGAGAGTCGGTTCTCGATCTTTTGAGCCGAACGCAGGGCCACCTTAGCGCCAAGGAAATCTACGGATCGCTCTATCGCACTTATCCCGGACTCGGATTGACCACCGTTTACCGGACCTTGGAACTCCTCCACAGTCTGGGCATTGTCCAGAGAGTTTCCGCGGGAGACGGCCAGAACCGCTACCAGATCCGGAGCGAGCGGCCCGGCGACCATCACCACCATCTCATCTGCACACAATGCGGCAAGATCGTCGATTATCGCGATTTCGTCAAGGAAGAGCTGGAGCTTGTCAACAAGACGGAGCGGGCTCTTTCGAAGAGATACGATTTCAAGATCCGGGATCACAATATCGAATTTTTAGGACTCTGCAAGGATTGCAGATAAAACATTAAAGGAGGATAAATAATGCCGGCTGGAGATCGCACAGGACCTTGGGGCATGGGACCCCGCACGGGGCGCGGATTCGGTTATTGCTCGGGATATGCCGCGCCCGGTTATATGAATCCCGGACCCGGGTTGGGTCTCGGGAGAGGATTCGGCCGCGGCTTCGGGCTCGGCCGGGGTTATGGGCGCGGCATGGGCATGGGTCGGGGCCGCTGGTTCCGGAATCCCGGGATCTGGGGATTCCGGGGTTATCCCGTCCCGCCGGCCGTTCCCTCTGGTTATCCGCCCCAAAGCGAGGAACAGATTCTCGCCGATGAAGCCGCTTTCCTTGAGGGTGAACTCGGACGGATTCGGGAACGTCTCGGAGAGCTGGAAAAGGCCCGCGAAAAAGAAGAGGAATCCGAATGAAGATCGCTGTTTCCACTGAGGGCGGTGCGGTCTCCGCCCATTTCGGACGCTGTCCTTCGTACACAGTCTTTGAGGTGACAGACGGAAAAATCGTCAAGAAAGAGGAAATCGCCAATCCCGGGCACCAACCGGGATTCCTCCCCCGCTTTCTGGCCGAAAAAGGCGTCGAGATCATCATTGCGGGAGGCATGGGCCCCTGTGTGACCGCCCGAGGTCAAGACCTCGACGCGGATGTCGATCCCCGTTTCGGCCGGGCCGCGTATTTTGTCTTTGTCGACCCGGAGACATGGGCCTTCGAGGCTTTCGAAAACCCCTTTGCGGAGGCCGCCCACGGCGCCGGAATCCAGGCCGCCCAATTCATCGCCGAAAAACGACCGGCCGCACTCCTCACGGGACAGGTCGGTCCGAATGCCGGCCAGGTGCAGAGAACGGCCGGGCGAAGGGAAATCCGGGGCGCAGCGACAACACTGACCCTTCAGGACGCCGAAGCCATTCTCCTCGAATGTCCCTCAGTCCGGGCGGCGGCCCCCGTTCAATCCCGGAAAATGCAGGTCAAGTTCGGCAACCTGAACACAAACACGACCATCCTGGGAACAACGCCCGATTACCCGTCGATTCGCGGCGTTCGGGTCAAACGCGTCCTGTTCTTCACGGAGGAGGAAAACCGGGCCGGCCGCCGGGTCGCCGTGCTCGGGCAAACGGTCGTCCGAAACCTTTTCGAGGACCATGACCCGATCGGCGAGACGATCCGGGTCGGACGGGTCGCCTTCGAAGTCATCGGCATCATGAGCCCCAAGGGCGTCGACCTCAATACCGTAGACCAGGACGACCAGATCTTCGTCCCCGTCCGCACGGCCCTCCGCCGAGTCTTCAACGTGAGCCACATCGCCGCCGTCCATATTGAAGTCAAGGACCGGGAGAGGATGGCCTCGGCCGAGGCCGAAGTCCGTGCGCTCCTGCGCGAACGACACCGTCTCGTCAAGCTCGACAAGGCCGACGATTTCACCATTCAAAACCAGAGCGATCTCCTTGAAGCGGAAAGGGAGACAAGCGAAACATTCACGCTTCTCACCGGAAGCATCGCCGCCGTTTCCCTGCTTGTCGGCGGGATCGGCATCCTGGCCGTCATGCTGATGTCCGTGCGCGAAAGGACCAACGAGATCGGCCTGCGCATGGCGGTCGGCGCTTCGCGGAAGGACATCCTGGTCCAGTTCCTGTTCGAAGCGGCGGCCCTCGGCCTGGGCGGCGGGGCGGCCGGGATCGCCGTCGGGATCGCCGCAGCCGTCCTGATCAACGCCGCGACACACTGGACGGCCGCGATCTCCCTGTCCTCCATCGTCATCGCCTTTTCCTTTTCCCTCGCGGTCGGCCTCTTTTTCGGCGTCGCCCCGGCCCGCAAGGCCTCGCGGCTCAACCCGATCGAGGCTCTGCGCAGCGAGTGAAATGGCAACTTGCCGGTCGAGGCGACCCGAAGCGTGCTGAGGGCCCGGGATTTCAGCCCGGCCTGGAGCCTGGAAAAGATCCTAAGGCGGACAAGCGCCGCCTTCTGCTTCTGTCCTCAGCGGTCGTCCTTGACCTTGAAGGCAAGCTTCAGGTTAGCACGGTATTCCGCGATAGTCCCATTTTCAACCCGGGCGGTCTGGGCAACGACCTCCACGCCGGTAATGCCGCTGACCGTCTCATGGGCTTCTTTGACGGCATTGTTAGCCGCGTCTTCCCAGCTTTCCTTCGAAGTCCCGATTAACTCGATTACCTTGATAGTGTTCATGTTTTCTCCTTTTATTGTTTGTTATTTTGCAGGTTCTTCCGGCCGGATGTCATTGCCTTTGAGCATCAGACCGGACGAGCCCCGCAGCCGCCTTGAAACATGAATCGGCACGATCGAATAAACTTGCAAGAAATATGCCAATCCCCGAGGACCGATTGGCCGGGAAATCATGCAGAAATTCTCTCTGCCGGTGTTCCGGCCCGTCTCCCAGTCCTCTCAGATAGGATTTTTGTCCTTCAGAGCAGGCACCAGTGAGCGGGAGATGAAGTTGAACGCGGATCCGCGCCGAGAGTGAAAACAAAATCGAAATGGCTTTCCCCCCACGCCGAAATCAGGCACAATAGGATGTATGGATCATCACTCTTCAGCCGCCGTTATCATCCCTGACCCATCGACGAGCGGCGATTACGGATACGTCGGGAATTCCAGGAGGTACATTATGAAAAACTTTCGTTTTGTCATCGGAACCATTGCACTTCTCGCCGTCATCTCGGTCGGGATGGCGGGAGCCGCCGGAGCGGCATCCTCCGGCCAATCCCTGGATTCCGCCCTCCTCTCCGGGCTCCGGTTCCGGGGCATCGGTCCGGCGCTCATGTCCGGTCGCATCAGTTATATCGCCGTTCACCCGGAACGCGAAAGCACCTGGTATGTGGCCGTAGGTTCGGGCGGCGTCTGGAAAACGGAAAACGCCGGAACGACCTGGGCGCCCGTCTTCGACAAGCAGGCTTCCTACTCCATCGGCTGTGTGACCATTGACCCCAACCATCCGGAGATCGTCTGGGTCGGAACGGGGGAGAAAGTCAGCGGTCGCCACGCCGGCTGGGGCGACGGCGTCTACAAGAGCCTCGATGCGGGGCGGACCTGGAAAAACATGGGACTCGGCCGTTCCGAACATATTTCCAAGATCATGGTCGATCCCCGCGACTCCCAAGTCGTCTATGTCGCATCGGAAGGCCCGCTCTGGTCATCCGGCGGAGACCGGGGCCTTTATAAGTCCGATGACGGCGGGGAAACCTGGACCCAGTCCTTGAAGATCAGCCCCGATACCGGCGTCTCAGGCTTGGATTTTCACCCCTCGGAACCCGACACGATCTACGCCGCAGCCTACCAGCGCCGGCGCAGCGCGGCCGCCTTCATGGGCGGCGGACCCGAATCCGGGATCTATAAATCCACCGACGGCGGCAAGACCTGGAAGAAACTCTCCGTCGGCCTGCCTCGGGGTGACATGGGGCGGATCGACATCGCCGTATCCCCGATAGACCCGCGCTTCGTTTATGCCACGATCGAGGCCGGTGATGCGGAAAAAGGCTTTTATCGGTCGAGCGACAGGGGGGAAAGCTGGGAAAAACGCAGTTCCTATATCAGCGGCGGAACCGGCCCACACTATTACCAGAAGATTTTCGCCGATCCCCACCGCTTCGACCGCGTCTACCAAATGGACGTCTGGACCCAGGTCACGGCCGACGGAGGCAAAACATGGTCACGGCCGAACGAGACCCATAAACACTCCGACAACCACGCCCTGGCTTTCACCTCTGATCCCGACCATCTCATCTCCGGGACGGACGGCGGTCTCTATGAGTCCCGGGACCTGGGGCAAACCTGGTCCTTCATGGCCAACCTGCCGGTCACCCAGTTTTACAAGCTGGCCCTGGACAACGCCGAACCTTTCTACAATGTCCACGGCGGGACTCAGGACAACTCCAGCCAGATCGGCCCGTCGCGCACTCTGAGCGAAAACGGCATCCGGAACAGCGACTGGTCCATCACGACCGGCGCCGACGGCCACGACTGCGCCTTCGATCCGACCGACCCGAACATCGTTTACGCCGAGATGCAGAACGGAGCCCTCCACCGCTTCGACAGGCGGACGGGCGAGCAGGTCTCCATCCGGCCGTCTCCGGAACCGGAGGACGAGCCCTTCCGCTTCAACTGGGATGCCCCGATCATCATCAGTCCCCACTCCCCCACCCGCCTTTACTTCGCCGCCCAATACGTGTTCCGCAGCAACGACCGCGGCGATTCCTGGACGCGGATCAGCCCCGATTTGACGCGGAATATCTTCCGGCTCGATCAGCCGATCATGGGGCGGACCTGGTCCGTCGACGCCCTCTGGCATCACGGCGCAATGTCGCTTTACGGCACGATTTCATCGATCTCCGAATCCCCGCTCGTTGAAGGCCTGATCTATGCCGGAACGGACGACGGGTTGATCCAGGTGACCGAGGACGGCGGCCGGACCTGGCGCCGGGCGGGACGCGCCCAAGGCGTTCCCGAACGGGCCTTCGTCAACCGCATCCGGACCTCGCGCCATGACCCCGACACCGTCTACGCCGCGCTCGACGACCACAAATCCGGCAACTTCAAGCCCTATCTGATCAAGAGCACGGACCGCGGACGGACCTGGACATCCATTGTCCGCGGACTCCCCGAGAAGACCATCGTCTGGTCCATCATCGAAGACGCCGTCAAGAAAGGCCTCCTTTTTATCGGCACGGAATTCGGCATCTATGTCTCGCCCGACGACGGCGGCCGCTGGATCCGGCTCCAGGGCGGGCTGCCGACGATTTCCTTCCGCGACATCGCCGTCCAGGACCGCGAAGTCGATCTCGTCGGCGCCTCCTTCGGCCGCGGCTTTTACGTCCTGGATGACTACTCGCCGCTTCGCCATATCGACGCCCAGGCGTTGTCTTCGGAAGGGCGCCTCTTCCCGATCAAGGACGCCAGGCTGTACCAGCCGCAAAGGCCGTTGTCGCTTCGCGGCAAGGCTTTTCTGGGCGACAACTATTACCTGGCGCCCAACCCGCCTTTCGGGGCCGTCATGACATATTATCTCCGGGATTCCCTGAAGACTCTGCGCGAGGAGCGCCTGGAAAAGGAGAAAGCCGCCGCCGCGGCCGGCAAGGATATCCCTTTCCCCGGCTGGGAACGTCTCCGTGAGGAGGATCAGGAGGAGCGGCCGGCCGTCGTCCTGATCGTAAGGGATGAAGAAGGCCGCGTTGTGCGGAGGATCGAAGGCCCGGCGACACTGGGAATCCACCGTGTGAGCTGGGACCTGCGATATCCCCCCGTCAATCCCGTCGAACTCGTCGAACGGGAAATGGCGCCCTGGTCCGAATCCGCAGTGGGTCCCTTCGTCGCCCCGGGGACGTTCACGGTCTCGCTGGCCAAACGCGTTAACGGAGAATTCATCCCCCTCGGCGACGATCAGCCGCTGGTCGTCGAATCCCTCGTGCTGTCACCTCTTCAGGCGGAGGACCGCAAAGCCCTCCTCGCTTTCCAGAAAGAAGTCGGCGCGCTCCAGAGAGCCATGATGGGTGCCACGGCCGCGGCGCAGGAGGTGTCCCGACAGATTCCGTTCATGAAGAAAGCGCTGATGGACACTCCGGGCGCCGGGCGGGAGTTGTTCCTGCGTGTCGCGGAGTTTGAAAACCGTTTCCGTGAGGTGACGGAGGCACTCTACGGCGACCGGACGGTCCGCCGCTATTCCGAGCCGGCCAAGACCCCTCTCGTCTGGATGGTCGACGCCCAGCTTCGAGCGACGGCGCCGATTACGGAACAGAACCGCAGGAATTTCGAGGCGGCGGCCGCGGCCTTCGCAGGCCTGCAGGAGGACCTGCGCCGGTTGATCGACGTCGAATTCAAAAAACTGGCGGACGATCTGGAAGCGGCCGGCGCGCCGTGGACCCCGGGCCGCGGCGTCCCCGCCTGGAAAAAGAAGTGAATCCTTAAATCCGACGGAAGGAGATCCACATGAAAAACAGAAAAATCCTATCCCATCCGGCTTTGATATTCATCATGCTTGCGGGAATCGCCGCAGGGGCCATCGCTCAAACACAAATCACACCCCCCGAGGACTATTTCGGCTTCCGGCTCGGATCCGACCGGAACATCGCCCGCTGGGACAAGATCGTCGATTATTTCAGGATCCTGGAAAAGGAAAGCCCGCGGATCAAGGTCATCGACATGGGGCCGTCCACCATGGGTCATCCTTTTCTCCTGGTCATCGTTTCCTCTCCGGAAAACCTGGCCGATCTCGATCGCCTCCAAAAAATCAACGCCGGAATCAGCGACCCTCGGAAGGTTCCCGAATCCGAGATCGAAAACCTGATCCGGGACGGAAAAGCCGTCATCTGTCAGTCCATGAGCCTCCATGCCACGGAGATCGGCGGCACCCAAATGGCGCCGGAGCTGGCCTACGACCTGGCCGCCCGGAACGACGAGGAGACGCGGCGGATTCTCGACAACGTGCTCTTTTTCATGATTCCCTGCTTCAATCCCGACGGCCAGATTATGGTTACGGACTGGCATAATCAAATGTTGGGGACGGAGTACGAAGGCGGCAGTCCGCCCTGGCTCTATCACAAGTACGCCGGCCACGACAACAACCGCGACGGAGATTTCCTCAATCTCGTGGAGTCCGTTTATGCCGCTCGCATCATGTACCGGGACTGGCCGCCCCAGGCCTATATCGATCACCATCACATGGGAAGTTACGGCGCCCGTTTCTACGTCCCGCCGTATGGAGAACCGATCCGGCCGCATGCCGACCCCCTCGTCTGGCGGGAGATCAGCTGGTACGGCGCCCACATCGCCTACAAACTGGAGGAAAACGGCAAAGCGGGGATTCTCAACGCCGCCCAATTTCCAGGTTGGGGCCATTTCGGATGGCACTGGATCACCCCTTTTCACAACATCGCAGGAATGCTGACCGAATCGGCCGGTGCAAAGGGCGCTTTTCCGCTTTATATCCATCCCGAGCAACTCCAGGCCGGGGCCAGGCAGTTCCCGGACTACGAAGCCCAGTCGACATTCCCGAATCCCTGGCCCGGCGGCTGGTGGACATTACGGGATATCGTCGAGCAGAAAAAAATTTCCGCCTGGGCTCTTCTGGATCTCGCCGCCCGGAACCGGGAAACCGTACTGCGAAACGCCGTCCTCAAGGCCAAGCGCCAGACGGAAAGGGGCGCGCAAGGCAAGCCGAAGATCTATGTCGTCCCCAAGTCTCAGCACGATCCGCTGACGGCCTTAAAGATGATCAACACGCTCCTGCAATCGGGCATTGAGATCCAGAGGGCCCGCGCGGCCTTCACCGCCGGCAGCGTCGTCTATCCCGAGGGATCCTTCCTGATCTCTCCGGCCCAACCCAAAATGGGGCTCATCCGGAACCTGATCGGCAGGACCCTCTATCCGGACAACGCCTGGACACGGGACAAAGACGGGAATCCCCTGCGGCCTTACGACTCGGCGACACACACGATGAACGAGTTCATGGGCGTCCGTGTCGATCCGATCGACGACGCCGTCCGGGGCGACTTCCAGGTCCTCGAAGAAGGGGTGGTCGTCAAGGGCGGATTCACGCCCGGAAAACCGGCCTACCGCCTGGACACCCGATTGAACGATTCCTTCAAGGCGGCGAATCTCCTCCTCGCAAAGGGCGTTGCCGTCCGGCGGGTGGAGACCGACCTGACGGGCTTCCGGCCCGGGGATTTTATCGTGTCCGGCGGCCGGGATGATCTCCTTCGGGATACGGCGGAGAGGACGGGAGTTGATTTTCATATCCTGGAGAGTCTCCCTACCGAAGGAACGCGCCCGGTCAAAGCTCCTCGAATCGGCATGTACCAACGCACGTGGGGCGGCAATATGGATGAAGGCTGGACCCGCCTCCTGCTCGAGAACTTCGAATTTCCCTATACATCCTTAATGGACGCGGATATCCGGAAACCGGGCCTTAACGCCCGATTCGACATCATCGTCCTCCCCAGCGATCAGACGGCCTTGATCATGGGCGAAATTCCCGAATCCTTTCGGCGCTGGATGACGGCATCTTATCCGCCCGAGTTCAGGAGCGGGCTCGGAAAGGAGGGACGGGCGGCGCTTCAATCCTTCGTCCAAAACGGAGGAACCCTCGTCGCCCTCCGGGAGGCCTGCAATTTTGCCGTCGAGACGCTGGGATTGAGCGTCCGGAATACCGTCGACGGGCTCGCCGCCAAAGACTTTTTCTGTCCCGGCTCCACGGTCCACGCCGCCTTCGATACGGGGCATCCCCTGGCCTGGGGCATGCCCGAGGAAGGCCTGATTCTTTCCTGGAACGGACCGGCTTTCGAAATCCTTCCGGGACCGGCGAACGACCGGTACCGGACCGTTGTTCGTTACAGCGAGAAAAATCTTCTCCGGAGCGGCTGGCTCATCGGCGAGGAGCACCTGGCCAACAAACCGGCCATGATCGAGGCGGAATCCGGACGAGGGCGTGTGGTTCTCATCGGGTTCCCGGCCCAACACCGGAGCCAAACTCACGGAACATTCAAGCTGTTTTTCAATGCCTTGATGCGTTGAGCGAAAAGATGTGCGCCGGGCTGGGCGTGAAAACACCCGGATCCGGATTGCGAGAGTGTGTGTGCGATCCAATCAGAACGTGACGCTTTCGCCCGGCTTCAGGAGGACAACCTTGGCGTCCGTTTCCTTCTCAACGCGCTGAGCCCATGCGGCCGGGTCCTGGGCGATCAGGTCCCATGTCCCGAAGTGGATGGGAATGACCTGCTTCGGCCGCAGGAGTTTCACGGCCCGGAGCGCGTCATCGGGGCCCATCGTGAAATTGTCGCCGATGGGAATGACGGCCAGATCAAGACCTTCGTCTCCGATCAATTTCATATCGCCGAAAAGACCCGTATCGCAGGCGAAATACATTTTCTTGCCGTCGTTCGCCGTCAGGAGAAACCCGGCGGGATTGCCGCCGTAAGAACCGTCCGGAAGCGCGCTGCCGTGAATGGCGTCAGTCAGCTTGAGATAGCCGAACGGGTGCTTGAATCCGCCTCCGATGTGCTGGGGATGGGTCGACGCAACGCCCTGGCTTCCGAGCCAGTTCGATATTTCGAAATTGCTGATGATCCGGGCTCCCGTTCGCTTGGCGATGGCCACGGCATCGCCGACGTGGTCGCCGTGGCCGTGACTGACCAGAATGAAATCGGCTTCGACATCGTTCGGGCCGGCATTTGCCGAAGGATTGCCCGTGAAAAAGGGATCGATCAGGATTTTATGGCCGCCGGTCTCCAGGCTGAGTGTCGCGTGGCCATGCCAGGTCAGTTTTGTCATCGTTGCCTCCTTATCACTATCATTATCAATATGATAATCGATTGAACTTCGGGCGTCAAAGAAAACCGGCACGACCCGGGCGTTTTCCCGCACACCTTCAGTCAGAGATTGGTGTGTGCGCAAGCCGAGATTGCCGTAGCGATGAGGAGCGGACTGCGCAGGCGTAGTTGAGCTACGTCGAGCAGGCCGCGACGAAATCGATGCGGTGAGATCGGCTTGCCCGAAGGGTCATTACGCCGGATAGAAAAAGAGATGAAACTCGGCGTAATGACGCACACCCAATCTCAAAGGGTGAGTTGGGAGTGGGCGAGAAGAAGCATCCCCTTGGCGGGCACGCCGTAGGGACAGGCGGACTCGCAATAGCCCGGGCAGGCGGCACAGGCGTCGGCCCGGACGCCGGGGATCGCAGCGTAGAACTCCATGGCTTCTCTCTCCCGGCCCTGGGCCGCAAAGTAATGGTTGTAGCGGAGGATGGTGTTCACGGGAACGCCGTGGGGACACGCAGGTTCGCACACCCCGCAGGCATGGCGGCAGTAAAGCGCTCCGCAACCGTCCTTGTAGGAGGCCAGGACGGCCTTATCCGCGCCGTTCGTTCGGGTTCCCGACAGCCGGAGATAGCTTTCGAGTTCGTCATAGTTCGCGGCGCGGCAACAGATCGAGCTCACGTCGGGATTGTCCAGGCAGAAGCGGACCGCCGCAGCCTGAATCTCTTCGGGACTGCCGAGATTGTTGTCGTGGATGAAACTCTCGGCCTTCTCGATCATCTCCTTGTAGCGCTCCAAGCCCTCCCGGATGAGAGGGTTGACATCTTTTTTCTCGGACTCCAGGTTCTCGACGCGCGATTTGAGGCTGTAGTAGATCCCCACCGGCTTGGTTTTCATGAGGACGGCCCCTATGTTTTTTTCCCGGCAGGCGGCCAGGACGCGGTCGCCACGGTCCATCTGGAGAAAATTGTAGGCCAGGAGAAACAGGTCGAACCGTCCGTCCTCGGCGGCCGCAAGAAGGACGCTGTCCATTCCCATCTCCGGGGCGCGAAGCCAGAAGGAGCCGTGGTGAGAGGCGCCGACGCATTTCACGCGGCCCTCGGCCTTCAGTTCGCGCATGGCGTCGTGAAAGCCCGGCGTGTCGAGTGTTTCCGGACGTTCGGGCATATGCATGAGGAGGCAGTCCACGTATTCCGTTTCCAGCTCTTCGAGACACTTGCGGGCCCGCTTCAGGAACCCTTCCTTGGATTTGTCCGCCTGGACTTCAAGCTTGGTCGTGACGAAAATCTTTGTCCGGTCCCGGCCCTTGAGGGTTCGGGCGACAACCCGGTGGTGTCCGGGGTATTCCTCGGCCGAGTCGATATAGTTCATGCCGGAATCAAGCGCGCGGCCGAGGACACCCTCGTCCATGATCGATCCGGCGCACAGGTCGGAAATACGGAATCCCGTCCGGCCGAGTGTCCGGTATTCCCGGATTCGGGGTACGTCGTCCGGAATTACGCTTTTCGGGCGGGCGGTTCCGGCGCTCAGAGGCAATCCGGCGCCCAGGGCGCCCGCCGCGGCGGATGTGAGGAATTGTCTGCGTTTCATGATCATCTCCAAAAGTCTTTCGTAAATAGAACAAGAATGGTATAGATTTCGAGCCGGCCGGCCAGCATGCAGAAACTGAGCAGCCATTTGCCGGCCAGCGGGATATGCTGGTAATTCTCAGCCGGCCCCACGGATCCCAGTCCGGGGCCGATGTTCCCGATCGAGGCCGTAACCGAGGCGAAGGCGCTGACCAGATCCAAACCCATGAGAGTCATGGCGAATGTCGAGACAAGCAAAATCCCGATGTAAAGAAACATGAAGCCGAGAATATTGATGATGAGGCCTTGAGAAACGGTTTTATCGTCGACGCGCACGGGCATAACCGCTCTCGGGTGAAGCATCCGCTTCAACTCAATCAAGCCCTGTTTGAAAAGGATCATGACCCGGAGAACCTTGATGCTTCCCCCCGTCGACCCGGCACACCCCCCGATAAACATCAGGAACAGCAGGATGAGCTGGGCCGACGTGGACCACCCCCCGAAGTCCGCCGTTGTGAATCCCGTCGTCGTCGTGATGGAGACGGTCTGGAAAAGCGAATGGCGCACGGCATGGCCGGTGGACAGAGCTCCCGTGATGAGGTTGTCGGCCGTCAGAAGAACGCCGAAGACAGCGACGATTCCGAGATAGAAACGGAACTCCTCGCTTTTCCAATAGGTCGACGGTTTCCCCCTCAGCGCATGGTAGTGAAGGGAAAAATTGGTTCCGGCAATCAGCATGAAGACAATGATGACGGCCTCGATGAAGACGCTGTTGAATCCGCCGATGGAGGCCGTGCGTGTCGAAAATCCCCCGGTCGCCATGGTCCCAAAGGTCTGGCACAAGGCTTCATGAAGATTCAGTCCCCCAACAAGAAGAAGCAGGGCTTCGATCCCGCTCAGAATAAGATAGACTTTCCATAACGTCATGGCCGTCTGGCGGATGCGCGGAGTGATCTTGTCCGGCGTGGGTCCCGGGATTTCGGCCTTGTAGAGCTGCATGCCGCCGACTCCCAACATGGGCAGAATGGCCAGGGACAGAACGATGATGCCCATGCCGCCGATCCAGTGGGTCAGGCTCCGCCAGAAGAGCAGGCCGTGGGACAGGTCCTCGACACGGACCAGAATCGTCGCTCCCGTCGTTGTAAAGCCGGACATGCTTTCGAAAAAGGCATCCGAATACAGGGAGATTTCTCCCGACAAATAAAACGGCAGGGCACCGAAGGCCGAAGCCAGGACCCAACCCAGGGTGACAACGGCGAAACTGTCCCGAAGCATCATTTCACCGCGGAAACGGAAGGCCAGGGCAAAGAATGCTCCCGCCGAAATGGTAATTCCCGCCGAAATCAGGATGGCCGAAAGATCGTTTCCCCCGTAATACCAGGCAAACAGCGCCGGAACAGCCATGAGCAACCCAATGCAAAGGACTAAAAGCCCGAGGACGTGACCGACGGCCCGGATGTTCACGATATCACGCTAACTCGAAAAGAGTTTGTCGACATCTTGGAGGGATTGCGGCAGCGAAAAGATCACGACGTGGTCGCCCGGCTCGATCCGCGTGTCCCCAAAGGGAATAAAGACGCTGTCGTCCCGGGTGACGGCGCCCACGATTGCGCCGTCCGGAAAGCTGATCTTGCTGAGGGGTTTGCGCACGATGCGTGATTCTTCATGAGCCAGGTACTCCACGACCTGGGCATCGACTCCCGACAGGTTGGCCAGGGACACGACATCGCCTCTCCGGATCAGGCGAAGGATGGTGTTTGAAGTGATGAGGTTTGTATTGACCGCGGCGTTCACGCCGATCGGCGCCATGAGGGGCAGGTATTCCCGGCGGTTCACCAGGGCGATGGTCTTGGTCACGCCCAGATGCTTGGCCAGGAGGCTGGTCAGGATGTTGGTTTCCTCGTCGTTCGTGGCGCTGATCAGGGCGTCCATCTCCAGGATATCCTCCGTCGCCAGGAGGTTGAAATCCCGGCCGTCGCCCTGAATGACCAGCGTGCGTTTCAATTCGTCGGCCAGAGTTTGGGCCTGGTCGGGATCGGATTCGATGAGCTTGATGCTGACGTCGCCCTCCTGCTCGAGAAGACGGGCCGTCTTCCGGCCCACGCGGCCTCCGCCCAGGATCATGATTTTGTTCAGTTTTTCGTCGGACTTCCCCATGAGTTCGATGACTTCGGGGATGTCCTCCGCGGCGGCAATGATGAAAACCTGATCCCGGGGCAGATAGAGGTCGCTTCCGCCCGGTATGATGGTCTTGTTGTTGCGCAGGATGGCCACCGTCCGGAAGACCTTGTCCGGAAAATCGCGGCTGACTTTTTCAAGTGTCTGGTGCTTGATCGGACATGTGGCATCGATCCGGATGCCGAGGACCTGAATCCTCTTGTCGGCGAATTCCAGAACGTCCGATGCGGCTCCCCGCTTGATGAGCAGAACGATTTCCTTGGCCGTTTCGACCTCGGGTTGAATAGCGACATCGACGCCCCAGTCGGAAAGCCGGAAAAGCGGCGGATTGTCAAAGAACGACACGTTGCGGATTCGGGCGATTTTCTGCTTGACGCCGTAGCGCGCCGCCATGCTGCAGGCCAGAACATTCTGTTCGTCGTTTCCCGTGACGGCGATCAACATGTCGGCATCGGCGATTCCGGCGGCCTCGAGAGCGGCATGATCCGTTCCGCAACCCTGGAGAACTTTGATGTCCAGACAGTCGTCCGCGTTTCGGCATTGGGGAGGATTGATCTCGACCCCGACGATGTCATGGTTTTCCAGGGACAGAACCTTGGCCAGATGCATGCCGACCTGACCCAGGCCGATGAGAACGATATTGAGGCTCATGGGAATTTCACGTGGATACCGATTTCGACTTTATAATCTTGTCATTTGATGAATCCTAACCTATAACACAAGGTCAAAAGGAAGTCAAAAACGAAAACTCGTGCAGCGGCAATTCATGATAGAATAGCCTACGCATCAAGACCCATCGAATCAAAGGAGGTCCCCCATGAACAATCATCAAAGATCCGGCGGCACTTATGCTTTCTGCTGCATCGCGATTCTTCTCATGGCAGCCGGTTTTCCCGAACCGGCCGTCGGCGCGCCGGCAGCGGCCCAAGCCAAGGTCCTTCAGGAGATGAGCTGGGTGGATGTCCGCGACTATCTCACAACAAGCGACATGGTTCTCATTCCTATGGGGAGCACCGAACAGCATGGTCCGCATCTTCCCCTCGGGACGGACTTCTACGAGGCCATGGGCGCGGCGCGGATGATCTCGGAGCGCACGGGCCTTCTGGTCGCCCCGGTCGTCATGTCCGGATACAGCGTCTATCATTCGGGTTTTCCGGGCAGCCTGAGCCTCAAGCCCGAAACCATGACCCAGGTCCTCTTCGAGACGGCCGAAATCCTCATCCAATACGGCTTTCGCCGCATCCTCTTCTTCAACTATCACGGCGGCAATAACATCGTCCAGCAGAGGGTCATCCACCGGATCAATCACGAGACCGAGGCCGTCGCCGTCGCCGTGGGACACGGCAGCTCGATCATGAAGGAATCGGGCGGCGTGCCGGGCGACATGCACGGCGGCGTCAACGAAACCTCCCTCATGCTCTATCTCCACCCGGAACTTGTCCGCATGGACCGGGCGGAAAAACCGGTCATGCGATATACGGAACGGTCGGAAAAGCTGCGGGCCGCGGCCGCCGACAATCCGAGGTTGAACAACATTCTCGACACCCTGCTGGGAGTCCCCGTCGAGACGAAAAAAGGCGGGGCCAGCCATGAGCTGTCCTCGAACGGGATCTGGTCCTTCCGCGATCCCCGCGAGGCGAATGTCGAACTCGGCCGGAAGATGGCCGAAACCATGGTCGACCAGGTCGTCCGCTTCATCGAAGCCTGGAGAAAAATCGAAGGCCGCTGATATCCCGCATTGGGGAACTTTGCCGACTTCCATAGATTCCCTTTTTTCAAGAGGTGGATGCCAATGAAAAGCTTGAGGCGGGAAAACAGCCGTTCCGTGACGACGGGAATCGCCGCGGCGATCGCCCTGGCAGCCTATTTTTTTGCCACCTGCGGCCGGACGGCGCCTGAGCCGGGCCCTGTCCCGCGCGGCTTTTCGATCCCTCTTGTCGATCTCTCCGCCGAAACCGATCGGCAGATCGTCGTCGACCGTGAACCCGGTCAATATCTTGGACACCCGACGACCGTTCTTCTCGAGGACGGAAGCACAATGATCGCCGTCTATCCCAAGGGCCACGGACGCGGCGCCATCGTCATGAAGCGGAGTTCGGACGGCGGATTGACCTGGAGCGAACGCCTGCCCGTTCCGGACAATTGGGCGACCTCCCTCGAAACGCCGACCCTTCACCGGGTCATCGGACCCGACGGGCTGCGGCGACTTATTCTGTTTTCGGGACTCTATCCGGCCCGGATGTCGGTCTCTGAGGACGACGGCGCGACCTGGACACCGCTCGAGGCGGTCGGCGACTGGGGCGGGATCGTCGTCATGTCGAGCGTCGTCGAGCTTCGCGGCGGCCCCGGCCGCTATCTGGCCATGTTTCACGACGACGGCCGTTTCTTCACCGAGGAATCCCGGGAAGAGACGCCCCGGGTTTTCACCCTCTATACAACATTTTCAGAGAACGGCGGGCTGACCTGGACTTTCCCCGAGCCCGTTTATCGCTCCAGCGAAATCCATCTCTGCGAGCCCGGCGTGGTCTGTTCGCCGGACGGCCGAACGCTGGCCGCCCTTCTCCGCGAGAACAGCCGGACCCGCAATTCCTTCGTCATCTTTTCGGAGGACGAAGGCCGGACGTGGAGCGCGCCGCGGGAGCTTCCGGGATCGCTTACGGGCGACCGCCACACCGGCAAATACGGCCCCGACGGACGGTTGCTCGTCTCCTTCCGGGACATGGCCCACGACAGCCCGACGCGCGGTGACTGGGTCGCCTGGGTCGGGACGTTCGACGACATCGCCCGCGGGAACGAGGGCCAAGCCCGGATCCGGATCATGGACAACACCAAAGACGCCGACTGCGCCTATCCCGGCGTCGAGGTTCTTCCCGACGGCACGTTCGTCCTGACGACTTACGGCCACTGGACGGAGGGTGAGCCGCCTTATATTGTGAGCGTCCGCCTCCGGCTCGCCGAAATCGACCGCATCAAACAATAAGATCGAGTCGACCGGCGCCCGCATGCAGATCCTCTTGATGCCGTGCTCGTGGCTCAGGACATCTGTCCGGGAACGTGCCCTCTCGTGACCGGCGACCGGGAATTCGAGAAAACTTGCCAGGCCGTCGATATCGACTGGCTCGACGAGACAGCCAGGAAAGATCGTCCGTCTGAATTGAGCCCGAGCCGAAGAGAAATCCGGTTATATGAAGGGCTATTTCTTACCGGGCGGGAGCAGTCGCTTGAGCTCTTCGAACCAGTTCTGGACGAGGATCATCTCGGTGACGGGGGCGGGTGTTCTCTCCTCCTGCCTGACCATGAGGAACCGCCGGCCGTCGAGGGACAGATCGTAGTTGCGGGTCGGGCTTCCTGGCGCATACCCCGCCTTTTCGAACAGCAGTCGCGGCTTGCCGGTCGAAAAACCGTTGTCCACCCGGACATCCGCCACCCAAACTTGGTCGTCCCACCGGAAATAGAGCCGCTTCCCGTCCCGCGCCCAAAGCGGCTGGCTCCCTCCCAGGCTCGAGACCTGATGCTTGGCCCCGGGATCTGGGAAGGGCCTGACATAGATCTCCTCCCGCCCGGACTCGTCGGATACATACGCGATCCAGCGCCCGTCGGGCGAGAATTCGGGGAATCCTTCAACGAACGGGGAATTCAGAAAAGGCCGCACGCGCCCCGAATCGGTATCCAGGAGTAGGATGTCGCCCCCTTCGGTCAGGGCAAGCGTCCGGCCTTCCGGGGTCCACGAAGAGGGGCATTGCCTCAGGTCGCCCGTCGTCAGCCGCTCCATCGGCGAGCTCCCGTCGTAGGGCTGAGAGAACAGGTTCATGCCCGGTCCGACGAACCACTCGAAGACGACGTTGCGGCCGTCCGGGGCCCAGATCGCCCGGCTGGACATCCCTTCGTGCGTCAGCCGGCTGTTCGTCCCGGTCTCCAGATCGTACACGAAAACCTGCCAATCCCGTCCCTGAGTGACATAGACGATCCGCCGGCCGTCCGGCGATAGACGCGGGGCCTGAAAGGCCGATCGCAGGGGCGCGACAGGCTCCTCGGCCCCCATGTGGTCGACCCAGACAAGGGAATTCCGCAGGTCGGGAAGCACTCCGCCCGCCGCGTAGATGAGCGAGCCCGATCCGGAGACGTCGAACTGGCCGGCCGACGTATTATTGGCCCCCCAGGGGATGATGGCCTGCATAACGTCGTCCACGACGGGGAACGGCTGGCCGGCGATCCGCGTCTTTCCCTGGTCGAACCGCACGGCCATGAGCGTGCCCTGTCTCAGGAAGAGGAGATATCCCCCCGGGAGATATCTTGCGTCAGCGGCATCGGGGATCAGGGTCCTCCACTCGCGGGTGCCGAGATCGAGGAGCGCGAGGTTCGGTCGGGAATCCCAAGGGTATTTCCGGGTGGAGAACAGCACGGCCTTTCCGTTGGGGAGCCAGAAGGGCAAGATGTGGTCAAGGTCTTCCCGGTCGGGGCCGGCCAAGGTCAGACGCTCAGCCTCCCCTCCCGCGGCCGAGATGACCAAAAGGTCGTCTCCACCCGAGAAGGCGATGCGGTCATCCGGCCCCCAGCTCGCCCCGTAGCACAGGCGCAGATCGCACAGCGTCGCGGCCACTCCGCCTTCGACGAGGACCTTCTTGAGCTTGCCGTCGGCCCAGAATCCCACCCAGCGGCCGTCGGGCGAGAGGAAGGGGTTGATGCCGCCTTCCGTTCCGGCGATGGGCGAGGCCGTGCTCTGGTTCATTCTTCGGAGATACAGCCGGGATCTCGCTTGCGGGCCGGGGTTCTCTTCGATCGCGCTGTAGACGAGGAAGCTGCCGTCAGGCGCGATGGCCATGGCTCTGCGGCTCGGCCATTCCCTTTCCTGGGTCCGGCGCATGCCGTCCAGCCAGTGGCCCGGCTCGACCTTGATGGTCGACGTGATGGTCGGGGCGGAAGGCGTGGATTGGGAGAACCCGAAGAAAAGTCGGTCGATGAGGGCACCCACGAGAAATATGACAACCGCCCCTGCCGCCAGCCAGGGAAGCGGCAGCCGCCGGAGGAGCGGCGCCGTTTCGGCGGGGGCGGCCGGCGCCTCGATCTCGATCCGGGCGTCGCCGATGTCGCGCAGGCGGTTCTTCGGGCTTTTATGCAGGCAGCGGCGGAGGAGGGTTGCGATGTTCGGCGGCGTGTTCGGCGGGAGCGCTGTCCAATCCGGCTCGCCCTTCAGGATCTGCGCCAGGGTATCGGATACCGTCTCGCCATGGAAAGCCTGTTTCCCGGTCAGGCATTCGTAGAGGATGCATCCGAAAGCCCAGATGTCGGACCGCTTGTCGACGGACCGGCCTCGGGCTTGCTCGGGGCTCATGTAGGCCGCGGTCCCCAGGATGACGCCGGGCTCGGTCATCCGGGCGGTGATCGTCGGGGAATTGGCGATGTCGACGCCTGTTGTCTCTCCCGCGTAGGCTTTGGCCAGGCCGAAGTCGAGGATCTTGGCCGCGCCCTCGGCCGTGATCATGATGTTGCCGGGCTTCAGGTCGCGGTGGACGATCCCTTTCTCGTGGGCGGCCTCGAGCCCCTCGGCGATCTGCCGGCAGAGCTCCAGGGCTTCCCCGGTCTCGAGCGGCCCGCCGTCGAGCCTCGCCCTGAGGGCCTCGCCTTCCACGAGCTCCATGACGATGAACCGGCGCCCTTCGAACTCCTCGAGCCCGTGGATCGTGGCGATGTGGGGATGGTTGAGGACGGCCAGGAGCCGGGCCTCGCGCTCGAAGCGGGCCAGCCTCTCCGCATCAGCGGCGAAGGCGGCGGGCAGGATCTTGATGGCGACATGGCGGCCGAGATTGCGGTCGAGGGCCCGATGGACCTCGCCCATGCCTCCTTCGCCGATTTTGCCCAGGATCTCGTAGCGGACGGCAAGAACGGTTCCGGGGGCCACGGCCTGGGCCGGAGCGGGCGCAGGCGTCTCGAGGGTTTGGGTGAAGGGGCGTGGGTGCAGGGGCGGGGGCGGAGGAGGGGTCGGAGTCGCGGCGGCAGTAACGAGCGCCGTCGCGCAGCTGCTGCAGAACCGGGCCGTATCGGTGTTGTCGGAATGGCAGGTCGGGCACTTGACAGCCATGAGCGGTTTCCTCCCCTCAGCGGCCCAAGGATATCAATCCGCTGTCGTCAAGTCAAATGTTTCCGTGCAGCGTCATTGGGTTCTTAGGTCCGACCCCGGCCTTTCCGGCCTTGTGAACGCTTCTTCTTGATCGTGGCCAAGGCGTCCTTTTCAAGTTTTCTGCCACGGGTCAAGCTCCTTTGCAGGCGCCGGATCGGTTCCTCTTCGAGAAGAAGCAGCGTCAGGCGAACGTTGTCCCGATCGAGCTTCGGGTTGCCGGTGATGATGCGGTCGGTGAGGGCCCGGATCCGCTCGATCTTCGCGACATCCGGGTCCGTTTCGGTGAGAAAGGCGCCGGGCTGCACGGCCAGGGTGTCGGCAAGCGACCGGAGAGAGGCGGGGAGGACGGAGTTTTTATGGACCAGGTGGTAGAAGGCCGTCTTGCTGACCCCGGCCTTTGAAAGGAGGGCGCCGAGGGTCAGACCGCGTCGGCCGGCCAGCTTTCGGAGTTTGGTCGTGTCGATCCGCATGGCTTAATGGTACTAAATAATAGGACTAAAGGCAAGTCAGGGTTCCGGCTCAGAAGAGAAAGGCGACGGCGACGGCCGCAACCAGGATCAAAACCAAACCGGGCAAAACCGCCCGGCGCAGCGCCTTGGAGCCGCCCGTGAAGACGATGGCGCCTTTGACCACCGTATTGGATACGGCCGCCAGCACAATCGCCCGTTCCGCGACCTCGAGACCCACGTTGCCGGAGCGGCTCAATTCCGTCATCGAAAGCGTGATGGCATCGACATCGGCCAGCCCCGAAGCCAGGCTCGAGATGTAAACCCCCATGTCGCCGAAATAGAGTTGGGCCGCGCGCGCAACAAGGAGGATAACCCCGTACAGCAATCCGAAAGTGATCGCCGGCTTGAGCTCAAAGGGGTTTTTGACTTCCATATCACCTTCGCTTTCTCCGCGGGGCGCCAGGTGAAGGTAATATCCGTAAGCCAGCCCGGCCAGGGCGCCGGCGGAGAGCGCCGGCCAGAGTTGCCGGAGAAGAGGGGGATAAACGACGGCCGCCCAGAAGTCCGGTCAGGATGATGCCGCGGCGCGAACCCACCAGCTTGTAGAGGACATACCCTGAAAAGCCGATGCCGGAAATCAGCACGACCATCAGCCAGATCTTGTAAGGATTGATGACATCAAACGGAGGTCCCCAGAATCCCCGGTTCGGCAACACGGGCAGGACGATGGCGGTGATCAAAGCGAATTTCAGTGCGGCAACAATATCTTCGCGCTTGAGGCGTTCGACAAACCCGTGGAGTTCGATCTTGAAGGACAGGAGCGCGGCCGTCGCAACTCCCAAAGCCACCGCCAAAGCAAGCTCGTTCCAGTAGCACAAGGCGCCGGCCAGAACCGTGATGACAATCGCCACCTCGGTCGTCAGGCCGGGATCGCCCTTTTGGGCCGTAAAAAAATAAGCGGCGGTCGTGAAAATCCCGATGATGACGAACAGGCCGACAAACGGCCAGGGGGATTGAAGAAGGTCGGAAACGAAGGCGCCTCCGCAGCCGGCCAGGCCGAGCAGGGAGAACGTCCGGACGCCGGCTGAGGTTTTCTGATCGGCTTTTTCGGAATCTTCGTAGCTGTGTTCGCGCTGGAGGCCGATCAGCATGCCGATAAACAGCGCCGCGCCGAATCGATAAAAGAGCGAATATTGGTCCATGTTGTTATTATATCAAAGGTTGCTTGGCTTTGGCATCTGACTGATATTCAATCATTTAAAAAATTTTCAAGCTGAAGCGAGAAGCTTAGAGTGTCATTTTTTACTCAAAAAAACATATTCCAAGACACTTTTGTTCGAAATCGCCTCTGCAATAATTTTTTGTCGACATCAAGCGTCATCACCATCAATTGCCGAATCGGGCAAGCAGGATTTCAGTTTGGTGATCTTGACAAAGTCTTGCGCCCCGGCCTATTCTCGAAACGATTCGGGACGAGGAGGATCGCATGAACCGAAGGGAATTCATCCAGCGCTTGAAAACGGGCGGCGCGGCCGCGGCCCTTCTTTCCGCCGGAGGCGCGGCGGGTTGCCGCCGGGAGGCCGAAACACCGGAACCGGCAAGGCCGGCGGCCGAAGCGCCGTTATCAGGTTCCCGAGATCCCCGGATCGAAGTGGACCTGGGCGCCGTTGGACGGAACCTCGACCGGATCCGCGAACGGACCCGGGTCCCCGTCATGGGCGTCGTCAAGGCCGACGCCTACGGGCACGGGCTCGTCGCGGTCGCCCGCCATCTCGAATCGGCCGGCATCGCCGCCCTCATGACCGGGAAGCTCTCCGAAGCCGCCCGGCTGCGGGCCGCGGGCATCCGGTGTGCCGTCGTCAATTTCGGACCCTTCGGACCGCCGGACGCCGAAGACATCCTCCGCCGCCAAATCCGTCAGTCCGTTTCGTCCCTCGATGACCTGGCCGTTCTGGACGCCGCCGCAACTAAAGCCGAAACAACGGCCGAAATTGACATCCATGTCGATACCGGCATGAACCGGGCCGGAGTTCCGGCTGAAGAGGCCGCGGCTCTCATCGAACGCGCGGCGGCGCATCCCCGCCTCCAAATCGAGGGCATTTCGACCGCCCTGACCGAGGACCCGGAGTTCGACCGGGAGCAGCTCCGTGTCTTCACGGCGATCTGCGCGGAGGCCAAAGCCAAGGGCATCGACTGCGGCCTTCGCCATGCCGCAAGCAGCGGGGCGCTTTTCGGCGACGACGACGTCTTCCTCGACATGGTCCGTCCCGGAATCGCACTCTACGGCTATTACCCCAACGCCCGGACGCGCCGCGAAGACAGTCTCGGCCTCGAACCGGCTCTCCGGTTCATGGCGACTGTGACTTTCGTCCGTGATGTCAGGCCTGGAGAAAGCCTGTCCTACCTGAAGTCCGTCCGGATCGACCGTCCGAAGCGCATCGCGACGGTCGGTGTCGGATATGCCGACGGCTATCCCCATCTGCTGGGCGGTCCGGGCGTCGTCCTTATCGGGGGAAAGAGCTTTCCGGTTCTTCCGGCCGTGACGTCGAATCACATCATGATCGATCTGGGGGACGACCGAACCATCGGCGTCGGTGATGAGGTTGTGCTCATCGACAACCGCCGCGACTCCCCCGCGGCCGCCGACGCCCTGGCCGAGATTTCCGGCGGCTCGGATTACAAGTTCCTCATCGGTTTGAGGCCGGCTCTCCCACGAACCTATCTCCGCTGATTTATTTCATCAAGGCCTTGACGGAAATGTCCTCGTCGAGGTCCGGCCAGTGAATTCCGACGCCTTTCCCTATGAGTCGCCAGTTTTCTCTCTGTTCCGGCCGGGCGTCTCTCAGGCGGGGAAACCATTCCAGGGGAACGCTGATGATCCGCCCGTCAAGAATCCGAACATGCATCATCCGCTCTTCGAAACGGACATCGACCGCCATAATTTCAGTCGTTTTTGATGCCGAAATACGCATCCCATTTTTCCTTAAAAAACTTCGCATTTGTTATGACAATCCGCCGGATTTCGTGAAGCTCCCCGGCGTTACATCCCACCGATAATGCCAATTCGATAGGTTCAAGCCAAAATTTCGCATATCCGTCTCCGATTTCCACATGAACATGCCGCGGCTCAAAACCTTCATTGCTGAAGAAGAAGAAACGGTATCGCCCTTCTCTCAGGATTGTCGGCATAATTATACCACTGTTTATACTTTTTGCTTCTTTTTTAAAGACGCCACAAAAATAGAAAAATTCTCGCGACTCACTCTGTTTCGGTTAGGGCGAGGGAAATCGGCCGGCCTTATTGAATCCGGCCGAAAGGAAAGACGATGTTAAAACACGGTTTCGACGGCGACGCCGCGGGCGCGCAAGGCACGTGTCAATCTCGCCGCCTGGTTTATGAAGAACGAGTCTTTCAGCGCATCGAGCAAGCCGTGGCGTGCATAGATCGCCCTCACCGCCGGGACGTAATTCATCCGGTCGATGAGGACACGATCGGCGGCGCCGGCCAGATGCGCAGCCAGCCGCTCGGGATTTCCCGGAAGAAGCGGCCCGGCAAAGGCAAAAGTTGGAACTCCCGCCGTCTTGAATTCCCGCAGGACTTCGATTCGCTCTCCGATCGGCGAGGCACGCTTCTCGAATAGTCCGGCCACAGCTTCGTCGTCCGTAGCGACGGAGAACCCGACCCGGGCATCGGGGATACGGCGGATCACATCGAGGTCGCGGCGGATGCGGGCCGACTTCGTCTGGATCTCGACCGGGAAATCACATCCCACCAGAACCTCGAGCAGGCGCCGGGTCAGTCCGTAACGTTCCTCGATCGGTTGGTAGGGATCGCAGACCGAGGCGATCCAGATCGTTCCCCGCCGCGCCCGGACGATCTGCCGGGCCAGAAGCTCGGGCGCGTTGACCTTGACGTCGACGAACTCCCCCCACGGCTCGCTGTGGCCGCTGTAACGGCGCATGAACAGCGCGGCATAGCAGTAGGCACATCCGACCTCGCAACCGGTGTAAGGATTGATGCAGTAGTCGTGGATCTTCGAGGCATTGAGAATGGACTTGGCCTGGATCTCTCGGACAACTTTCATTCAGCCGACCGTCCTGAAGACGCTTTGCCGAGGATGCGTTTCTTGTCGCGGACGGCCTTCAGCAGGCCCGGCGCCAGCCCGTCGATATCCGCAGCTGTAAATGTCGTCGAGCGGACGTCCAATCCGCCGTTTTCAAAAACACAGAGGAAACTCTTCGTTTCCCGGGCAATCCGGATCACAGGAAATCCCCGCCGCCTTTCCATGAAGACGATCTGGACCCGGAGCGCCGGGTGACCGTGTTCCTTCGCAACCAGAAGAACGGCGTGGATGTCCTTGTTGGTGTCGTCGTCGTCCTCGCCGATGAAGACGTCCATGCGGATGAAGGGCTCGTCCGGATAGGCCGGCATGTCCTTCACTTCATCATAAACCGCGGCCAGGGTTTCGCGGGTGGCGGCCTTCACTTTCAACTCAGGCAAGGCATCTTGGGACGAAAAGGTCGAGGCTGAAAAAAGGACAAGAACCAGCATCAAACCGGCCACAACCTTGAAAAACAACGCCTTCACCGCATAGCCTCGATTTCGCGCAGGCGTAACGCAAGCTTCTTCACCGAAACCGGAACGGCCGGTTTCAGTTCGGGGGCGAAAACCGCGATCCGAAACTCCTCGACAAGCCAACGGAACTCTTCGACGGCCGTCACTTTTTCCGGATGGAGCTTCGGATCGGCTCCGGCCTCCAGCCGCCGCAAGGCCTCTTCGAAGACCCGGACCTGGCTGTCCTTGGCCTTGTCTTTTTCCGGCCCCAACCGGGCCCGCTCGATCCGGATCCGCGCGGCGGCGATGTAATCCGGCAGCCGGGACATTCTCTCCGGCGGATGGATCTCCGCGAAAGTCTTGGGCACGATGCGCTCGACGCCCTCGCGGACCCGTTCGATGATCCCGGCCAGAACCTTGTTCGTTTTCGGCGATGCCTCCGCATCGGCCGCCGCTTTGCGGAAGCCCCGGTCGGCGTCGAGCACCCGAATGACCGCCTCCCTCAAGGCGTGGCCGCGGTCGAAGAGGGCGCGGACAACGGACTTGGCGTAGTCGGCATATTCGGCTTCCGTCCGGATGTTTTTTTCGAAAACGAGCCGGGCCAGGTTGCGGGCCATCCCCTCCTCAACGGCCGTCTTGCCCCCAAAGAAAAGCGCCGGCCGCTCATATTCCGCGGGCAGGGCGAGATACTTCCGGACGAAGGCCAAGTCCTTGGCGAACGCGCGGCCGTAAAGCTCGCCGACCCCATTCACATGTGAGGCCTCCATCTCCCGCCGCGACGAAAAGAGTTTGGAATCGACACCGGACTCGCCCGGCGCAAGTCCGGGATAACCGACCGCGCCGCCTCCCACCTCGACGGTATCCGGCAAATCGCCGAACGTCCAGGCCGTCGCTCCGATTCTTTCCCATCGGGCCCGGGCCGCGCGCCACTCCGGCGAATCCGACGGAACGGGACGGCGCCCGGCTTCCTCGGCGGCCTTGAGAAGCGCCCCGTAATTTCGTCCGGTGGCGACGACGCCGCCGTCCGGCCCCCGGATCTCCAGTCTCACCTTGAGATGCCGGGGAACTTCGACCGCGGCCCAGACGGCCTCGGGAATGTCGGCCCGGAATCGGCGCTTGGCGACGGCCGCCAGATTCTTGAAGAACGAGGCGTCCGCCGGCCATCCGGCCATATCCGCGGCGATGGCTTCGGCCGCTTCCGCGGCGGGCATGAGGAGCTTTCGATATCTCTTGGGAAGCCCCTTGACGAGGGCGGCGATCTTCTGAGGAAAAAGTCCGGGGACGCTGCCTTCGGCTTTCCCGGCGGCGACGATGTCGAGATCGTGGATCGGAAGGGCCAGGGTGACGCCGTCGTCGTCCTCGCCCGGCGCGAACCTGTAGATCAACGGAAACCGGCGCCCGGCGTCCGTCACGGCGTCGGGGAATGCGGCCAGATCCCCGTCTTCGGGCCGCCGGAGCAGAAGATCCGCTTCGGCCATCCTCAGAAATCCGTCCCCTCTCCTGTCCTTGACGGTTTTGGCCAGGGATCGGACGTCACGGACATCGGGAGGCAGGCGCCCGGCATAGAAGGCGGCCTGAGCATCGTCGGAGGCCAGGAAATCCCGCCGCCGGAACTTCTCCTCGAGCGTTTCGACCTTTTTGCGGAGGGCGAGATTGTGAGCGAGAAAATCCGGCGGATCGTCCATATCGCCTTCGACGAGGGCCTCGCGGATGAAGATATCGCGAGCCGCCTCGGGATCGATCCTCCCATAGGAAACCATTCTGTCCCTGACGATTTCCAAACCGTAGAGCGTCACTCTCTCCTTCGCCGTCACCTCGCCGCGCGTTCTGTTCCAGGCCGGTTCATCGTAGTGCCGCCGGCACAGGTCGCCGCCCAGGGCCTCGAGCCAGCCGGGGTCGATCTTCGCGGCCGTCCGAGCGAACAGGCGGGAGGTCATGACCATCTCCGCGGCCACGATCCAGGGGGCCGAAGCGTTGAAGAGCGTCGATCCCGGAAAGACCATGACGTCGCGGCCCCTTGCGGCCGTAAAGATGTTTTTCTCCTTGCGGACGGCGATGTGTGACAGGAATCCGGACAGAACGGCCTTATGGATATCGGCGTAGAGCGCGGGTGTGATCTCTTTTTTGTGAGGCCGGCCAAGCCGCAGTCCCTGTTCCTCGAGAACGGAGAGAATCTCGGCGTGAAGCCGTTCCCATTCCCGCATGCGGGTGAAAGACAGGAACGTGTCCCGGCAGAACCGCCTCTTCCACCCTTGGGATGCGGTTCCTCCCGATCCCTCCTGAAAGGCTTCCCAGATATTAAGGAGCGACAGGAAATCGGAGTCCGGGTGGCGGTAGGGGGCCTGGGCCCGGGTCGAATCCTCCTCTTTTCCCGGCGGCCGTTCCCGCGGATCGCGGATGCTCATGGCGGCGGCGATGACAGCGACCTCGCGCAGGCCCTCCCCTCCCGCCGCTTCGAGAAGCATACGCGAGATCCGGGGATCGAGGGGAATGCGGGCCATGGTCCGGCCCCGGTCGGTGAGAACAAAATCGCTCCCCTCCCTGCACACGGCGCCGAGTTCGGCGAGCGTCTCGAAGCCGTCCCGGACAGCCCGGACCGACGGACGGTCGATGAAAGGGAAATTTGAGGGATGCCCGAGCCGGAGATCGAGCATCCGCAGGACGACACCCGCAAGATCCGAGCGAAGGATTTCGGGCGGCGTGAATTCCGGCCGGTCCTCGTAATCCTCTTCGGAATACAGACGGAGGCACACTCCTTCCCGGACGCGCCCGCAGCGTCCCTTGCGCTGGTCGGCACTCGCCCGGGAGATGGGGCTTACGGGCAGGCTGTTGATCCGCGTCCCCGGCTGGTATTGGGCGATCCGGGCCGTTCCCGTGTCGACGACATAGCGGATCCCGGGAATTGTGAGCGAGGTCTCGGCGACATTCGTGGCCACAACGATTTTCGGTCCTGAAACCGTGTAGATCCGGCGTTGGGCGGACGCAGGAAGCCGGGAGAAAAGAGGAAGGATCTCGGTCGCGGCGTATTTTCGGCCCTCCAGCCGGCGGCAGGTTTCCAAAATGTCCTGTTCGGTCGGCATGAAGACCAAAACGTCGCCCGGCGGTCGGCGGCTGACGATGTCGTCGACGGCCTGCACCGCCGCATCCAAGGAGTCGGCCTCGTCATCCCCTGGATCCGGGGCACTGTATTCGACTTCGACCGGGTACATTCTTCCGCCGACCTCGACGACGGGAGCGTCGCCGAAAGCCCGGCTGAACTTTTCGATGTCCAGTGTGGCCGACGAAATGACGACGGCGAGATCGGACCTCTCGTCGAGAAGCTTCCGGGTGATCCCGAGAAGAAAATCGATGTTCAGGCTCCGCTCGTGGGCTTCATCGATGATCAGCGTGTCATAGGCATGGAGTCCGGGATCCCCCTGGGTTTCGGCCAGCAGCATGCCGTCTGTCAGAACCTTGATGTAAGCGCTCCTGGGCGTCCGATCCTGAAAACGAATCTTGTAACCCACGGAAACGCCCAGGGCTTCACCCAGTTCTTCCGCGATTCGGTGGGCGATCGTTACGGCGGCGATGCGACGAGGCTGGGTGCAGGCGATTTTGCCGCCAAGGCCGCGGCCGGCTTCGAGACACATCTTGGGGATCTGGGTGCTCTTGCCGCATCCGGTTTCTCCGGCCACAATGACCACGCGGTGGTCGCGGAGCGCACGCAGGATGGGCCCCTTTTTCTCCAAAATGGGAAGCCGGGGAGGATAGACGATGCGCGGCCGGCGGGCTGTCCGGTCCTTCCGTTCACGGACGGAGGCCTGGAGACGTTTTTCCGCGGCGGCGAGCTCGCGTAGGAAGGCCGCCGGAGCGGGGCGTCCCCCGCTCCGGTCGCGGACCGCCTGAAGCCGGAGAAGAACGCGGGCCCGGTCGATGTCCATGGCCCCGTCGAGAAGGGCCCGGACGCGTTTCAGGGCTTCGGCGGTATCGGGGGGCGTCCGGTTCATTTCCCGGTGTAGGGGACCCCCTTGACGATCCAATCCGCGGCGGGCTTGCCCTTGAGGTAGTAGTCGAAGTACTCCTTCATTTTGATCGAATAGTCGAGTTTGTTGGCGTATTTCTGCGGGTGGTGAGGTTCGCCCCTGTATTGAAGGAAGATGCAGTCTTTCCCCAGCCGGCGCATGGCCATGTACATTTCGATCCCCTGCTCCCAGGGCACGGCTCCGTCGACATCGCCGAACATCAGGAGAAGGGGCGTCCGGATGCGGTCGGCATAGAACACCGGCGAATTTTCGATATACAGAAGAGGCGCCTCCCAGAGCGTGGCCCCGATCCGGCTCTGGGCTTTTTCGTACTGGAACTGGCGTGCCAAACCTGATTCCCAGCGGATTCCGCTGTAGGCGCTGGTCATGTTGGAGACGGGAGCGCCGGCGACGGCGCAAGCGAAAATATCGGTCTGGGTCACGACAAAAGCGGTTTGATAACCGCTCCAGGAATGGCCGTGGAGGGCGATCGCGGCGGGGTCGGCGACACCCATGTCGATGATTTTCTGGACTCCGGGGACGACGCATTTCACGGCCGACATTCCGGGCAGACCGCGATCGTACCGCACGTCGGGCAGGAAGATGGCATAGCCGTTACTCGCATAGAAGGGGAAGTTGGGCCGGTGGTTGACGACCACGGGATTGAATTCGTGAAGGCGCTGAGAGAACAGTTCGTAGTAATAGACAATGACAGGCAGGCGGCGGCCCGGCTCCCCGTTTTCGGGTTTGATCAGCACGCCCTGGAGCGGCCGGCCGTCAAGGCTCGCCCACTCCACGAGTTCGGCCGACCCCCAGGCGAACTCGACGATTTGGGGATTGATGTCGGAAAGTCGGCGCGGATCGGAGAGGTCCGTTCCAGCCGTCCAGAGGTCGGGGAACTCGCCGTAGTCTTCGCGGGTGTAGAGAATGCGTTCGGCGTTTTTCGCTTTCAGCAGGAACTGGAATTTCTTTTTTTCTTCAAGAAGGACTTCAAATCCGGGAGAATCGGCGCGCAGGGAGGCAAATCCATAGTGCTTTTCGTGATCATGATAGGTGGACAGAAGAAGCCTTTCGCCTTTGGCGAATCCGGGGGATTCCGAATCGAGACGCAAAACCCGGAAGACCGTCCGATCTCTTCGGCCCGCGCCCTCGGTCAGGTTCACGGCCCGCCCGTCGGCGGTCGCGAAACGCCAGATGTCGAATTTGTCGTAGATCAGAACGGCCGAGTCGTCGGCCGCCCAGCCGGCCGTTCCGTATCCGCGCGGTTCGGCCGGGGTATCGTGATCCTCATTGGCGAAGGGGACATCCAATGCGGAGGTCAGGTCCCGGGTGCGGCCTGATCGGACATCATGGAGATGCCACTGTCCCTTTGCGTAATAGACGGCGTAACGTCCGCCGGGAGACAGTGACGGCCGCGATTCAAGCCTCTCGACGATTTTCGTTCGGCGGCCGTCGGACAAATCCAAGACATAAACATCCTGGTAGTTGCCGTCCCATGTGACCTCCTTGAGGTAAGGCACGGGAGACAGGCCGAGTGCAACGCGCGGGTTTTCCGATGTCAGAACCTCCGGCATGTCTTCGCCGGCCAGCGGAACCAGGCGCCGTGTCTCCAGATGCCAGACCGCCCGGAAGGTCCGATCCTTGAGCCGCGGCCAGATTTTTTTCTGATGGGTGACGATCAGAGGATCGTTCCAGTGCCAGACGTCGACCTCCCGTTTTTCGAGAATGGTCGCCTTATCGAAGAGAAGGGCTTCTCCGTCCTCCTTTTTTCCACCTTCCGGTCTTTCCGGGTCCTCCGGTTTCCCGCCGGGCCTGAGCCCGACAAAAAGACGCTTCCCGTCCCGCGTCCAGGAGATCTCGTTCACGGCGGGGAAAATCCAGTCCTTGGGAAGTCCGGCCTTCACCGCAGGTTCGGGGGATGACGCTCCACCGGTCGCCCAGATATATAGATTGCAGGCTTCGATCCGGCCGCCGTCATCCTGGGCGCCGGCCAGAAAAGCCAACCGGGCACCGTCACGCGTCCAGGACAGGTTGCGATAAACGGTCCCGTCGGACGCATGAAGCCTCGTTTCCGAGCTGGCCGCGGCGGCCAGGTCTCTGGCGATCAGGCCGTTGTCCTTGCCTCCGGTTTTGGCCACGGCATAAACCAGTCGACCCGAGTCCGGGGCGAAGGAATACGACGCGACGTCGTCGATGCGGATTTCCTCTCCGTCCGCCAGCCGGCGGAGCACAAGTGTCCGTCCGGAATCGCGTTTGGAATCTTTTTCAGCCGGAGCCGAAGCTTCGGGCTTGTCTTTCCGCTCTTCCGGAAAAATCCGAAAACCGATCCAGCGGGAATCGTCGGAAAAAGAAAAATCTTCAACTCTCTCCCAGGCGGACATTTCGCCGGTCGTGAGGTTGATGAGGGCCAAGCCCGGCTTCGGCCTGTCTTTTGCGGCTTTTTCTATTTCGACTGCGGGCGGACTGACGACCGCGGCCGCCCAAAGGCCGTTCTTCGACAGGACGGGGTTCGTTCCCCGGGGAATGACGAATGTTTTTTCATTTCGTGTATTCCGGACGACGGCTTCGCCGTCTCCTCTGTCGGGTTGGGCGGCGTAGGCGACCCAGGCCCCGTCTTCGGAGATCGCCGGACGAACAATGCTGCGGAACCGCATCATATCCTCGAATGTGAGAGGCTTTTTTTCGGTTGCCGCAGCGGCCCAACCGACACATAACAAGAGACAGATCGCCGTGACAGCGATGCGCCTGTTTCCACAAAGATTCCTCATGCCGTCACCTCCTGAAAAAGTCCGATTCATGATATCACATTGTTGCTGTAAGACAACGCCGGCGCCACCTGTTTCGAGAAGCGTAAGGCAAAATTTAATGGGATTTTTTTTTAGTAGATGGGGTATACTGACTTCTGCAAGGATTGTGGAGAAACTGAAAATGCCCGTCCGCCCGGCCGACTTCTACGAGATCCAGCGCAGGCAAAAAGGCCGAAGTCTGCTCGTTTTTCTGGTTCTGGTCGTTTTCTACAGTTTCGCCGTGGGGTTCATCGCTCTGGCCTTCATTTGGGGCCTCGGCCTGTTTCTGGTTTCCGATCCCTGGATGACCGGCCGATTCCCGACGCTTTTCCCCGCCGCCGTCCTCACGACCGCCGTTGTCATCGCCTGGATCCACTTCCATGACGCCCGGAAAAACGGAGCCGCCTTCATTTTCAAGCGTCTTCAGGCTTCACCGGCCGAACTTTCCGACATTTACCACCGGAGGTTTGCCAACTCCGTCGAAGAGATCCGGATCGCCGCCGGTCTTCCCCGGGTCATTCCCTACGTCATCCCCTGCTTCGCCATCAATTCCATGGCTCTGGTCGGATCGGACGGTGTCCCTTGCGTGGCCGTGACGGAAGGCCTTCTGGCCGACTGCACCCGGGATGAACTCCAGGCCGTCGCCGCCCACGAACTGGCCCATGTCGCCCGCGGCGATACCTTTTATCTGACACTTGTCTGCTCGCTGGCCAACGCCTTCGAAAAGCTCCGCGGCGCGCTCGAACCCGAAAAACATGAACCCGGACATAAAGGACGGGGGGGATCTCCGGGCAGGGCCGGGCCGGTTCTCGCCTACCTGGCCGTTTCGCTGTCGGCCCTGATCATGCATCTCCTGAGCACCCTCGTCAGCCGGGAGCGGGAACTCCTGGCCGACGCCGATGCCGTTGAACTCTGCCGCAATCCCGCCGCGCTGGCCCGGGCCATCGCCCGGGCCCACGTCAAAAATTCCTTTGTCGGGAATTTCAGCCTCTCCTACACGCCCCTGTTCATCGTCCCGCCCGATTCCCGGGAAATCCGGCTGAGTCGACTCAGCCGGGCTTTCAACTCCCACCCGCCCCTGATGGCCAGAATCCAACCGTTGGCGGCCATGGCCCGCAAGACCCCGGACGACATTTTCAAGGAAATCCGGGAGATTCACTCCCAACGCGAGTCGGCACGAAACGTCATCTCCGCCACTCTGCCGGAACCGCCTGCGGAACAGGGAGAATGGATGATCCAAAACGATTCGGGTGTCTGGGAAGGTCCGTTCGAGATCGCGGATCTGTTGACTCGGCCGGATTTCTCGTTTTTTTCCCACCTGAAAAACATCCGGGAAGGTCTGGAGGCCAAGGCCCGGGAATTCCCCCAGATCCGGATCGCTCAACGGCTGAAATCCAAAAAACGAGGCCGATCAACCCGGCCCAAAGGTTTATGCCCTCGATGCCGAACGCTTCTCCATGAAATTTTCTATGAAGGGGTACGGATTCAGGCCTGCCGGGACTGCCGGGGCCGCCTCGTTCCCATATCGGCCATGGACCGCCTGATCGCCCGCCGGGAAGCGGCTTTTACAGAGGACCAGAAAATCAAGGCCGCCGTGTTTGAACGCGAGGTCGTCAACAATCCCCGTCTGCGGCGGAAAAACCGCGTCGAGGAAGGTCTGGAATGCCCGGGGTGCGGGCATATCATGCTCTCCCGCCCTTACAGTTACCAGGACATTCTCCCCGTCGACAAATGTCTGTCCTGCCACAGAATCTGGTTCGATGCCGATGAACTTGAAATCCTTCAAATCTTGATTGAAGACCGGACATCCCGTGAATATCATCCCACGAATCACCTCTAGAGGTGATTGACCGGACCGGGCGCCGATGACATAAAGAGACCGACGCTAAAATCAAGCCGGGTTCTGCCCTTTTCCCGCGATGGGAAAGGGGGTTTTGCCGAAGGGGGCGGATCCTGGGAAGGCGGGTGTGAGCCATGAACGGAAAGAAAATTCTTGTCATTGATTTCGATCAATCTTTTCTCCAATTCATGACCGAGAATCTGGCCAAGCAGGGATTTCAGGTCCTGACGGCCACCGACGGTTTTTCGGGTTTCTGGAAGTATAAGGCCGAGGCGCCTGATTTGGTGCTGAGCGAAATTCTCCTTCCCAAACTCCATGGATTTGAACTCTGCTCCCGGATTCATGCCGACACGGAAAAGAAAACCCCGGTCATTTTCATCACCGGTGTCCAAAAAGACGAAAGTTACCGGAAAGAAGCCATGGAGACGTTCGGCGCGGTGGACTATTTCGACAAACCCGTCAACATCTCCGCCGTATTATCCGTGATCCGGAGAGTCCTCGAAATGCCGGGGGAAACCGCGGAGCCCGCGGCTGAAACCGCAAAACCCGCCCCGCCCCAGCCCGAGGCCGAGCCTCCCGCCAAAGAGACCACGCCGGTCGAGCCGCCGGACCCGCCCGCCGAAACTCAGATCTCTGCCCCAACCATGGAAAAACCGAAACCCAAGAGACGCACAACCGATATCACGGATATCGATGCCCTCCTGAAAGGCACCCTGGATGAAATCGGTTTCAAGAGGACAGAAAAGACGACAAAGACGGCACTACCCAAAATCCCGACTCCTCCGCCGTCGCCTGTTCCGCCACCCGCCGCGGCCCGGGCGACCGGAAGACCCACCACGAGAAGCGTCGAAACTCAACCGCGAATCCAAACAGAAGATCGGGTCAGGAAAACTACCGGTTCGATTCCCATCGAAAAGGCCGATATTTTCGACACCTACAAAGAATCTTCCGATAAGAAGGGCTTTCCCATTGTTCCCATCGCCGGGGGCGTCATCGTCGTTGCCGCGGCCCTGTTTTTCTTCGTATTGAAACCCGGAGAAAAAACCACGTCAAACACATCCTCCGCTGCCTCTCTCGCGGCGCAAGCCATCGCCCAACAGGCCGAAAGGGTCGCCGAGTCCGAAGTGCCGGCCGAAGCCGAAATCGAAGAATCCGTCCCGGAACAGGAAGCGCCTCCGCCGGTGGAAAAACCTGCGCCGACCCCGGCGAAATCCGAACCCGCCCCGGCAAAAGCCGAGCCCGAGAGAAAACCGGCTCCCACCCCGGAACCGGCGGCCATTCTCGCCTTGCCCGAAGCCTCCCTGGCCGTGGATAAACCCGCCCCATCCAAACCGGAGGCGAAAGCCCCTCCGGTTAAATCTCAAGCGGAGGAACCTTCCGTCAAGGCCGGCGACATCGTGCCGCTGCAAAACGTCGATGTCGAACCTCAGCTTCTCAAATCCGTCCAGCCCGTCTACCCTGAATCCGCCCGGCGGTTCCGCATCGAAGGCACGGTGGTCGTCAACATGCTCATCTCGGAAACGGGCGAGGTCATCGATGCCCGGACCGTTCGCGGCATCAAGGGATATCCCGCGTTTGAAAAAGTCGCCGAGAGCGCCGTCCGGAAATGGAGATTCCGCCCCGCGACAAAGGACGGCGTTGCCGTCAAAGTCTGGAAGGTCGAAAGTTTCAAGTTTACACCCAGCTAGAATATCTCTTTGCTTTATGATAGATCAGACTTGAAAGGAGCAGTCGCATGAACAAAGACAGCGAAGGGCTTTTTAGAAAAACCATGGAAGATGTCAAAAAGCAGATGGACTCCATCGACGAGCAGGTCGAGGCGGAACTCCAGAAAGTCCGGGAAAAGCTGGCGGAACTTCAGGAAGAGAAAAAAAATCTCCGGATGGTTTATGAAGGAACAGCCAAAATTCTGGGCATAGAAATCGAGAGAGAGAACGAAGACAAGGCGGAAACCAATACGTCCCGCATGTCTAAAGTCTAAACTCCATTGACGACCGGGCGCCTTTTCAGGTTGGCCTAAAGATCTTTTTTCGGGCAGAGCGGATCCTTCATGTTCATTCTCATCGGACTGTTGGTCGGCTTCGTCGCCGCCATTCCCCTGGGGCCGATCAACGCCTTCGTTCTTTCCCAAACCCTCAAACGCGGTTCCTCTCACGGATTGCTGGCCGGGATGACGGCCGCCGTCCTCGATTTCGTCTATTGCCTGGCCATTCTGGCCGGGTTTTTCCATATCAAGTTCAATCTTTCGCCCGCCCTCCCCTATCTGAAAGTCGTCGCCGCCGGCCTTCTTTTCGCCATCGGACTCAGGCTGTTCATCCAATCCCGGACGTTTACGCTGTCAACCGGCCCCCAGAAACCGTGGGCGGCCACAGCGCGACCGGCTGTCGGAGCGCTGCTGCTCTATGTTTCTAACCCCTCTCTGTATTTCTTCTGGTTCGCCGTGGCCGGGACCATGACCGCCCATGGTCTGGTTCGCCAGGGTCTGGGTTGGGCGGCGCTGTTTTCCCTCGCCTGCGGCATCGGGTCAACCCTCTGGTATCTTATGATCGTCAAGTATATTTCCAATCACAAGCACAAGATCAAGCAGGACACGATCCGGAAACTCTTCGTCGTTTTGGCCCTATTCCTGGCCGGTTTCGCCCTGTTCACAATCGGGACCCTGTTTTTCTAACCGCAACTTGCCAATCCCCGGCCGAGCCGATAGAATAGCGGACGACCGGGATGACCAAACGCGAACGCGTCGAGAAGACCTGGCGGCTCGAAAAAGCCGACCGCCCCCCCTTTGTCCCGGCCGTCTATGAACACAAAGCCCGGCTGATCGGAAAAAGCCCGGCGGAAGTCTGCCGCAGTCCCGAACTGCTCGAATCGGCACTCCGCCGGGAATTAGAAATCTACGACCCGGATATGCTGGCCGTGGGCGTCGATGTCTACAACGTCGAGGCCGAGGCTCTCGGCTGTACCGTCCGGACCGGAAGCGATCCCTGCGGGCTTCCGGCAATTGTCGAACCCATTCTTCGGGCACCGTCCGATCTGGATAAAATCGGAATTCCCGACCCCTCATCCTCGGGGCGAATGCCGATGATGGTGGATACGGCTTCCCGCCTGCATGCCGACATGGGACATGAGATGATCATTCGGGGCGCACTGTCCGGCCCCTTCTCCATGGCCTCCGCCCTGACCGGCCACGAAACCCTGTTGGTGGCCTGCCTCGAAGAACCGGCTTTTACCCGCAGTCTTCTCGAATTCTGCGGCCGCGTCTGCGTCGCTTTTGGAAGCGCGTTCCTGGACCGGGGCGCCGGTGTGGTCATTTTCGACTCCAAGGCCTGCCCCGGAGCTTCTTCTCCCCGTATTTTCCACGACTTCGTTCTCCCCGTCTATCGGGACCTGGTGATGCCGGGCCTTCGATCGGCGGGGGCACGGAATATCGCCCTGATCATCGGCGGCGACACGACCTCCATCATGAGCGATCTTCCGGCCACAGGCGCCACACAACTGCTCTGCGACGCCGGAACGAACATCCCGGCCTTCGCCGCGGCCTGCCGCAAATCCGGCCTCGCCTTCCGGGCCAACGTCGACGCTCGCCTCGTCCACCAGGGTCCCATCGAAGCCATCCGGCGTCAAACGACGGAGGTCCTGCGGACGGCAGGCACTCAGCCGGGATTCCTTTTGGGATGCGGCGTCGTCGCCTACGACTGCGAACCGGATCATGTCCTGGCCATCCGGGACATCCTCGAGCAAGGAGTTATGACATGACCAAATTTCTTCTCTGGCTGATTCTCTTTATCCTCTGCTGGCCCCTGGCGCTTCTCGGCCTGATTCTCTATCCCATCGTCTGGATTTTGCTGCTTCCGTTCCGATTGATCGGCATCACGGTGAGCGCTGTTCTCGATCTGTTCAAAGCCCTGATCACCCTGCCCGCCCGGCTGCTCCGGGGTCCGTCCCAAATGCCCTGAATCGGCGGCCCTTGACATGAAACACCGCCGTCTTCACCTCGTCTGCAACGCCCACCTCGACCCCGTCTGGCTCTGGGAATGGGAAGAGGGCGCCGGCGAAGCCCTCTCGACCTTCCGAACGGCGGCCGGTTTCTGCGAGACGGAAAAGAGGTACGTCTTCTGTCACAACGAGGCCGTCCTCTACCGATGGGTCGAGGAGTATGAACCGGCCCTGTTCGCGCGCATCCGCCGATTGGTCCGCAGGGGCCGCTGGCACATCATGGGCGGCTGGTATCTCCAACCCGACTGCAACCTTCCGAGCGGCGAGTCCTTCGTCCGGCAGATTCTTCTCGGCAAAACCTACTTCGCGGAACGTTTCGGCGTCGATGTCGACACGGCCTGCAACCTCGACCCGTTCGGCCACACCCGCGGTCTCGTCCAGATCCTGGCCAAGAGCGGCTTCCGAGCCTATCTGTTCTGCCGGCCGGGAAAAGACGAACTTCCGCTGGAATCGGACACCTTCGTCTGGGTCGGCTACGACGGATCGGAAGTTCTGGCCGAAAGAGCCTCGGCCCACTACAATTCGGAACGGGGGCGCGCGGCCGCCAAGATCGAGGCCTGGACGGCCGCCCATCCGGACCGGAAACTGAGCTTACTTCTCTGGGGCGTCGGAAATCACGGCGGCGGAGCATCCCGGCGGGATCTCTCGGAAATCAATAAGCTCATCAAACGCAAGACCGGATGGACCATCCGTCATTCGACTCCCCAGTCCTATTTCCGCGAAGTCGAAAAGGAAAGGACGGCCCTGCCCCGCCTCGAAAAAGACCTCAATCCCTGGGCCGTGGGGTGTTACACCTCGATGGCCGCGGTCAAAAGAAAACACCGTCTTCTCGAAAGCGAACTCTTCGCGACCGAAAAGATTGTCTCCCCGGCCTGGGCGCAGGGACTGATCCCTTATCCGGAGACCGAGCTCAAGGCGGCCTCCGAAGACCTGGCCTTCGCCCAGTTCCACGATCTACTGCCGGGTTCCTCCATCCCGGCCGGCGAGGAGGGGTGTCTCCGGATCATGGATCACGGCCTGGAGATCTTGTCCCGGGTCCGAGCCCGGGCCTTTTTCGCCCTGTGTTCCGGACAGAAGCCGGCCCGCCGCAACGAAATCCCCATCTTCATCCTCAATCCACATCCCTTTCGCATCCGGACCGTCGTCGAATGTGAATTCGAACCCCACGAGCCGGATTTCCAATCCGGCTATCTGGCTCCCGTGGTCTCCGGGCGAGCCGGTCGGATCCCATCTCAACCCGAAAGGGAGGAGAGCAACCTGTCCGTCGAATGGCGAAAAAAGGCGGTTTTTACGGCCGTCCTCGAGCCGGCCCGGCTGAACCGCTTCTCCTGCCGTCTCGAACGCCTGCCGGAACGGCCGAAGTCCCGGGTGAAAGCCCGGAATGGTCTTTTCTCTTTTCAAAACGCGGAGAGGTCGCTCGCCGTCAGTGCCCGAAGCGGCCTCATCGAAACATGGACCGTCCGCGGCCGAAACCTGATCGCCGGAAAAGCGTTTCAACCGCTCGTCATAAGCGACAACCTGGATTCCTGGGGGATGAAAGTCCGCCGGTTCCGGGATGTCGAGGGACGTTTCAAACTCCTTTCGGAAAAGGAGGCCCGCGCCTTCGCCGGCGTCTCCGGAAAAGCGCCGTTTCTCCCCGTCCGGGTGATCGAAGACGGCCCCGTCAGGACGGTCGTCGAAGCCCTTTTCGGCCGGGGGTGTTCGCGCCTGGCTGTCCGCTACAAAATCCCAAGGGAAGGAACGGAGTTCGAAGCCGAAATCCGGGTTTTCTGGGCCGAAAAAGACCGGATGCTCAAGCTGAGCCTGCCGTTCGTTCCGAGTCGAAGTTTTTTCGCCGGACAGGTCGCCTACGGATGGGATCGCCTGCCTTCGGACGGTGACGAGGCGGTTTTCCAGAAATGGGCGGCCGTCCTTTCGGAAAATGACGATTGGGCGGCGACCGTCATCAACGACGGCATTTACGGCGGCGACTTCCACAACGGCGAGCTTCGGGTTTCTCTGCTCCGGTCCCCGGCCTACGCCGCCGATCCCATGCCCGGAAAAAATCCACCGGCCGACGACCGCCATTCACCCCGGCAGGACCAGGGCATGAGAACCTTCCGGTTCTGGCTGAATGCCGGTCCGCTGCGGGAGCGGCTGGACGCCGTCGACCGCGAAGCCCTGGTCCGAAACGAAAAGCCTTTTGTCTTGTCTTGTTTTCCGCCGGGAACAGGACGCCGGTCCCTCTCCGGACCGGTCCTGAGCGACGACGTCGTCCAAATCGCGGCCTTGAAAAAAGCGGATAACGGCCGCTTTTTGGTCATCCGGCTTTTCGAACCGACCGGCCGGCCCAGGAAAACGACGCTCTCGCTGCCTTTTTCGGGGGTAAAAACGCGTCTGCGGCTCGGCGGGTTCGAAATTAAAACCCTGCTTTTCGATATGAAATCGAAAACATTCCGGGAGGCCGATCTCCTGGAAAATCCTCTTGGAGACGCCCCGTAAGCGTGACCTCCAAAGAGCGAGTCCGGGCCGTTCTCGAAGGGCTCATTCCGGACCGGGTCCCCTACGCCGAATTCGCCGTGGACTTCGACACGGTCGAAAAAATCCTCGGGCGGGAAACCTATCTCCGGGCCAAGGCCCGCTCCCAGATCGCCTTCTGGGAGGGTCGTCACGCCGAGGTTGCCGAAAGCTGGGTCAAGGATCACATCGAACTCCACCGCAGGATCGAACTGGACATCGTCACATTCCCCATGGCCACTTGGGAGATCCCTCCCGAAAGCGACGACCCGCCGCCCCGGCGCATCGACGAGGCGACCTGGGAAGACAAACACGGCCGCGTCTTCCGGATGTCCGATATCACCCATGACATCACCTGTGTCCGGGATCCCGTGAGAGACGCCCGGCGGTACACCGTCGAGGAATTTCTTCGCGATCCCGATCCCCCCGTTCGGGACGAGAGGTCCTGGAAGATCCTCGACACCGTCATTCAGGAACTCAAGGACGAAAAATTCATCTGCGGGCCGTCGGGCGGCTCCATCGGCATCCTCCTGCTCGGCGGCATGGAGCGCGGATTGATGGAGCTCATCGACAACCCCGACGTCGTTCGGGCGGCGACGGCTGACACCCTCCGCCGGCAGAATCTGGCCGATGCCGTGATGATTCATCCCGATGCGGACGCCGTTCTCTGGGCCGACGATCTCGGCTACAGGTCCGGACCGCTCATCCGTCCGGAGATGTTCCGGTCGTTCTTTCTCGAAGCCAACGCGGCCCGGGCAAAAAACATCCGCGACGGATACGGCAAAAAGATCCTGAATCACTGCTGCGGCAATGTCGAAGCGCTGGTGGACGACTTTATCGCCATCGGCTGCGACGCCTACCAGGCCATCCAGCCGACGGCCGGGATGGACATCTGCCGTCTGAAAAAAACACACGGAGACAGAATCACGCTGTGGGGCGGCGTGGCCGTCGAGAACCTCGTCAGCGGAAGCCCCGAAGACGTCCGATCCGACATCCGCCGATCCATAGCCTGCGCCAAACCCGGCGGCCGCTTCATTCTGGGATCGAGCCACAGCATCGCCGTCGGAACACGATACGAAAATTTCCTGGCTCTTCTCGACGAGCATCGGAAAAGGCGGGATTACGCATGATCGACGTTTTGCTTTCCGGAATCGGCGGCATGGGGGCGGTCTATGTTTCGGCTTTGCTCGACGCCGGAGATGAGCACGAGGCCCGGCTTGTCGGGGCGGTTGATCCCCAACCCGAACGCTGTCCGCGGCTTAACGAGCTCAGAGCGCGGGGCATCCCCCTCTATCCTTCGCTCGAGGCGCTTTATCTGGATCGTCGGGCCGACCTGGCCGTCGTCTCCTCGCCCATTCACTTCCACGCCGCCCAGACCCGGCTGGCCCTGTCCCGGGGCAGTTTCGTTCTCTGCGAAAAGCCCGCCGCCGCAACCATTCAGGATGTCCGGGCCATGCAGGCCGCCGAAGCCGAAACGGAGAACTGGACGGCCGTCGGATTCCAGTGGTCGTTCAGTCCGGCGATTCAGGCGCTGAAGAAAGACATCCTGTCCGGCGATTTCGGACGCCCCCGCCGGCTGAAATGCCTCTATCTCTGGCCCCGCGATGACGCCTACTTCCGGAGAAGCGATTGGGCGGGGAAACAACATGACGGCCGGGGAAACTGGATTCTCGACAGCCCGGCCCAAAACGCCATGGCCCACGACCTGCACAATATGTTTTATCTTCTGGGACAAAACATCGAGGCAAGCGCTTCCCTCGCCCAAGTCGAGGCCGAGCTTTTTCGGATCTATCCCATCGAAAATTTCGACACGGCCGCAATGCGATGCCTGACGACGGACGGCGTCGAAATCCTGTTCCTGGTCTCCCACGCGTCTCTTGAGGACCGGGGGCCGATTTTCCGCTATGAGTTCGAAAAGGCCGTCGTCGCCTGTGACGGCCGGGGGGCCGGCGTGCGGGCCGATCTCCCCGACGGCTCGCGCCGGGACTACGGCGACCCGGACGTCGAGCCCATGGCCAAGCTTTGGCAAAGCCTCGAGGCCTTGCGGAACGGCGGACGCCCGGTCTGCGGATTGCAGGCCGCGTCAAGCCAGGTCCTGTGCCTCAACGGCGCCCAGGAGTCCATGCCTTGGATCATTGACTTCCCCAAGACGGACATCCGCCGGGTCGAGGACGGTTTCGGGTACAGGCTTGTTGCAGAAGGACTCGATGAGGCCTTCAAGGCCTGTTTCGAACGCTTTCTCCTGCCTTCCGAACTCGGCGCGCCCTGGGCCCGCAAAGGCCGCAAAATCCCCCTCGACACCTACACCTTCTATCCCTCTTTCCCAGCCTAAAACCCAAAGATTTGGGCGTCTTGTGAAGGGATTCCCCCGAGCCCGTAAAGCGGAAGCCTCAGTGCAGGAGAAATGAAGGGGCAAAGCCAGGGCTATAGGCAGCCGGCGAGCTGGCCGCAGGCGGCCTGGATATCTCCGCCCTTGGAGAGGCGGAGCGTCACGGACACTTTGCGCTCCTCGAGACGGCGGCGGAACCGAACGATCTCTCCGTCCGTCGGCCTTTCAAAGTCCAATCCCGGAACGGGGCTGAAGGCGATGAGGTTGACTTTCGCCTTGAGAGTCCGGGCGATCCCGGCCAGGCCTTCGACGTCGGACTGGGCATCATTGACGCCCCGGAGCAAGACATATTCAAGGGTCAGCATCCGTCCGCCCTCCCGGATATAGTCCTCGCAGGCGGCGACCAGGTCCTCGAGAGGATATTTCCGGTTGATGGGCATGAGACGGCTCCGCAGGGCGTCGTTTGCGGCATGGATCGAGACGGAAAGATTGACTTGGAGGTTGAGTCCGGCCAGCTTTTGAATTCCTGGAACAAGCCCCGCCGTCGAGATTGTCATCCTTCTTGCAGCAATCCCCATGCCTTCGGGAGAATTCATGATCCGGAGGACCTTTTCCAGGCTCTTGAAATTGTCGAGCGGCTCACCCATGCCCATGAAAACATAATTCGTCGGGGCCGGGCCGGGACCGCGGGCAAAAAACAGGGCTTGGCCGAGGATTTCCGAGGGGGACAAATTTCTCTGGAAGCCGTGGCGCCCGCTGGCGCAGAACGCACAGCCGAATCGGCACCCGGCCTGGGTGGAAAGACAGATCGTGGATCTTCGCCCGGATGGAATGCGGACGGCTTCGACGGCCCGGCCGTCAAAGAAAACAAAAAGATGCTTTTCCGTTCCGTCGGACGATCGGCGGGTTTCGACCGGTTCGAGATTTTTGAGTTCGAACCTCTCCCTAAGCCGGATCTTGAGGGTTTCGGGCACATTCGTCATCGACTCGAACGACGAGGCGGCCTTCCGGTAGAGCCAGAAAAAAACCTGTCCGGTACGAAAAACGGGTTCATCGAGCGCACGCATCTCCGTCCGGAGTTCGGCCGGCGTCAGGTCGCGAAGATCAGGTTTGCCCATCCCGACTCCCACATCACTTGACGGTCACAACCAGCCAGAGCAGCAGAAGAATCACGCCGACCAGAAGCCAGCTCCCCCCAAAACCGATCAGGTCGGCCTTGGTCGGTTTGAGCAACTCCCAATTCGAGCCCGGGCGGATTTTCTGCTTGAAAACCTTTTCCGGATCGGCGGCGGCTTCGGCCACGGCCCGGGCATCCTCTTCGGGCGTGGGTTGGACGGGCGTGTGAAGTTTGGCGAAAAAACGGTCGAGGTCCGTCCTGGATACCGGTCGGGTCACAAAACTCAAGAGAAACAACAGAACGAACGGGAACAGCGCGTCGAATCCGAATCGGGCCGCCGTCAACCGGGCTTTGGACCAATGCGTGAAATCGATGCCGAACCAGCTCAGAACCCAGATCTCGGCATGGAAACGTCCGATGCCGATCTTAGGCGACTCGGGATCGGACGGGTCCTGAAGGGCGACCTTTTCGAAAAAGATGCCGGCCGGCTCGCGCAGGTGAGTTTTCAGAATGGCCTCGCCGGTGTGAGAGGCGCGCCCGGCCGCGACATCTTCCAGGACGGATTTGGTGGCGATGGTCATCACCCGGGGAGCCGTTTCCCGGAGAAATCCTTCCCGCGTCCGGGCCCAATCCAGGGTCTGAAAAAGGTTCGGTACGACGGCATAGATCGTGAAACAGAGAACGACCTGGACGATGACGGCCGGACGCGTGACACGCCGCCAGACAAACCCCAGCCAGATCGAGGCGCCGAATACGGCCGGCAGGGATATGAAATATTTGAAAAGGTCGAGGAGGTTGCCGATGTACAGGGCCGCTCCCACTCCGCCTAGAAGTGTGACGGCGACGGCGACGCGGCCGATGGCGACAAGCTGGGCCTCGGATTTCGGTTTGAAAAACGGCTGGTAGATATTGCGGATAAACAGCGCGGAGTGGGAAACGCTCGAAGCCGAAAGCGTGGACATTTCGGCCGACAGGATGCCGGCGACCATCAGACCGACGGCTCCCGGAAACAGAAGATCGAGGGTCATCCGCCCCCAGATGAGGTCGGGATCGTGGAGCTGGCCCCTGTAAAGGGCCAGGGCCAGCAGACCCGTCAGGGCCCAGAAGATCATGATGAACCGTTTGAAAAACATGCCGCCGATCATGCCGATTCGAGCCGTCGTTTCGTTTTTCGCCGAACCGGCCGTCTGCATCCCCGTGGCGACGGCGATGATGGACACCAGGTTGGCCAACGCCATGGCCATGATCGTGTACCAGGCGTATTCGCTCGTCGCCGCTGAACCGAAAAGCCGGAACATGAAATCCGGCACGGAGGCGTGGAGGCCGGCGAAACCGCCGACTTTGGCCATACCCAGAGGCACAAGCATGATGGAAAAGATAGTGATCAAGACTCCCTGGATGACGTCCGTAATGGCCGCGGCCAGAAAGCCCCCCATGATGGTGTAAAACCCGACGATGACGACATAGAGAGCATAGAGCTCGATGGGCCGCGTATAGGAGATGAAGGACTTCAACTCGCCTTTTTTATGGCGTTCGCCGAGTTCGTCGTAGCGGGCCGATTCTTCGTCCGTCAGGCCTTCAGGGATCCGTTCCTGGAGACGCCGGTATTCTTGAAACAGATCAACGCTCCGGGTTTCCTCCACCGTGTATTTTTCTACGGGCTTGGGGGTCAGCGCCATGACGGTTTTCGCGGCGATCATGAAGGCCACGCCGTTTCCAAGAAAGGCCATGAACAGCGTGAAGACGGCAAAGGCCGCGGCCAGGAACCGGCTCCGGTAGCGCTCGGCAAAGAAATCGCCGATCGTTACCAGGCGGACGCGCCGGAAAAACCCGACCGTAAACCAGTAAAACGGAGTCAGGAAGAGAACAAGATACTGGATCCACATCCCGCCGATTCCCTGGCGGTAGACCTCGCGGGAGATGACGATGGCCTGATCGGCATTTGTGGAGGTTCCGAAATTGAGAAAAAACTGGACGGTCTTTCCCAAACGGCGCCCGGCCACATAAAAATCCTCCGTGGTTTTCGTCACGCGGGAAGCGCGGACGCCCAGCCAGAGGACAATGCCGAGAAAGGTCAGGACGACCAGGACGTCGAGCCAGTGCAACCCCAGAAACGTCATCGGAAGGTTTATATCATGCCCCGCCCGCTCCTGCAAGGCAGCGAAACCGGCGGCGCGTGGTCATTGACGCAACCGGAGGAATTCTGTTACAAGTGAGGACTCGCCCGCGGCCCGGATTCCCGTTCCGGACGCCGGAGGCGGGAATCAGGAGGAAACCCAACATGTCCGCGCTTTTCGCTCAGATCGAAGCCGCCCCCCGCATGGGAGAGATTCTGGCTCTCACATCCGGCCTGGTCTGGGCCGTCTCCGTGATCCTGTTCCGGGTCATCGGGCGCACGGTTCATCCCCTGGCGCTCAATCTCTTCAAGAACATCTTCGCCGGAGCGCTTGTTATCCTGACGATGACGGCATGGGGTTTGCCCCTCCTTCCGAAACTCGTCCCGGCGGATTACGGGCTCTTCCTGTTGAGCGGGATTATCGGAATCGGAATTTCCGATACGTTGTTTTTAAAGAGCCTCAACATCCTGGGGGCAAGCCGTACGGCCATCGTCGACTGCCTGTACAGCCCGTTTGTCATCGGGCTGTCCTTCCTGTTCCTGGCGGAAAGCATGACGGCCTCGCAGATATTCGGCGTCGTGCTCATCATTTCCGCGGTCCTGACCGTAACCCGGAACGGCGGCGACGAACCCCAATCGCGGCGGAATCTCGTTTTCGGCGTCTTTCTGGGGGCCCTGGCCATGTTGACCGTTGCGGCCGGGATCGTGATGGTCAAGCCGGCCCTGGCCCGGGTGCCCTTCCTCTGGGCGGTTCTTTTCCGCCTTCTGGGCGGAGCCGGATCGCTGGGAATTTTCATGTTTTTTCACCCCCGCCGCCGCACCATTCTGGCGCCTCTGGTTCAAATCGCCAACTGGAAGGCTCTCATTCCCGCTTCGTTTTTCGGGGGCTATCTTTCCCTGATTTTCTGGATGGGGGGGATGAAACTCGCCTTTGCCTCCGTTGCAGCCGCCCTCAACCAGCTCAACACCATCTTCATCGTCATCCTGGCGGCAATTTTCCTCAAGGAAAAGGTGACCGCTCTCAGGGTGGCGGCCATCGCCGGCGCCTTCATCGGCGCCTACCTAGCCTCCCACCCCTTTTGACCTGATCCATTCAGAAAATTGGTTATTGTTTTGCGGCGAGCTTGATATCGACGAAGAAGTTGTAGCGCTTGGGTCCCGCCTGGAAACCGCCGGCGCTGGAGTCACCGGCGCGGGCTTCGCCGTCACGCATAGTCCCTTCCATGGAAGTCGCGGCGCCAGAGGCTCGGGAGCTGGCTTCGGCCCTTCGGGCCATCATGGCCTTCTGGATCTCCGGCGTCGTGCCGCCCCATTCGAAGCCCAGGGTCAGGGCCTGTCCGGGCTGAACACCGAGGCCTCCCGCATGCTCCGCCTGGCTCAGGGGAATGCGGAACTCGTAGGCAACGCTCTTGTCCTGGCCACGGGCATAGCGGAAATTCGGCGGCTGGGAATCGTCCTGCCCGCCGGTCGCAACCTGTCTCTTGGCGCTGATGACCTCGGCGTCATAAAGCATGAACATCTTTTTCGCCATCATTTCGGCTTTCTGCTGTTCGGTCAGGACATCGCCTTCCTTTTCCATCCGGGCAACGATCTCCTCGGCCGGCACCTGCTTGCGGCTGAAATGCAGACCGATGTTTTTTCTCTTTTTACCGTCCAGGTTGTAAAAGACCTTCATGCCGGTCATATCGATCGACGACAGAAACTGGGGATCCCGGAAGATGAAAAAGATATACAGGTTTTTATCGTCGTTCTTGAACGCGTAATCGACACCGTATTTTTCCTCAGTGTAAAAATCCGCATCGGCCCAGTCTTCGACGGCCCCGTCGATCCTCACCGGCGCAGAGGCCCAACCGCTGAGAACGGTATCGTCAGCCGCCATCGCGCCGCCGCTGATCATTCCGGCAATAACGAACGCCGCAACTCCCATTAATCTCATTCGTTTCATTCCAACCTCCTCGGGCCTGATGTGCGACCCTCAATCAAATAAAGTGACATCACTATTATAATGGATTCCACGACGGATTCAAACTTCGTCCGGGTCCGGTCTCAGGCTGAAAGCAACCGCCCGATTTCCTCGACGGCGCTGGCCGCATCCGGGGCATAGCCCTCGGCCCGGATCTGGTCGGCATAGGCGCGGGTGACGGGCGCCCCGCCGATGATAACGGGGACGGACAGGCCGGCGGAGCGCAGGGAATCCACGACGTTTTTCATGTTGACCATGGTCGTCGTCAGAAGCGCCGACAGGGCGATGACGCCGGCGCCGTTCGTCCGGGCCGCCTCGACGAAGGCCTCGGGAGCGACGTCGATTCCGAGATCGACGATCTTGTATCCCGACCCGCGGAGCATCATGGCCACAAGATTTTTCCCGATATCGTGGAGATCTCCTTTAACGGTCCCAATGACGACAATCCCCCGGGGCGCGACCTTGTCCCGGACGAGATGGGGCTCAAGCCGGGCCAACCCGGCGTTCATCGCCCGGGCGGCCACCAGCACTTCCGGGATGAAAACCTCATTGTTCTTGAACATGACGCCCAGACGCTCCATGCCGGGGATCAGGCCTTCATTCAGAATTCGGGCTGCGGGTTGACCCGACGCCAGCGCTTGTTCGACGAGTTCCGTGACCTTGTCTTTGTTTCCGGCCAGCAGGGCTTCCTGGATGTCTTTGAACATGTCCATCTCCTTGTGTGCCCCCTAATATCCCAAGATGCCGATATCATGTCAAGATGGATCGCCCGATACATCGCTTTTCAAGACCGTCCCTTTTTGCTACCATGACCGCGGACGGCACAGCATCCGGACATGAAACGCTTCAATGTCGGAATCGACAGCTACGGTCTCGAATTCCGCCGGTTGACGCCCTTTGAACTCCTGGACTGGGCGCTTATGAACGACGCCGACGGCGTCCAGTTCTCCGGCATCGATCCGGCCCTGGGTCTCGAGGTGGATAAGCCCTTTCTCGAAGAATTGGGCGCCTACGCCGCCGAAAACAATCTGTATCTCGAATGGGGCGGCGGCCAGCACATTCCCCTCGATCTCGCTTCCGGAAAACCCCTCGATATCCGGGCCGTCAACAGAAAGGCGGCCGAGGAGGCCCGCATCCTTGGCGTTTCCGTGATCCGCTCCTGCTCGGGCGGGCTCATGCGCTGGACCCCGGACGCCTTGCCGACCGAGACCTATCTCCGGTTGAGCGCCGAAAGCCTCAAGGCCCAGCTTTCCATGCTCCGCGACCATGGCGTCACACTGGCCCTCGAAACTCATTTCGAGTTCACGACGTTCGAGATTCTCAGGTTATTCGACATGTGCGATGTCGCCCCCGGAGAGGGGCTGGGCATTTGCCTGGACACCATGAATCTTCTGACCATGCTCGAAGACCCCGTCCCGGCGACGCGCCGCGTCCTGCCCTGGGTCGTCGCGACGCATATCAAGGACGGCGGCATCCTTCTTCGGGACGAGGGCCTCGTTTCTTTTCCGGCCGAGGCCGGAGAAGGCATCATCGATTTCGCCGCAATTTTCGATCTCCTGGCCGCACAGCCACGACGAATCAACCTTTCTCTCGAAGACCACGGCGGGGATTTCCCGATTCCGATCTTCGATCCCGTTTTCCTGTCCGGATTTCCCAACCTGACGGCCGGTGAATTGACATCCCTCTTGAAGCTCGCCCTCCTGAGCGCCGAAGCCGTTCGGACCGGCCAAATCGGTGTTCTCGACAGGAAACTCTGGCCCCGGGTGGGCGAAGCCCGCCTCAAACGGGGTTTACGCAACATCCGGCGCATCGCGAACGGATAGCCCCCATGGCCGTCCACGAACATTTCAATTTCCAGAGCAAGGAGACGCTCCTCGAAAAAGCCCGCACCCTCGGACACCCCCTCCCCTGGATCGACGACATCGGCGCCCTTCTTCAACCGGAGGTCCTGTACGGGAAGGTTCTGTCCAACAGGTTGGCCGTTCTTCCCATGGAGGGGGCGGACAGCAAGCCCGACGGTTCGCCTTCGGAAACGACATTCCGCAGATATCAAAGATTCGCCGGCGGCGGAAGCTCTCTCATCTGGTTCGAAGCCACGGCCGTCGTCCCGGAGGGTCGATCCAATCCCCGCCAGCTCATGCTGAACGCCGCAACGCGGGACGGCTTTGCAAGGCTTGTCGAGGCCGTTCGCAAAGCGGCCGGCCGGAATGCGATCGCCGTCATTCTCCAACTGACCCATTCCGGACGCTTTTCCAAGCCGGAAGGGAAACTTCGACCGACGATCGCTGTAAAAAACCCCCATCTCGATCATCTTCAGGGGCTTCCGAACGACCATCCGCTGATCACCGACTCGGAACTCGACCGGCTTCAGGAGAGATTCGCGGAGGCCGGCGTCCTGGCCGCTGAGGCCGGATTCGACGGCGTCGACGTCAAGGCCTGCCACGGATACCTCGTAGCCGAACTTCTGACCGCGAGGCTGCGACTCAACAGCCGCTACGGAGGATCCTTGGCCGATCGCTCCCGGTTTCTTCTCCAAACCATCGAAAAAATCCGAACGGCCGCGCCCGGACTTCTCGTCGCTTGCCGCCTGAACGCCTATGACGCCGTTCCCTATCCCCACGGCTTCGGGGTCGATGTGAACAATCCAGGCATCGAGAACGCCGAAGAAGTCCTGGCCCTGACCGCGGAACTGAGACGCCGGGGCGTTTCCCTTCTCGGCCTGTCCCTGGGGATTCCTTTTCTGAACCCCCAATACGGGCGGCCCTTCGACACGCCCATTCCCGGCGGCTCAACGCCCTCCGAACATCCTCTTGAAGGTGTCGCCCGCCACTTGAGGGCGGCCGCGCGGGTCCGGCAAGCATTTCCCGACATCGCCGTTGTCGCCGCCGGCCTCACGTGGCTGCGCCGTTTTTTCCCCAACGTCGGAGCGGCCATGATCGAGTCGCGACAATCGACGTTCATCGGCCAGGGACGCGGCGCCCTGGCCTATCCGGATTTCGCCCGGGATTTATTCGAAACAGGCAAGATGGATCCGGCAAAAACCTGCACGACCTGTTCGCTTTGCTCCAAACTCCTGAGAGAAGGGCGGCCCTCGGGATGCGTCGTTCGGGACGGCCCCTTTTATTCAATTTGAGTCGAGATTCATCAAAACTTAACAATCCTGTATTATGGTGAGAAAGAAAAGCCGTGAGGAGGCTGCCGCCATGAATAAAAAACGCGTCCTTTTCGTTTGTGTCCACAACAGCGCCAGAAGCCAAATGGCCGAGACCTTTCTCAATGCCCTGGGACGGGATCATTTTGAAGCCAAGAGCGCCGGTCTGGAGCCCGGGCAGCTCAACCCGCTGGCCGTTCAGGCCATGGCCGAGGCCGGATTCGACATCTCCAAGAACCCGACTAAAAGCGTCTTCGATATTTTCCGCCGGGGTGAGCTTTTTTCCTTTGTCATCACTGTCTGCGACGCCGAGGCGGCCGAAAAATGCCCCATTTTCCCCGGAATCACGACAACCCTGAACTGGAGCTTCGAGGACCCGTCCTCTTTTGAGGGAACCTGGGAGGAGCGTCTGGAGAAAACGCGCCGCGTCCGGGACGCCATCCGGTCCCGGGTGGAGGAATTCATCCTCGAACACGGCCCAAAGGATCGCGAGCTTCTCGACTTTTCCCTCGATCAAAAAAAAGACTGAGACCGCGCCGGGACGCCGGATACCCCGATTTTTCCGGAAGCCGAAAGCTTCAACACCGTCCGGAACTCTGATATAATCCCGCCAGGAAACCAACCGGAAGGAGAGCCTGCGCCATGAGGAAGGGGACGTTGCGCATCGGACGTGTCGATTTTCCCGTCCACGCCGTAAACACCCTCATCATTGGAAGCGGAGCCGCCGCGCTCAACGCCGCCGTCCGGCTTCACGATTACGGGCAGACCGACATCGCCATTATCACGGACGCCTGGGACGGAGGGACATCATTCAATTCCGGATCCGACAAACAGACTTATTACAAGCTGTCCCTGGCCGGATCCGAGCCCGACTCCCCTTTGAAGATGGCCGAGGACCTCTTTGCCGGAGGCTGTATGCACGGCGACATCGCTCTCTGTGAGGCCCAGAACTCGCCGCGGGCGTTTTTCGATCTCGTCGGTCTGGGAGTGCCCTTCCCTTTTGACGAATATGGAGCCTACGTCGGCTACAAGACCGACCACGATCCGCGCCAGAGAGCGACATCGGCCGGACCGCTGACCTCCCGGCTGATGTTCGAAGCCCTGGCCCGGGAAGTCCGGAGGCGGCGCATCAAGGTTTTCGACCGCCACAACGCGATCGCCCTGCTGACCGAGGGCAAAGGCGCGGGAAAAGCCGTGATCGGCGCCGTCGCCCTGGATAAAAAACGGCTCCGCCCGCCGGAACTGGGCTTCGTCCTGTTCAACGCCGTCAATGTCGTTCTGGGGACAGGGGGCCCTGGAGGCCTGTACCGGTATTCCGTCTATCCCGAAAGCCAGACCGGATCTCACGGCCTGGCCTTCGCCGCCGGGGCCGTGGCTCAAAACCTGACCGAGTCCCAGTTCGGGCTGGCCTCTCTGAAATTCCGCTGGAATCTCTCGGGCACCTATCAGCAGGTTTTGCCGCGGTATTTCTCGACGGATCGGGAGGGCGGTGACGAAAAAGAGTTTCTGACCGAGGTCTTCCCGGACATGGGTCGGCTGGCCACGGCGATTTTTCTGAAGGGATACCAGTGGCCCTTTGATCCCCGGAAGATTTCGAATTACGGGTCCTCACTGATCGACCTCCTTGTCTACCGTGAGACCGTCGAACGGGGACGTCGGGTTTTTCTGGATTTTCGGCGGAATCTTTCGGGAGGAGGGCGCCTGGAGGACTTTTCCTTCCGCCTGCTGTCCGAAGAAGCCCGGGCCTACCTGGAAAAATCCGACGCGCTCCTGGCCACGCCCATCCTTCGCCTCAAACACATGAATCACCCCGCCTTCGAGATCTACAAGAGCCACGGCATCGACCTGGGTCGACAGCCGCTCGAAATCGCCGTCTGCGCCCAGCACAACAACGGCGGCTTCCGGGGGAATATCTGGTGGGAATCCAACATTCACCGGCTCTTTCCCGTGGGTGAAGCGAACGGCACGCACGGCATTTATCGTCCGGGCGGTTCGGCCCTGAATTCCGGCCAGGTCGGCGGACTTCGGGCCGCGCTCTTCATCGCCAGAAAATCCAGAAAGGCGCCGCGGGCCGACCGTGCTTTTCAGGCCGCGGCAAGAAGCCAGGTTCAGGCCCATTACGAACAGGCTCTGCGCATGATCGATCCCGCATCCCGCGAGACCGGGCTTCTCCGGCAGATCGACGGCGAATTGAAGGATCGCATGTCCTCCCACGGCGCCCATATCCGCAGGGTCGAAGACATCCCGCGACAGGTCCGGGCGGCCTGGAGCCTTCGTCGCAAGGCCGAAACCCAGCTTCGCGTTCCCTCGGCCCGGCTTCTGCCCGAAGCCTTCCGTGTCCAGGATCTCTGCCTGTCCCATGCCATTTACCTGGAAGCCATGGAGGAATACCATGCCCGCGGCGGGAAAAGCCGGGGGTCCTATCTCGTTCTGGACCGGGACGGGCATCTTCCCTGCCCCGGGCTCGAAGCCGCTTGGAAATTCGCCGACACCCCGGCCGATGCCTTCGTCAACCGGAAGATCCTCGAGGTTTTCATCGATGACGACGGGACGGTCCGCAAGCGCTGGGTTCCCGTCCGGCCCGTCCCCCGCGAGGACAAATGGTTCGAAAACGTCTGGAACGATTTCATGAAAGACGGCATCATCCGCGAGGAAGAATAAGGAGAGGCCATGACCATGACTCCAACGGCGGTCGTCACGGGCGCAGGGCGAGGCATCGGGCGCGGCATCACTCTGGAGCTTGCGGCGGCGGGGTTCGACATCTGCGGCATCGACAACGACTTCGATCCGAACCGCACGGATTCGGGTCTGTTCGAGGTCCGGGAACGCATTCTCGCCCTCGGACGGGATTTCCTCGCCCTTGAGGGGGATGTTGCCGCCCTTGACGGGCACGAGGACGTGCTCCAGGCCGTTCTCCGGAAGTTCGGCCGTGTCGATGTCCTGGTCAATAACGCCGGAGTGGCGCCGCTCGAGCGCAAGGGCATTCTCGAGACCGGGCCGGAGAGCTATGATCGTCTGATGGCGATCAATGCCCGAGGGGCGTTTTTCCTGACCCAGCGATTCGCCCGGGAGATGATCCGTCAGGCGGAGTCCCATCCCGAGCCATTCCGCTGTATCGTCTTCATCACCTCGGTTTCGGCCGCAATGTCTTCGACCTCGAGGCCGGAGTACTGCATTTCCAAGGCGGCCCTCAGCATGACGGCCACCCTGTTCGCCGACGCCCTGGCCGGATGCGGCATTCCGGTTTACGAGATCCGGCCGGGCATCATTCGCACCGACATGACCGCGCCGGTCAAAGACGCCTACGACCGGAGGATCGCGGACGGACTCGTCCCTCAGGGGCGTTGGGGCGAACCCGGCGACATCGGGCGGGCCGTGGCCGCGCTGGCCGGCGGGGCGTTCGCGTTTTCGACGGGCGCCGTGATCGAGGTCAGCGGCGGTCTGAACATCCGGCGACTCTAACTCAAGGAGGACACCATGTCATCGAAATCGGGTTCGCAAGGACGCATTTTCTGGGGTCTTTTTCTCATCCTGATCGGATTCCTGTTCCTGCTGGACAGAATGAACCGCCTGGATATCTGGGGTCTTTTCAGGCAGTACTGGCCGGCCGTATTCATCGTCATCGGTCTGTCCATCCTGATCAATAAGGAATTCAGGAATGCCGCCGACGGATATATCTTCATCGTGATCGGCGGCCTGTTGCTTCTCATGCGGATGAGAATTCTCGACCGCTCCCTGTGGCATTACATCTGGCCCCTGGCCATTATCGCCGCGGGACTGTGGATTCTCCTGAGACCTGTCTTTTCAGGCAGAAACAGCGGGTTTCCCAAAATCACCGCCGACGACCTCAAAATCTCGGCCGTTCTGGCCGGAATGAAGAGGCGCGTCGAATCCCTCAATTTCAAGGGAGGAACGGCGGAAGCCGTGCTGGGCGGTGTCGAGATCGATTTTTCCGGCGCCTCGCTCGCCGAAGGGAAAGCGACACTCGCCTTGACGGCCATCCTGGGCGGCATCGAAATCCGGGTGCCCCGAGACTGGCAGATCGTTCTCGAAGGCACTCCGATTCTCGGAGGCATCGAAGATAAAACCCGGGCCGTGTCCGAACAGGACAAGAAAGGCACGCTTTATATCAAAGCGACAGCCGTTCTGGGCGGCATCGAAATCAAGGACTGAAACATGAGAAACGTCCTTTTATGGATCCTGGCTCTCGTCATCACCCTGGTTTCGGCCGTCTACCAGAGAATGACGGGCCCGACGCATCCTCTCCGTGGACAAGCCGAGATATCAGGCGTCGAAGTCGCCTATCGCCTCTTACGAAGCGCGGAGACAACGGAGGACTGCCGCGTGGGCATTCGCGTTTCCGATCCCGGGGTGGAGGGCCGTCTTCTTTATAAGAGATATCCAACGGAGGACCCCTGGACATCGGTCCCCATGACCAGGGAAGGTGAAAGGCTTTTCGCTTATCTTCCTCGGCAGCCGGCGGCCGGAAAACTGGCCTACAAGGTGATTGTCAACGTGGACGGGGCGGACCACATCCTGACCGGTCAAGACCCCCTCATCTTCCGCTTCAAGAATCCCGTGCCGAACGCCGCGCTGATCCCCCACATCATCATCATGTTTCTGGCCATGCTGGTCTCCACCCGGGCCGGGATTGCGGCCCTGGACAAACGTTCCAATCCGAGGCGGTTCGCGATATGGGCCGCGGCCCTGATCATCGTAGGAGGTTTCATTTTCGGCCCGCTCGTCCAGAAATACGCCTTCGGCGTATACTGGAGCGGCTTTCCCTTCGGCACCGACCTGACAGACAACAAGACGGCGCTGGCTCTCGTCGCCTGGATCGCAGCCCTGATTGCGGGACGAAAAAACCGGCCTGCAAGACCCTGGGTGCTGGCGGCATCGGTCGTTACGCTGCTGGTCTATCTGATCCCCCACAGCCTGCTCGGATCCGAACTCGATTACTCCCATCTCGATTGACACCATCCGGCGTTTTCGATATGATGACCGTCCCTTCTTAAAGAAGCGGCCCGATCCCACCAAAACGGAGGAGAAGTCATGACCGACCGCAAAATCTACTGGACAGAGACCGACGAGGCCCCCTATCTGGCCACGTTTTCCTTTTACCCGATCATCAAGGGTTTCACCAAAGGCACCGGCGTCGATGTCGTCCTGAGCGATATCTCCCTGGCCGGCCGCATCCTTGCCAACTTTCCCGACTTTCTGACCGAAGCCCAGCGCATCCCCGACAACCTGGCCATGCTCGGCGAGCTGGCCCTGACGCCCGAGGCCAACATCATCAAGCTGCCGAACATCAGCGCCTCGATCCCCCAGCTTCAGGAAGCCATCGCAGAGCTTCAGTCCCAAGGCTACAAGTTTCCCGACTACCCCGAAAACCCAAAAACAGACGCGGAAAAAGAGATCCAGACCCGCTACGCCAAGGTCCTGGGCAGCGCCGTCAACCCGGTTCTCCGTCAGGGAAACTCCGACCGCCGGGCGCCGGTCTCGGTGAAAAAATACGCCCAGAAGCATCCCAAAAAATTGCCCCTTAAACCTTGGTCCCCCGACTCCAAGACCCATGTCGCCCACATGACCGAAGGCGACTTTTATGGAAACGAGAAGTCCGTGACCGTGGACAAAGGCGGGGATGTCCGGATCGAGTTCCAGGGAGCGGGCGGCGCGGTCAAAGTCCTCAAGGACAAGCTGCCCGTGCTTCCCGGAGAGGTTGTATCCGGGACCTTCATGAGCCGCAAGGCCCTGAGGGCTTTCTACGCCGAGCAGATCGAGGACGCCAAAGCCCAGGGCTTGCTTCTTTCTCTTCACCTCAAGGCGACCATGATGAAGGTTTCCGACCCGATCCTCTTCGGGCACGCCGTTTCCGTCTTCTATGAAAAAGCCCTGACCAAGCATGCCGCCGTTCTCAAGGAAGTCGGGTTCAATCCCAACAACGGCATCGGTGACCTCTATGCCAAGATAAAGGGCCTCCCCGAAGCCAAGCGGGCGGAGATCGAGGCCGACATCCAGGCCGTATACGCTGAAAGGCCGGCCCTGGCCATGGTCAACTCCGACGAAGGCATCACCAATCTTCACGTTCCGAGCGACATCATCGTCGACGCCTCCATGCCCGTCGTCGTCCGCGAGTCGGGGCAGATGTGGGGCCCGGACGGCAACCTCCATGAAACCAAGGCCATGATCCCCGACCGCTGCTACTCAAGGGTTTACAAGGCCATGATCGAGGACTGCAAAAAGCACGGCGCATACGACCGGGCGACCATGGGCAGCGTGCCCAATGTCGGGCTGATGGCCCAGCAGGCCGAGGAATACGGATCCCACCCGACGACATACGAGATCCCGGCCGACGGGACGATTCGGGTCGTCGCGGCCGACGGGCAAACCCTCATGGAGCACAAGGTCGAGATCGGGGACGTCTGGCGGTTGTCGCGGGTCAAGGACATCCCGATCCGGGACTGGGTCAAGCTGGCCGTCAAGAGAGCCCGGGCGACGGGCTCCCACGCCGTGTTCTGGCTCGACAAGAACCGGGCCCACGACGCCCAGCTCATCGCCAAGATCGAACGCTATCTCAAGGACCACGACACGAACGGGCTGACCATCAAGATCATGCCTCCCGTCGACGCCGTAAATTATTCCCTGGAGCGAACCCGCAAGGGCCTGGATACGATATCAGTGACCGGAAACGTCCTTCGTGACTATCTGACGGACCTTTTCCCGATTCTCGAAATCGGCACGAGCGCCTACATGCTGTCCATAGTCCCACTTCTCGCCGGAGGCGGATTGTTCGAGACGGGCGCCGGCGGATCGGCCCCCAAGCATGTCCAGCAGTTCGAGAAGGTCAACTATCTCCGCTGGGATTCCCTCGGCGAGTTCTCGGCCTTCGCCGCCTCGCTGGAGCATTTGAGCGCCGCGTTCAACAACGATAAGGCCAAGATTTTGGCCGAAACCCTCGATGCGGCCATCGGCAAGTTCCTGGACAACGAAAAATCGCCGGCCCGCAAGGTCGGACAGATCGATATCCGGGGCAGCCATTTCTACCTGGCGCTTTACTGGGCCGAATTCCTCGCCGCCCAGGACAAGGATCTGGAACTCAAGGCCCGCTTTACAGCGGTGGCCAAGGCGCTTGGAGAAAACGCAGACAAGATCGACGCCGAATTGATCGCGGTCCAGGGCGTTCCGGTGGATATGGGCGGCTACTATCACCCGGACAAGAAAAAGGTCGATGCGGCCATGAGGCCGAATCCGATCCTGAACGCGATTATCGACGCGCTTTAAGAAGAAGGAGGTCCCATGAGTATGTTCGGAAAAATTCTTGAAAAGCTGGGCGTCAAACAAACCGAGCCTTCAAAGCCGGCCGGAGCCCAAACACTCCAGCCGCCTCCCGCCCCACCCCGGGCAAGCACACCGGTTCCTCCTCCCCCTCCGGCAGGCGTGTCTTTCCAGCCCCCTCCGGCGCCGCCGCGGGCAGGGACGCCTTTACAGCCGCCCCCTGCTCCGCCCAAAGCGGGCGCTCCGGTTCCCCCTCCGCCTCCCGCAGGCGCATCTTCCCAACCGCCTTCCGCCGCCAAAGGATGGTTCCCGTTTCCGACTCCGATGCCGGCTGCGGCTCCGAAGGCCGTCCCCGTCGTGGATGTCATGGCCAAGCTCGAAGAACTCGCCAAGGCCAATCCCCAGAAGCTCAACTGGAAGACGTCCATCGTCGACCTGCTGAAGCTCTTGAATATCGACAGCAGCTTCGCCGCCCGCAAGGAGCTCGCAACCGAACTCCAGTGCCCGCCGGAAAAGATGCAGGATTCCGCCCAGATGAACATGTGGCTTCACAAGACCGTCCTTCAGAAAATCGCGGAAAACGGCGGCAACATTCCCAAGGAGCTTCTGGGCTGACCAGAAACCGTCGGACACTCAGAAAAGAAGCGTTCCGAGCTTACCCAGAATTTCATCGACCGTGCCCGGGGGCAAGGCGCAGATCGGCTCGACCCGGCGGGCCCGCCAATCCAGGTTTTTGACCTGGTCGGAGAGGACGGCCCCTGAAACAGGAAGCCCGGGCGGGATCAACACCTCGAAGGGGTAGCCCATGACTTGGGATGTGACCGGGCAAAATACGGCCAGTCCCGTCCGTCGATTGTAGATTTAAGGAAAACGACCATATCGTCGTGAAAAACAAGACGCGGGGACAATCGGCCGTTCCCGCAGGCAGAGTCGTCTTTCAAGACCTGTTTTCCATCGGAAAGGAATCGCGGGACGAAAACCAAATGTTTTTCAGCGTTCTTCCGATGTTGCGAACCAAGTACTTGACAAAACAATAGCGATCGTCCATTATGCATTAGCACTGCATTATGGACTATACGGGGGGAAAGGATATGTACATTCATCGGACCATGGAAAAATTCGTGATCGAAGCCGACCGCCAGTTCCCCGTGCTTCTTGTTACGGGAGCCCGACAAGTCGGAAAAACCACGCTTCTTAATCGTTTAAGCCGATCCGATCGGACCTTTGTAACTCTTGACGATCCCTTGATCTTGACCCTGGCCCGCGAAGATCCGGCGCTTTTTCTCCAGAAGTATCGACCTCCCGTCTTGATCGACGAAATTCAGTATGCCCCTGAACTCTTGCCCCACATCAAGATGGCGGTGGACAGGAATCCCGGCAAAGGCGGCTTCTGGCTGACCGGCTCTCAACCTTTTCACCTGATGAAAGGCGTATCTGAATCCCTGGCCGGACGGGTGGCTGTTGTTTCCCTTCTGGGGTTGTCGCGCCGGGAGTTGTTGGGTGCCGGCCGTGAATCGGAACCTTTCCTCCCGACGGCGGATGACATCGAGCTCCGGCTGCGGACCGGCGGCGTCCTGGATCTTGATTCGCTCTATCGCCTGATCTGGCGCGGCTCCTATCCGGCCCTCGCCGCCCATGATGACGTGGACAGGGAGCTTTTTTTCTCTTCGTATTTGCAGACTTACCTGCAGCGGGATGTTCGCGACCTGGCCCGTGTCGGGAGCGAAACCGCCTTTGTCCGTTTTCTGCGGGCCGCCGCGGCCCGGACCGGCCGCATGCTCAACATGACCGATCTTGCGCGGGACTCGGATGTCGTCGTGAACACCGTAAAAAGCTGGCTTTCCATCCTTCAGGCCTCGGGGATTGTTTATCTTCTCGAGCCGTATTTCACCAACATCACTAAACGCCTGGTGAAAACGCCCAAGCTCTATTTTCTCGATACGGGATTGTGCGCCTACCTCACGGAGTGGTCCAGCCCCCAAACTCTTGAGGCCGGCGCCATGTCCGGCGCTATCCTGGAGACCTGGGTTGTTGCGGAGCTGCTCAAGAGCTACCATCACTCCGGCCGGAGAGCCCCATTTCACTATTACCGCGACAAGGATCAGAAAGAGATCGATCTTCTGATCGAGCAGGACGGCACGCATTTCCCTCTGGAAGTCAAAAAAACGGCCTCTCCCGGGCGGGACACGGCCGGTCATTTCGCGGCTCTCAAGAACGCGGGTCTTCGCGTCGGCCCCGGCGGCGTGGTCTGCCTGGTTCACGACCATATTCCCCTGGCGGCCGGCGTGCAGGCCATTCCGGTTTCGGCGATTTGACGGCCGGGGCTGTGCGCGGGTCGAGGTTGCCGCAGCGATGAGAAGCAGACTGCGCAGGCGTAGTTGAGCTACGTCGAGCAGGCCGCACCGAAATCGATGCGGTGAGATCGGCACGCCCGAAGGGTCATAACGCCAAATAGAAAAAAGAATCAAAACCCGGCGTTATGACGCACAGTCCCGGCTAGAGGTTTTCGCGGCCGCCTTTGAGGATATTAACCCAAGCATCCCTCAGCGTCACCGTCCTGTTAAAAACCGGCCGCCCCGGCTTGGAATCCTCGCTGTCGGCGCAGAAATACCCCATCCGCTCGAACTGGAAAAAGTCGCCCGGCGCCGCATCTTTCAGTCCGGGTTCGAGGCGGCATCCGGAAAGAATTTCCAGCGACTTCGGGTTGAGATGGATCTTGTAATCCTCGCCCTCTCCGACGTCGTTGGGATCCCGGACGCTGAAGAGCGTCTCATAAAGCCGGACCTCGGTTTCGAAGGCGTGTTCGGCCGAAACCCAGTGAAGGGTGGCCTTGACTTTCCGGCCGTCGGGCGAGTCCCCTCCCCGCGTCGCCGGATCGTAGGTGCAGCGGACCTCGACAACCTCACCCGTCGCCGGATCCTTGACGACCTCTTCGCAGCGGATGAAATAGGCATAGCGGAGACGGACCTCCCGGCCGGGAGACAGGCGGAAAAACTTCTTCGGCGGGTCCTCCATGAAGTCCTCGCGCTCGATGTAGAGGACGCGGGAAAAGGGAATCATCCGCGTTCCGGCCGACGGATCCTCGGGGTTGTTGACTGCCTCAAGATCCTCGGTCTTTCCCTCGGGATAATTCAGGATGACGACCTTGAGTGGGCGGAGGACGGCCATCGTCCGCGGCGCACGGCGGTTCAGGTCCTCGCGGACGCAGTTTTCAAGAAGCGGCATGTCGATGATGCTATTGGCCTTGGCCACGCCCACGATGTCGCAGAAGCGGCGGACAGCCTCGGGCGTGTAGCCGCGACGGCGGATTCCGGAGAGCGTGGGCATCCGCGGGTCATTCCAGCCGGAGACGCGGCCTTCACGAACGAGTTCGAGAAGCCGCCGCTTGCTGAGAACGGTGTGGCTGAGGTTGAGGCGGGCGAACTCGATCTGCTGCGGGTGGTGGATCTCCAGCGCGTCCAGACACCAGTCGTAGAGAGGCCGGTGGACCTCGAATTCGAGCGTGCAGATCGAATGAGTGATGCCTTCGATCGAGTCCGACTGGCCATGAGCCCAGTCATAAGTCGGGTAGATGCACCAGGCGTCCCCTCTCCGGTAATGGTGGGCCCGCCGGATCCGGTAGAGAACCGGATCGCGCATCAAAAGATTGGGATGGGACATATCGATCTTGGCCCGCAGCGTCCGCGATCCGTCCGGAAACTCTCCGGCCTTCATGCGCCGGAGAAGGTCGAGATTCTCCTCGGCGGGCCGCGTCCGGAAAGGGCTGTCCTTGCCGGGCTCGGTGAGCGTTCCGCGCTGGGCCGAAACCTCTTCGGCGCTCAAGTCACAGACAAAGGCCCGTCCCTTTTCGACCAGACGTTCGGCGAACTCGTAGAGTTTTTCAAAATAGTCCGAGGCGTAGTATTCGCGGTCCTCCCAATCGAACCCCAGCCAGCGGATATCCGTCTTGATGGATTCGACGTATTCGATCTCTTCGGTCTCGGGGTTGGTGTCGTCGAACCGCAGGTTGCACACCCCGCCGTACTCGGCGGCCAGACCGAAATTCAGGCAGATGGACTTGGCGTGGCCGATATGGAGGTAGCCGTTGGGTTCGGGCGGGAACCGGGTGAGAACCCGGCCCTGGAATCGTCCGGTCGCGTTGTGATCGTCGATGATGTCCTTGACGAAATGGCGGGGGGCCGCGGGCTTGTCGTTCATGACGCCCTCCGCAGCCGTTCGAGGACTTTCTCTCGCCCGAGGACTTCCATAATTTCGAAAAGGCCGGCCCCCTTGGTCTTGCCGCTCAGGGCGGCCCGGGCCGGATGGATGACGGCGGCGGCCTTGACGCCCGCGGCTTCGGCCGTGGCTCGGCAGGCGGTTTCGATGGTTTCATGGGTAAAGGGTTCAACTCCGGCGACGGCTTCGGCCAATTCGCGGACCCGGTCTTTGGCCCCGGGCTTGGCCAGCTGGGCTGCCGCATCGTCCTCCATGGCGAAGGCGCCGGTAAAGAAGAAATCCGTCATGCCGGCGAATTCCCCCAGGGTCTTGATGCGGATCTTGTAGAGATCGATGATGGAGGCGAGATAATCGTCCCCGCGGCCTTCCGGCAGGGCGAACCCGGCCGCAGCCAGGCGGTCGCGGAGATCCGGCAGAAGATCGGCCGTTTCCCGCTTCATGATGTATTCGCCGTTCAGCCACTTGAGCTTCGTCAGATCGAACTTGGCCTGAACGTCGTTCATGGCCTCGAGTGAGAACATGCCGCCCGCCTCGGCCATGGACAGAATCTCACGGTCCTCGCCCGGATACCATCCGAGAAGGATGAGATAGTTGGCCAGGGCCTCAGGAAGGAACCCTTCGCTCCGGTATTCGCCGACGGCTGTGCCGCCGTGGCGCTTGGACAGTTTCGCCCCATCCTGTCCGAGGATGAGAGGCATATGACCGAAGCGGGGTGGTTCGAGGCCGAGGGCCTCGTAAAAGAGGATCTGTTTGGGGGTGTTCGAGATGTGGTCGTCGCCGCGCAGGATGTCGGTAACGCCCATGTCGGCGTCGTCGACGACACAGGAGAAATTGTAGGCCGGGGAACCGTCGGACTTGATCAGGACCTGCTCCTTGAACGTCCCGGCGTCGAAGGCGATCGGACCGTGGATCATGTCTCGGACCTCGATCGTCCGGCCCGCCTCCACGGGAAAGAGAATGGCCTCGCCGTCCCGGCGGGCCTTGCCCGCGGCGACGAGCTGTTCGGCACGTTCCCGGTAAAGAGGAAAACGGCGGCTCTGGAAAATCGGATCTCCGTCCCAGTCGATCCCCAACCATCGCAGAGAGGACAGGATCTCTTCGAGAAATTTGGGATCGGAGCGCTTGAGATCCGTGTCCTCGACCCGGAGCAGAAGCCGTCCCCCGTGCCGCCGGGCGAAGAGCCAGTTGAAGATGGCAGTCCGGGCGCTCCCGATGTGGAGCCATCCCGTGGGACTGGGTGCGAATCTGACGGTTATCATGGCGCTTTTATCCCGGATTTTATATCATACGACCGTCCGGGGGGTCAAACGCGTCCTTCAGTGTCGGTGGACATGCTCCCGAAAAATGGGGTCGGGGCTTCCGGGCGGGTAAAGGGAACTGCCGGTTCCCGGATGCAGGCCGGGATCAGCGGAAATAGTACCGCACTCCGAGACCGGCTCCAATACTAATATCCGTCGACGGAATGAGGTCGAGAACCGGACCGATTTCGAAAAACAGCTCAAGGGGTGTTTTGTCGAAAAGATAGGCCAACCCCACGGGGAAGCGGATGCCGGCCCGGTTTTTTTTCTGCGACAGAATCCGACCCCCGATTCCATAATAGACCGGCAGAGAGCCTCTCCGCGGGCTGAAGACCCGGAAACTGTGGATCAGATAATCCGCGTGGACATGGAACGCCCCGTCCCTTTCCAAGGACCAGGCGGCCGCGGCATCGATGGCCGTTGTTCTTCCCGTCCATTGCTTGATGGTGATGCCCGTGGGTTCTCCCAGGATAATCCCGACCCCGAAATCGCCGCGGTCGGCGAAGGCCGAGCCGGCGGACAGGATAATCACGGCTGCGGCTGAAACCGTCAAAGACAAAAATGGTTTTCTGATCATGTCGCCCTCCCTGTGGATTCATTATACCATATCGGTTCCGACCGATCCGCCCGGACCTTTTCGGTTTTACTTTTCAATCGGCCGGAATTCGTTTATCATTAAAAATCCTTGCAGACCGAGCCATGACCGAAAGGAGGATCATGCATCCCACCCGAATCCTTCCCGCCGCCTGGTGCCTTGTCTCCCTGATTGCGGCGGCCGGCGTTTTTGCTGAAGAGACACGGCCGGCCTATGCCCTCGAAGGCTGCCGTGTCGTCACCGCCGCCGGCCCCATCCTGGAGAAAGGCGTCGTCGTCATCCGCGACGGACTCATCGAGGCCGTCGGCGAATCCGGAAAAATCAAGATCCCGCCCGACGCCGAGGTCGTCGCCGCCGAAGGCCTGACGGCCTATCCCGGCCTCATTCTCGCACACACGGGGTTCCTTATCGAACGGCCCCGCGAGGAGGCGCCCGAAGGCCGGGCGGCCGCTCTCGCCGCCGCTGCGGCGACAGCCGGGCGGCAAGCGGAAGAGACGCCGAAATCCCAGCCTCTGACCTGGGCCTTCGACCGGATCAAGCCCCAAACCCAGGTTCTGGAGAACCTGCACCGGAGCGGCGTAACGACGATCCTGGTCGCACCGGCACCGGGAATCTTCCAGGGACTGAGCGTCCTTCTCAACCTCAACGGGGACAAGGCCGAACCCATGGTCCTTAAAAACGGCGCCGCCCTGCATATCAATTTCGCCGTCGAACGCGGCACCTACCCGTCGAGTCCCATGGGGACGATGGCCTTCCTGCGCCAGCATTTTCATAACGCGCTCCATTATGCCGAACACCTGTCACGCTACGAAAAGGCCGGACGGGGAATGAAGCGGCCGACCTACGATCCGCTCCTGGAAGCGCTCATCCCCTTCGTCAAAGACCGTCGCCCCGTCGTCTTCCAGTGCAACGACCAGGAGGACATCAAGCGGGCCCTTCGTCTGGCCGACGAATTCCGGCTGAACGCCATGATCGGAGGGGCCAACGAGGCTTGGCGCGTCGCCGCCGATCTGAAGAAATCCGGTCGGCCTCTGTTCGTCAGCCTGAATTTCGCGCCGCCTCCCCGAAGCGCTTATACCCATCAGGGCGAGGATCTGCAGAAGAAGGCCCAAAGCGAGATCTACCCGGCAAACGCCGCCAAGCTGGCCGAGGCCGGCATCCCCTTCGCCCTGACCGCCCTGGGACTCCCGGACGGAGCCACGGCGCTCAGGAACGTCCGGACTGCGATCAAGGCGGGACTCTCCGCCGATGAGGCCCTCAAGGCCCTGACCATCGTCCCGGCCCGGTTCCTCGGCGCCGCCGACCGGATCGGCAGCCTGGAGACCGGAAAGATCGCCAATGTGATTCTCGTCCGGGGGGACATCTTCGATGAAAAGGCCCTGGTCGAGCGGGTCTTTGTCGACGGCCTGTCCTTCACGCCCAAACCCCCGGAAAAGCCAAAAAAACCCGAGGAGAAATCCCGATGAAAAACGTGCGCCTGTCTTTCCGCGCCCTTGTCCTGGCGACGGTGTTCGCCGCCCTCGTCTCCCCGGCGGCCGCGGACGGCGGAGGTGACCTGCTCATCAAGAACGGCACGCTCCTGACCGTCACCGGAGGCGTGATTCCCCGCGGCGACATTCTGATCCAGGGCGGGATCATCCGCAGGATCGGAGAGAACATCCCCGCCCCTCCGGGCATCCGCATCGTCGACGCCTCGGGGAAATATGTCATGCCGGGGATCATCGACTCCCACACACACATCGCGCTCTCCGGAACGAACGAGGGAACCGAAGCCATCGTTCCCGAGGTCGACATGGCCGATGTCGTCCACGCCGACGACGTATCCATTCTGACCGCCCTCAGCGGCGGCGTGACGATGGTCCACACCATGCACGGCAGCGCCAATCCGATCGGCGGGCAAAACGTGACCCTCAAGACGAAGTGGGGGCGCCCCTCTGAAGAGCTCGTCGTCCGCGAGGCGACGCCGACTCTGAAATTCGCCCTCGGTGAAAACGTCAAACAGTCCAACCGGCAAATCGCCTTCAATGTCCCGCGCCGCTACCCCGCGACACGGATGGGCGCCAACGCCATCATCCGGCGTGAATTCCAGAAAGCCCGGGACTACATGGCCCGCTGGGAGCGGTATGAGCGACTGAAGGCCTCGAAAAATCCGCCGAAAAACCTGCTCCCGCCCCGAAAAGACCTGGCCCTGGAGGTTCTGGCCGCGATGCTTCGCGGCGAGATTGTCGCCCGCTGCCATACCTACCAGGCCACGGAAACCCTGGAATTTCTGGAACTCTCCCGGGAATTCGGGTTCAAGATCGGCGCCTTCGAACACGCCTGGGAGGCCTACAAGATCGCCGACGAACTGGCCGAAGCCGGGATCGGCATCTCCATTTTCGCCGACAGCTGGGCCTATAAGATGGAAGCGGCCGAGGGCATTGCACCCACAGCGGCCTATTGCGCACAGCGCGGCGTTCTCGTCTCCATCAACTCCGACAGCGGAGAGCGCATCCGGCGCCTGTTCAACGACGCCGGGAAAGCCGTGAAATCCGGCCTGTCTCCTGAAGAAGCTCTCAAGCTCATCACCATCAATCCGGCCATTCAGATGGGCGTCGAAAAAATCGCAGGCAGCCTCGAAGTCGGCAAGCACGGCGACATCGCCGTCTTCAACGAACACCCGATGAGCGCCTACGCCCGCTGCGACATGACCGTGATCGAAGGCGAAATCTACTTCGACCGCGAACAATATCTCAAGGACCGGGAGGCCGCGGTCGAAAAAGGCGGGGCCGAAAGCGTGACGGGAGGCACCCGATGAGAAAACATCGCATCACGGCGATTTTGTTGGCCGGTCTGGTCGTTTCAACTTTCACAAGCCTGTCCGCCGCGCCGGCCGAAGACAAGGTCCTGGCCGTCACGGGCGCCCGGATCGTCACCGTGTCGGGGCCGGAGATCGCCAAGGGAACCCTTCTCGTCCGGAACGGCCGGATCGAAGCCGTCGGCGCCGACATTGCCATCCCCGATGGCGCCGAGATCATCAACGCCTCGGGCCTTACGGCTTATCCCGGGATGATCGATGCCTATTCTTCCCTGGGACTCGTCGAGATCAGCGGTGTGGCCGCGACCGTCGACAACCGGGAGACGGGCCGGATCAACCCCCAGGCCCGCTCCCTCGAAGCCATCCGCTACGACTCCATGCACATCCCCATCGCCCGGTCGAACGGCATAACGGCCGCCCTGGTCGCCCCTTCGGGCGGCGTCATTGCGGGTCAGAGCTGCCTGCTCGGACTCGACGGCTGGACTCATCGAGACATGGCCATCAAGAGTCCGGCATTCCTTCACGTCGAGCTTCCGGGTATCCCCCGGCGGGGCGGTTTCGCGGCCCTGTTCGCAGGACAACCCCGCGAAACCGCGGATCAAATCCTCAAGGAGCTCAAGGCACTTTTCGACGGAGCCCGCCATTACAAGAAAATGCGGGAGGCCGCAGCCGCGAACCTTACCCTCCCCCATCCGCAGTTCGACGAAACGTCCGAGGCGCTTCTTCCCGTCATCGACGGCGCGCTGCCTCTCATGATCTCCGTCCAGGCCGAAAAGGACATTCTGGCCGCGATCAAGTTCGTCAAGGAGCAAAACGTCAGGGCCGTCTTTTACGGCGCCCACCAGGCCTGGAAGGCGGCCGCGGCCGTCAAGGAATCGGGCATTCCCGTCGTTTTCGGATCGCTCTACGAAATGTCCCCGGTCTGGGAAGACGGCTACGACTCTCTCTACAGAAATCCCGCGATTCTTCACGAAGCCGGGGTCAAGATCGCTTTTTCGTCCTCGAGCGCCGGCGTCGCCAAGGATCTTCCCTATCATGCCGCCAAGGCGGCCGCTTTCGGGCTCGACCGGACGGAGGCTCTCCGGGCCGTCACGCTGAACACGGCCGAGATTCTGGGCCTGGGCGATTCTCTCGGCAGCCTGGATCCCGGCAAGAGGGCCGATATCGTCCTGGCTGACGGCGACATCCTCGAACTCGGAACGAAGATCGAACGGGTCTTCATCGCCGGAAAAGAGGCCGACCTGTCCAACCGCTACACCGAACTCCTCGATAAATTCCGGAGGGACAAATGAACATAAAGCCTCGATTTTTTGCCTCGGCGGTCCTGGCCGCCGTTCTTGTGATCGGATGGCTTCCGTCCACGGACATCGAAGCCGCTCCCAAGGTCAAAATCTCCAAGGAAAAGGCCGCCGTCCTCGACTGGCTGAGCGATCCCGGAGTCGTCGAACGCTTCGGACGGATTTCGGACGCCATCTGGTCTTATGCCGAGCTCGGTCTCCAGGAATTCAAATCGGCCCGGCTGCTGGCCGACACCCTCGAAAGCGAGGGTTTCACCGTCGACCGCGGTTTGGCCGGCATGCCGACCTGCTTCACGGCAAGCTACGGCTCGGGAAAACCCGTGATCGGCATCCTCGGCGAATATGACGCCCTGCCCATGCTCTCACAGAAGGGCGGGGTCCCCTACCAGGATCCCATCGTCGCGGGAGCGCCGGGCCACGGCTGCGGGCACAACGCCATGGGCACGGCGGGAATCGCCGCGGCCATCGCCGTGAAGCGGGCCATGGAGGCTCACGGCATCAAGGGGACGATCAAGTTCTTCGGCTCGCCGGCCGAGGAGATCGTCGTCAGCCGCCCCTACATGATCCGGGCCGGCCTGTTCGACGGGGTGGACGCCGTGATCGACAACCACAGCTCGAGCGGCTTCGGCACGGGCTACGGCCGCGGCGGGAACGCTCTGTTTTCCTCCGTGTTCACGTTCCGCGGCAAGACGGCTCACAGCGCCGGGGCGCCCTGGGCGGGCCGGAGCGCCCTCGACGCCGTCGAGATCATGAACGTGGCCGCCAATTACCTCCGCGAACATCTTCATCTCTCCCAGCGCCTGCATTATGTGATTCTCCAGGGCGGAGAGGCGCCCAACGTCGTGCCGGACAAGGCCTCGGTCTGGTATTACGTCCGCAACACCGATGAACGGCTCGGGGACATGTACACCCGGGTCATGGACTGCGCCCGAGCCGGCGCCCTGGCCTCAGGCACGGAGCTCGAATCCGTCCGGGTCATCAGCGCCGTCCACCAGCGGCACGCCAACAAGGCCGCGGCCGAGCTCTTTCAGAAAAACATCGAACTCGTCGGCATGCCGGAATGGTCCGAGGAAGAGCATGCTTTCGCCAAGGCGCTCCAGAAAGAACTCGGAGCCCCGGAAATCGGGATGCCTTCCGAGGTCGGTCAACTCAGGGAACCGCGCGGGGACGCCATGGGGGGCGGATCGTCCGACGTCGGCGACGTCACCCTGATCGCCCCAACGGCGACCATCGTTTTTCCGGGCCAGGTCCCGGGCTCGATCGGCCACCACTGGTCGTCGGTCGCCTCGAATTACGGAACGGCGACCTGGAAAGGGCTGAACGCCGGGGCCAAGGCCATGGCCGCCTCGGCCGTCGATCTTCTGACCTCTCCGGCCGAATTGAAAAAGCTACGGACGGAATTCGAGGCCTATACGGCGAAGAACCCCTACAAGTCCTTTCTCCCGGCCGACGCCGTTCCGCCTCTCGACATCAACGAGGAACTCATGAACAAGTTCCGCCCGCTCCTGGAGAAACACGCCGTTAAAAAATAGCCCGAACGATTCGCGTTAAGTCAAAGCGCAGCAATCCCTCATTGGAGAAGCGGGGATTGAACGATGTATTCGAAAAGAATTGAAGCCGCAAGCTCATGGCCCCTTTCATTCAAATGCATATCGTAAGTGAAATGAAAAGGTTTCTTGGACTTTGAGTATTCACGTCGGAATTCATGGACCAGGGATAAAAAGGGGACATCCGCTTTTTGACAGAATCTTTCGAGCCTTCGATCGGTCATGTCGAAATCCCAGTCGTCCTGATGAGAATCCGGGCTTATGGTCCTGACATATCTCCATCGGCTCTTCTCATCCCCCATTCTCCAAAACTCAGGAAAAGACACAAGGAGAAACTCCGATCCCGCCTCTAGGGAGATATCCCGGGCCTGCAGAATGTGTTTTTGGGAGTTATTCCAGGCATCCTTCCATCGTCCGGCATGTTGATGAGAGAAGATGAGCATGCTCGCATGAACAAACCTGTTTTCGTCAAGATCAGCGTGTTTTCGCGTTTGAATTCCCTGAACCCAGCGGGCCGTTTTCAAAGCAAGGATTTGGTTGAATCGGGATTTTTCGAGCAGCAGATAGCGTGGATACAAGACGCTCAGATCTTCGACATGTTCTTTCCGAAGCGCATTTTGACGCTTCTGGTCGGCGGCTCCATGAGGATCGTCGTCGATAGGATCATTGCTCAAGAACTGCATAAGGACCAGATCCGGCTGAAAACATAATCCGATATCCCTGAGGACCTCCAGGTTTTTGACGGCTCCGTTCCCCGACCTGCCGAAGGCGAGGACTTCCACGCGGGAGTCATGGAATTCGTTGAGCTTTCGTTCCAGGATTTTAGCAAAGTTCTTAGAAATGGGAACTTCCTTGGCCTCGACAAAGGAATCTCCGACAACAACAATCCGGAATGTTCCATCAGGTTTGTGAACACCATAGTCATAATCGTGGAATCCCAGCCGATTTCTCGAGGATACATTATGGAATTCCTTTACTGCACCGAGGGGGCCGGACCAAACAAAGGCTCCGGGCGGAATATTCTCGTAATCGCCGGAAGTCACGAAAGATATCGGATTCCCCTTCGGCAGCCCGGTGATGCGTTCCCAGAAAACACGGGAGATCATTTCCGTCCCGGCTAAAGCCAGAAGGATGCCCACAAGCAGCAAGGCCGATTTTTCCAGCCACTTTTTCATGTTAGACGGGCGGGAATTATAACACATTTCACCGCCGGAATCATGGCGCAGCGGCGTTTCCCCCTGACGAATGTTTTTTGACAGAGAGGGGGTTTTCCAGTAGAATGTGGCGTCGAAATTAGCTGAGACCAAAATGGATTTTCTTTCAACCCTTATTCTGATTCTGCTCACATTGGTTTCCTATAGCGGCGGCGCCGTCGGCAAAGCCGGGAAATCCGTCGAGCTGAGACCGAGATTTCTGGATCTATTCCTGGTTCTTGTTCTTTGGGGCGGTGCCCTTTATTCCAGGAACCTGCTGGAATTGAATCCTTGGCTGATTGTTCTGATCTGGATGGCCGCGGCATGCCTGGTCGGAATCATGGCGGTATGGGCCGGAAGGCCGGATGCAGCGCCGGTCCCTCCCATAAAAGGCGGGAACGAACTCCATCCTTCTTCCCTGAAAAGGTTGATGGCTCGATGGGCGGCGTTTTCGAAACGGCTGGGATCTTTCCAGGGCCGAATGCTCCTGTCCTTCCTCTATTTTCTGGTCGTGGCACCTTTTGCGGTGGGAATCCGTCTGCTGGGCGATCCTCTTCAGCTCAAGCCCCGCACGAGCCCCTCGTTCTGGAATAAGCGGGAAGATTCCGGTGTCGATATGGGATCGATGAGGAGACAATTCTGATGGTGGTGTTGGGAATCTCCTGTTTCTATCACGATGCGGCCGCTGCGCTTGTTCGGGACGGCCGGCTTGTGGCGGCGGCGGAGGAGGAACGGTTCACACGGATCAAACATGACTTCGATTTTCCCAAAGAAGCCGTCCGGTTCTGCCTGGACGAGGCCGGGCTGTCGATTCATGACGTGGATTATGTCGTGTTTTACGAGAAGCCGTTTCATAAATTCGAACGCATTCTCATGTCGTCCATGCAGACATTTCCGAAATCCTGGAAGGTTTTCCGCGAGTCCATGATCACATGGCTGGGCGACAAACTCTGGCTGAAGAACATCATTCGGGATCAGTTAAAAATCGACGACGGCAAGATCCTGTTCAGCGAACACCATCTGTCCCATGCCGCAAGCGCGTTTTATCCCTCGCCGTTCGAAGAGGCCGCGATTCTCACCGTGGACGGCGTCGGGGAATGGACGACGGCTTCCATGGGAACCGGAAAGGGCAACGCCATCACGCTCCTGAATGAGATCCGCTTCCCCCATTCCCTGGGCCTCCTGTACAGTGCTTTCACGGCTTTTCTGGGGTTCAAGGTCAACGAGGGCGAATACAAAGTCATGGGGATGGCTCCCTACGGAAAACCCCGGTATTTGGACAAAATCTTCGACCATCTGATGCACGTGGCGCCGGACGGCTCGTTCCGGTTGAACATGGATTATTTTTGCTTCCATTATTCGGATCATCGGGCTTTCACCGCGAAATTCGAAAAGTTGTTCGGCCCGCCGCGAAAACCCGAAAGCTTTTTTTTCACGTCCACGACCCGGTATCCGTCCTATTTCGGGGAAAAGCCGTCGAATTTCGCGGAACTCTGCCGGGAAAATGAACACTATGCCGACATCGCCGCCAGCATCCAGAAGGCGACGGAAGAGGTGATCCTGAAGCTGGCAAATTCGCTGCATCAAAAGACAGGATTGAAAAAGCTCTGTCTGGCCGGAGGCGTGGCCCTGAATTCCGTGGCCAACGGGCGAATCCTGCGTGAGACCCCCTTTGAAGAGATCTTCATTCAGCCCGCCGCGGGAGACGGCGGCGCCGCGCTGGGGGCCGCTCTTCATATGCAGCATGGCGTCCTGGGGCAACCTCGACATTTCATCCTGGAACATGCTTATTGGGGAAAGGCCTACTCCAACGGAGATATCCGGAGTTTTCTGGACGGCCGCGGGATTCCCTATGAGCATTACGATGACGAGGACAAGCTGACGGACAGGGTCGCCGAGCACATTCAAAACGGAAAGGTCATTGGGCTGTTTCAGGGAAGATTTGAATGGGGACCGCGGGCTCTCGGCAACCGAAGCATCCTGGCCGATCCTCGAAGCGAGGACATGAAGGATCTGGTCAATATCAAAATCAAATTCCGGGAGCCTTTCCGGCCCTTCGCCCCCGTTATCCTTGAAGATCACATCGGGGATTATTTCCAGGGCGAAAACATCGCCGGACAGTACCCCGCCCGATACATGCTGCTTGTTTTACCGCTCAAGGAGGACAAGGCCGAGTCCGTCAGCGCCGTGAACCACATGGGAACGGGACGGCTTCAGTCCGTCCGTAAGGAATGGAATCCCCGGTATTATCAAATCGTTGAAAAATTCGGAGCCGCCACGGGAGTCCCCGTTCTCTTGAATACCTCCTTCAACCTGAGGGGCGAACCGATCGTCACGACTCCGGCCAACGCCTTCAATACATTCAGCCAGAGCGGCATCGATTATCTCGTCATGGAGAATTTTCTTGTCGGCAAGTAATTCGAATTCCTCCGGAAGGATGGCCTGATGGGTTCCGTACGCAGGTTTTTCTCGAGGTTCGGCGTGATTCACGAGCTCATGGTGTTCCTGTGGAAACGAAAGCTATGGTGGATGATGCCCATGGTTTTGATTCTTGTGCTTTTCGGCCTTCTCCTGGTTTTCAGCCAGAGCTCGGTTATCGCGCCGTTCATCTATACAATTTTCTAATCAGTATTTCGGTTTCAGCCCCATGACGTGGAACATGAAGGCCCACCTGTCCGTCGTCTCGTCGATGGCCTTGGTCACGTTGCTTGCGCCGTGGCCGGAGCGCGTCTCGATCCGGATGAGGACGGGATTCGGGCAGGCCTGCTTGTCCTGAAGCTCGGCAATGAACTTGAAGGAGTGGGCCGGAACGACCCGGTCGTCGTGGTCGGCCGTCGTGACCAGGGTCGCCGGATAACAGACGCCCTCCCGGATGTTGTGGAGCGGTGAGTAAGCATAAAGGTATTTGAAAGCGTCGGGGTCGTCGCTCGAACCGTACTCCACGACCCAGCCCCAGCCGACGGTGAACTTGTGATAACGGAGCATGTCCATGACGCCGACGGCCGGGAAGCAGACGCCGAACAGCTCGGGACGCTGGGCCATGGCCGCTCCGACGAGGAGTCCGCCGTTCGAGCCTCCGGCGATGGCCAGGCGTTCGGGCGACGTGTATTTCTCCCGGATCAGGTATTCGGCGGCGGCGATGAAGTCGTCGAAGACGTTCTGCTTGTTCTCCAGCATCCCCGCCTTGTGCCAGGCCTCTCCGTACTCCCCGCCTCCGCGGAGGTTGGGCTGGGCGAAGACGCCGCCGTTTTCGAGAAGGGCGATGATCGAGGTGTTGAACGACGGCAGGACGCTGATGTTGAATCCTCCGTAAGCCGTCAAATAGGTCGGGGCTTTGCCGTCGAGGGCCAGGCCTTTTTTGTGGACGATGAACATCGGAACCGCCGTCCCGTCCCTGCTCGTGACGAAAACCTGTTTTGTTTCGTAGTCCTCCGGCCGGAATTGGACTTCGGCCTCGCGGAAGATTTCCGAGGCGCCGGAGACCGGATCGTACTTGAAGATCACGGGCGGATAAGTATAGGACGTGAAGGTATAGAAGAGGATGGTGTCGTCTTTCCATCCGCCGAAACCTCCGGCCGTGCCCAGAGCCGGAAGTTCGATCTCGCGGACTCGTGTGCCGTCGAGTTCGTACTGGGTGATCCTGGACGAAGCGTCCTTCAACCGGCCGCAGAAGATCTGACCGGCCGCGGTGCGCGCCCAGCTCAAAACCTCGGGGCCCTCCGGAATGACGGTCGTCCAGTTCTCCGCGGTGGGAGCCTTGGGATCGATGAGAACGACGCGATAGTTCGGGGCGCCGATGTTCGTCTGGATCAGAAACTTGCCGCCGCGGCTGTCGACGACGTAACTGTCGTTTTCGAAGCCCCGGATCAGGGGTTTGAAGGATCGGTCGCGGGAGGCGAGATCCCGGTAACGGAGTTCGTTGCCGCTCGTGCCCTCGGAAATATTCAGGATGAGAAACCGCTCGTCTTCGGTGATGCCGGCGCTGACATAACGCAGCGGATGGTCCCTGTCCTCATAGACGAGGACATCCTTCTCCTGCGGGTCACCCAGCTTGTGGAAGAAAACTTTCTGGTATTCGTTGCGGGCCGTCATCTCCTGGCCCGGTTCGGGGGCGTCGTATCCGCTGTAGAAAAATCCGTCGCCGTGCCAGGCCGCCCCGGAAAACTTGACCCAGCGGATGCGGTCGGGAAGTTCGGTTTTTGTAGCGATCTCCATGACCCGGATCTCGGACCAGTCGGACCCGGCCTCGCCGCGGGAGATCGCGACATATTTCTTGTCGGTCGAAAACCCGGTGATGCCGATCCGGATCGTGCCGTCCGGCGAAAGTTCGTTGGGATCGATGAAGACTTCGGGCTCGCCGTCGAGTCCCTTCTGGATGTAAATGACGGACTGGTTTTGCAGGCCGTCGTTTTTGTAAAAGAAATAATAATCGCCGGCCCGGAACGGGGAGCCGTAGCGGGGATAGTTCCAGATTTCGAGAAGCCGGGACCGGATGTGTTCCCGGAAGGGGATTTGATCCAGATAGCCGAAGGTCACGGCATTCTGGGCCTCGACCCAGGCTTCGGTTTCGGCCGACCGGTCGTCTTCGAGCCAGCGGTAGGGATCGGCGACGAGCGTTCCGAAATAATCGTCGACGACGTCGGATTTCCGTGTCTCCGGGTAGGCCGGAGCTTCGGCGGCCGGCGGCCGGCAGGCCGGAAGCAGTACGGCCAGGATAAAAAGCCCAAGGATGATCAGATCTTTGCGCATGAGAAACTCCTCAAGGGGAATAGGTCATTTGTATCATACTCCCACAGCCCGATCAACGTGGCTGGGTTTCCCATTCCGGCTCCAACGAACGGAGATTCAGGAGCGGCAGAATCGCAGGATGGCCGTCGCCAGAACCTTGACGGCCATCTCCAGTTCGGCGATGGGCACGAACTCGTCCGGAGCGTGGGCGGAGCGGATGTCGCCGGGCCCGAAGATCACGGCGGGTGTCCGACCCTGGTGAACCAGAAGGTGCATGTCCGCACCGAAAGGCATGCCGCGCAACCGGGGCGGGTGACCGGAGACCGCCTCGAAGGCCCCGGTCAGGGTCGTCACCAGCCGGTGGTTCACAGGGATTTCGGCGGGCATGTAGACGGCACCCCACCATTCCACGAACGGCGGCCGTCTCCGAAGCCGGGCCTCGGAAGAGGCGGCCCCGCACACCGCCTCCTCCAGCTCTTTGCGGGCGGCCCCGGCATCCTCGCCGATACCGAGGCCGTAACGGCCCTCCAGCACCATGGTTTCAGCGACGGTGGAGGCCCAGACTCCGGCCCGGACCTTGCCGATGCAGATGGCGAAGGGGATTTCGGTGTCGGCGAACAGCGGATGGAAAAGCCGGGCGTTGCGCCGGCGCTCCAGTTCACGGAGGGCGCCGAAAACGCCCGCGAAACTTTCCAGCGGATCCTCCCCTTCCGTACGAAGCGCTCCATGGGCGGCCTTCCCGGGAATGGTGATGCGGAAGCTGAGCGCTCCGGCCTGGGCCGGAGCCACCGCAAGGCCGGTCGGTTCCAGAACGACGGCGCCGTCGGCACGATAGCCGCGTTCCTCCGCAGCCAGGGTGCCGATGCCTCCGTCTTCCTCGCCGACCACGGACTGGAGAACGACCTCGCCGTCGATCTCCACACCCGCTTGGCGCAGGGCCTTGACGGCGTAAAGGGCGCAGCACAATCCGCCTTTCGTGTCCGCCGCGCCGCGGCCGTAGACGCGGCCGTCCCGCACCGTGCCTTCAAACGGCGGCACGGTCCAACGGTCCGGTTCGCCGGCCGGCACGACGTCGACATGCCCGTTGAGGATCAGACTCGGGCCCCGCCCGGCGCCCCACTTGCCGGCCAATCCGAGAGCCCGGTCCCGCCTGATTTCCGCGTGGCAGGACGGGTGGCGCTCGAGGGCCGCCAGATCGATCTCCCAGAGATCCGTATCCATGCCGGCCGCTTCGAAAAGCCCGGCCATGTGTTCCTGAATGGGAACTTCCCGGTTGCCCAGACTTTCAAAGGCGATCAGATCGCAAAGCGTCCCGACCAGCCCGTCGAGGTCAACTTCCTGCAGCACTTTCTTTTCCACGCAGCGCCTCCTCGAGAAATGGGATCGCGCGGCCGACGATATCGCCGCTCTGGGAAAAAAGGCGCGCAAATAAACTCAATCGAAGCGCCGCGGAGGCTCTTCGTCCGGCGGCGCGGGAGCGGCAGAATCGCAGGACGGCCGTCGCCAGTTCGGCGATGGGCACGAACTCGTCCGGAGCGTGGGCGGACCGGATCTCGCCGGGCCCGAAGATCACGAATTTTTAAAGACGAAGATATGATCGAAGAATCTACTCCAACCCGAAATGTCTGGCGACGGCATGATAGTCTCGGATATCGAGCCATTCCGGGATCAGGGCTTTGAAATCAAGAGACTGCGAGGCCGGTGTCTTCTTGTCTTCGATGTTGTTCGCATCGACCCTGAAGATCCTGATTTCGAAATATGTTTCACCCGGTCCCGAGACTTTTCTGAATTGAAAGAGAGCATAGGTCGGGAGAAGTTGGTGCCAAGATCGATATTCGGAGTAATTGGTATACCCTGGACCCGGTATAAAGTAGTAAAGAGGATTCGTGGGACTCCCCCAGACCAGATAGATCATCCACAAGCATTTCTCAGCCGTTGCTCTGGGAATAGTAATTTGTCTTTGCGTTGTTGAGCTTGCGGCAAAATCATGCCCATCGAAGATGTAGAGTGTGACATTGGCATTGCCGGTTGCCCCTGTCGGACCGGTGGGACCCGCGGGACCGGCCGGGCCTGCGGGTCCGGCGGGACCGGCCGGCCCCATCGGCCCTTTGCAAGCCCCGAAGACAAGCCCGAGAGCCAGCAGAAAACCCACGACCAAAACAAACCGCGTTCTCATGATTCTCCTCCTTGTAGAGATCGCCGGAATCCTCCTCCTTATCGGCGGATAACCCCGGTCGGATTCAAACCGTAAGCTTGAACACCTGCGACTTACGGGCAATATAATGTCGGCTCTTGGAAATGTCAATCGAAGCGCCGCGGCGGCTCTTCGTCCGGCGGCGCGGGAGCAGCCGTCTTTCGGACTTGGGCCGACTTCCGGGCGATCTCGGCCAGAGCGTCGACAAGTTCAGGAAGGGAGGCAACGTCAAAACCATGGTGGATCGTGGCGACGATGCCCCGTTCGGAGACTTCCCGGACCTGGCATAATCCCTTCGATTGATCGAGGATCCCGGCGATCCGGGCCAGCGCGGACGAGGCCGGGAATCCGGTCAGGTTCTCACGCATCGCCTGGGCGGCGGCCCGCATCAGGCGCGGGCTGACATAACTGAAACCATTCCCCTTGCGGGGCAGGCGGGCGGCGATCTCCTTAAAGTCCTTGTCGGCGGACAGGCGCGGCCCCATTCCGGAAAGAACCGCGTCCAGGAGTGAGGGCCGCGATGCGGCCACCAGCCAGCCGCCCTTCTGGGCGATCGCGGGCTCGACAGGAAAGGGCGCCAAAATCGGCGGGAAGACGATCTTCCGCACGTCCTGGTCGGCGCCGGCCGGCGGTTTCCCGGATTCGGGCGCCTTGGCCTTGATCGTGTCGAAGATGTAGTCGTCCTTGACATGAATGAACAGGGCAAAGGCGGGTTCGGGGATCAAAACGGGCTTGTCTTTCGCCGGAATAGCCACTCTCTTTTCCGTATCCAGCGTGATTAGGTAGCCAAAGCGGCCGCCGTATGAGGCCATGAGCCGGTCGAAATCGATGCCCGCCATTTGAAGCGCGCCTTTCATCAAGGCCATGGCTTGATCCGGGCTCGGGCCCGCCTGGTTTTTCCCTTCCGCATCGCCGATGCGGGAACCGAATCGGCTTGCCCATTCGATCAGCCCGGCGATGTCGGCATCCTGGGAGACGGCCAGGGCCGTATCGGCCGGCAGCAGGTTCAGTTCATCAAGAGACCGCGCGGCCGCGCCTGCGGCATTCCAGATCAGGCCTTGATCTTTTCCTGGACGGTGGTGGAGGACGAGGCGTACGCGACGGAGACCCGGCTTGAAGGAGAAGGAACTGATACCGACACCGCTGATCTCGTCCAGTCCGTAGCTTTCGAACATGATTCGGGCCATGTCAAGGCCCGGACGGGCCTTGACCTTATGCTCTTCGGGCATAAGCTCGAGGGCCTTGTCGAACCCGTCCAGGGCATCCACGACAGCCCGCATGACTTGTTCGGCGTGCAGGTAGACGAAGACTTCGCCGCCCTTGTCCAACTTGGATGTCGTTTCGTAGAACGTGTTGTCCACATGAGAGGGCTGCCAGAGCGGGAGGACGTATCGGATAAAGGCCCAACCCGCGGCGGCACCCAGCAGAACTCCGATCAAGATGAAAATCAGGGCTTTTTTCATTTGCCACCTCCCTGCAGAGATTATACTCCGTTGCCGGGCTTTGGCAAACCACGGATTTCCGCTCTTGGCTTTTTGAGCCGGAAAGCGAGTCTCAAAGCCAAACAACTCAGGTTGACATCCCGCCGGACGCGACATATAGTGATTCTCTGTTGCCGGAAGACAGAGAAATATTGAGAGATTGGTCATGAAATGCTCCCGATGTCATTCCGATAATCCCGAGACATCCCGGTTTTGCAGCGAGTGCGGATCCCTGCTCTCAGACATGGTCACAAAAACCCTCGACTCGCCCGCTCCCGAGCTTAAAAAAGGGATGCTCTTCGCAAACAAGTATCGAATTGGAAGCGAGATCGGACGCGGCGGCATGGGCGTCGTATTTAAAGCCGAGGACACGAAGCTCAAGCGCCCCGTCGCCCTGAAGCTTCTCCCTCTCGAACAATCGCAGTCTCCCGAGGCCAAGGAGCGGTTCATGCGCGAGGCCCAGGCCGCGGCCGCCCTCGACCATGCCAACATATGTACAGTCTACGAGGTCGAGGAGCAAGACGGCCAAATGTATATCGCCATGGCCTACATTGATGGGATGAGCCTCAAGGAGAGAATCAACCGGAAGCCGCTCAAGATCGCAGAAGTCTTGGACATCGCCCTCCAGGTCGCAGAAGGCCTGGGGGAAGCTCATCGCAAAGGGGTCATTCACCGGGACATCAAACCGGCCAACATCATGCTCGCCGCCGGAGGCGCGGTCAAGATCATGGATTTCGGGCTGGCCCGTATGGAGGGCGCCGGAGACCTGACGCGGACGGATGCGGTTATGGGCACGGTCGCCTACATGTCTCCCGAGCAGGCCCTCGGTCAAAAGGTCGACCACCGAACGGATATCTGGTCGTTCGGCAGCCTGCTGTACGAGATGCTGGCCGGTCGCGGCCCCTTCCAGGGCGGCCATGAACAGGCGGTTTTTCAGGCCATTATCCACGGCGAGCCCGATCCAATTGCGGCTCTGCGGCAGGATATCCCGGCCGGCCTCGCCGGGATCCTGGAGCAATGCCTCCGGAAAAACGCCCTCAACCGCTATCCGGGTTTCCAGGCCCTGATCCATGACCTCAAAGACGTCAACCTTCATGGCATGGCCGATGCGCCCGCGCCCTCTACCAAAAAACCTTCTCCGTCCATCGCCGTCCTGCCCTTCGCCGACATGAGCCCCGCCAAGGACCAGGACTATTTCGCCGAGGGGATCGCCGACGAGCTGATCAACGCCCTGGCCCACATTCAGGACCTGCGGGTCGTGGCCCGAACCTCGGCCTTCATACTCAAGGGCATGAATCTCGACATCCGGGAGATCGGCCGGAAGCTCGACGTCAAGGCCGTTCTCGAAGGCAGCGTCCGGAAAGCCGGAAACCGCCTGCGCATCACCGCCCAGCTCATCAACGTCGAGGACGGCTTTCATCTGTGGTCGGAGCGCTACGACCGGGATATGGCCGACATCTTCGCCATTCAGGATGAGATCACGGCGGCCATCGTGGACAGTCTGAAAGTGACCTTGAAAATCGGAGAAAAGACCGCCCTCCGGAAGCGTTCAACGGAAGACCCGGAGGCCTACAGCCTCTACTTGAAGGGGCTCTATTTCTGCTCCAGACCGAGTCCTGAATCCTTTGAAAAGGCTCTGAATCTTTTCCGCGCCGCCATTGATAAAGACCCCGGTTTTGCTCAGGCCTACACGGGAGTGGCGATGGTCCATGGCGGGCGGGGCAACATGAACATGGCCTCACCGGCCGAGATGTGGCCGAAAGCCAAAGCCGCGGTTGCGAAAGCCCTGTCTCTGGATGAAAACCTGGCCGAAGCCCACGCCGTCGCCGCCATGATGTCGCTCTGGTTTGAGTGGGATTGGGATGCGGCCGGCCGGAGCCTGGATAAAGCCGTCTCGCTGAATCCGGGACACGCCATGTCCCATGGAGCCTACGGCTGGTATGGCTTAAATCGAAGACGGTTCGACGATGCGATCCGGGAAATCAATAAGGCCCTGGAGATCGACCCCTTGATGCCCCTCTTTTATGCCTGGTCCATAGGTCTTCATGTGGCCGTGGGAAACCCTGACGAGGCCCTCCGGGAATTCACGAGGGCCCTGGACATCGAGCCGAACAACGGCCTGGCCCATTTTCATGCCGGAATGGCTTATCTGCGCAAAGGACTTCTGGACGAGGCCCTGGACACCTTTGAAAAAGGGAAAAGGCTAGCCATCTTCCCCGGATGGATCGAGGGAAATCTCGGGTTGATCCACGTGATGAAAGGGAATCGCGAAAAAGCGGCTCGAATCCTGGAGGGGATGATCGAAAACAAGAAAAAAATTGAAAACCTTTCATCCGTAAGCACCGCCTGGCTGTCGGGAGCTCTGGGAAAACTCGACCTGGCCTTCGAATTTCTGAACAGGGCTTATGAAGAACGCGATACGTTAATGCCTTTCATTCACATTTATACCGGGTGGTTCTCTCCCGCGATGACCGTCGACCCGCGCTTTAAAGCCCTTCTGGCCGGGTTGAAACTGGATTTTTAAACCTCAGCCAAGCAACTCTCATTTTTGCAGGGAGGACCGAATGTCAAAATCACGAAAAGCCGTTCCGGCGATCATCGCCGCACTCGTTCTGATAACCCTGTCCTCGACCGCCCAGAGTCCGGTCCGCTGGGACGCCGTCGCCAAGATCCGCGAGGAGGGGCTTCAGCGCTCCCAGGTCATGGACATCGCCGGCTATATCACCGATGTTCTCGGCGCCCGCCTCACGAACTCCGAGGCCATGAAACGGGCTCAGGACTGGGCCGCGGAAAAAATGTCGAGTCTCGGCCTCGCGAACGTTGTTGCCGAGCCCTTCATGGACTACGGCGTCACCTGGGACAACGAGTATTTTTCTCTCCACATGATCGAACCCGACTATACACCCATGACCGGCTTTCCGCTGACGCATACCCCGGGCACTCCGGGACGTCTCGTTTGCCCGGTGGTCGTCGCCGATGTCCGGACACAGGCCGATCTCGAACCTCTGAAAGGCAAACTCCGGGGTGCAGCGGTCCTGGCCTCTCCGCCGCTTCCGATCAGTCAGGCGGCACTCGCCCAGGGTGTCCGGCGCCTGACGGACGAAGATCTCCGAAAACTCGAAGAGAACGTCGTGCCTCCGCCCGCACGGCCGGCCCCGCCGCCGCCCAATCCCGACGTCCTCAAGCCGGAAGACAAAATCGCCTTCTTCAAGTCCGAGGGCGCCGCCGCCGTTTTCCAGTGCGACGGAGGCCGGCCGGGTGTCGTCATCGGCTTCGCCCGGCCCGGCACCAAGGACGACATGTGGTCGCGCGAAAAGAGTCTCGATTCCCTGCCCATCGTCGCCGTGACGCCGGAACACTACAATCGGATGGTCCGGATTTTGAAGCGCGGCATACCCGTCAACATCGAGATCGAAATCCGCAACCGGCACGGAGAAGAGGTCATGCCGGCCGCAAACCTCATCGGGGAAATTCCGGGGACCGATCTCAAGGACGAGATCGTGATGATCGGCGCCCATTTCGACAGCTGGCACGCCAGCCCCAACGCCAGCGACAACGCTTCGGGCTGCGCCGTGGTTCTCGAAGCCGCCCGCATCCTGAAAGCCGTCGGCGCCGTGCCGCGCCGGACGATCCGCGTCGCCCTTTGGAGCGGCGAAGAACAGGGGATTTTCGGGTCGAAGGCCTATGTGTTACGGCATTTCGGAAATCCCAAGGATCCGGACAACCCGCCGACTTCGAATTACAAAAAGCTCTCAGCCTATTTCAACCAGGATTACGGCGCCGGGCAATACCGGGGGATCTACCTGCAGGGAAACGAACATGTCCGGCGGATCTTTACGGCCTGGATGGAACCGTTCCACGACTTCGGCATGACGGCCGTTTCCATTCAGAGCGTGGGCAGCACCGACCATGCGCCGTTCGACGACGCCGGTCTTCCCGGTTTTCAGTTCATCCAGGACCGCATCGCCGGAACGGCCGGACACACGAACCTCGATTTCTTCGACACCCTGTCCGCCGAGGACCTGATGAAGAACGCCGTCATCATGGCCGCCTTCGCCTATCATGCGGCCATGGCGGACGAGAAGCTTCCGCGCAAGACGGTGAAATAAATCCGCCCGGGCGCCCGGCGACTATAACCGGAAGTTGCGGCGGGATTTCATTCCGGCCATGGGACCGGCGGCTTCGGCTTCGTCGAGACTGAAGAAGGCCGTGTGGACGACCGCCTCATCCGCGGTCAGAGCCGACCCGACCATCCCCTTTCCGGCATAGCGATAATAGGCCCCGAAGCCGACCGATTTTTCCGGCTGTTCATCGCAGGCGCCGGACGCGGCCAGAAAGGCGCGGGCGTCATCGGCCGACGGGACCTTGGGGGCCTTGCCCTCATCAGCGCTTCCGCCGGCTTTCGCCGCTTTTCCCCGACCCCGCCGCTTCTTCTTGATCTCGGCGGTCATCATGGCCTCCATGGCATAGCTTTTGATGAGCTTGGCGAAGAGCCGCTTGAAGGCGACGGGGCTCGAGAGGAAATCGAATCCGACGGGACGGCCTTCGAGAAAAACCAGCATCCCCTGCTGGTTGTCCCCGGCCGTGAACGGCTTCATGTAGGCGTCAAGATCCGCCCCCTTGGCGTCGTAGACGTCCTTCATGGCGCCGGTCGAGGTCGGGACATCGGATTCATCGACTATACTTCGGACACAGTCCCAAATCATGTTTTGGTCCGACCGGAATTCCTTATGGACCGAAAGGTTGTCGTGCACGGCTTTCATGTTGACGCTTCGAAGCTTCCGGTCCATCTGATGGCCCGATTCATCAAACTGCCTCGACACATAGCTCCAGCGGCCCTGCTCGGTGCAGCTCACCGGAATCCTGAGGTTGGACTTCGCGGCGACCAGGATCGTCGCATTGATGATCCGGTTCTGCTTGGCGCCCGCAAGCTCCTCGCCGTCAAGGAGCAGAACCGCAACATCGCCCCGGTTTTCGACCTGAAGATCCGGCACCGAGCCGCCCTCGCTGATCTCGGTCACCGAGAAAACACCCGCCTCGATCGCCTCTCCGAGCGTCAGATACCGCGGCCCGCCGTTCCCGGCCCGGCGCAGAGGATAGACGGCCATGTTTTCGAAGACCTGGACCTCTCCGATCTCCATCTCCCCAACGAATTTTTCGATAGTTCTCCCCATTGTTTTTCTCCTTTTTTGATTTTTTATGATATCGCCGGCTCGTTTTCCGGCCTCCCCCCGGAGGCCGGCGAGCTAGCCCGATCGATTCGACACGCCGTTTTTCAAAACAGCTCTCCGATCTCGTCCCGGATTTCCTCCGCCGGAATTCCGGCCAGCTTCGAGGCCCGATCGACGTCCAGGACACCCGAGGCCACCGCACGCCGCACCAGGTTCCGGAAACGCGACGCACGCTCCGCGCCAGAAAAGTCCACGGGTTCGACGACCGACCAGCCGCGCGCTTTCACGGTTTCCCGGAAGGCCCGGAGCCGCCGGCCGCTGATGAGACCCAAAGCCCGGGCCCGATACATGACGGCCTGGAGCGATATTCCGAAGGCCGTCTTGATTTCCGCAAGCTCCCCCAGCGTGACGCGCCGCCGCGGCCCGCCGGAGAAAGCCTTTTCGGCCGCCGATTCGGGCAACAGGAAAGCGCCCGCGAAGCGGTGGCACAAATCCTCCTCGCCCTCGCTCTCCGGAAATCCGCACAGGATGTGGGCCAGCTCATGGGCGGCCGTGAACCTGACCCGGTCGTCCGGAAAATCCCGGCTCACGGCGATGAAGGGCACGGCCGGATCGGCGCCGAAGGTCCCCGACAATCCCTCGAAGCCCTCGATGCCGCGTGTCTCGAAAACCCGGATACCCCGGTCTTCGAGAAGACCGAGCAGATTGACGATCGGCCCCGAACCGAGATCCCAGCGGCGCCGGACCTCGACCGCCGCCGTTTCGACCTCTGTGGGCGATCCAACCGGAAGATTCCGGATGGGGTTTTCGAATCGGGAGGTCGTTCCCAGAAGCGCTTCGAGCCCGAGACACCTCTGAAGATAATCGGCCAGCCGGTGCTTGAGCATGGAGGCCGATCTGGCCGGAAGCTTCTGCCCTTCCCGGAAGCGGATTCGGCCCGCGCCGGCCCCGGCCTCCCAGGCTTCAAGATAGCGGGCCCGCCTTTCCGCGAGCGAAGGAAAACGCTCGGAACGCCGAACGGGCGCCGCGTCCCGAATCCGATTCGGAATTTCGTCTCTTCCGGCCTCAGAAATGTAACAATAGACGGCAGACGGCTCATGGCTTTTCTCGGGCGTAAGGCCCAGAACAGCGTCTCCGAGCGGCGATACGCCTTGAGTCGCCTCATCGAGAACTTGTCCCAGGCGTTCGAGGACCTCCGGCGAGGGCATCATCAGCCCTCTTTCGTACTTGCTGATGGCCTGCTTCGTGACCATTCCACCCATTTTGGAGGCCAGGTCTTCCATGCTCATGCCGGCCATTTTTCGGGTCGCCCGAAGGCGCACACCGAATTCCGCATCGAACAGTGTGTCTTCCTTCGCCTTCTTCATGCTTCCCTCCGGATGTAGACATATTAATATAATATTTGACGCTTGTCAACCTTTTTCTTGCTGCTTTGGCTGCTGGATATTATTGTTATTAAAGTAATTATAATTTTTTGTACAAATATTTAAAAAAACGATTCAATGTTATATTTGTCATTTTTCATTTGTTGATGATGCCTATCCGGCATCATAGAAAGCCATCGAGAGATTCTTTGGGCAGCCGATGACCGTCAAAAGCGGGAAAGTCCGCCGGACACAAATCTCAGATTCTGCAGTCGGCCCACGTTGAGCAAAATGAATCCGTCGATCCGGCCGTCCGCGCCGCGCGTGAATTCGAGCATTCCCAGCCAGCCGGAATGAAACTTGTCGCCGTTGACATGTTCGAGAACGGCGCTTTCGAATCCCAGGTACTTCTTGAAGGTCGCGGGCAGGCGGAGTTCAAGCCGGCCGTCTTCGAAAACAATCGGATATTCGACCTCCAATTCGGGTTGATGGTACCGGCCCGCATACGCGGGAATCTCCTCAGGGCTCAAGGATCGGATCTCTTCAACCCGGCGGGCCGCATGATCCTCCCCTCGTTGATGCCAGATCATTTCGCTCACCGTTCCATCCTCCGCCGCGACAAATGTGCACTGGGCGTCGAATTCCTTGAGAAAGAAGGAGTTTTCGCTCTCCGCAAAGAGCTGGAATTTTTGATTGCCGGGAAGAGACAGCCGAAAGACGTCTTTCTCCAGGACAAAATCCATTTCCATGCCGTCGGGCAGGAGATAGCGGCCTTCGAACGCTTTGACGCGCTCGACATCCAAATCGACGGCCACGCGCGTTCGGGGCGCCTCTTCCTTCAGTTTGTCCGCAAAGACGGCATCGGCGATGCCCGCCGCCAGCCGGCGGGTATTGATGCTTTCGTTGTTGAACATCAGAATGATGATCACCTCGTCTTCGGGAAAAATCAGGACTTGGCTTCTGAATCCGGGCAGCCCCCCGCTGTGCTCCGCCATGGGGACCCCCTTGTGATCGCGGACGTAGAAGCCGTAGGTGTAAATCAGGGGGTTGCCGTTTTCAAGGGAGTTATCGATGCGGGATATTTTTGTGAGGTAATCCCGGGGACCGACGGCCGGCGAAAGAATGTTCTTTGCCCAGAGAATCATATCATCGAGGCTTGTGAACATGTTGCCGCCGCCGAGGCTGAAATCGCTGAAACTTCCGACCTCCGCGAAACCATCATCCTTTTTTGCATAACCCCGGGCGATTTTGTCGAAGTCCCCGAACGCCTCATCCATGAAAAAGGACGAGGTCATTCCCAGGGGTTTGAAGATACGGGAATCCATGAACTCGGTAAAACCGACCCCGCCGACATTCTCAACCAGGCTTGCCAGCAATGAATACCCCGCATTGGAATAGACATGCTTCGTGTTGGGCTCGAAGTTCAGGTGCGGGTAGCGCTTGATGAGCGCGATTTCGTCCTGATGAGTCCATTGTTCGTCGAGAGAAAGCCCCCCGAAAAGCCGCAGGACATCGGTTGATGGAATTCCGCTCGTGTGCTGAAGGAGATGGCGGACGGTGATCGCGTGCTCATAGTCCGGAAGCCCGGAGAGACGGACCCGAATGTCGTCATCCAATTTCAGAAGACCGTCCTCTTCGAGCACCAAAACGGCGAAGGCCGTGAATTGTTTGGCGAGAGATGCGATGTCGAAGATCGTCTTTCCGGTGATTTCCGTTTTTTTCTCGACGTTCATGAGTCCGTAACATTTTTTCAAAAGAATCCCGTCGCCCGACAAGACGGCGACGGCACCGCCCGGTTGTCCGGCGGCATGCTGTTCCGCGACCAGGGCGTCGACCGTCCGTTCGAGGTTTTCTAAACGCGCATCGAGCGCACCGGCTGAAAGGCCGGTGAACAGCAAAGCAAATGCGGCCGCCGCGGTTTTTTTCGTCATTTCATTCTTCTCCATGAGGAATTCATATGGTATGACGCAACGAAAGGGCCGAAGGTTCCCTCTTCTAAGCCCACCCACACTGCTTGGTAACCGCTTCGGAAGATCATTTCCGGGTCCGGCTCTTTTTTTTATTCTGACCCGCCGTGCGTCCTGCAGGCGTCTTACCCGGTCGCCCCCTCTTTTTCTCCGACCCGGCTTTGACGGCCTTTCCTTTCGGCCGTGTCGGTTCCGTCTTTCTTTTTCTCGCTTGAGGAGCATCCGCTGGGACCGGCGCCCCAATGTCAATCTCAACGCCGAAGATCTCGGACAGTTCCTTTTCATCGAGAGCGGACGGCCCCGCAGCCGCCTTCGTCACAACGCCGGACTCGACGGCCTCATCGAACAGCTCGGCCGTGTCCACCCCTCTCAAAACAAAAAGAAGCTCCGGCCGGCGGTCGAGCCGTGCGCCCACGCCGTAGAGGACGGCCGCGACATGTTTGCACATCACCGCATAGTCGGGACAGGAACACTTCAGTTCGATCTCGTTCTCCCTCGGAAACAATCCGTTCTCCGGATCGGTCATGACCTTCATCACGGCATCGGACAACCGCCCGCAGAGCAGTTCGACCACCGAGGAGATTTGCCCCGTCGACGCCTCCCGAATGGACTTCCAGCGGGACGCGGGAAGTTTTCTGAAAGCAATATCCACACGGTAGAGGTCCGTACCGAGGACCCTGGCCGTCACACGGCCCGGTTCGACGGCCAGGTCGCAGACGGCTCCGCTGCGGATGTAGGATCGTCCCCGCCCCAGTCTGTTCCAGAAATCGCAGTGGTTTTCCAGGTGGGTGCACCAGCCTTTACCCCAGAATGTCCGGGCGATCGTCCGGCCTTCAAGAATGACGGGATCGAGCTTCTCGCCCTTCTTGATGAGCTTTTCCATTCGCCGCGCCGCCGTCGCCTTCCGTTCCGCGACCGTCACATAACGCGGCCAGAACCGGTCATCGCTCCAACTCCGGCGCCGTCTTCGTCTCATGGCTCACTCTCCCGCGGCCCGGTGGATGTCAAGGGCCACAAATTCCAAAAGTTCGCGGTCGGACATCTCCGTCAGTCGCTTCTCAACCCCTTCCTCGATCAGCCCCCGGGCCAGGTCCGTCTTTTCGGAGATGAGGGCGTCGATCTTCTCCTCGATCGTCCCTTTGCAGACGAACTTGTGAACCATGACGTTCTTGGACTGGCCGATCCGGAAAGCCCTGTCGGTGGCCTGGTTTTCCACGGCCGGGTTCCACCAGCGGTCGAAGTGAATGACGTGGCCCGCCGCCGTCAGGTTGAGTCCGATTCCCCCGGCTTTGAGCGACAGGATGAAAAAGGGCGGACCATCTTCGCGCTGGAATTCCTCGACCAGACTTCGTCTCTTCCGGATGGGCGTCCCGCCGTGGAGGACGAGGCCCGGCCGGCCAAACACCCCGGACAGGAAGTCGGCCAGGGGGTCGGCGATCTCCCGGAACTGGGTGAAGACCAGGGCCTTTTCCTGCCGCGCGGCCAGTTCCTCGCAAATATCCCGCAACCGGGCGAACTTCCCGCTTCGGCCGGGATCGTAGTCGCCGTCGCCGGAGGCGTGGGCCGGGTGGTTGCAGATCTGCTTGAAACGCAGGATGGCGGCAAGGACGGCGCCTCGGCGCTCGATCCCCGTCCTCTCCTCAAGATGTTCCATCAGATCCCTGACCATATCCCGGTAAAGCGCCGCCTGGACCGGAGTGAGGTGGCAGAAGGCCTTGACTTCCGTTTTATCGGGAAGATCGTCGATGATGCTCTTGTCGGTCTTCAAACGCCTCAAGATATAGGGGCGAACCAGGGCCCGTAACGGCCCGTATGCGTCCGGACCGCCGGCGACGATCGACTTGGCATATTGTCCGAAGGTCCGTTCGGAACCGAGAAGCCCGGGATTCAGGAAGTCGAAGATCGACCACAGGTCGGACAGCCTGTTTTCGATCGGGGTCCCGGTCAGGACGATCCGCCGCGGGGCCGTGACTTCTTTGACGGCCCGAGCTTGACGGGTCGCCGGATTTTTCACGGCCTGGGCCTCATCGAGACCGATCAGGCTCCAGGATCGTTTGCGGAAGAGCGGCGTCCTGTGAAGAATGCCGTAGGTCGTGATGACCAGTTCCGGGCCGGCCTTGTCGACGCCGCTCTCCCCCTCCAGCCGGGAGGCCCACTCCGGGACGGGGGTTTCGGAGGGATGAGCATAGAGAACTTTCAAGCCGGGGGCGAAGCGTTCGATCTCCGCCTTCCAGTTGGCCACGAGCGAGGCGGGAACGACAAGGAGAGCGGGCGGAGAGTCGGCCGGGGCATCCCTCCGCAGAAGAAGGAGGAGGGCCAGAAACTGGATCGTCTTGCCCAGACCCATGTCATCGGCCAGGCAGGCTCCAAGACCGAGCTTGGACAGAAAGTGAAGCCAGCCGACGCCTTCGCGTTGGTAGGGCCGCAGAACCGCTCGAAAGTCCTTGCCGGGATCGGCGTCCGTCGCTTTCAGGCGTTCGGGATTCCGCAAAGCCTCAAGCAAGGCCGCCAGACCGGTTCCGGCGCGAACTCCGAACCATTCGGCGGTATCGGCCTCGCGGCCGGCTTTCGGTTCCGGCCCTTCCACTCCGGCGAGCAGACGCATCGCTTGAAGAAAGCTCAGGCCGTCCTTTCCGGCGCCCTTTCGGACGTTTTTCCAGTGAGCCATGAGTTGGGAAAGCCGTTCGGGATCGACTTCAATCCATTGTCCCCGGAGCGAGACCAGCCCGGGAGAAGCGCCGGCAATCGCGCGCCACTCGTCTTCGGTCAGGGACGTCCCATCGAGCGAGGCCTCGATGTTGAAATCGAGCAGGGTGTCGAGACCCAGGACGACGCCTCTTTTTTCGCCGATCGTCACGCTGACCCGGGGCCGGGGCGGGCGGCCGCCGTTCCACCAATCGGGCACTCGAACGATGATCCCGCTTTCTTCGAAAACCGGGATCTCTCTGAGGAAATTGTAGGCGTCGCGCGGCGTCCATGTCTGCGGCTTGTAGATCTCTCCGGATTCCACCATGCTCCTGATGAGAGGGCTCTTTTCGGCGGCGGCCTGGACCGGCGAGAGAAGCTTAAGGAGGGCGTTGCGGTTTTTTCGTCCTGCATATTCCTGGAGCGCCCGGTCGAGAGGGAGATATTGCGGCTTGGACCGATCCGACAGCCGCCCGGTGTAGGTCGCCATGAAGGCGAAAGGAAATTCGGGATTGCGTTTGTTCTCGGCGAGATGGAAGGTGACCCGGCCGACGAGACGCCAGTTGGGATCGTGTTCCCTCAGCCATCCGGCGGGCCCTTCCGGGTGGGCGGCGGCCTGAAGATGGGCATAGGCATCCATCAGTTTCCACATCCGGCTCAGGACCTTGGGCGTGAGATATTCGAGGCCTTTCATCGGGGGCACGCGATCCGTCACGGCCCTCAAGGACTCCGTGCCGGGGGGAGCGATGACGGTTGTGGGATCGGTCTCAATTCCCGGAGTCTGGCACAAGGCGGTTAAAAAACTTCGGGCAAAGCTCCTCCAGAAACCGAGGAGGGCCGAAGGAGGCGCCTCCCACTTCTCACCCGCAAGTTCCAGAAGGCCGAGGGCGTGATCTTGTCTCCAAAGGCCGCAAAGGCGCCGAACCTGAGGCGATGCGCCGGGGATGTCGGGCGGTTCGAGATAAAGCAAGCCTCCCGGAGAGAGTGCGACCTCGGGAAACCCCGGGCCGGAAGAATATTCAGGAGATGTGTCTGTCATTGTCTCGGAAAGGATATCCTATGCAACATGGGAAAAAAGTCAATCCGTCTTGCTTGGCTTTGGAAACACAAAGCGCATTGATCTCGAAAGGCGGCGCAGGTATATTGGCTTAAGAGGAAAATCAAATGACGCTCAAAAGCCTTCTCTCTATCGGCGCTCTCCTTCTTTTAGGCCTTGCAGCGGCCGCTCCGCAAACGGCACCGTCGTCCGCGACGGCCGTGGTCATCCACGGCGACACCAACCGGGACGGCCGACTGGACGACACCGACATCACCGGCCGCCACGCCTGGTCCTGGGAATCCGGGCCCTTCATCATGGCCAATCTCGACGACGACGACCGCAGCGGGTTGCCCGACGCCCACGATCAAATCGTCAACGGCCGGGCGGACGAGGCCGACCTGGCGAAATTTCGGGTCCTGATCGACCCTTCCCTGATATCCGGAAAAACCGAAATCTTCGTGGAAGCCTCCGGCCAACGCCGGCTGCGGCCGGGCCGCTTCAACATTTTTCAGCAATCCGGCGACGGCTGGATCTTCATCGACGCGGACACCCCCTTGTCTCTGTCCGGCACAGCGCCCCTCGTTCTCGGCGTTGAGGCGAAAACATTCGCCGGAGTCGGCGGCTGGGACGGCAGGCTGCGATTGTGGGTATCCGTGAGAACCGGCGATACGACGATCGCCGAGGACTTCGCCGAAGCCCGGGTCGCCCCCTGGCTCATGCTTCCCAATTCCGCCCCGACCCGGACTCTCTACATCGCAACCGGGGATTACGACAACTCCGCCATGATCCGGGAGATGAGCGGCATCCTTCCCCGCTGGGGTGTCGCGTTCCCGCCGCCTCACCCCGTCGCCAACTGGCGCGAAATGTGGGTGCAGGACACCGTGGAGATCGGTTATACAGAAATCCCGGGCGGCGGCCGGATGCACGTCGTTCTGAACGGAATCCGGGGCGCCGACTCGTTCGGCCCCACCCTGCTCGGTCCGGATATCGGCGTCATCACCGTGGGTTCCGTCCGCGATCTCAAAGGCCACGACGCCTGGGCGGACTGGTTCGGAAACCTCGAGGTCAGCCACCCCACCGATCAGTTCCCTATGGGCCGCATCTATTACGGAATCAACACAATATCCGGGATCGGCCTGCATCCCGAGATTGTGGCGTTTCTCGAGGCCCAGGTGCTCCAAAAGCCCTTCTGGGTGGACACCTCCTGGCTGGGGATCAAGCACGTCGACGAGATTTTCAACGTGATTCCCGGAAAGGACGGCCGAGGCATGGTGATCATGGGAAGCCCCGAAGCCGCCTCCGCTCTGACCGGCCGACCGCTGGACGACTTCAACCGCGGCATTCAGGACAGCCTGAACCGGATGCTGCGCGGCGGCGCCTACGAGATCGCCGGCAAACACGTGGATTATCCGGGGATCATCGCACTTTTGGGGATGGACGAAAGCCGGTTCATCCGCCTGCCCGTCCTGTTTTCTCCCGTCTCGGTCGACAAGGCCTCGGCCCGCCCCGGCGCTCACAGCCGGTGGTCCAACCCGGTGAACTCGGTCTTTCTCAACGGAAACATGCTCATCGGGAACGCGTCTATGCCCGCCGATGTTCAATCGGAAATCGCCGCCAAGCTCCGCGCCGCCGGCATCCGGGACGTCGTCTTCATCGACGACCGGATTTACCATGACCGCTGGGGCAACGTTCACTGCGCCACGAATACCCTGCGGGAACCGCCCGCTGGAGGTTTCCGGACCCGAATGACTGTCCGCTGATAAACGCCCGCCTCAAAGGCTATTTGAAAAAGTGGGATTTAGCTCGATCCTCGCCACGGCCACATCGGCGGAAAACGCCTTTTTGGCGGCGACAACGTGCCGATCGAAGACACGCCGTCGCGGGAAAAATCGTCGATAAGAAGTCCGTTCAGCGCAACCATCGCCAGGCAAACCAATGCGGCGATCATCGTCAAAACCACGTTCTTCTTCTGCGCGTCTCCAACCCCCGCTATTCGCTGACCGACACCTTTGCCCAAATAACCCGGAAAGCAAGCCTGCCGAGCAAGCGTCAACGCCTCGTGGCGTTAACCGCCTCGATGGATAACGCCCGCCGCCTTGACATCGCTCTTGCCGTTCATTAAGCTGGACGTCGAAAAACCGGCGGGAGTCAAGAGAATTCCCCGTTAATACGACATCTGAATCAAAGGGGTGAAACATGATATGGGTTCTTGTCCTGATCGCAACACTCGGTCTGTCCTCGTCGTGTCATGGCGATACCGGCGGAAGGGAGATCGAAAACCTCGAGGCGTTCACAAGGCTTTACGGGTATGTCAGGTTTTTCTATCCCGGAGACGAGGCCGCAGCCCTGGACTGGAACCGCTTCGCGGTCCTGGGTGCGATGCGTGTGGAAAATTCCCGGAGCCCGGCGGAACTCAAAGCGGCCTTGGAGGAGCTGTTCGGGCCCGTGGCCCCGGCCCTGATCATCAACAAGACAGGGCGGCAAACGAAGTTTCCAGCCGGCGACGCGACTCCGCCCGATCCGGAGGGCATGAAACCCGTAAGTTGGCTCCACTACGGCGCGGGATTCGGCAAAACGACCGGCCTTTACCAGAGTCTCCGCTCCAACCGGAAAACCGTCCTCGACGCCCCGCCCACGGCTTTCGGCAACCTTCTTCGATCCATGGACGCAACGCCGCTTCGGGGAAAACGCATCCGACTCAAGGCGGCCGTCAAGACGGAGGACTCCCAGGCTCAGCTTTGGCTCAGGGTTGACCGGGCCGGACAAATCCCCGGTCTCTTCGACAACATGGGCGACCGTCCCATCCGGTCCGACCGGTGGGGCTATTACGAAATCACGGGACGCGTGGACGATGACGCGGAGAGACTGACTTTCGGCTGCTTCCTGGTCGGCTCCGGCCGCATTTGGGCCGACGACTTCGAGCTTGCGGTCTGGGAAGGCGCGGAAGATGGGGCCTGGGAGCCGCTTCCCATCGGCAATCCGGGGTTCGAAGAGGATGACGAGGGAAGAGCCCCCAAGGAATGGAACACCGCGGGTGCGATGAGCGGTAACTACCTGTTCCGGGTCACGGCTGCGACCGCCGCATCCGGCGCCAAGAGCGTCTCGATCGAAAGCCGCCCCATCATCGTCACGGCGCCTCGTGTGAAGTTCGAGCATATCCCGGCCTTCGGAGAATCCATCACCAAGGACCTGGGGTCCGGACTCTCCTGTTCGATGCCCCTCGTCCTTATGGGATCTGAAGATCAGACCTATCCTCCCGCCCCCCGCCCGGAGCTCGAAAACCTGATTGCGGCCATGGACCGGGAGGTTCCGGAAACACTGTCCGGTATCGACCGTTACGTCCGGCTGGCCGGAACGGCCATCGCCTGGAACGTCTTTAGGCACTTCTATCCCTATTTCGACGTCGTTAAAACCGACTGGCCGGGTAAGCTTCGGGAAGCGCTTCAGGCGAGCTACCGGAACGAAACGGAAAACGATTTTCTTCTCACCCTGAAAGCCCTGGTCGCCGGACTGAATGACGGACACGGACGGGTCACATTGAGGGGCGTCCCCTCGCCGAACCACTATCCGCCCATCGACTGGGAATGGATCGAGGACCGGCTGGTGATCACTCGCATCTTTGACGAGGCCCTGACTCATGTCCGGGCGGGCGATATCGTCGCGGAAATCAACGGGACCGCAGCCCGGGAGGCTCTGGAAAACAAAGAGCGATATATCTCCGCGGCCACGGCGGGCTGGAAGCGCTACCGGGCGCTTTCCGAACTCAAGCTCGGAGAAAAGGACAAGACCTTCAGCCTGAAGATCGAACGGGACGGAGATGTTTTCGAGAAAACACTGACCGCCCGCCTCACCGCACAGGAATACAATGCCCGGGTTGAAGCCGCCGAGTCCGCGTCCCGCATGCTGGAACCCGGCATCCATTACCTGAACCTGAGCGTGATCTCCATGGAGGACATCGAAAAGCTCCTGCCGGATCTGGCAAAAGCCAAGGCCATGATCTGCGATATGCGGGGCTACCCCAACGGCAACCACGGCTTGATCGCGCATCTTCTCCGGGACAAGGAAAACTCCCGGTGGATGGGAGTGCCCCGGATCGTTTACCCGGACTACGAACAGGTCGACTATCACTGGTCGGGTTGGAACATGCAACCCAAGGAACCCTCCTTGACGGCCAAGGTCGTCTTCATCACCGACGGCCGGGCCATCAGCTACGCGGAATCCTACATGGGATATATCGAGGGATTCGACCTGGGCGTGATCGTGGGACAACCCACGGCCGGAACCAACGGCAATATCAACCCCTTCGAGCTTCCCGGCGGATACACGGTGACCTGGACGGGCATGCGCGTCGTGAAGCACGACGGATCACAACTTCACGGTGTGGGGATCCTCCCAGATGTCCCGATGGAGCGGACCGTGGACGGCGTCCGGCAGGGTCGTGACGAACTCCTGGAAAAAGCGCTGGAGATCGCCAAGAACCCGACAACCTGACGAGCCACTCACAACTCAACAACTTATACTTGGCTTCCTTGGTTAGTTGATAAAGCAAAAAAAGAACCCGGGGCATGTGAACATGCCCCGGGTTCCGATAGGGTTTGTTTTTAGTGGCCGGCGGCGCTCGGAGGCGCGGGCTCGTCGGGGCTGCCGGCGTTTTTCAGCGGAATCCGGATCAGAATCCAGGCCACAAGGAAGATCACCGGGAGACTGATCAGGAAGGACGGATTCTCGAAGAAAACAAAGTATTTGAAGATGAAGATCCCGCCGATGGCCAGGAACGCGATCAACAGGCCCATCAACGCTTCTCCGGCGATCAATCCTGAGGCCAGCAGAATCCCTACGTTTTCCGACCGGGCTTTCTGGGCTTCGTTGTGTTTGTAGCGTTTTCTGAAGACATCCAGCAAACCCTTGATCATGCCGCCGATAAAAATGGCAAACGTCGTCGTGAACGGCAGATACATGCCCACGCTGACCAGCATCGGGCTCTTGACGTTGGCCAGAACGAAACCGATGCCCATGAAGATGCCGACGATAATCAAAGGCCAGGCCATGTCGCCGCCGACAATCCCCCTCGCGAGGATGGCCATCAGGCTGGCCTGGGGCGCCGGCAGCTCTTCCGTGCCGAATCCACCCTGGTAGCCCGCGACTTCACCGCGCGCCACGTCTCCCGAATGCAAAACGGCCAACACGCCGAAAAGCACGGCGCCGGAGGCGATGACTCCGATGATATTGCCGACTTCCATCTTCCAGGGCGTCCCGCCGAGAATATGCCCGGACTTGAGGTCCTGCAGCATTTCGCCGGCCACGGCCGCCGAGACACAGACGATGGCGGCCACCCCCAGAACGGCCATGATGGCGGCGTCGCCCTTGCCGATGCCCAGGATCACCAGCACCAGCGCGGTGACCAGAAGGGCCGTCAGGGTCAGGCCGCTGATCGGGTTGTTCGACGAACCGATGACGCCGACCAGGTAGCCGGAAACGGCGGCGAAGAAAAAGGCCAGAATCGTCATCAACGCCGAGGCGACCAAGGATGTCAGAACGGGCGCCTTGAAGATAAACAACATGATGGCGAAGGTGGCCAGAGACACCCCGAAGATTCCGGCGAGAACCAGCGGGAAACGGATATCCTGCTCGGTCCGTTCCACTTCTTCACCGGTTCCGGAGGCCGCTTTCTTGACATCGGCGACCGAACGGGCGATGCCCTCGGTCAGGCTCTTGCGCATTTTGAACAAAGTGTAGGTCGCGCCGACCAGCATGCCGCCGATGGCGATCGGCCGGACGACGCTCATCCAGACCTGTTTGGCCAGAGCCAGCCATTCCGCGGCATTGGTGGGATTGACGCCGGTTTCAGCGACCAGGCTGGGTCCCATGAAATAAAGGATGATCGGGGTCAGCAAACCCCAGGCCAGCAGTCCTCCGGCGAAGGCCAGCGACCCGAGCATCGGACCGATGATGTAGCCGACACCGATGTAGGCCGGCTTGACGCCGAAAGATCCCAGAAACATGCCGCCCTGACCGGTGAATTTCGTTCCGGCGATGGTCTGCTTGCCCCAGATGACGAATTTTTCCCAGGCAACGGCAAACAGCTTGACTTCGGCCAACAGCTTGATGACCGCGCCCACGCCCATGGCCCGGAAGAGGAATTTCGAGCCTCCGCCCTCGGCCCGGCCGGCCTTATGGATTTCGGCCGCGGCCACGCTTTCGGGGAACGCCAGTTCCGGATCCCGGACCATGACCCGCCGCAGCAGGGCCACGAACATGATGCCCAGGATGCCGCCGACGATCATGATGATGGTCGAGGTCAAGTAATTCCCTGCGGTGAAGAAAGGATCCCAGAAGCCGGCGATGAAAAAGGCCGGCAGGGTGAAGATGGCCCCGGCGGCCACGGATTCTCCGATCGCCCCCACAGTCCTTGCCAGGTTTTCTTCCAGGATGCTGCCTTTGACGATGCGCAGCAGGGCCATGCCGACAACCGCCGCCGGGTAGACCGCGGCGATGGTCATCCCGGCCTTGAGCCCGAGATAGGCATTGGCCGCGCCCAGGATCACCGACATGAAAAGGCCGATGAGCAACGCCCGCAGGGTGAATTCCCTCATCTTCGTGTCCGAGGGGGGAACAACGGGAACGTAATCTTTCTTTTCCGCCATTTTTCTCTCCTTTCCCAACCTCAAGCCGTTCTTTGCTTGATTTTGCCTATTCTCTTAAAAAATTCGGGTTGAAGTCAAGTCGATTTCGACTCTATGCCGACGATGCCGGATAGCGGTTGCGGTAGGCGAACTCGGGCAGCGGCAGGCGGGGCGGCCGCGCTTTTTCCAGCGCGATCTGCTTGTCGTTGAGAACGGGGTTCAATTCGTCATCCTTCGCGCCGATCATGATCAGGGTGATGACCTCGAACTCATCCGGGATGCCTAGGACGGCCCGCGTCTTTTTCGGGCTGAAGCCGGCGATGGGATGGGCGACAAACCCCAGCTCGACGGCCCGCAGGATGAGAAAGCCGGAAGCCAGGCCGCAGTCGAACTGATGGTATTTTCGGGTGTGGATGACGCAATCGTCCTCCTCGCGGCTGAACACGGCGACGATCAGGGAGGCGCGGTGAGCCCACTTATTCCCGTCGGTGAGGACGTCCCTCATCCGCGCGATCTGCTCCGCGTCATCGACAAAGACAAACCGCCAGGGCTGACTGTTAAAGCAGGAGGGAGCGAGCCCGGCACATCGTGCCAGATCGGACACAAGATCGTCGTCGACGACAATCGGTTTCAGCGATCGGAAGGCGCGGCGGCGGTCGATGGCTTCCCGAACATCCATGGTCATCCCCTTTCTATCCTGATCTATTCATAAGAATGCCGATGAGTTGCCTAACTCCTTAAATATCCGCCGATAAAATAAAGTTCCGCCCGGGTTTTGTCAACGTCCCGCCGTTCGTGTGTGATAGCCAAGCAAGCCATATGACTTCTGGACGACATCGGATGATCGAACGGAAACGACTCGTTTTATCATAACCTGTTTGGACAGGCTTGGTGAGCGTATGGCTCAAGCTATCTGATTACCAAGCCCCGGGGGTTGTCCCCGTCCGGAAACACAATCATATGGTCCTCGAGTGAACGGATCCCTTCGATCCGGAGCACCATTTCGATGCGGGCGTGACGGCGCGTCTCGATGGTCAGGCCCTTGACCATGCCTTTCTGAGAAACACCTCGGAAACCGATGTTCCGTCCATCCTTGAGATGGGAATCGGCCTTCGTCAACCGGAACCCGCGGATCCGGCTTATCTTCTCGGAAATTTCGATTCGGCCGGAAAATTCCCGTCTCTCTTCGCTCCACCAGCGGATGCGGCATGTCCGGCCGTCCTGGCTTATCATGAAGGCCGAGGGCATGCCGCGGAGACGTCCGATCTTCCGAATCAGGTCCGCTTCCTTCAAAGGCGATTCGGGCGATTCCAGCGCCTTCAGGTACTCCTTTTCCGCGGCGTCATTCATGCCCTTGAGCCGGAGCACATCGCCGCGTATGGTGTGCACCGAGGATCGAAACGACGGGGTTTGATCGTCCAGGGGCCTGATTCTCCGCAGAAGTGCCTGGGCTTCCTCCGCACCGTCCATCCCTACAGCAACGTCGGCATTGTGAAGAAGATACTTGTCGATCTGCCCGCTCAGGAAACCGAAGACGTAGTTAGGGATATCGAGCCGCCAATCCCCCGGCTGCGGCGCCCATCCCGCCGGGTCGTCCTTTCCCAGGGCATCCAGAATCGCCAGAGCTTCCCCATTTGCTCCGGCGAGCAGGAACGTATAAGCAAGAAAAAGATCGGTTTCCAGGCGCTTCGTCTCCCCTATCGGCAGTGTTTTGAAGAACCGCATGAGATGGCTGACTTTGTCCATGAGAGTCCGGTCCCTGTCCGGATACAAGATGAGCGTATAGAGGGAAAAACTGTGAATTTCAATGTTCGCGGACAGGTCTCGGAGGCGCCGGGCGTCATCGTCGTGGAACGGGGCGTCGCCCAATACCATCCAAAGTCTCGCGGGGACGTTGGCATTCCACTGAAAATAGAAATCCGGAGCTTCGAAAAATGTAGCGCGCGGGCGGCCTGTCCGCGGCATGGCGATCGGTTTGGCAAAGACAAAGGCCAGGGAATTGATAGGGCTGTCGGAAAGGACCAACTCCTCATTGTCGATTCGATCCTTCATGTGATCGACGATGCCCGCGTTCCGGGGAAACGCGCGCGACTTCCAGATCGTGCTCCTGAACTCCAGGAGGCCCAGGAGTTCCCCGGAAAGAATTGCGGCGACCAACGCAATCCGCAGGATGGTCCGCCCCGCCGGATACCAAGATCCCCGGCGGATTTCGAGCCGGCGGCCGGCGATAACGGAATCCCATGCGCCGAACCCCCCGGCCATCAGCAGATATAAGATGGGCGCCAGGAAACTGAACTTGTTGGTCTGGATGGTCTGGTAAGGAGCCGCCGGGTTCGAGAAAACAAATAAAACCAAGGGAAGCGTGAGGTACAGGATCCAGAGGATCCACTCCCGGGTTTTATTTTTCATAAAGGCGGCCAAGCCCAGGGCCGCAAGCAACATCTTGAAGAAAAAAAGCAAGGGCCAGGTTGCATGATCCAGCAGACGGGAGATGACTTCCTTGGAATAGGGAAGCAGGGCGAGTTCGGTCCGGCCGTTCATCAGACCCTCGGAGGCCTGCTTGAGAAAGATGAACAAATCGCCCTGCTCGATTCCGTTGCTTCGGGTGGGGAGATAGAGGAAATAGACGGCAATCATGGCCGCAACCGAGGCCGCCGCAAACCGCACGGCGAGACACACGGCCGGGTGATCCCATCGCAGGCGCTTCGTCTTCCACCAACTCACGGCCGACAGAACGCCGACGTAGGCGGCATGAACGGGCAAGATGATCAGCATGAACAAATGCATATAGATCCCGATCGAAAGCGACAGGGCATAACCCGCCCAAAATATCGCACGGTCCTCCTTGACGGCTCGAAGAAAGCAATACAGCGCCAGAAGGGAAAAAAGCACCATGCCCGAATAGCCACGCGCCTGCTGGGAGAAAAAGATGAGCCACCCCGAAGTCGCGCCGAAAACCGCGGCCATGAGGGCTTCCTTTCTCCTCGGGAAAACCAGTCGGCCGACGCGGTAAAGGATCCAAACGGCGAGAATGCCGAAAACGGCCGAGGGCAGCCGGGCCATGAATTCAAGTTGTCCCAGAGGCAGAAGGAAATGAAGGATGGCGGGGTAAAGAATGCTGCCGTAGTTAACGCCGAGGATCTCCGGCAGCGGCTGGGTCGCCGGCACGACGGTGAAATAGGGCTCGTCGCCGTAGAGGGCCCGGTCCCCCAACCGGTGAAAACGGAGAAAGACCGCCGCCGCCATAATAATGAGGAGGGCGGCGATCGCGAGGGCTTTCCGCTTGCGGAAATCTTTCACGCAAGCGTTTTGCTCATGTGAATTTCCTGATTGCGCCCGCCCGGAAATTGCCGTCTTTGAACCCATTACCCTACTTTTTTTATTTAAGGATTATAAATCAGACCGCGGGCAAGAGTCCAGAACCGGGAAGCCGGCGGCGGATTCTCCGCGATGAACGTCGACTGCGGGCCGGGGTTGACAAGAGAGACGGAATGTCGTCTTCTAGGCCCGAGATGATCGACCTGGCCGTCGTCGCGGCTTTCGTCGCCCTGGCCCTCTGGAACGGAATGCGGGCCCGCCGCCGGGCCTCGAGGAACCTCGAGGAGTATTTCCTGGCCGGACGGGACGTGGCCGGTTGGAAGTCGGGGCTGAGCATGGCCGCCACCCAGTACGCCGCCGACACCCCCCTGCTGGCCACAGGACTGGTGGCCACCGGGGGACTCTTTCTTCTCTGGCGTTTCTGGATCTATGGATTCGGGTTCCTTCTCCTGGCCTTCGTCTTCGGAGAGCTGTGGCGCCGGGCGGGTGTTCTCACCGACGCCGAGCTGACCGAGATCCGCTACAGCGGCCGGGGGGTGCTGGCCCTGCGCATCCTGAAGGCCGTCTATTTCGGGACCGTGGTCAACAGCTTTTTCCTGGCCATGATCCTGACGGCGGCCGTGCGCATCACCGAAGTCTTCCTCCCCTGGCATCGCTGGCTGCCGCCGTCGCTTTACCAAAGTCTGGCCGGCTTTCTGCGGGCCCTGGGCCTGGGCGACTCCGGGGCCTTCCTCAGCATCGTCCTCGTCCTGGCCTTCGTGCTCCTTTATTCGACTCTCGGAGGACTGCGCGGGGTCGTGGTCACCGACATCCTGCAGTTCGGCTTCGCCATGGTCGGCACGCTGGTCTACGCCGTGCTGATCGTTGACGCGGCCGGGGGGCTGGGCGGGCTCGGAGCCCGAATCGTCGAGATCTACGGAGAAACCCGGGGCCGCGAGTTCCTGGGGTTCCTGCCGTCCCGTCATGGGGCTCTTTTCCCGTTCCTGGCGGTCATCGGGCTCCAGGGCCTCTTCTGGATCGGGAGCGACGGCACGGGCTACCTCGCGCAGAGGGCCATGGCCTGCCGCAGCGACCGCGACGCCCGGGCGGCCGGCGTCGTTTTCACCTGGGTCCAGGTCTTTCTCCGGAGCCTGGTCTGGCTGGTCATCGGGCTGGGCCTGCTTGTCCTCTATCCGTTCACCGAGGCCGAGGCCGGTGCCGCCGGGTTCGCCGCCGCCCGGGAGATGACCTTCGTCACCGGGATCAACGACCTGATGCCCGCCGGCCTCAAGGGCCTCATGCTCGCCGGCCTGCTGGCCGCCCTGGCCTCGACGATCGACACCCACCTGAACTGGGGGGCGTCCTACTGGACCAACGACATCTACGCCCGGCTCGTCTGCCGGGCCTGGCTGAAGCGTACGCCCCGGGACCGTGAGCTGGTCGTGGCCGCACGTCTTTCGAACTTCGTCATCCTGGGTCTGGCGCTGGTCATCATGGGCGCTCTGGGCTCCATCCAGGCCACCTGGTTCGTGTCTCTGCTTTTCGGCGCCGGGGTCGGCGGGGTGCTGATGCTCCGCTGGCTCTGGCACCGCATCAATCTCTGGTCGGAGGTGGCGGCCCTCGGGGTTTCGCTCACGGCCGCCCCAATCCTGCTGATCGCCGTCGGGGAAGAGTGGGTGCGGCTGGGGCTTATGGTCCTCGTCTCGATGGGCGCGGCCGTGGCAGCAGCGCTTTTCGGGCCGCGAACCGACGGGGGGACCGTGACAAGGTTCTTCGAGCGGGTGCGGCCGCCCGGAGCCTGGAAGGCTGTCGCCGGCGAGGGCGTGCGGCCCGAGGCGGGGCTGTGGAAGCGAACCAAAACGGCCCTGTTCATGGCCGCGTCCCTGCTCCTGGCTCTCACCGGGCTCGTGCGGCTGCTCATCCCGGTGCCCGGGATCTCCCCGGCTGCTGGCTGGGTTTCGATAGCGGCGGCTTTTGCTCTGATCCCCCTGTGGCGGTCAAAAAGCCTGCTTTAACTTGCAGCAGCCAAAGCAGCCTAAGAGACGGGCCCGCCGGCCAACCTGTTGAGATCAATCTCCTTTCTTATACGTCTTATCCTTTAAAGGAACTTTTATGATTGAATAATTACACTTATAAGTGTAAAATATCATGAAACGGAAGGAGTTGGAAAAAAATCTTAAGAACATGGGCTGGGCACTCGTTCGACATGGAAGAAAACATGACATTTGGTCGAATGGCACCTTGGATGTGGCCGTGCCGCGACATCGAGAGATCCATGAATATACGGCAAGGGCTATTCTTAAACTCGTTGACGGAGAAAAGGAATGAGATTGCCAGGTAGGATTTTAAAAAACGGAAAATATTGGATCATCGAAGTCCCTCTGCTTGCCGTCACAACTCAAGGCAGGACCAAAGAGGATGCTTGCGAGATGATCGCTGATGCTATCGAATCCCTCGTGAATGAAGAAGGATTTCAAATCGATGTCTTTAAGGGAAGAGGGGACTACTTTGAGATCGGGTCCTCAGATTTTCCGGTTCTTGCTTCGTTTCTCCTTCGCCGCCGCAGGATGATTCATGGTCTCACATTAAAAGAAGTGGCCCGACGGTTGGGTGCTAAGTCCTATAATTCATACGCCCGCTACGAGCAAGGCCGGGCGATCCCAACGATCGAAACCTTTAATCGGTTATTGACCGCCCTTTCGGATGAAGTTGACTTTGTGCTCACGGAAAGCCGGGTTTAATTCTCATTCAATGACAAAGCTCAGACGACCTCGTACCCTTCTCGTCAGGCTCGATCGCGTATTGCTTTCCCTTTTTTCCGGTCTTCGGATTTGTTGTCAGCACTCTCGACCGTTCTTGACGTCCCACGAAAGACGATTTAGGATGATTTGCACGACAGGGATGCGATTTATGCTCGATATCGGACTCTCAAAGGTGCCGAGTGGAAAGGAGAAAGATTGATGCGTGCAAGCCGGGTTATTCATGTGGTCAGCTGTCATGCTGAAGGCGAAGTCGGAGACGTGATTGTCGGCGGAGTCGCTCCGCCGCCCGGAGATACGATCTGGGAACAATCCCGCTGGATAGCCCGGGATCAGCAATTGCGGAAATTCCTGCTCAATGAACCGCGCGGGGGTGTTTTTCGCCATGTCAATCTCCTCGTTCCTCCCAAGCATCCCAAAGCTCAGATGGGTTGGATTATCATGGAACCCGAACACACGCCTCCGATGTCAGGCTCAAATTCCATCTGTGTTTCAACAGTCCTGCTTGAAACAGGAATCATCCCAATGAAAGAACCGGAAACAAAGATGATTCTTGAGCCGCCGGGAGGCCTGATTGAGGTGGTCGCCCGCTGCGAGTCGGGAAAGGTTACCAGGGTCACGGTCCGGAATGTTCCTTCCTTTGTTGATAAAGCGAATGTCGGTCTGGAAGTCGAAGGAATCGGCACCCTGACCGTCGACACGGCTTATGGCGGTGACAGTTTCGTCATCGTTGATGCAACCGCACTGGGTTTTAGACTTGTCGCCGATGAAGCGCGGGATCTTGTTGAAACGGGAATGAGAATAACCCATGCCGCCAATGAACAGCTTGGCTTCCATCATCCGGAAAATCCCGACTTGAAACACATTTCATTCTGTCAGATTGCAGCCCCCCTGAAAAAGGAAAACGACAGCTGGCTCGGACGCAATACCGTCGTCATCCAGCCGGGAAAACTGGATCGCTGCCCTACGGGAACCGGTTGTTCCGCCCGCATGGCCCTCCTGCATGATCAGGGGCTGTTGCAGACCGGAGACCATTTTATCGGTGAGTCCATCATCGGTTCGCGTTTCCACTGCCGGATCGACTCGCTGACCCGGGTAGGTGAAAAGCAGGCTGTTGTTCCGCTCATTTCAGGACAAGCCTGGATCACAGGCACCCATCAACACCTGTTGGATCCGATGGATCCATGGCCGGAGGGCTACCGGGTAGCCGATACCTGGCCTCATTTCTAAGTCTGCTTCCATCTCAAGCACTCACGACCGTTCTTGACATCGTCCCGAGGGAGAATTTACTATCGTTATGCCTTTTTTTATCCCTAAGAAAGGATGACAATACGGGAGCATATTCTGCTCAGCCTGCCGGGGATCAAGGGGGAGTTCTACGCCGGGGAGTACATCCAGTGGATTGAGGTCGCCGCATTCGAGCATAACATCCCAGGCTTGCCCAAGCCCCTGGCGCTGCTCAGCGGCGCCCAGCCCGGCCGGCCCACAGGCGCCTTCACCTATCCGGCGGCGAGCCGCCCCTTCGAGATGGGGAGCAACTGGACCGGCGTGGCTCTGGCAAAGATGATTGATAAATCTACGCCCCAACTCATGTACGAAGTCAAGCAAGGGAGGACCGGCTTCCCATCGATGAAGCTTAATCTGTGCAGCCTTGAGTCGTGGGGAGATGTGAAGCTGCTCATATCCCTGGACTTCGAGGAGATCCAGATCGTCCACCGCGAGATCATCAAGCCGGGCTCCGGTGACCGCTCGGGGATGCTGAAGGACTTAGACCCGAACAAGGACATTGAGATCATCTACCTGCAACCGACCAAGGTGCAGTGGAGAACCGGAGACGGGCGGTAAATTTTCATTTTCTCGGCAAAAACCCAAACACGCCGGGCCGCGCGGTCACTGACGGCACGGGGCAGGCTCATGGCCGAACGCGAGATCGAACCGCGGCGGCACGACGTCGCGCCCCTGCCGGTCAATGAACCCCCACCGGCCGCCGACACGCACCGGGGCCGGTTCGCCCGCAAACGTCAACGCCGCATCGAAGCGCGGCTCGATGACCGTGCGCCCTTGCCGGTCGATGTAGCCGTAGCGGTCCCATGCCGCGCGCTGGGCCGGCGCGAGACCGCCGTTGAACGGGCCGGCCGCGAAAAACTCCGGCGCAATGACGATGCGGCCTTCAAGGTCCATGTATCCCCGGCGCAACTCCCGCCGTTCCGAGATGACGCAGAGTCCTTCGGAGAAGAGGCTCTCCGCCTGGTATTCCGGCAACCGCACCTCGGCCGGCGGCATGATGTAATCCCGCGCGCAGCCGCCGGCCAGTGCGCCGGCCATCAGCAAAACGAGGACCTTGCGTGTGCGGCGGGTGCGGTCCATAAGGCGCGACACGAAGCGGCCAAATTTGCCGGAGCGGGCGAGTTGGTCTTTGATCCGGGCGAGTTCTGCCTGTTTGTCGGCGTCTGTAGGGACGCGGTCGTGAAGCGGAATACCAGCCTGCTGCGACAGCCACCGGCCCAAACAGCGCGACTCGGTCGGGTCATGGATCGAGTGCGTAATCCTGATTTTCTCGGGCGTCTTGCCGGCACGCGTGTGGAGCGACGGCGAAAGCTCGATCGCATGGAGATGAAACCATGCGTCGTTGTCGCTGTCGCGAGACTCCGTCAATTCCAGCGCCCCGGCTTGGCGGAGTTCCGTCACTGCGCCGGCGAACCGGCGTTGGTGAACCAGCCTGCCGCGTTCGATCCGCCATTCTTTCCGGTCTCGAAACATCCAGAGCGTTTGCCGGGCGAGCCAGGCGCCCAACACGGTCAGCATCAGCGTCACCCCCCACAAATTCGGTTCGCTCAGGCTTTCACGCGCCAGCAGCACCAGGGCGGTCCAGACGACGCCGGTGACGATCGCGACGGTGACGGCTTGCCGGCGGCGGGTTTGCAGGTTAGGTACGAGCAATCGTTCGCCGAGCGCTCCGGCGGCTTCCTGCCAATCCTCGGGCAACGCCGCCGGTTCAACTGACGTGCCTTCGTCCGGCAACCCCAATGCGGCGCTCAGTCGCCGCGCGGCTTCGGCTCGTTCCGCGGGCGTGCCGAGGTCGGACAGCTCCAGAAGGTTCGAGCTCAGTTGCACCATCAAGGTCGTGTCGGCGGGCTGAACGAACACGCGCCGGATCTCGTTCCGCGCCAGAGCGCGGGTGGACGTAAACGGACCGAGCCGGCGCACGCGCCACAGCGCATCCCGATCAAGCACCAGTCGGTCCTTCGCCCAAACCAAACGCAACAGTTCCCGGATCGCCATCACGCCGCCGACCGTCCAGACGGCAAGCCAAACCAGAAGGAATGCTCCGGCGCCCAGCGCCGTGGCCATCCGAAGAGGTTCATCGGCGCCGGCGACCGGACGGCCCGTCAGCAAGGCCCAAATCCCCTGACCGAGGACGAACAACGCAAATGCTTCGCCTAAAGCCCATCCGCACAACCACAGCAACAGAAACGCCGCGCTGCCAAATCGTCCGGCGCCATGTGGCCGGAAAATGAACTCGTCTGCAGCCCAAGACTTTGTTTCGATACCCATTCTGTTTCGCCAACGGTTGGGTTCAGCCGCTCGGTGGCCTAGGGACATTGTAATACCGGATTCGTTCTTCCACAACAAAGCCGAATCTATCCGGCGTTAGAGCGAGATGTCAAGCCTGGCTGACTGCTATCCTGCTCTGGCTGCTGGATTTTGCTGATAATAAACAACTTATATTTATTTCAGCCGAAAAAACGGCCTTTTTAGCTCTAATTCTTTTGTTATCAGTAATATCCAGCAGCCAGAGCACATTATCCCGTTCCAGCCGTTTGTGATCGTTCGTCATCTTTATAATATTCGTCATACCGTAAACTAATGATATTATTCGTTGCAGTTTACGCTATAGCTTGATATCATTGGCATACGAGGTGGCTGACATGATTAAAAGAGAAGCCTACATGGACAGGATTCGGCCTTTTATCGATAAAGATTTGGTGAAGGTCTTTACCGGAATTCGCCGTTCAGGCAAGTCGACTCTTCTGAAACTTGTTCAACAGGAAATGATCGCCGCAGGTGTTTTGGAAAATCAAATCTGTACGATCAACTTCGAGAGCCTGGCGTATGCAAACCGGGACATGCTGAGCATTTATCAGGAACTGAAACGTTTCAGTGAAAGCCACAATAAAAAAACCTATGTGTTTCTCGATGAAATCCAGGAGTTGACCGGTTGGGAAAAAATGGTGAACTCTCTGAGAGTCGATCTGAATTGTGATTTATACATTACCGGGTCAAACTCAAAACTGCTGTCCGGAGAGCTGGCCACTTATCTTGCCGGCCGTTATATTGAGATTGCCGTCTATCCCTTTTCTTTCAAGGAAATGATGAAAATGAAGAAAGAAAAGCGATCGACCCTATCTCCGGAAGAAGAATTTCAAATCTTTCTCCGGTTCGGCGGCATGCCCTTTCTTTACGAAAATGATCTCGATCAAACCGCCGCCCTCGATTATTTGAGGGACATCTATAACTCGATCCTGCTGAAAGATATTATCGCCAGACATTCCATTCGAGATATCGAGCTGTTTGAACGCGTCATCTCTTATCCTCTCGCGAATGTCGCCAATTCATTTTCCGGCGCCAATGTCATGAAATATCTCAAGAACGAAAAAAGGACGTTGTCTCTGGAGACTTTGTATAACTATATCTCTCATGCCCGGGAGGCATGTCTTCTTTACCTGGTTCCGCGCAAAGACGTTCAGGGAAAAAAATTGCTGAAATTCCAGGAAAAGATTTTTTTGGCCGATCCGGGCATCCGTGAGGCCGTTTATGGAAACAACCAAAGAGATATCAACCAGATCCTTGAAAACATTGTTTTTCTTGAGCTCCGGCGGAGAGGATACGACGTTCATATCGGGAAATCGAATGGAAGAGAAATCGACTTCATTGCGGAAAGAACATCTCAAAAGATTTATATCCAGGTTGCCTACCTGATAACGGATCCGGCCGTTGCCGAACGGGAATTTTCAGCGCTGGCCGGCATTCAGGACAATTTTCCCAAAATGGTGTTGAGTCTTGACAAGTTCGATTTCAGCCGCGAAGGGATCATTCACAAAAATCTCATTGAATTTCTAATGGAACAGGAATCCGTGGAGGTCAACGCTTTCGCCGGAAGTCCATAGCCGTCTCATCATGACTGCTATCCTGCTCTGGCTGCTGGAATATGCTGATAATGAAAACTCCCCGGGCTGAAGCCCGGGGTTTCGGCCCTGTGGCATAATCTGACTATGGGTTTTTTCGCTGATCAC